>NZ_CP054706.1:3107190-3814380 GCF_016495865.1 Salicibibacter cibi
GGATGGAATCGAGCGTTAACTCTCGTAAAACGAGTCTCGCCATGCGGTGGTGCTCTTGCTGAAATTCGAGGGCTGATTCAATGATCGCAAGTAACCTCTGATAACTATCTGTCGTGCTTTCAGATGCTTTTTCAAGTTCTTTTAAATAGCCTTCAAGATAATCATTGAGCAAGTGTTCCAACATCCCTTTTTTTCCGCCAAAATAATAAGAGATAAGCGCAACATTCACCCCTGCACGATCGGCTATTGCACGTACAGAAGTTCCGTTGTACCCTTTTGTCATAAATAAGTCTATTGCTGCTTCGGCGACCTTGTCTTTCGTGCCTTGGTTTACTGCCATCTTCGTCGCCTCCATTCATATTAACCTTCTCTATGCTATATTCGCCTCTCTCTTGCGTGTTCCTGTAAATACTTTTCGACTACTTATAAGGGTTTTCGGCATGTTATAATAATTCCAGACATTCAACAAAAGAAAGAAGGTCAGAAACATGTTTGAACCTGTAACATACAGCAAAAATATGGAGAAAAAATACGAACAATTATGCAAGCAAGGAGAAGCGTTACTGAGCGATGAAAAAGATCAAATCGCCAATTTGTCCAACATTACCGCACTTTTAAATCAATTTCTCGATCGCGTCAATTGGGTAGGATTTTATCTATTCAAAGAAGGAGAGCTCGTTCTCGGGCCGTTCCAAGGACTTCCCGCCTGTATTCGCATCCCAGTCGGAAATGGCGTGTGTGGCACTGCTGCTGAAACGGGCAAAACACAAGTCGTGAAAAATGTTCATCAATTCCCCGGACATATCGCCTGCGATGCTCAGTCCCAATCAGAGGTCGTCGTTCCGATCATAATTGACGGTGAGCTATTCGGCGTGCTCGACATTGACTCTCCGGACATTGGCCGTTTTTCAGAAGAGGAAGGGGTATTGTTGGAAAAGTTTGTGCAGCGGGTAGCGCCATTTATCCGCGGTTGAGATAAGGGCGAGCGGAGATCTTTGCTTGGCTGATAAATCGGCTAATTCGGCTGATATATTCTAAATTTCGGCTGATCTATCGATGAACCCTAACACTGACCATATTTTTTTGACACAAAACAGACAAAAACGAGCAAATTCATGCTATACTACGGTTACAAGGGCTGTATCTGTGAGGAACGGCACCGATGTGTAGTGGGAACATGCAAAAAGCTTAGCTGCTTGGATCTCTAAAAGGACCTGGACAGCATGATAAAATTGCTTTTTCGTATGCGCTATCTTTCTGCCTTCATCCCTTGGAAGAAGGCTTTTTGCCGTTTCATGCAGGTTCTTGGAACACATGAAACTGGAGGGAAGAAAGATGAAAACTACAGCTCAATTTAAAAAAATGAAGAAAGACCGGGAGCCGATTGCCATGCTCACGGCGTATGATGCGCCTTCCGCTCGCCTCGCGGAACGTGCAGGTGTTGATTTAATTTTGGTCGGCGATTCTTTAGGTATGGTTGTGCTTGGTTACGACTCCACGATTCCGGTCACTGTCGATGACATGATCCTTCATACGAAGGCGGCAAAAAGGGGAGCGCGTGATACATTTGTCGTTACGGATCTTCCTTTCTTTTCTTACCATGGAAATTTTCCCGAAACCTCCGGCCATGTCAGACGCCTTCTCCAGGAAGCCGGCGCTGATGCCGTGAAATTGGAAGGTGGCATCGAAGTGGCGGATACCGTGAAAAAACTTGTGCAAGCCGGCGTTCCAGTCATGGGCCACCTGGGATTAACGCCGCAATCCGTCGGCGTGCTCGGCGGCTATAAAGTACAAGGCAAAGACTCCTCGGAAGCAGAACACCTTATCATGGAAGCACATGCATTGGAAGAAGCAGGTGCTTTCGCCGTCGTGCTTGAATGCGTCCCCAAACAGCTTGGCGCATTCGTTGCCGAGCGTTTGGACATTCCGGTCATCGGAATTGGCGCCGGAGCGGAAACTGACGGTCAAGTGCTCGTTTACCATGATGTGATCGGCTACGAATCCGAACATGTGCCAAAATTTGTGAAGCAATATGCAAATATATCGCCGCATATCGAAGCAGGCCTTGAAAACTACGTCAGCGATGTTAAATCCCGCGCATTTCCGGAAGCGGCAAACACATTTACGATGAAAGAAGAACAACTCGAGGGATTATACGGCTCGCAGTTTGCAACGGAGGGGAAATAATGTTTCGCACCATGATGAAAGCAAAACTGCATCGCGCACGTGTGACGGAGGCCAATCTTGCGTATGTCGGCAGCATTACCATCGATGAAGATTTAATGGACGCGGTGGATTTGATAGACAATGAAAAAGTACAAATCGTAAACAATAACAACGGCAAACGATTTGAAACGTACGTTATTAAAGGGCCTCGCGAGAAGCGGGACATCTGTCTGAACGGCGCGGCCGCCAGGCTTGTGCAACCGGACGATGTCATCATCATACTATCTTACGCCCTCATGCCAGACGATGCCGCACAAAATCACCGACCGAAGGTTGCGATTATGGACGAAAATAATAACATTGCGGAGATGCTGGATACAGAGCCTGCATCCACGGTGTTATGAACGTAAAACCCACCCGAGAACCGGGTGGGTTTTTAAGTAGGATCGTTGATATTGAAAAAAATAGATACATAACGGAAAAAGACTGGCACATAAGCATTTTTCGTTGGTGTTGTCAAAGCTGGATGCAAGGAAAACCATCCTATAAGCAAAAAACCTTTGCACTTCTGGCAACGTACGGAGGGACGGTGCTGCAATGGCGAGACTCCAACGGAAAAACGGACGCGTCAAGCCCCCGCAGCGCCGGTTGTGCGTGAAGAGGCTTGACCGTTCGTCCGCGGAAAGCGAAGCCATGGAAGCGGCATCCCGGCTTCAGCTGATAACTGCAAGTTGTTCAGCAATCCCTAACTATTTTCCAGAAATCCCGCTTTCGTTGATTCATCTTTTTAAAGTTGAACCCTCCCTGCGTCCCCAAAATTGAAGTTTTTTCTCTTTTCAAGGACGATGGGCTTTCCTTCGCACATTATTGGGGAATCATCCCAAAGCGTCCTTGCTGAGGGTGATTCCTTCGTTCAGCCATTCTGCAGTAGTTAGTTTATGCAATGATCGACTTCTCAAGAGAGCGAACGGTTCACTTTCACGCCGGAAACGATCCTATGGCAAGCTACGCCTGTGGATCATTAATTGTTGGTGTGCTGACACTCATCTTCTCTTTCTACTGAGCTGTTTCCCCTCTTGCAGGGGCACGGTCCATTGCTCCGCGGACATGGAACATTTGCGGTCTTTATGAATGCAGGATTTATACACTAAAAATCCAGGGAGAGCTTTTAGCGAGTTGCCCACTTTATCAATTCTCCGTCACAATCGCGATTCCCGAACTCGTCCCAATCCGGTCGGTGCCCGCTTCGATATAGGCTCTTGCGTCATCCGCAGTCTTGACGCCGCCGGCTGCTTTAAGTTTTCCGTTTTCACCTACGACTTCTTTCATTAATTTGATATCAGCAAGCGTTGCTCCCGCGGTGTGAAAACCAGTCGATGTTTTCACATAATCAGCGCCTGCCTCCAAAGCAAGGCGGGTGGCAGTTTTCTTCTCCTCATCGGTCAATCGGCTTGTCTCGATAATCACTTTTACGAGCGCCCTGCCGCCGCTCGCGCTTACGACTGTCTCGATGTCTGCTCGAACGCCATCTTCGTCACCTGACTTCAGAGCGCCGACATTGATGACCATATCCACGTCTGACACGCCCTGTTCAATGGCTTTCTCCGTTTCATAGGCCTTCACACCCGATATATTCATGCCGTGCGGAAAACCAATGACCGTTGTTACACCTACCCCGCTTCCATCCAATGCTTGTACAGCTGTCGTCACCCAATACGGCGGGATACAGACGGTTGCAAAGTGATGTTCCTTTGCTTCGTCACATAAAGTAAGAATATCAACTTTCGTCGCTTCCGGTTTTAGGAGGGTGTGATCAACATATGCGGCTAGTTCGTTCTGCTTCATTTTTATCTGCCTCTCTTTTTTATTTTCAATATAACATTTCCTAATCTCGCGGCAAACCGCCGGTTGACTTTGCTATGCATTCGCTATACAATATAAGTTGTGTTAAAAGACAGCAAGGTAAACGCATAACGTGCACCCATCCATTTTGTTCCTCGACTGCGGCTGATCCTTCGAGGTACATCCCGTAACTCCCGGCTGTCGGAGCGAAGATGTGTGAAAGCAAAATGAGCGTTATGAAAGATTGCCTGCCGTTGTTCTTTTTCACGCCATTAAACGTGATAAAGGAGGAGCTTTTATGGCTCGCTATACAGGTCCAACCTGGAAGAAATCCCGCCGTCTAGGCGTTTCGCTTAGCGGAACGGGAAAAGAATTGGCAAAACGCCCTTACCCACCGGGTGAGCATGGCCCAACCCAACGAAAAAAATTAAGTGAATACGGTTTGCAGCTTCGGGAAAAGCAGAAGCTTCGTTATATGTATGGATTAAATGAGCGTCAGTACGTGCGCACATTTGAAAAAGCCGGGAAAATGAAAGGTGTTCACGGCGAAAACTTCATGATTTTGCTGGAAAGTCGCTTGGACAACATCGTCTACCGCGCCGGACTTGCTCGTACACGCCAGGGTGCTCGCCAACTCGTGAACCATGGCCACATCACTGTGGACGGTGGCCGTGTAGACATTCCGTCTTATACGTTGAAACCGGGGCAAACCATCGGTGTTCGCGAAAAATCCCGCAACATGAGTGTGATTGCGGACGCACGCGAAGCTTTGGCGTTCGAACCGGAATATATTAATTTCGACGGAGACAAATTGGAAGGCACATTCACACGCCTGCCGGAACGCTCGGAATTGCCGTCTGAAATTAGCGAAGCCCTCATCGTTGAGTGGTATTCACGTTAAAAAAATCCTAAAACAACCTCCTGCCCTAGGAGGTTGTTTTTTAATCAGGCGCTGACTTTTACCACAGCCAGAGCATAATCAACAAATAAACCTGCACCATGACGTAAAAAGCTACCGAATAACCCAAATTAAACTTTAATCCGTTTTTCCACAAGGCTAAATGGTTGGATTGGCTCAAAACGATTAATGGTAATATAAACGGAGATAAAAAAACCGTAATTGCACTTCCCAGCGTCAAGCTGAGCACAATTAATTCAGGGGGATAGGGTAAGTTAACACCTTGGAAAATACCACCAACGAGTACCATGACCGTTAATGGTCCAAGTCCGATAAAACCTAAAAAAATCACAAGGAAAGGCAGAAGCCAAAACATATGAATAAATGTAGAATCCGATATATGAATAATTGTGTTAACGGCCCATGTTCCTCCTCCAGAGGCAATAAAAACGTTAATTAACATACCGGCCGAGAGCATAATCCCCAGTTCCTGCGACTTCTGAGAGACTTCCTTTCGCAAATAATTCATACAATGTTGCCTCAAATGAAGCCATTTCTTTTTTATCACATAATAAAAGCATGACCAAACAAGAACACACATCGAAATAATCATCAGCAATCCCCAGTCCAGAAAATGATTGATCACTAATACCGGACCGAAAAGGGTGAGGAACAATAACACGAATTCACGTGCCAAGGAATGGTTTCGCTTCGTTTCATTCACGGGCATGTTTTGGTGCAGCTCATGCAAAATACCTGCTGTATAATCCAATCCACTTCTTTTTTCATGAACGATCATAAACAAAAGGGACAACAAGATCCCACAAATGGATATAAAAAATCCTTGGAACAATGTGAAACCTAATGAAGCACCGGTACTTTCAATGATAAACACCACGCTGGGAATACTGATCACCCAGATCGTGCTGAGCCCAAAACCTCGCAATAAAGCTGTACCTTTAAAATATTCCCAGTCTTCGTCTTTTTTGTTCCCTAACAATACCTGAATAAATTGAAAGAGTACCGGAATCGCACTAAACAAAAGAAAATAGGCAACAAATTGGGTAATAAACATGGCACCGGTGTAGAACCGTTTGCCCGTTTTTAACAGGTTTTTCGCAGAGCCGATTAAGGCTTCAATATAATTTTCTTCACGGAGCACCCAACTAATCATCGGGATAACTAGGAGAAGCAAGATTATCCCCCTCATTTCCCGGATACCTTCCCATAGTTGCATCCATAATTCGCTGCCTAATGTAACATAACCAATAAGTATAGAAGCGATCGTTAAAAAATAAGGAACCGGACTATTCTTAGGTTTTAGCAGGATAAGGGCAAAGAGCAACGCCAACATTCCGCTTGTAGACATCAGCTGCAACATCCATCCCTTTCCCATAAAAAAAGAAAAGAGATACAATATCGCATAAGAAAGAATGCTGATCGTAAAACCATACTGTACAATACGATTCATCTTGTCATTCTCCTTGCGGTCATTCATATTTAGGGACTGCTGAATAACGGAAAAAGACTGGCACATAAGCATTTTCCATTGGTGTTGTTAAAGCTGGATGCAAGGAAATCCATCCTATAAGCAAAAAAACCCTTGCACTTCTGGCAACGTACGGAGGGATGGTGCTGCAATGGCGAGACTCCAGCGGAAAAACGGACGCGTCAAGACCCCGCAGCGCCGCGAGGAGGCTTGACCGTTCGTCCGCGGAAAGCGAAGCCATGGAAGCGGCATCCCGGCTTCAGCTGATAGCCGCAAGTTGTTCAGCAATCCCTATTTACGTTCCATGTAATGAAGTCACTATCCCCATGATAGCTGAGAGCACCAAAAAACAAAACACCATCGCAAGGGTTTCAGGCATTCTTAGACCCTCCCCGGGGTGTTTCTCCTGCGAGAAATAATATTTCTTCAATTTTTGTGCGATCGTCGCCTTACTCTCCCTATTGCATCATCCATGAAAACGCTGATTTATAGGATTGTCGGTCCATGATTAACATGTTACAATTATTAAAATCGCTTACTTTTTTTGCTATCGGACTTCCATTAGCAAAATACGATCAGTTACAAGTCTACGAATCTCCTAATTATTGAAAAGTCATAACATTCAGCTATATATATATGTTCGGAAGTTTGCATTACTCAGTATACATTCATCTTAAAAGGGGGCAAATGACATGTCATTTGCTAAACAACACTCGAAAAAATATGATGCCATCGTTATTGGTGCAGGTTTCTCCGGTTTGTATATGCTTCATCGTTTGCGGGAAGCCGGTTTCTCGGCTCGAGTATACGAGGCGGCCTGGGACATTGGCGGAACGTGGTATTTTAACCGCTACCCCGGAGCCCGTTGTGACATCGAAAGCATTTATTACAACTATACGTTTTCCGAAGAACTTCTGAATGAGTGGACGTGGTCTTCAAAGTATGCGGAACAACACGAAATTTTGAGCTATATTAACTTTGTGGCGGATAAACTTGACCTTCGCAAGGACATTCAATTGCAAACAGAGGTGACGTCCGCGAAATATAATGAGAAGACGCAAAAATGGGACATCGAATTGGAAAACGGCAGCAAAGTAATGACAACCTACTTTATTCCGGCTGTTGGTGTCCTTTCTGCTTCCAACATCCCGAACATTAAAGGCATTGATCATTTTCAAAGGGAGCTGTACCACACAGGCGAATGGCCTCATGACAAAGTCGATTTCAAAGGCAAACGGGTCGGTGTCGTCGGAACAGGATCGAGCGGCATTCAGGCGATCCCGGTCATTGCTCAAGAAGCCGGTCACCTCACCGTTTTCCAACGCACACCGCAATATAGCAGCCCGGCGCATAACCATTCGCTCGATTCAGAAACGATTGAGAAAACAAAAGAAAACTTCAGCGAGATTAGACAGGCGATGTATGCATCGATGCATGGCGTCCCCTCCTCCGCCCGTACCCGTTCAACCGATCAAGATTCACCCGAAGAACGACAGCGGACCTACGAAAAAGCTTGGCAGGATGGCGGATTATTTTCGTTTTTGTATACGTATAGTGATATAGCCTTTACACCGGAAGCAAATGAAACCGTGGCTCAATTTATCCGATCCAAGATAAACGAGACGGTTCATGATCCGGAAACGGCAAAGAAACTCATGCCTGATTTTTACTACGGAACGAAAAGGCCGATTCTTAATACTGGCTATTTTGAAACGTATAACCGTGAGAATGTTTCCCTCATTGATTTGCGCTCCGCACCGATTGAAGAAATCACTCCGAATGGATTGCGGACGTCGAACTCAGAGTATGATTTAGACATTCTCGTTTTCGCGACTGGTTTTGACGCGTTAACGGGCCCTTTACTCAAATTGAACATTCAAGGAAAAGACGGCGTAACACTGAATGAGAAGTGGGCCGAGGGGACGCAGACATACTTGGGGATAGCAACATCAGGTTTTCCTAATATGTTTATGATTACCGGTCCGCAAAGTCCGTCTGTGCTCAGCAACATGATCGTTTCAATCGAGCAGCATGTCGACTGGATTGTGGATTGTCTTGCATATCTTTCAGAACATAATGCAACGATTGAGGCAGACGCGGAAGCTGAACAGATGTGGGCGCAACAATGCAAGTCGATTGCGAATATGACTCTTCTATCAAAAACAGATTCATGGTACATGGGCGCAAATATAGAAGGAAAGCCGCGGGAGTTTCTCGCGTTCGCAGGTGGCGTTGGCCCATATCGGCAAATTTGTGATCGCGTTGCTTCTAAAGGCTATGAGGGCTTTACTTTCTTATCAGCTTCTCAAAAAACAAAAGCAGGAGGAGATAAGGCGATGAATCGAGACGCAAATCTTGATCCGCAAGCACAATTTGTTTTGGAACAATTAAAAGCTTTAGGTGGGCCGCCTATGGAAATGCTTTCGCCGGAAGAGGCGCGAGCATCGGCAAATTTTAGCCCTTTGGCAGGGCCTCCCGAAAAAGTGGAAAATGTTACGAACAAAACAATACCCGGCCCCGATGGAGAAATACCTGTCCGTATTTATACACCCGACAGCGAGGGCCCGTTCCCTGCACTCGTATACTATCATGGCGGCGGTTGGGTCATCGGAGATTTAGTGACCGTTGACGTCCCTTGTCGCCGAATTGCGAACCAAACGAATTGTGTTGTCGTATCCGTCGATTACAGGCTTGCGCCGGAGCATAAATTTCCCGCGGCAATCGAAGATGCATATGCTGCCGTAAAATGGGTTGCAGACGATGCAAATACCATTCAAGTCGATCCGAGCAGGATCGCAGTTGGCGGTGACAGTGCCGGCGGAAATCTTGCTACCGTTGTCGCAATGATGGCCAGGGACAAAGGTGGACCAGCGATTGTCCAGCAAATCCTGCTTTATCCTGTAACAAATCACGCCTTTGATACTAACGCCTACGAGGAAAATGCTGACGGCTTCTTTTTAACAAAAGCGATGATGCAATGGTTTTGGAGTCATTATCTCCGTGACGAGGATGATGGTAAAAAACCGTACGCATCACCACTTTTAGCCGATGATCTTAGCGGGCTTCCACCGGCATTCGTCATCACAGCCGGATTCGATCCATTGCGTGATGAAGGAGAAGCTTATGCCGAGCGTTTAAAAGCCGCAAATGTCCCCGTCGAAACGACTCGATATGATGCAATGATCCATGGATTCTGCTGGATGCCGGGTGCGATCGAACAAGGCAAAAATGCACTCGACCAGGTTTCCTCTTCGTTGAAGCGTGCTTTCGATGTCGTTGAAACGATGTGAACCCATTGCAGATAATCGAACGTTTGTAGTATATTAAAAACAGCTACAACGTATAATGAAAATGCCTGCTTGGGCATTTGGCTATAATGTTAGAGAGATAGCCCCTCACACGTCCGCCAAGACTGATGAGGGGCTATCATTTTGGCAGATAGAAAGTATAAATCAACTTTCTTACCTGCATAAGTGCAACGAAGGCTTTCGCCATAAAAGCTTGGCGAAAAGCCAAGTTTTTTAATTTGGGGACTGCTGAATAACGGAAAAAGACTGGCACATAAGCATTTTCCGTTGGTGTTGTTAAAGCTGGATGTAAGGAAATCCATCCTATAAACAAAAAAACCCTTGCACTTCTGGCAACGTACGGAGGGACGGTGCTGCAATGGCGAGACTCCAGCGGAAAAACGGACGCGTCAAGACCCCGCAGCGCCGCGAGGAGGCTTGACCGTTCGTCCGCGGAAAGCGAAGCCATGGAAGCGGCATCCCGGTTTCAGCTGATAGCCGCAAGTTGTTCAGCAATCCCTAATTTGCCGGCATTAGCCACACTAAGGTCAGCAAGGCTAACTTGACACTCCCACAGCTAAAGCAGTAGGATTCTAAAGTGCTATTACGTTCGCAATCCATTTCTGTTTTGAACTAGCCTTTAGTTAAGAGGTGTGCCATCACCTCGTCCTGTTTTGTTCTATGCACCCATGGTGCATATGTACCTTACAGGCGGTCTTGCTTTTACCACAACACTAGTTTTAAGATGCTTCCTTAGCTTTCTTAGTGTTTTTCCCTTCGGAAATACCTGAAATCGCTTTTGAAATGTTGTTAGCCGCATTTAGGTCTGCATGCGTTTCGTATCCGCACTTCCTGCACCGAAATTTAGTTCTGTTGCGGTTATTTTTCGCTTTATACCCGCACTTGCACGTTTGCGATGTGTAGTTTGGCACAACATATTCCACTTCAATGCCGGCTATTTCTGCTTTATACTGGATAAACGTTTGCAATTGATAGTGAGACCATCGATGAAGATTGCGTCCTGCTTCTTTTTTCGATTTTGCAGTATGCCGAATGCCTGTCAAATCTTCCATTCGAATCAGGTGAACACCGTTCTCCTGAGTGAAATCAACGATTTGACGGCTGATTTTGTGATTGACGTCCTTCATCCAGTGAGACTCTTTATTCTTGGACTTTTCGGTGGCACCTTGTTTCGCCTCTCCTCTTAATATTTTATCCAGCCAATGTTGCTGATAGATTTCTGCTACAACAGGAACGCCAACTCTTTTTTCCAATGTAGGAAAAGAAATTTTATACAAACCATTTTGGCTCTTCGTCAAAATCTATGGTTGATACAAGTGAATAATTATGGTATTTACACTAGCTAGCGGAGGAAAAACACGGAAACTCCTGTGGGAAAGCGCAGTGGGAAGACCCCGCAGAAAAAAGCGAACTTCTTTTTTCGAGGAGGCTGAGCTTGGGGCCCACGGAAAGCGTAGTGTTTTTCCGTAGCGATTATCATCAATTACACCTATTTGTCAACCATAGGTTTTAGTGTTGACCCACCATTTTCTTTTTCAATGTCGCAATTTTGATTGTTGAATCCACACCAAAAAGAACGAAAATGGTCTGTTTTTTGGTTCTTTTTCTTGGATTTCACCTCTCGGATGGTTTGGTTAACAATGGCAGAAGGGAATTTTTCATTCGCTTAAAATTCTGTAAACATACCGAAAGCAATGGCTAATTTTAGGGCTTCAAAATACCGACATGGCAACACCCCCTTTCTTTCAGGGATATGCCAAAATTGCCCGCACATGAGCATATTCTATCATACATATGGTTACTTTCGATGAAAAATATTGTCTTGATATTCATTGGTGACCAAGATAATGTCGCTAAAAAGTGTGTTTCCCATTTATGTCAGATTGCAATCGTTTGTGTGCCATGAATCTACAGAATCTAGCATATTATGGCGTCATCGGATAGTGATGACGCCATAAAACAACGCATTTCATACATGTAATGGCGTCCACTGGAGGTAGAATAAAAGTTCCAAATCTTGATTATGATAGCGTCATCCGACTGTTTTGTGCCATAAAAATGCTGATTTTTGTTTACCTTTAAACGTTTAACTTCGTAAACTTCCGCTTCCCGACTTGGATGATCATGCCATCTTCAACGCTGACCTCTGTTTTAATATCATTCACCTTTTCTTCGTTTATTTTCACGCCACCATTTTGAATCATTTTGCGTGCCTCACCCTTCGAGGGCTGCATGTCCAGTTCAACGAGAAGATCAATGATCGATACCGCTTTTTCCCCTTTCCACTCAACCTCCGGCATATCGTCGGGAAGTGCCCGTTTCTGGAAGACGGTTTGAAAATAACGCTGTGCATCTTCGGCTTCTTTTTCCCCATGGTACATCGCCACGAACTTAGCCGCCAATCGTTGCTTAGCATCACGGGGATGAATGATGCCATCGGCAAGGTCTCTTTCCAGTTGATCAATATCTGCAAGCGGAACATCGGTGGCGAGCTTATAATATTTGATCATGAGATCATCCGGGATCGACATCGCTTTTCCGAAAATTTCATTTGGTGCTTCATCAACGCCGATGTAATTGTTCAGGGACTTTGACATTTTTCGTTCGCCATCCAGGCCTTCGATGAGGGGCAAGGTTAGCACAACCTGTTTTTCGTAGCCGTAAGCTTCTTGAAGTTGCCTGCCCATAAGTAAATTAAACGTTTGGTCCGTGCCCCCTACCTCGATATCGGTATCCATCGCAATGGAATCATAGCCTTGCATTAACGGGTAGAAAAATTCATGCACTGAGATCGGTTGATTGGAAGTGTAACGATTATGAAAATCCTCACGCTCGAGCATTCGGGCAACCGTCAAATTGCCGGCTAATTTGAGCACATCTTCAAACATTAATTGACTTAGCCATTCCGAGTTATAATAAAGCATTGCCTTATCCATATCCAGCACTTTTCCGTATTGTTCCACATACGTTTGTGCGTTCTCCGCCACTTGCTCGGAGGTTAAAACCTTTCGCGTCTCACTTCTTCCGCTCGGGTCCCCGATCTTTCCAGTGAAATCTCCAATAAGCATTTGGATTTCATGGCCAAATTCCTGGAATTGCCGCAACTTATGCAGAACGACCGTGTGCCCGACGTGGACATCAGGAGCTGACGGATCCATTCCCAGTTTGATTTTCAATGGCTTTCCTGTAACGACGGCTTTTTTGATTTTTTCTCGAAAAGCATCCTCGGGGATAATTTCCACAACCCCTCTTTGCAAAGCCTCGACTTGATCATCAATTTCTTTTTGTTGTTCCGGTGTTGCTTGTAATTCTTCCGACATCTCAATTCCTCCTCGTAAAAATAAAAAAAGCCCGCCCCAAATAAAGGGACGAACTTGTCGCGATACCACCCTTGTTGAAGACCTTTGTCTTCCACCTCGGCTCTTTAACGCAGAGATTACGTTCTTCTATCCGAGAAAACTCCGGCAATGTAATTCACCGTTTGCGTTTGCATCGGCTCGCAGCCACCGCCGACTCTCTGGAACAACGCGCAACCAACTACTTCGTTGCCTTCACCGTTTGTTTCCTATGAATGCTTTTTTTATAGCACAAAAAGAAACAGAATGTCAAATGGATGCATGGGCAAACACGACTGACGCATAAAAAAGTTCAGATGGTTTGCGATGCCGAAATATCGTTTTAAAAAAAATCTTGCCCTCTTTTTCGTTGTAGGAAACGCTATTCATCGGTCTAGCTAGGTTTTATCGTATGGCATCCCTCCGCGGCAACGCTTTTTAAACATGCGAAAATAGCTGAGCTACCGTAGGGGAACATTCGTATAGCACAGCTTCATCGATTGAGATTCCCGTTCTTGATGCCTTCTCATGCTGTTCGTTGTTGAGCCCCTACGAATATACGACTTATTTATCCGATTATTTTGAAATAGAATTTATTTACTCAACAGCTCATAAAATTATTCGCAATCAGCATGAAATCAGAAAATTCAGTTCCTTGAATAGCCGCTTATTACATACTCTTTTATTAATTCCTTTTTATTTGCGCACATTTCAATTACAACAATTCCATGTCTATTGAAAGCATGGGTTGTGACAAAATCACTTTCAATTGATCCGCCCCCGCTTTTAGTTGGCACCGCCGGTACATCCATTGTAGAATTTCCATCTTCTGTGGTATTTTCTTCAATTAAGTCAACAGCATACGGAGAAAGCTCTTTGTCTATGGTATGAACGACAGTACAACGGGCTCACGTACAGTCAACGCACGCAAGCGCTGTGGGCGACAATGATGAATGCAGCCGTGGACGCTAATGAAGATGTCATTATAAGTGGCCGGCGATTTCAAGAACCGGACGGGATTAACGGTCTTTTATCTTCCATCCCTTGTCACAACGCGGGGCTAGTCTACACGGATTTAATGAACGAGGACTACGCCCCTGCAAAAAAAGATGACTCCCATGAAGAAAGGTATGTAACAATCAACGGACAAAATTATCCGTCATTGAAAGATACCCCGGCGGGTTTTACTCGCAAGGGGATCGTCGTGGACTTTCCTTCTTTTGATAACATGGACCTTAGTAAACACGATGGTGAGGGGCTGCTTGGCGATGTGATCCCCGCTGAGCTTAAAACACCGATCATCATCCGAAAGCTGTCAATGGTATCAGAACTGGCGAGGATGGGTTGCACTGGGGTCAACATCCGGATGAGGACATTATTGGCTACCGAATTTATGAGGATAACGGAAAGATTGTGGCTAACGTCATCGGGAACACTTCTACCAACTACACAGACGTCGATGAAAGGAAAGATTATGAGGTAACGGCCGTGGACACACAAGGGAGGGAATCGGTTCGAGCGCCGGGATCAGAGTGAAAGGGCAGGTTTTCCTGCCCTTCGCTTATATGCTCAACAAATGCCGAATCTCCCCTTCTTTCAATTCCTTTCCCTTGTAAACAATCTTGCCGTTATCCATAATATAATAATAGTCAGCAATGCGTCTTGCAAAGTCAAAGCTTTGTTCAATAAGAAGAATGGAAAGTTTCGGTTGTTTTTGTTTGATAGTTTCGATGATGGCTTGAATTTCAGCGACAATGTTTGGTTGGATGCCTTCCGTGGGTTCATCCAACAGTAAAAGGTTTGGGTTTGCAGCGAGCGCCCGCGCGATGGCGAGTTGTTGCTGCTGACCACCGCTGAGCTCACCGCCTTTTCGATTTTTCATTTCCAGTAGTACGGGAAAGTATTCATAAATCCACTTAGGAATGGTTTGTGGCTTGGACTCGCTTGTTTCCAGTCCTATCAAAAGGTTTTCCTGAACCGTAAGTGTTCCAAAAATTTCCCTGCCTTGCGGAACGTAGCCAAAACCTCGGTACGCGCGTGCAGTGGGTGATGAATCAATCATTGACTCCCCTTTGTAGGACAGTTCGCCTTGTATCGGTTTGAGTACGCCCATGATTCCTTTCATTAGTGTGGATTTGCCTACACCGTTCCTACCCATGAGACATACAACTTGTCCTTCTTTTACTTCAATGGACCCTTCCCGAACAACAACTGAATCTCCGTATCCAACTTCCAAATTGGTAGATTTAAGCATGTGTCTCTCTCCTTTGCCTTCCCAAATAAACATCCATCACTTGTTCATTTTCTTGTATTTCTTCCATTGTGCCATCACATAACCGTTGTCCCTGATGCATAACGGTCACTTTTTCCGAGAATGAACGGACGAAGTCCATGTTATGCTCCACGACGAGAATCGCGCACTTCTTTTTTAGTTTGAGAAGAAGTTCTCCGGTCTTCTCTTCTTCCTCTTCCGTCATTCCGGCAATAGGTTCATCAAGCAAGACCAAGCGAGGTTGTTGTATCATGACCATCCCGATCTCTAACCACTGCTTTTGGCCATGAGACAACGTTCCTGCTTCTTGTTCGCCGGCAGATTTGAGGTTAATGAGTTCAAGCATTTCCTTGATTGCTGACTGTTCTTTAGAGGTAAGTTTAGCTTTTAACAGCGGAAAAAGACGCTTGTCTTGTTCCATCGCCAGTTCGAGATTGTCTGCGACAGATAAATTTGTAAAGATGGATGGGGCTTGAAACTTGCGCCCAACCCCAGACCGGACGATCTGAAACTCTTTTTTCTTCGTAAGATCTTCGTTTCCAAACAGAATCTTTCCGGTTTTACTCGCGGTTTTGCCGCATACAACATCAAGAAAAGTGGTTTTTCCGGCTCCGTTCGGACCGATCAAAAAATGGATTTCCTGACGCTCGATGCTAAAGGAAAAGTTATCAATCGCTTTAAAGCCACCGAATTGGACGGTTACATCAGATGCATCAAGAATGGCTTTCGGTTTGTGGAACGTGTTTCCTTGAGACATTGTCTTCACCTCGCTTTTTTAAACGGTCGAATATGCCCATAATCCCTTTTGGAAAGAAAAGAACAATAATAACGAACACAGCTCCGAGAAAATATGGCCACATTTCCGGATATGTTTCACTGAACCCCGTTCTTGCAGCATTTACAAGTATTGCCCCAATGATTGGACCGATTAATGTACCACGCCCACCAATTGCCACCCATAAGGCCATTTCAATCGAAGGGACGATGCCGATCTCTTCCGGTGTAATGATTCCCATTTGAGTTACGAATAACATGCCTGCAAGCCCCGCGATACCGGCGGACAATGTAAAGATAAACGTTTTGTACGTCGCTGTATTATACCCCGAAAACCGCAAACGGTTTTCCTGATCGCGAATCGCTACCAACGTTTTGCCGAAACGACTTGTTGTGATTTTATAACATAGCAAAAACACAATGGCTAAACAGGCAAGTGAAACGTAATATAGAACTAGCTGCGTGGAAGGCGCGAGAAGTTGCTGCCCAAATAAATTTGTAAACCCCGTTAATCCATCGGACCCTCCGGTAATGTCCTGACGACTTACAATCAACGTAACAGTGGCGAGCACAAGTGCTTGCGTTAGAATTGTAAAATAGACATCTTTAATTCGGTTTCGAAAGGTGAAAAAGCCGAGAATACTGGCAATAATCATCGGAACGGCCATGGCACCTGCAATTGCTGCGATCGGATTTTGAAACAACGCCCACAATATCGGCAGTTCCGTAATGCCGTTCCAAACCATAAACTCCGGGATGACCCCATCCTCGGAAGACATGGTTAAGTACATGGCCATAATGTAAGCACCAATCCCAAAAAAAATGCCGTGGCCCAAGCTGAGGACACCAGTATATCCCCATAATAAATCAAGACCGATAACCAAAATCGCGAACGCGATAAATTGCCCTAATAAGTTTATATGAAAATCGGTAAGGACCGATGGCAGAATGACTAAAATAGCGAATAGAATGATAAAAAGCCATTTGCGACTGACGAAATAACGAATCATCTTTGAATTCATGATAGCCTCCTAGCTTAATCGAGTGATCTTGATGTTTGAGGAAATAAGCCTGATGGGCGCCATTGCAGGAAAAGGATGATTAAGGCGAAAACGAGCACTTGTCCCATTGACGCATTTGTCCAATATTCAAGGATCGTATTAAAAACACCGATACCCATAGCTCCTGCCACTGTACCTACTAAAGCACCAACACCACCTACGACAACGACCATGAAGGCATCAACAATATAGGTTAAACCAAGCGTTGGCCCAATGGGTCCGATAAGTGTTAACGCGACCCCGGCAACACCTGCAAGTCCCGAACCGATGGCAAATGTTAAGTTGTCCACTTTCCGGGACGATACCCCGATGCACATGGCCATTTCGCGATTTTGCATAACGGCTCGAATCTTCCTGCCATACCTGGTTTTGTATAAAAAGAAAGCCAGTGTCGCAAAACAAAGCGTGACAAGTCCCAGAATAAATAATCTGGGGTATGGAAGTTCCAAGGAAAAAACAGAAAGACTCCCCGACAGAAACGAAGGGTTCGCGACCCCTACATTCGGAGCGCCGAATATCGAGCGAGCGGCTTGCTGCAAAATAAGACCTATACCAAAGGTGGCAAGAAGGCTATCGAGCGGTCGGCCGTAAAGATGTCTGATAATGCCTGCCTCCAACAATGATCCCACAAGAGCGGCTATTAAAAATGCTCCGGGGATTGCCATGATAAAGTACAGATCAAACATCGAATCGGGCACATAGTTTACAAAGATCAATTGCATCACGTAGGCTGAGTATGCGCCTATCATAATCAATTCCCCATGGGCCATATTAATGACCTTCATCAGGCCGAAAGTGATCGCCAACCCAAGGGCAATAAGAAGCAAGATTGCCCCTAAACTTGCACCATTAAACATTTGCAGCAATACATTTTCCATATCTACTCATCCCTCCCATTGGTAATATCGCTTGCCCAATCAAACTCTTCCAAAAACGGGTCCGGTCTGACCGGTTCACCTGAATCCCACACCTCTTCAAATTGTCCATCCTCTTGTATTTCTCCAATACGTACGGTTTTGTACATATGTTGCGTTTCCCCGTCAATCGTAACCGGACCATTAGGAGCGTCGTATTCAATGTCATCCGCGGCTGCACGTACGGCATCAACGTCCGTGGTACCGGCTTCTTCAACTGCTTCGGCCCAGAGATGGACCATAAAATAGCCCGCTTCAATAGGATCACCCGTGACTCTGTCTTCCCCATTTGCTGCCTGATAGTTTTCTACAAATGATTCATTTTCAGGGGTATCCGTGCTTTGATAATAGTTCCAGCTTGCATAATGCCCTTCTGTTACATCCGCGCCAATGCCGGTGATTTCTTCCTCTGCAACACTCACGGAAAGAACAGTCACGTCTTCAGATGTAATGCCCGCATCTGCAAGCTGCTGAAAAAAAGCGACATTACTGTCCCCGTTTAGCGTGTTGAAAATGATGGAAGGGTTGGACTCCTGAATTCTCGATATGATCGTGTTGTAATCGGTATGCCCCATAGGCGTATACTGTTCTCCCACTAAAATAGCGTCATTTTCATCAAGTTGCGCTTTGATAATTTGGTTCGCAAGTCTGGGGAAAACATAATCGGAACCAAGCAGAAAAAAGTCTTCTCCTTCATTTTCCAACAACCAATCAACGGCAGGGACAATTTGCTGATTGGGAGCCGCGCCGTTATAAAAAATATTAGGACTGGACTCCATTCCTTCATATTGAATAGGGTAGAAGAGCAATCCATTGTTTCCTTCTACGACAGGGAGCATCGCTTTGCGACTGGCTGATGTCCACCCACCGAAGATGACATCCACTTCATCTTGTTGCAGTAGTTTACTTGCCCTTTCTGAGTATGTGGATGGTTCTGAAGCGCCGTCTTCAATGATTGGCACAAGTTCCTTGCCGAGCACGCCTCCTGCTTCATTAATTTCTTCAATCGCCAGAAGTTCAGCGTCCATCACGGATGTTTCGCTCATCGCCATAGTCCCGCTTAAGGAATGAAGAATACCTACAGGAATTTGGTTCTCCTCGTCCAATTCATCGTCTCCATCTGTTGCTGCCAGAGCACTACAGCCTGCGATAATAACTAATCCGAAAGCCAATACCATGATTTTTTTAGCAGTATTCATCAAATACACCCTCTCGTATTTATGTCATGAATGTATTATCGATGAAATACTTTCGATTTTCCACAAATATGTTATATTTCTTGACATGAAATCCATTTTATATGTAAGGTAATCTGACATATATATTGTATTTTTTCATCGAATCTTTTACAGTTATAGATATTCTCATTAATTGGAGGTTGAATCTTTGAAGTTAACACCGATCGAACAAGAAAAACTGCAGCTTTTTTTGGCAGGTGAACTTGCTTCCAAACGAAGAGAACGTGGGGTTAAGCTCAATTATCCGGAAGCAACAGCGATTCTATCTTGTTTTGTTATGGAAGGCGCACGTGACGGGAAGAGCGTTCAACAACTAATGGATGAGGGGAAAGACGTTCTTTCTGCTGATGAAGTAATGGATGGTGTTATCGAAATGCTGGACACTGTTCAAGTGGAAGCGACGTTCCCGGATGGGGTCAAGCTCGTCACACTTCACCATCCAATTAAAACGGGGGTAATAAAATGAAACCAGGCGCTTTTGATATTCGGAAAGGATGGATTGAAATTAACGCGGGCAGGGAGTCTATTGACTTAGCCATAAAAAATGAAGGAACACGTTCCATCCAAATTGGTTCACATTTTCATATGGCTGAAGCTAATCCTGGTCTGACATTTGATCGGGAAAAAGCAATGGGCATGCGATTGAACATCCCTTCAGGCACAGCCGTGCGTTTTGAACCGGGTGAGGAACAAACCGTTACGCTCGTTTCCTTTGGAGGGAAACAACAAGTCTATGGCTTTAACAATAAGACCAACGCCTATATGGATGAACGCGGGAAACAAAAAACGAAAAATAAAATCGAAGCATGGCAACAAGAGGTGAAAAAAGATGAAGTTAGATCGTAGAGAATATGCAGCATTATTCGGCCCGACAACCGGTGACCGTGTTCGTTTGGCTGACACAGATTTATGGATTGAAATCGAACATGATTATACGAGTTATGGCGATGAAGCCATCTTCGGCGGCGGAAAGACGATCCGCGACGGCATGGGGCAAAATGGCAGAGTGACCTCTGATGAAGCACTCGACCTTGTAATCACGAATGTCGTTATCGTGGACTATACCGGTATTGTAAAAGCAGACATTGGAGTAAAAGATGGTCGTATTATCGACATCGGGAAAGCCGGTAACCCGGATACGATGGATGGCGTATCGCCGAAGCTTGTGATCGGTACAGGCACAGAAGTGATGGCCGGCGAAGGTAAAATACTTACAGCAGGCGGGGTGGACAGCCATATCCACTTTATCGCACCCCAACAAATGGAAACAGCCATTTCCTCAGGAATTACCACAATGATTGGCGGCGGGACAGGCCCGGCAACCGGAAGTAAAGCCACTACAAGCACTTCCGGTTCATGGCATATGCACCGTATGCTGGAAGCAGCAGAAGATTTCCCGATTAATGTGGGGTTTTTAGGGAAAGGCAACGCATCAACCAAAAAGCCCCTCATCGAACAAGTAGAAGCAGGGGCGATTGGCTTAAAACTGCATGAAGATTGGGGATCAACGCCTGCAGCTATTGACGCATGTATGGATGTGGTCGAAGATCATGATATTCAGGTTGCCATTCATACCGATACATTAAATGAAGCCGGTTATTTGGAGAATACACTGGAGGCCATCGGAGATCGCGTCATTCACACCTATCATATTGAGGGAGCAGGCGGCGGCCATGCGCCCGACATCATGAAGCTTGCTTCTTATGCTAATATTTTGCCTTCTTCTACTACACCTACCCTACCATATACGGAAAATACGATGGTTGAGCACCTTGACATGATGATGGTGTGCCATCATCTGGATCCAAAGGTTGAAGAAGACCTGTCATTCAGCCATTCACGTATTCGTGCGGGAACGATAGCCGCAGAAGATATATTACATGATTTAGGAGCCGCAAGTATGACATCCTCCGATTCTCAAGCAATGGGGCGAGTCGGGGAAGTCATCATGCGTACATGGCAAACTGCGGACAAAATGAAAAAACAACGCGGCGCTTTACCCGATGATAGCCGAAGCGATAATCATCGGGTTAAGCGCTACATCGCTAAATATACCGTGAATCCGGCAATTACTCACGGCATCAGCCATGAAGTTGGATCGATCGAGCCCGGGAAACTTGCTGACCTTGTATTGTGGGAACCTGCATTTTTTGGAGTGAAACCGGAGCTTGTATTCAAGGGAGGGCAAATTGCCAGAGCACAAATGGGAGATCCGAACGCATCCATCCCAACGCCCCAGCCGGTCTTCATGCGACAAATGTACGCTTCTTACGGAAAAGCAAATGCTTCAACTTCAATTACTTTTATGTCCCAAGCAGGGATTGCAACTCAACTCCCGAAAAAATTAGGGTTGCAAAAGATAGTTGCCCCGGTGAAACAAACTCGACGGCTAAGTAAGTTGGATATGAAGTTTAATGATTTGCTCCCTGATATCCAGATCGATCCTCAGACGTATGAGGTCTATGCAAATGGAGAAAAACTTGCGTGTGAACCTGTGAGCGAGCTCCCGCTTGCACAGAAGTATTTTCTATTTTAGTGAAAGGTTTGCCCCGGGCATGGGGCAAACCTTTATAGAGAGGTCGATTTCCTCGTTAAACGTTATGTTAAATTTTATTACATACGAGCCATTATCTATCCTAGAGTAACTATAATGTAGAAAAGACGAGTGAGGGCGGGGATTTTTGTGAATTATAAGACGAAAAAACTCATTACGATTGGCATTGTGTGTGAAATGACAGGATTAAGCGAGAGGCAAATTCGCTATTATGAGGAAAGAAAACTAATCTTCCCGGAACGCACGAAAGGCGGCACCAGAAAATATTCCTTTAACGACATTGAGTCACTCATGGATATTGCAGAAAAAATGGATGATGGCATGCAAACCTTTGAAATCAAGCAACTCCATAACAAAAACAAAGCCTCTGCTCGTGAGGAAATGATTAAAGGCCAAATCAATGCTCGTTTCGGACAAAACAGAGCCCCATTGGATCAATCGGATAAAAGGCTGTAACTGCTGCCTCACCGGATAATGACTCAGCGCTTTCTACACAAGCATAATAGTTCTAAAAATTGAATTCTCTGATTGTATCACTCGTTTATTTCATCCAAAAACACACAAACCATAAACAAATATAGGGTCATCGCAGGCGTGTTGATCACCATAAAATACCTTCTCACAGGTGTCCTATATATTCGATCCTATAGCAATCCAAGGTATCTTATGTCTTCGCCATTGCAGCGTCATCCCTCCGTCCGTTACCAGAAGTGCAAGGTTTTTTGCTTATAGGTTGGATTTCCTTGCATCCAACTTTGACAACACCAACGGAAAATGCTTATGTGCCAGCCTTTTTCCATTATTCAGCAGTCCCTGACTATAAGGGGGCATTGCTCCCCTTCCCTATACAGTATTATTCATGATGAATTAGTAACATTTTATATTTGGTTAATAACATCCCGGTATTTACCGACGAATTTTAATTCTTGAGTTTGAGTAACCACATAACGACAATTGCGTTCGTTCGATAAACGATCACCTTTTTTTGCATGGTTTCCTGACCAACGGATCAGTCCCACCAAATAGCTGTGTTTTTTTCCCGAATCAAGATATTTTGCAGAAAACCTACTGCCTTTTTAAAACCTTCCTCGGGGTCATAAGTGCGTCTTCATGTTCAATGCTAATAACTCCGTCATAATCCACAGCTTGCAGTGCACTGATCATCTCTTTCCATTTTTCCTCACCATGACCATAGCCGATCGTTCGAAAATGCCACGAGCGATCGAGAACTTGGCTATAAGGTTTTGTGTCCAGAACGCCATTAGTCTTGATATTTTGATCGTCCAAGTAAGTATCCTTGGCATGTACATGATAGATGGCTTGCTCTTTTCCGAATGCTTTAATCATAGCGATAGGATCTACTTGTTGCCAAAAAAGATGACTTGGGTCAAAATTTAAGCCAATTGTTTCCCCAACGGCTTCCCTAAGACGAAACATATTTTCAGTATTATACACGACAAATCCCGTATGGGGTTCAATCGCAATTCTTACCCCATATTTTTGAGCCTGTTCAGCTATCTGTTGCCAATAAGGGATGACTTTTTCTGACCATTGCCACTCCAGAAGATCGCGATATTCAGCTGGCCACGTGGATGTGACCCAGTTTGGATAGCGGGCATGATCGGAATCCCCGGGGCAACCTGCGAACGTTACAATCGTATCCACTTCCAGCTCATTGGCCACCTTGATAGTGTTAAGTAAATCTTGGTGATCAGATTGGCTAATATCTTTGTTCGGATGCAAAGGGTTTCCATGAGCACTTAATGCATCGATCTGCATAGAGCGATCCAGGAGCATATTTTTCATTTTTTTCACTTGAGCGGGATCTTCCAATAAATGTTTTGGATTACAGTGATCATTCCCAGGGAATCCCCCGCAACCGATTTCTACATGATGAATCCCATGCGCTAAAATATGGTCAAGGGCTTGATCAAGAGGTCGGTCAGCAAATAAAACCGTAAACACACCCAGGTTCATAGGATCATTCCTCCACTTCTATCGTTTAACCATTGCTTTTTTCTACCATTTCCCATGTCCGTGTTTTCACGGAATTCTCTACCGCTTCCAAAACTTGCTGGCAGCGAAGTCCATCTTCAAAATTAGGATAAACAGGTTTTTGACGCGTGATCGCGTCTGCTAGATCATTGGCTTGGTGTGTAAATGCATGCTCATATCCGATTAAATGCCCGGGAGGCCACCATGCCTTCATATAATCATGAGCATCCGGTTCGGTCACAAGAATGGTTCTATATCCCTGTACGTGTTCTTCATCTTCGTTTGAAAAAAATTGCAGCTCATTCATTCTTTCAAAATCGAAAACGATCGATCCCCTGGACCCATTAATTTCTATATAGTTTTTATTCTTGCGACCAGTGGCATAACGGGTAGCCTCAATGTTGCCTACAGCCCCATTGTCAAATCGGGCCAGAAAAAGCGTCGTATCATCGACGGTTACGTCTCTTTTACCCTCTTTGCCATTATCGACAGGACGCTCTTTTACAAATGTTTCAGACATTCCAATTACTTCAGCAAACTCACCGACAAGATAGCGAGCCAAATCTACAATATGGGCATTTAAATCACCGTGGGCTCCGGAACCGGCTACATTTTTGTCTAATCTCCAGGCAAAAGGAGACTGGGGATCGGCAAGCCAATCTTGTAAATAGTGCGCACGCATGTGATAAATGTTCCCTATCCGCGCCTCAGCGATCATACGTTTAGCTAAAGCAATAGCAGGTACACGACGATAGTTAAAACTAACCATATGTTGCACACCGGCATCGGTAACCGCCTTCAACATTTCTTTGGCATCACTTACATTTAAGGCCATGGGCTTTTCGGTTAAAACATGCTTCCCTGCTTTCGCAGCTGCAATCGCAATATCCTTATGCGTATTACTCGGTGTAACGATATCGATAAGATCAATGTCGTCGCGCTCGACCACCGATCGCCAATCCGTTTCAGAAGATTCCCAACCGTACGTATGAGCCGCTGCCTTTACGCTTTCTTCGTTTCTGCCGCATATCGCTTTTAATTGAAAAGGATCTTGTGGCTCAAAATAAAAATTTGTATTTTTGTAGGCTTGCGTATGTGCTTTTCCCATAAATTTGTACCCGATCAATCCTACTTTTATATAAGTCAAAAAACCACCTCATTTATTCTTTTTTTTGAAATACAACAGCAATAATAATCACTAATCCTGTTACAAAACCTTGCAAGTATGGAGAAACATTCATTAAATTCATCATGTTATTTAAAATGCCCAGTATCAACACACCAAAAAGCGTGCCGATCACTTTTCCGCGCCCTCCGGTCATCCGTGTGCCACCGATGATAACGGCAGCTATGGCATCCAATTCATAAAGTTGTCCGGAACTAGAAGAGGAAATCGAATTTAGACGGGAAGTCTCGATAATCGCCGCAACACTTACGAGCATTCCCGCCAGGGTATACACGGCAATCTTAATCCGATCTACACGAATCCCTGATAAAAGCGCACCTTTTTCATTGCTGCCAATCGCATACACATAACGTCCAAAACGCGTTTGCTGCAATAAGATAAAAACAAGCACCGCCATCAACCCGAAAATAAAAATCGGCGATTGAATCGCTCCGATACTGCTATTTGAAATGGCACTAAATCCGTCTACTTCGCCGGAAATACTGCCGCCGTCTGACGTATACAAGGCAATCGAGCGGGCAGCAGCCATCATCCCCAACGTAGCAATAAATGCAGCAATCTTTAATTTTGCGACCATAAAGCCGTTAAGAAAACCTGTAAATGCCCCAACGGCCAATGCCGTTATAATCGCGATAAAAATGCTCCCAGAAGCATTTAGGGCAATGACTGTAAGTACACCAACTAAGGCCAAAACAGATCCCACGGATAAATCTATCCCGCCTGACAACATTATCATCGTCATTCCTAAAGCAATGACACCGATAATGGAAACTTGCATTAAAATATTCATCAAATTGCTAAATTCCAAAAATCTAGGGCTCAAGATGGAGGAAGCAACAAAAAGAATTAAAAATGCGATAATAACGCTGTATTCTGTCCATATCCAAGAAAGCCGGCGATTCCATTTTTTCGCTTTTTTGGCCGGTTCCAACTCTGGCTCTGCCATGTTATCGCCCCCTTTTTGAGCCTGTGGCATAACTCATGATTTCATCATCCGTCGCTTCTTCACCATCAAATTGTGCCGTTACTTCCCCTTGGTACATAACATGAATGGTGTGACAAACTTTTCGGATTTCAGGCGCTTCCGACGATAAAATAATCACAGCCTTTCCCTGCGCAGCCAATGAAACAATATGTTGGTAGATTTCACGCCTGGCTCCGACATCAATTCCTTGCGTCGGGTTATCAAAGATAATAATATCTGCATTCACTTCAAGCCATTTGGCAATGACCACCTTTTGTTGATTCCCGCCGCTTAACTTGTCGATCGTCGTTCTCGGGTTAGGCACTTTTATATTTAACTTGCGTTGGTAAAAGTTGAACCTTTCTCTTTCAGCCTTTCCTCTAATAAATCCTGCTTTTTCAAAATGGGCCATCGATGATAGGCTCATGTTTTGGATGACGTTAAGATCCTTAATGATCGCATTCTCTTTTCGGTCTTTAGGAACAAGTCCCATCCCTGCTTTTAATGCTTGTTTCGGATGATTGATGGTGACAACCCGATCGAATATTTTGATTTGACCGTTGTATTTCTTTCGAAACCCGTACAAACTTTCAAAAAGCTCCGTTCGTCCGTCACCTGCTAATCCTGTAAAACCAACAATCTCTCCTTGTCGGACGGTAAAATTTATATCCTTAAAAAAACCTTCGCGCGTCAAATTCTTCACTTCTAATGCCGTCTGTCCAAATGGATGCGACTCTGTTAAGCGCTCATCGGAGACAGATTTCCCCACCATCATCTTGGTTATTTCGTCCAGATGATCATGTTTCATACGGTTGCTTCCTACGATTTTGCCATCGCGTAATACAGTATAGGTGTCACACACGGCCTCGATCTCTTTTAATTTATGGGAGATATAAATGATGGAAACGCCAGTCTGTTTAAGGTTTTTCATTAATGCAAACAGACGATGGACCTCGTGTTCCGCTAAAGCTGTCGTCGGTTCATCCATAATAATCAGCCTGGATTTATGTAAGAGTGCCCTTGCAATTTCTATCATTTGTTTGTATGAAGTATCCAAATGACGGACGTACGCCTTTGGATAAATATTAACACCTAGTTGCGTTAAAATTTCATTTGTTCTTTTGCACATTTCTTCAACTTTCACAAAACCAAACTGATTCTTAAGTTCAGCGCCCAAAAACATATTTTCATATACGCGCAGGTCGGAAACGACATTGAGTTCCTGGTGGATAAAACTGATCCCGTAGGATTGAGAAGTTCTATGATTTGTCATCTCTACTGTCTGCCCATCTAAAACGATGTCACCTTCATCCGGGTGATGAAGACCCCCTAATATATTCATTAACGTGGACTTGCCTGCACCATTCTCTCCTAACAAAGCATGAATTTCCCCGTGTTCCACATTGATGGAGGCATTTTTCAATACCGGTACATGATTGAAAGATTTATTGATATGTTCCATGGACAATAAGGACGACATGGTCATCCACCCTTTCCATTAGAATCAAAAAGGGAACACAACATTTTTTCACTCTATTGTATTCCCATGAATTAAACTAAAATGACGCGTCCTCATAATGTTCATCTGCATTTTCATCTGTTACTTCGGTGGCTTCCAGTAGCACTTCTTCCTCCTCAGGATCTTCCCCTTGTGCTAGATCTGCTGCCAATCGAATCCCTTCTTCACTCATGAAAGGCGGGTACAAGAAAGTAGCCGTAATCAAGCTATCTTCGTCCTCAATATGTTCGTAAGTCTCTGTTTCTCCTCCTGCGCCTGTGATGTACTGCACATCCTCTCGCCCTGCCTCTTCAATCGCTTGCAATACACCAAATGCCATACCATCATCTTGGGTGTAGACCGCATCAATGTTGTCTTGAGCCTGTAAAACATTTTGCATAACATCCAAAGAGGTTTCTGTTGAGAAGTCCCCATCCTGGGAAGCGACGACTTCAATACCGCCCTCGTCTTCAATCGCTTCTTCAAAACCGGCGCTACGTTGTTCCGTTACCGAGTTAGGTGGCCCTGTAATTTCCACAACATCCCCTTCCCCATCCAGTTGGTCAATGAGATATTGACCGGCATTATAACCGATACCCTCATTATCCCCGGTAACAACCACATCGGCGGCATCGTTTTCCAACTCCCGGTCCACGACGACTAAGGGAATATCCGCGTCAGCCACATTCTGTCCAGCCGGCGTTAATGCAGCCGATTCGATAGGGAGAAGGACCAATGCATCTACATCCTGGGAAATTAAATCATCGACGTCATTCGCTTGCTCATTGGGGTCCTCAGCATTGGTCATCACATAATCGATGCCTTTATTTTCTGAAATTTCATTCGCTTCCGTTTCGGCATGATCAATTAAAGCGCCCATCCACCCGTGAGTGGCAGAAGGTAAAGATATTCCGATTGTAAGATCAGAATCCTCAGTACCCTCGCCATCTTCACCCTCACCAGTTGCTTCCTCATCTCCACATGCGGACAAACATATGACTGTACCCAAGGCCATACTCAAAACCCATCCTTTTCTCATCACCGTATCCCCCTTTATTTTTTGATTACGCTCCCCTTGTAAACGATTACAATTGCAGTTAAGGACAGCGCTCTACTATTAATACTTTTATATTTAATAACAGAGCGCTAACCTTAATTGCTTTTTATCCTGATGTAGACTCTCGAATAACTAATTCATGATCCAAAACAATGCTTTCAACATTTTCTCCTTTGATTCTTTTGATGAGCATTTCTACTGCAATTGTGCCCATTTTATACATTGGCTGAGCAATTGTTGTAAGAGCAGGGTTGGTCATATTCGAAAAATTAATTTTATCAAAACCGACCACTGCGATATCATCCGGCACATGTAAACCCTGTGCATGTATTTCCTTTAATGCGCCAATCGCCAATAAATCAGATACAGCGAATATGGCTGTTGGCGGATCGTTTAACGTTAAGATATTTTTCACCGCTTGCTGCCCATACTCAAATCCTAAGTGCTCGGTATGGTAGATATACTCCTTTCTAACAGCAATCCCTTGCTCTTCTAAAGCTCTTTGATACCCTTTTTTCCGTTGGCGAGCATAAAGATATTTTCCATTTGAATTTATTAATGCAATTTTTTCATTTCCGATCTTAATTAAATGCTTTACGGCCTTATACGATGCTGCTTCATTATCGATCGTCACATAAGGAATTTCACCTTCGGCTGTGTACTCACTGCATTGTATAATGGCATGTTTTTCAGCCAAGTCCATAAGAGCTTCCATGTTTACAGCCGGATCCATCGAAATAATTCCATCAGCCATTTTTGTTCTTATCAGATCGAAATAAATATTTTCCCTTTCGGGACTGGAGTCTGTTTCGCATAACAAAATATTATAATTGTGACTGATGGCGATGCTTTCAATCCCTTTAATTATATCGAAATAAAATGGATTAGAAATCTCGGGAATAAGGACTAAAAGCAAGCGACTTTCGGATTTTCTTAGGTTTCTGCCGAGCATACTTGGTTGATAATTCAATTTTTGGATGGCTTCTTCTACCTTCATTCTTGTTTTAGCCGTAACTGCATTTTGTTCATGTAACACGCGTGAGACTGTAGCTACAGATACACCTGCTTCTTTTGCAACCCGTTGAATATTTACCATTTTATTCTCTTATTCCCCTATTGGTAGTATTTAATTAAATGTAATCGATTACATTTATGGTAACTGCTTAACAGTTGTCTGTCAATATGAGAAAACTTAATTTTCGCCAAGCTTTTATACTTTCTTTCTTATCTGCCGAAAACATCATAATGATGTCTGATGAACATCTCTTCCCGTCAATCTAACTGCATACCCAACCCTCAGTCAAAACAGCCTAGCCGTCTCATCGCAAGCCACGTTGCGCCGTAAATGCCTGCATCATTTCCAAGCTGCGCAAACTCGAATGATAAATATTTATCGGCTTCTTTTAAAACGAAGCGTTTAAAATGGGCAACTAATGGGCGCATCAATGTCTCGCCGGCAGCCGATATCCCTCCGCCAATGACAATTTTTTCCGGATTAATCATCGTCGCCGCATTTGCAAGGGCATATGCCAAATAATAGGCAGCTTCATTGACGATATCAACCGCGAGAGCATCGCCTGCCTTTGCAGCCTCATAGATATCGATGACTTCACTATCCTTATGTAGTGAACTTGAGCCTTCGAAGTTGCGAAGGTAGTCCCGCAAACTTCGCTGCAACCCTTTTGCCGCTACATACTCTTCCAAACAGCCTTCCCGTCCGCATGAGCATAAACGTCCGTGAGGAACTGTAATTGTATGACCGATCTCCCCGGCAGTCCCGCTAGGCCCCGTGACGAGATCGCCGTTAACGATGATTCCGCCCCCAACTCCGGTTCCCAAGGTGACAAAGAAGATTGAAGCTTCCTTTTTGCCGGCTCCTTGCCAATGCTCACCTGCCGCTGCCAAGTTGGCGTCGTTATTAATAAAAACAGGCACATGAAATGCGTCCGCGAGATTCGTACTTAAGGGATAATTTTCCCAACCAATGTTAACAGCGATATCGACGATGCCGCTGGCTTCATCGACGAAACCCGGAACACCGATGCCTATGCCGGTCAAACCACCTTCAGAAATTGAATGTTTCACAAAACGTTCTTTGATGCTTTCGGTAATATGGCCGGTTAAATACATGCCGTTATCTTTTCTGTCCGTCGCTATTTTCCATTTATCCATCTTTTCGCCTTCGGTCGTAAACAAACCGAACTTGGTTGACGTCCCGCCGACATCAACTCCTACCACGTATTTTGACATATTAAACGCTCCCCATTTTCCTCTTCTTCCCCCAAGGTAAACAGCAGTTAACGTATGTTATGGTGCTGTTATTTTCACACAATTATATTATAGCAATTGTCCTTTGAATGCAAAAACAACATGCAACCGCTATGGCGAAAAGCCTTCGCCCAACTTATGTAGGGATTGCTGAACAACTTGCAGCTATCAGCTGAAGCCGGGACGGTGCTGCAATGGCGAGACTCCAGCGGAAAAACGGATGCGTCAAGCCCCCGCAGCGCCGGTTTTGCGCGAGGAGGCTTGACCGTTCGTCCGCGGAAAGCGAAGCCATGGAAGCGGCATCCCGGCTCCAACTAATATATAAGTTGTTCAGCAGTCCCTATGTAGGTAAGAAAGTTGATTTATACTTTCTTACCTGCTAAAAAAACCGATAAGGATCGCCCGCAGACATCCTTATCGGTTTCAAACTAATCATCATCCATCGTCGACAAATCTCCGGTTGGCAAATCAAGCTCCCATGCTTTTAGCACACGGCGCATGATTTTCCCGCTGCGAGTCTTCGGCAGTTTATCGCGGATATCCATTTCCCGGGGCGCTGCATGGGCAGCCAGCCCGTTTTTAACAAATACCCGAATGTCTTCTTTCAATTCATCACTTTCTTCATATCCTTCCCGCAGGGCAACGAATGCTTTAATGATTTCCCCACGCACAGGATCGGGCTTACCGATCACGCCTGCTTCGCCCACAGCCGGATGTTCTACAAGTTTACTTTCTATCTCAAATGGACCGACGCGCTCGCCGGAAGTGACGATCACATCATCCACACGCCCCTGGAACCAGTAATAGCCATCTTCGTCTTTATAAGCTGAATCGCCGGAAACGTACCAACCCGGGAACTCAAAGTAGCCGTTATATTTTTCCTCGTTATTCCAAATGGTGCGCATCATCGACGGCCAACCCGTTTTCATGGCAAGATTCCCCATTCGATTCGGCGGCAATTCATTTCCCTGGTCATCAAGAATCGCTGCTTCTACACCCGGAATCGGTTTCCCCATCGATCCGGGCTTCACCGTCAACGTCGGGAAATTCGTAATCATGATCGCGCCGGTTTCCGTCATCCACCAGGAATCATGAATACGAAGTCCATAGACTTCATTCCCCCAACGCACAACTTCAGGATTTAGCGGTTCACCGACGCTTAAAATATGCCTCAAGCTTGATAAATCATAATTTTTTACTACGTCGTCACCGGCGCTTGCCAACATTCGAAGGGCGGTTGGCGCACTATACCAAACCGTGACATTGTATTTTTCCAACGTCCCGTACCAGGCTTCGGGACTGAACCGTCCGCCGCGAACAACGTTGGTAACCCCGTTCAACCAAGGTGCAAAAATACCATAAGACGTTCCGGTCACCCATCCCGGATCGGCTGTACACCAATATACATCGTCTTCTTTCAAGTCAAGGACCCATTTGCCCGTTTGATAATGCTGGAGCATGGCTGCGTGAACGTGCAACACGCCTTTCGGCATCCCCGTTGAACCGGAAGTATAATGCAAAATAAGGCCATCTTCACGATCCACCCAAGTAATATCATGATTTTCTGATGCATTTTCCAGTCGTGTTTTAAAATCAAGGGTTTTTCCTTCTTCTTTCACAGTATCCCCATCGATAAATACCTTTTCCAACGCAGGGAGATCCGAAACGGGCACACGCCCAACCAGGTCATTTGTCGTTACAATCGCTTTAGCTTCACTGTTTTGCAGACGGTCTTTTACCGCACCTTCCATAAAAGCTTCAAACAATGGGCCAATGATCGCGCCCACCTTAATGGCACCGAGAGCGGCAAAATATAATTCAGGCGAACGCGGCATGAAGATAAACACACGGTCCCCTTTTTCAATCCCTGCTTCTTTAAATACATTTGCTGCCTTATCGGTCATTTTTTTCATGTCGGCAAATGTATAAGACTCATCGCGTTGATCGTCACTGTAATATAACGCGACCTGATCTTTTTTATTCTCTTTCTCCGCATGCCGATCAATAGCTTCATATGCCATATTCACTTTCCCTGTTTCGTAAAAGGAGAATGCTTTCTCGACTTCTGCCCAATCAAACTGTTTCACTGCTTTTTCGTAATTTTGTAGATTGTGATCTCCACCTTGAGGTGGAAGCGATTGCAATTCCATGGCACATCTTCCTTTCTTTCGATAATGAAAGCTACTTATCCCGGTGGTGGCGTGGAAATGGCATTGCGTTTTTCCCACCAGAGAAGTTTAAATAGGAAAGTTTCACTTACAGTATACTATTTGAATGAATACGAATCAACGTAAAGAATTTGTCACAAACAAAAATAGAATCTTCCCAAATTTTTTCCCTCTTAACGCATTTATCATGTATAATAAGTATAATGTATTCGATAAAGGTGGCTCTAATATTTGATGGAACACATCAAAACATATTATCGTGAAGAAGTGCAAGCCAGCGGAAAACATCTACTCTTTGAAGGTCCGATATCCAGTGAACAAATCGACCGTTATGAATACCATCCGGGGCTTGTCGCTTTTCGCCAACCGAGAGAACAAAAAAAAGCATTGATGGACATTGCCGAACTTCCCGAAGGACGGATCAACGTCGCCGTCGATGACGGCATGATCGTTGGATATGTAACGTTTGTTTATCCTGACCCTCTGGAACGTTGGTCAGAGAGTCCGTTGGATAATTTGCTTGAACTGGGGGCCATAGAAGTCGCACATGAATACCGGGGATTTAAAATCGGGAGTCGCTTGCTTGAACTATCGATGTACGACGATGCCATGGAAGACTATATCATTATTACAACCGAATACTATTGGCACTGGGATTTAAAAAATAGCAATACGACTGTCTGGGGATATAGGAAATTCATGGAGAAGATGATGAATAAAGGCGGCTTGGAATGGATGGCCACCGATGATCCGGAAATTAGTTCCCATCCGGCCAATTGTTTATTGGTACGGATCGGAAGACGTGTTTCCATGGAAGATGTACAAACCTTCGATCAAATTCGCTTTACAGACCGATTCCTGTTTTAAAAGAGAGGTGTATCCTTACGATGAACGCCGAAGAAATTATGAGAACGAACGTTCACAAGCTAATGATGGAGGACAAAATTGAAAGCGCTGTAGAACTCATGGAAAAGGAACGCCTGCGCCACATCCCGGTCGTCGCCGATGATGACACTCTCATCGGCATTATTTCCGATCGAGACGTTCGCGATGCCAGGTTTTCCATTTTCAGCAATAAGCACTTGGATGCCATTTTACAAAAACCTGTAAAGGAAATCATGAAAACCGACGTTTTCACTGTTCATCCCCTCGAGTATGTGGCAGATGTAGCCTCTATGCTCAGTGAACACCAAATCACCGGAGCCCCGGTAACCGTTGATGATAAACTTGTGGGTATGATTACCGGAAGAGACCTGCTCGATACACTCGTCCAACTCATGGGCGCGGACCAACCAAGCTCACAAATTGAGGTGAAGGTAACTGATGCAAGCGGACAACTGGCCGATGTAGCTGCAATTTTCAAGCGTTACGGCATTAATGTGACGGGCATGCTTATCTATCCCGATAAACAAAGCGAATATAAAATTCTCGCATTCCGTGTCCAAGCGATGGATATACGATCCGTCATTGCCTCACTCAAAGAGGAAGGATACGAAATCGCCAGTCCTTCCATCCCGAATATAGGGAGCTCTTCCGCTTATGACTAACAAACACGCAGCATTTATATTCAACGAAGAACAACTGGACTACAAATTTAACGACACCCACCCTTTTAATCCGTTGCGATTGAGACTAACGATTGATCTTTTACAATCATTAGGGGCATTATCTTCCAACGAGATTATTCCGCCAAGAAAAGCGACGGACGAAGAGATTGGGCTGTTCCATGAAAAGAATTATATCGAAGCTGTAAAAAGGGGATCGGTCGAACAATTACCGACGGGGACGGCCGCTAATTATGGCCTCGGCACAGAGGACACGCCTATTTTCAAAAATATGCACGATGCCTCCGCATTACTCGTCGGCGGCACCATCCAAGCAGTAGATGAAGTGATGGAGGAACGATACGAACACGCTGCTAATCTCGGAGGCGGCTTGCACCATGGATTTCGTGGAAAAGCATCCGGATTTTGCATCTACAATGACAGCGCCATTGCTATCCGTTATATTCGGAAACATTATAATGCCCGTGTCCTTTATATCGACACCGACGCCCATCATGGCGACGGTGTCCAATGGGCATTCTACGACGATCCAAACGTCATGACCCTTTCCATTCACGAGACGGGACGATACTTGTTCCCGGGTACCGGTGCAATTACGGAAAAGGGCGCCGGACAAGGGTACGGCTATACGTTGAACCTTCCGCTTGACGCGTTCACGGAAGATGAATCGTTCTTAACCTGTTATGAAACCGCTGTAAAGGAAGCTTGTGCATTTTTCCAACCGGATGTCATTGTAACCCAAAACGGGGCAGACGCCCATTTCCTTGATCCGCTCACGCATTTGGCGACAACACTCCGCACATTTAAACAAGTGCCGAAAATCGCTCGTGAAATGGCGAATGAATATTGTGACGGCAAATGGATCGCCGTTGGCGGCGGTGGTTATGATCTGTGGCGAGTCGTCCCCCTTGCCTGGTCCAATGTTTGGTTGGAGATGAGCGGCCAAGCGTCGTTTGCTCAAGGAAAACTTCCGGAAAAGTGGCGAAACCACTGGAGCGATAAAGCGACCGATCCCCTTCCCCGATACTGGGAAGAACCGGAGCACGAGGTTCCGAAAATCCCGCGACGACCCGAAATCAACCAAAAAAATGCACAAACCCTTGAAAAGTCACTCTACTATATCCGACGAGAAATAAAGAATGCACGTTAGAAAGCCTTCGTTGCAGTTATGCAGGTAAGAAAGTTTGATTTATACTTTCTTACCTGCCAAATAACGGCAGCCCTTTGTGTTAGGGCTGCCTGCTTTTGTTCACGATTCTTCTTCAAAACCGGGATCCGTAACGAAAATAACGACTCGACGGTTTTCCTGCATAGTTTCGAGTGAATCATTCGCTTCAACAGGTTGTGTATCCCCGAAGCCCGTGGCCACAAAACGGGAACTGTCAAGATCACCCTCTTCAATAAAATAGCGAATTACACTCGTTGCCCGCGCGCTTGATAATTCCCAATTGGAAGGGTACCGATAGGTCTCAATCGGTCTGTTATCCGTATGGCCTTCCACCTCTACAGAATAGGGTAATTCTTCCAAAAGCGTGACCGTTTCATCCAAAAAAGGTTCAGCTTCTTCCAAAATGTACGCTTCTCCGGTATCAAACAACAGCCGGTCTTGCAAGACAAGCTTTACTCCCCGATCTTCACGGGTGGCCGTAATCATATCTTCAAGTTCATTATTTTCTATGTAGCTACTTGCCTCTTCCAAAAGGGAATCCAGTTCATCATCCTCTGTCTCTCCTTGGCTGTCGCCATACATTTGATCATCATCCGAACCGGTTGCTTCCGGTTCTTCGGCTACGATGGATGACGCCTCGTCAAATATGTCCTGTCCCTGAAAGGAATCCACCAAATCTTGAAACCGCTGCGCATCAACGATCGAAATGGAGAATAACATAATAAAAAATACCAACATGATAATCATCATATCCGAGAAGGTCGTGAGCCACTGCTTTTGATTCACCCGTGTTTTTGTTGTTCTTCTAAACTTCATGGGCGAGTACCCCGGATTCTCCTACGTCATACTCCGGCTTTTTTTCTTCACGTATGAATGCTCGCAGTTTCTCTTCTAAAATATGCGGATTCTGGCCCGATTGAATACCTATGATCCCTTCGATCATAACTTGATTAACGAAAACTTCCGTTTCCGTTTTATTTTCCAGCTTGCTCGCCATCGGATTGAAAAATAAGTTCGCTAAAATCGCACCATATAATGTGGTCAACATCGCAAGGGCCATACTTGGTCCGAGAGTAGCTGGATCATCCAGATCATTGAGCATAATGACAAGGGCAACGAGTGTGCCGATCATCCCCCAAGCAGGTGCGAAATCCCCTGCCCGTTCAATGATCCGGCGGCCCCTTTTATGGCGCTCTTCCATCGAAACGACCTCAGCCATCATTATATCTTGGATCATTTCCGGCTCGATTCCGTCTACAGCCAGACGAACACCTTTTTTAATAAAAGGGTCTTCCACATCGTCATCCAGTTGCGACTCCAATGCCAATAAGCCTTCTTTTCTGGCTTTTTTTGCCAACATGACGAAGGTGTCGTTCAGTTCCCGCAAATCGTATTTCCGGTGTCGAAATGCTTCTTTTACGATAGCTGGCAATTTCCTTAATTCCGGGGCTGAAAAATTCACAAACAATGCAGCGGAAACTCCACCAAAAACAATGAATACAGAAGCAAGCTGCATAAATAATATAACGACGTCCATGCCTGAATTAAAGTAAATCGCCAGCCCAATAACGACCAGCCCCAATATTAAACCTATCGGTGTGAACAGATCTAATTTTTTCAACACCAGCGCCTCCTGTATTCGATTTTATATAAGGGCACCCGCGTTATTCTTTGATCTTTTCTTGATGGATTGTCGTATTCCGATATTCAATTTGATGTGGAAGAACGACGTTTTGCTCTTCGATCATTTCATTATCCATGAATTTCGTTAACAATCGCATGGAAACAGCACCGATATCATACATCGGCTGCACAACCGTCGTGAGCGTAGGGCGAACCATCGTCGCCAGTCTTGTGTTATCAAATCCGACCACTTCAACATCATCCGGAATCCGCAGGCCGCGATCCTGCAATCCGTGAATTACGCCGAGCGCCATTTCATCCGTCGCTGAAAAGATCGCTGTAGGCTTGTTCTCAAGCGTTATAAAGTCCTGTACGGATTCGATGGCCGAGTCATACGTATAATCGCACACCGAAATTAATGATTCATCAAACGGGACATTATTTTCAGTGAGCGCTTGCTTGTACCCTTTAAATTTTTGATAACCGTTGACAGGATCTTCCAGCGTCCCTGTGACCATGCCAATACGTGTGTGCCCTTTTTTTACTAAATAATCTACCGCGTCGAATGCAGCTTGCGCGTAATCAATATTCACCGATGGAAACTCCGCATTTTCATGGTACGTCGCAGCCAACACAATCGGAATCGAAGAACTTCTCATATGCTCGACATGTTCTTCTGTAATTTCCCCGCCCATGAATAAAATTCCGTCCACCTGCTTCTCCATTAATGTGTTGAGCAAATGAATTTCCTTATTTTTATTCTTATCGGAGTTACTTAAAATAATATTATACTTATACATCGTCGCAATATCTTCAATGCCGCGCGCAAGTTCCGAGAAGAAAATACTTGAAATATCGGGAATGATCACGCCGACGGTTGTCGTTTTTTTGCTGGCCAATCCCCGGGCAACAGCATTCGGCCGGTAATCTAACTTCTCAATTGCGTTCAAAACCTTTTTTCTTGTCGCCGGTTTCACATTGGGATTCCCATTAACAACTCTGGAAACTGTAGCCATTGAAACCTTTGCTTCATCAGCGACGTCATAGATCGTGGCACTCATTGGAATAATCCTCCTTGTATATCCTTTCATTGTTTTCAATGGATATTATCATCATACGATAACTAAAGGAGGTCCGCAATTCTTCTCTGTCATTCATATCGACAGTTTAGATATAATGTTTAATATTTCTTGGTAAACATCAATACGAACCTATCGTTTTCATTATTTCCGTTCCTCTCGCCTCACAAACCTGCAAAATAGAATGAAGAGCCACCGAAACACGATGGTCTCTACCAAATCGTACGTTGTAGAAATTGACATTTCTTTTGTTTCCTTATATAAATGGAGGAGAGAATCGAGGTGACTACGATGAATCAATTCGCTTTGTTAACGTTTTTTAATCCTGTTATTACCCTTTTGTTAGGGTTTATCATCAGTAATATTTTCGGCCGAAAGAAAATTCAATGGATCATCGGAATAGCTGTTGCTGTCTTGTTTTTCTTTTTGGTTGTGATGATTAACGACTTGAACTTATCCACCGGGCAAACATGGGCATACTTCGCTCTTTATGTCATAACGATGGTGATCGGGACGGTTGTGGCCATCACAACTCGAAAATACCGTTACAAATCGGATGCATGATAGAAAACATGGAAAACCGGCATCTTCTCGTGATTAAAACTGGATGCCGGTTTTTCCAATTCATATTATATTTTTGCCGTTGCTCCCACCCCATCTTTAAGCAATTGGGCATCGCGTAAAGTGTCGATGAAGTGGTTGAACTGTTCAATGTCCATTTGTTGGGCAGAATCCGAAAGGGCTACGGCCGGATCCGGATGAACCTCCGCCATTACAGCATCTGCGCCAATGGCGAGCGCTGCTTTAGCCGCCGGCAATAATAAATCCCTTCTCCCTGTTGAATGCGTAACATCCGCAAGCACAGGCAAATGTGTTTCCTGTTTTAAAATAGGGATGGCTGAAATATCAAGGGTATTACGCGTAGCCGTTTCATAAGTGCGTATGCCCCGTTCACAAAGCATGAGATTCGTATTTCCCCTCGACATCACATACTCTGCCGCTTGCATAAATTCAGAAATGGTTGCCGACAATCCTCGCTTCAACAGCACGGGTTTATTTGTAGAGCCTACTTCTTTCAGCAGTTCAAAGTTTTGCATGTTACGCGCACCGATTTGGATCACATCAAGGTAATCGAGCGCCGTCTCTACATCTCCGGGGGTTACGATTTCGCTGATCACTGCCATGTCAAAGCGCTCGCCGGCTTTTTTCAAAATCTTTAAGCCTTCCAAACCCAACCCTTGGAAATCATAAGGGGATGACCGAGGCTTATAGGCACCACCGCGCAACAAGTTCACGCCGCGTTCTTTTAATGCTTCCGCTACCGTGAAGACCTGTTCTTCGCTTTCCACCGAACATGGCCCCGCGATTATGCGTTGGATGCCATCGCCGATTGGTTCGTTTTTAACCGACACGACCGTATTATCCGGGTGTTTTTTGCGAGAGACGAGCAATGCTTTTTGCTCATCTTCACCCATGAGCTCTAAACTCGCTTTGAATATTTGTTTAAAAAGATGTTGCAACGTGCTTGTTTTAAACGGTCCTTCATTTTCTGCCGCGATTAAATCGAGCATTTTACGTTCCCGAACAGGGTCAAAGCGCTTTGTCCCCGACTTGCTTTTTACCCCGCCAATTTTTTGTACGATTTCTGCGCGTTCGTTAATTAACTTTAATATTTCCATGTTTTTATCATCCAAAGAAGCGCGCAGTTGCTCCAATTCCTCGTTGCTCACCGAAAATCCACTCCTCTTCGCTTCCCACTGTATGGTTTTAAAAGCCATTATAACTTATTATCTGCAGGATGTCACGATGTTTTTCTTTATTTCTTAAACGCTTTTAAGTGTTAAAGTATTATTTCCCTTTAAAACAGCTACCTTTATCACTTCTAATCTTAAAAAACTTGGCTTTTCACCAAGTTTTTATGGCAAAAGCTTTCGCCAACTTATGCAAAAAACCCTCGGCGTCGCGAGGGTTACTGGCTTTACAATATCGTTTTTTCAAGGGTTTGTTCCGTGATGTCACTATGGGATGTGTGCCATTTTGCTTCATTGGCAGTTAGCAGCAACGCTTGCGGTGATTCATGCTTAATCGCCCAATACGTAGCTACATATTCCGATAAGGGCGGGCTTCTTGAACATTTAAATAATACACCGGCACCTCAGGGTGCTCCGTGGCAAATGCTTTAAATTCATCAAAAGCATTGGAACTTATAGGACAAGTTGTACTATTTTTAAATAACAAAATCTCTCTGTTTTCCTCAATAGCATCAAACAATTGTTTTTGTTCGCTGATTTTTTTCACACTCTTCCCTCCCATAAAGATGAATGAGTTTACGAACGGTCCCCGTCTTCTTTTTTCAAGTCTTCAGCCTCTTTTTTCACCGAGTCTCCAATGTTTTCTCCTGCAGATTCCACCTCATTGGACAGGTCATCTGCGAGCTCTTCCGCCGATTTTTGCGCATCATTGATATCACTTTTAATTTGTCCGGCAGCATCTTTAATACGGCCAACGACTTGGTTTGATTGGTCCGAGACGGTTTTGGCCACATTTTGCGTTTTGTCAATCGCGGAACTTGCAAAATCACTGCCTTTTTCATAGGCAGTATTCGTGATTTCATACGTTTTATCTTTCGCGGTTACGGCCCCTTCGCTGATGTCTCCTCTTAGTTCCTTCCCGGATTTTGGCGCAAGCAGCAGTGCTGTCGTTGCTCCTACAATTCCTCCGATAAATGTTCCTATTAATAAATCTTTCGTATTCATGTCTCCCATTTTAATTCCTCCTGTAAGTAATCATTTAAGAGTTGTTCTCTTTGTTTCTGCGGTTTTTCCACTTGTCGTAGAGGTCAATGCATGCACTCCCCCATTGAACCACTTGCGCTACCTGTTCTGCATTACGATCCGTTTCTTGTGAGACGGTTCGTGACATATGTTGAATGGACTCTGAAACTTGCTCGGTTGTTTTGCCAAGATCTTCAGCCGTTGCAAACAACCCCTCCAATGATTCTGATTTCGATTCAAAATCTTCCGCCAGACGGTTTGTCGTTTTGACGAGATCTTCAGTCTCAGACGTAATCCCTTGCAGTTGTTTTTCTACAGCGTCAGCTGTATTACCCAACTGTTTCACCACCCCCTGTGCCGACTTAAGTGTTTGTATAATATAAATAATAAGGACTACGATCGCAACGGCAACAACCGCAACACTTATATACACAATCGTCATGCAAGCATTCACCTCCTCCTAAGTTGTTCCTACCTTTCCCTTGAACGAGTGATTTCAAACGCCTTGTCCAATTATATGGAGTGACAGATCCTCCTGTCACACCCCCCTCGTGAAAAAAAGATCATGCTTTGGATGAAGAAAATTCTTCGTATGCGCTTTGGTACTTTTGAATATCGCCTGCTCCCATAAACAGTAACACACTATCATTATGGTTTGCGAGCATATCGACATCGGTCATTTGCATTAATTGAGCCTCGGGAATTAAGTTCAATAAATCTTCAATCGTCGTTTGCCCTCGCTCTTCTCTCGTAGAGCCGAAAATATCGCACAAATAGACAACATCGGCCAGTCTCAACACATCCGCAAATTCCTGAATAAATGTAACGGTTCTCGTAAATGTGTGCGGCTGAAATACAGCTACGATTTCACGATCCGGAAATTTCGATCTGGCTGCTTCAATGGTCGCTTTAATCTCCGTCGGGTGATGTGCATAATCATCGATAAGCAACTGTGAACCCCATTTTTTCTCGGTGAAGCGCCTTTTTACCCCGGGGAAGTCCGCCAAACGTTTTTTCATTGTTTCAGTCGGCATCTCTTCGTAATGACAGAGCGCGATGACCGCGAGCGCATTTAAGACGTTATGGTCGCCATGGCCGGGAATCGTGAACGTTTCGAAATAATCCCCTCTGATCATCACATCAAAATTCGTGCCGCCTTCCTCGCTTTGAATATTCTTTGCCGTGAAATCATGGTTGCCATCGATGCCGTAATAAACGATGGGTACCGGGGCATTGAGGGTTTGTAAATACTCATCATCTCCACAGGCAATGATGGCTTTGTTTACTTGAGCGGCCATCTCATCAAAAGCATCGACGACATCATTAATGTCTTGAAAGTAATCGGGGTGATCATAATCAATGTTTGTTATGATCGCGTAATCCGGGCGATAGTTAAGAAAATGCCGTCGGTATTCACATGCTTCAAAAACGAAAAATGAACTGTTTTTCTCACCTTTTCCAGTGCCATCACCGATCAGATAGGACGTCGGTCGGTAAGAACCAAGCACATGGGAAAGCAAGCCCGTCGTTGATGTTTTCCCATGCGTTCCGGTAACGGCAATGGAAGTGAACCGAGAGGCCAACTCACCCAAAAAAGTCGGATAAGCTTTAACGGATAGACCTTGTGTATTTGCTTCCGCGATTTCTTCATTATCGTCATTGTAAGCCGCCGAAGCTACGATGGTATGTTCACGGTTTACATTTTGCTTGTGGAACGCGTATATCGGAATGCCTCGCTTTTCTAAAGGGTTTTGTGTGAAGAAAAATTTATCTACATCGGATCCTTGCACGGTCTCATCCATATCATGAAGAACTTGAGCCAACGCACTCATTCCCGATCCTTTTATGCCAATCAAGTGGTAACTAGTCATACCCGGGGACCTCCAAATCTGAATTGCCCTTCACAAGCTTGTTTCCGGGGCAACTGCCATGTATCTATTTAAGTGATTGCTGAACAACTTGCAGCTATCAGCTGAAGCCGGGATGCCGCTTCCATGGCTTCGCTTTCCGCGGACGAACGGTCAAGCCTCCTCGCGCAAAACCGGCGCTGCGGGGGCTTGACGCGTCCGTTTTTCCGCTGGAGGCTCGCCATTGCAGCACCGTCCCTCCGTACGTTGCCAGAAGCGCAAGGGTTTTTTGTTTATAGATGGATTTCCTTGCATCCAGCTTTGACAACAGCAACGGAAAATGCTTATGTGCCAGTCTTTTTCCGTTATTCAGCAACCCCTATTTAACTGCACGTTTTTTTATCCAGGTGCTAACGCCGACGTTGCCACTGGAGGTGGCGAACTTAAGCCAGCGTCCCTTAAAATCCTCAGAGGAAAAGCCCCTCTGATGGAAGCTTCACTTTATTATACCAAAAACGATAGAGAGAACAAAGTGTATCAACACCCACGTCTAGAACGTTTTGTTCCTTTCCCTTCATGCAGTTCAATGTTCTTACTCATTCTCCCGTTTCCCCAAGGGGTGTAACCTTTCCATTCACATGCTTACGCTATGGTATGCGAAAAACCAAAAATAGAGATTGTCTTACAATGATTCATTTATCCCGGTGGCAAGCGCTAAGCTTGCCGCTCACGAATAATCGATCCGCTCCAATTTGGGATTTTCCCGAAGTTTTCGGCCCGCCTTCGCTTCATGATGGCCATTCAAAATCACATTATCTCCCGTAAAGCCAATTGTCTTCTCCAATAGACTGCTACCAACGCCGTATGAATCCACAGGCACATTTTCATCTTCATACGCCTGGATTCTTTCGGCGGTGAAGCCACCGCTAACGGTAATTTTGACATCATGAAAACCTTCCGCATCCAGAGCTTTCCGCAACGCAAAGATTAAAGGCGCGTTCACTCCGGTTGGATCAAAGTCTCCCATCTCATGCGAATTTCTAAAAAAGTATTGGTCAACCATACTGCCTGATGTATCCACCCGCACAGAATCAAGCATGTCTGTGAATTCACGGGCAACTCGCAATGAATCCATGATCACATCATTGTTATAATCCACAAGCGCCATTAAACGATCATTGGGATACATATCCCGATACGCATAGCTGGCAGCCACAAGGTCGCCATGGAACATTTGAATGAGGGCGTGGGGCATCGTCCCCATCCCTTCCCTCCCCCACCATTCATTCATGGCATGGGTGGATTGGGCTTGCGATCCCCCAATAAACGCTGCGTACCCATCGCCGGCCTGTTGGGTGAAATGATCATCGCGATCCCCCATAAAAATAACCGGCTTTTGCTTACCTGAACTACGGGCCGCCTTGACGACTTCATACACATTGGTAGCAACGGAAGTACGGCGCGCAAAAATACCATCAATGACCCCTTCTAAATAGCCAAAATGTTGATAGGGCCCCGTAATCGTCAGTACCGTTTCATAAGGTTCGATTTTGTCGCCGTCTTGCAATGAGCGAATCTCCAATTCTTCCGGATGATCGGCAAACGTCTGCACGAGCGCGATTACCTCATCTGTCCCACATAATACAGCATGCTTCTTTTGAAAAAATTGCATGGTCACAATATCGTCGGGTTTATGTTTCTTTATAATTTCTTTCGTTTTTAAAAAATAAACGGCAGAAAACCAACCTTCGCCGACACGTCTATCAAATTTAAATGTGTTGTTTGTGAGGCGTTTCAACTTCCCTTGTAATTTTAAATCGATTTCTTTCATGTCCGGCTCCTCGCACATTTATCTTATTACAGTTATCTTATTAGATCGTGCGCTTTTTCACAAGTGAAGCGTCAATGATCATTTTTTAATAGATCGGCAAGTTGCTCGTCATCCACGAGTACGTCACGAGGTTTCGTTCCGGCCGCTGCGGAAACAATGCCTTTTGTCTCCATCATGTCCATCAGACGGGCAGCGCGGTTATAGCCAATGTGAAATTGCCGCTGAATAAGCGATGTAGACGCGCTCCCCTGCTGGATAACGAAATGCGAAGCATCTTCCAATAAATCATCATCGTCAGAACGTGATTCATGCTTCACAACATCATTTTTTGTAAACAAATACGCTGGCGTTCGTTGCTGACGCAAATAAGCTGCGACTTCATCGATTTCTTGATCCGACACAAACGTGCCTTGCAAGCGGACAAGCTTCGAAGCTCCATTTTCGCTTAACAGCATATCCCCTTTTCCGATTAAACGCTCTGCTCCTCCCGTGTCCAATATCGTCCTGGAGTCTACCGCAGAGGAAACCGCAAAAGCAATGCGCGTCGGAATATTGGCTTTGATTAAACCAGTAATGACGTCTACGGATGGGCGCTGTGTAGCCACGAGTAGGTGAATCCCACAAGCTCTTGCTTTTTGGGCAATGCGGCTGATCGACGTCTCTACATCTTGGGGTGCGACCATCATAAGATCAGCCAACTCGTCAATAACGATCACGAGATAAGAAAGCTTCTCATCTGCTTTTTGATTATACCCTTTAATGTCCCTAACTCCTGCCTCCGCGAATAGTTGGTAACGTCTCTCCATTTCCGCTACGCTCCATTTCAACGTCATCGTTGCTTCTTTCGGATCAGTAACGACCGGTGCGGCAAGATGCGGAATATCTTTGTAAAAGGCAAGCTCAACGACTTTTGGATCGATAAGCAACAGCTTTACTTCTTCAGGGTCTGCCTTGTATAACAAGCTGATGAGAATCGAGTTAATGCAGACACTTTTCCCTGAACCTGTAGCGCCCGCGATCAATCCATGAGGCATGCTGTTCAGATCCATTATAATGGGACGACCGGTGATATCAAGCCCCAATGCGACTGCAAGCGGGCTTTTATGACTTCGAAACGCTTCTTTTTCGAATAACTCGCGTAAAGCGACCGGTTCGCGATTTTCCTTAGGGACCTCAATTCCGATGGCGTTTTTTCCGGGTATCGGCGCTTCCATCCGCAAGTCCGTAGCCGCCATCGCCAATTTTAAATCGTCACTGAGATTCGTTACTTTGCTTACTTTCACACCCGGAGCCGGCTGTACTTCAAAGCGAACAATCGAAGGGCCTTCCGTAACATTAGTTACTGCCGCCTTCACCTGAAATTGGTGTAAGGTTGCTTCCAGTTGCTCTCGTTGTCCCTGTAGCTTCATTTCATCCACACCGGATGCCTGCTTTGGCGGTGTTAATAGCGTGAGTGGAGGCGAGTCATAGCCTTGATTGGTAACTGCCGGTTTTGCGGGAGGATTGCTTTCTTTTTTCTCTCCTTTCCTTTTCTCATAATGATAACGGTCCACCGGTGTCATAATGACATTGCTGACATCTCCCGACGGTTTCGTCGTTTTTCGGTTTGTCGTTTTCGTTTGCTTAGCCGAACGGTTTGGCACTTCTTGTTTGCGCCGTTCTTTGGACGGTTCGGAAACATCGTTTGAAATGCTCGGGCTAGGCGTTGGGGATTTGTCTGACCGTTGTTTCGACCGTTCGGATACTCCCCGCAAGTTCAAGTCATGTTCAACCGACGGGAAATGTTTAGCTGTTTCCTTCTCCTTTTTATCGTCGTCGATCCTTGAATCATCATTCTCTGACGGCTGAGGGCTTGCCTGTTCTGTCGCCGTAATTTCCGCTTCTCCCGTTACTGTCTCCTGTTTTGGCAAAGCGTCTCGCATTTTTGGCTGCTTTTGATAGCCGTGCACGGGAGAGGGAATGTGCGTCAATGCAAAATTCGTATTTGTGAAGTATTCTTTCTTTTTATCCTTTTGGTCCGGTTCCGAAGTGTTGTTTCTCGGCTTAGCACTCACGGTTTCCCGCGGCTTATGAGATTGACGGCGTGCGGGCGGCTCTTCTACATCTATTGGAAATCGAAAATTCCCTCCTTTTGGATATCTATGTACGACCTTAGCGCCTGGCGCCCGTCCAGCACTTACCGTGTGCCGTTGTTGTTTCTTTTTTCTATATTGAACCTGTTCTTCTCGGTCATCATCTGATTGCTCGCCGAAAAAGTAACGGTTGAGCTTTTCGAGGATATTGCTCCACTTGCTGGACATCAGCAATCACCCATTCCATTTTTTTGGACCTTGCCTTTCCATTGTACAGAAGCTTGCAACAAACACCAAGGTTGCGCAAGAAATTCTTTATTCAAGAAAAAAACCACAGGAATCTATCCCATGGCTTTTGTCTTGAATGTAGTTGCTTTTATTCTTTTGGTTTTTTTCGTGCCAAGATAAATATCGGTTCAATCTTTCCTTCCTCATAAATGAATGGGAGTGCCGTGATTGGCATTCGTCCTTCGCCGAAAAATTTAAACGTCATTTGTGCGAGCACATCGTATCCTTGTTCATTTTGAATATCGGCGAGAATAAAAACATCCTGATGAGGAACGGCAAGGGCTAGTTCTCCGTTAATACTCTCGGCCATCTCTTTCACCCAAGCGTCATTTAATATCCTGCTTGCATCATATCCGTCATTCGTATTCACGAAATAAAAGCGATTCCCGGCAACATCATCCGCCCTGGTCGGAATGGAAAGAGAGCGAATGTTAAAACGGGCCGCTTCTTTCATTTTTTGCTCACTCATGCCCTCACGGTCCAACATTTTCCGGTCGATCAACGCATACGTCTTCCCTTGGTCCAGGGCATAATAAATTCGTGTCTCAGCAGTATGGGCTTCCACAATTAATTCCTTTCCATCTTCCGTCTCGGTAGGAAAAGATGTGGAGCGAATCACCGGGTAGATCATTTGCTCGCTGCCTGACAATGATTTTTGTTTTTTCATGGCTGCAAATGTTTCTTGAATGTAAGCGGCCGTTTCTTGAAATCCTTCCTCCCCTTTATTTTCAAATTTCGTTTCCAAACGAGGGAGGTCAAGCGTCAATCCTGTTCCAAATTCTTCATGCTCGATGCGCACTTGTCGGGATTCTTCGTCCACATCTATTTTGTGCTCTGAAAACTCCTGTTCGATGCGTTGCAACACTTTGGATTTTTTTTCCATCGGTTATGTCTCCTTACACATTCGTTTTTCACGTTTACCCTCGGGACAAATAGCGATCAAGAAAAGCTGTAACTTCTTCCTCGCTTTTCCGGTTTTTATCCGCAAAACGATCGATTTCTTTTCCGTTTTTAAAACCTACGAAGCTCGGAATTCCGAAAATATCATAATCCTGGCATACATCCAACAGTTGTTCCCGATCTGCATGGACAAATTCCACTTCCGGATAATCCGCTTCAATACTCGGGAGAGCCGGTTCAATCACGCGGCAATCGGGACACCAGTCGGCACTAAACATGACGACGACCCTTTCGCTCTGTATTGCTTCTTTAAACGCTTCTTTCGTTTCTACATTTTCCATTGTGACACGTCCTCCTTTTTATTCTTCATCCTTGGTCAATGGTCATATCCCCATCTTTAATACGGCCGCTTTTTCTTAGTCCCCGATCGATTACATACGTCAGCACACCAGGCAGCACAATGTGAAACACCAGTATAAGAATAAAGACTTGCATGGTAAAGCCCATCGTTGAAAAGGTCATGATCTGGCCGACAAAGCCGCTTGTGCCCATTCCGGCACCTTCCGCATTGCTCTCCATATTGAAAAAGATAACCGCGATAGGTGCAAGCATCATGCCGGCGAGCGTTGGAGGAACGACAATCCATGGGTTTCGCACCATGTTGGGCACTTGCAACATCGATGTCCCGATGCCAAGCGATACAAGCCCTCCCCACCGATTCTCGCGGAAACTGCTTACGGCAAAACCCACCATCTGTGCACAGCAACCGACCGTCGCGGCTCCGGCTGCCAATCCATCAAGCCCTAACATGATCGCGATCGCCGCACTGGAAATCGGGAACGTGAGTGCCAGTCCCATCAAGGCGGAAACCAAGATGCTCATCGTCAGAGGTTCTTGTTCAGTTGCCCAGTTAATCACGGATCCAAAAGCTTCCAATCCGTTTCCGATCGCCGGACCAACCGTTGATGCCAATACAAAACCTGTAGCTATCGTAACAAAAGGCGTTAAAAGAATGTCAAATCGCGTTTCTTTTGAAATTAATTTTCCACATTCCACAGAAATTAAAACCGCGATAAACGCCCCTGCCGGTCCACCCAACTCTTCTCCGGCAGCCCCGCTTGCAACCGCCGAAAACATAACGAGGGGCGGCGCTTTAAGCGCATAAGCAACAGCAACGCCAATCGCCGGTCCCAAGAGGCTCATGGCAAGGCTACCCATGTCTGCAAGAAAGCCGCCGATAAATAGATGGGCGGGGATTTGCTCACCGGCCGTTTGTATAATCAGACCAACAATCAGCGACGAAAACAGTCCTAACGCCATGTAGCTTAACGCTGTTATCAGGTATGTACGCCATGACAGTTCGATCCCTTTCTTCTTCAGAAAAACACGCATCGTGATTATGCTCCTTTTAAATGGCTATGTTTGCTTTATAAAAAATGAGAAGCTACACTTAAATGAGGTCAAACTTAATTTTAAGGCAAATCCATTTTTAAAAGGGGTGTGTGTGCATTTATGGAACTTAATGTTTACTTAGCCGGACAAATTCATGACGACTGGAGAGATACGGTCAAACAAAAAGCAACGGAGAAAGATCTTCCCGTCCGTTTTTTCGAACCGATGACCAACCATGATCGATCCGACAATATTGGCGAAGAGATTCTCGGCGAGCAACCAAATGCCATTTTTAAAGACGAAGCTGCTTCCGCGTTTAATAACTTGCGAACCAACGTGCTCATGCAAAAAGCCGATGTCGTGCTGGCCTTATTCGGGGACCAATACAAACAATGGAATGCAGCCATGGACGTGGGAACGGCAACTGCATTAAACAAACCGCTTATATTGGTTCGCCCTGAATCGCTCCATCACCCATCCAAAGAAATGGCTAACCAAGCGCAAGTTGTCGTCAATGATCTCGACCAGGCCATCGAAGCGCTCGCTTATATTTTTTAGAAAACCCTATGCGATAAGGCTGCCAATCATACTTTTGCGCAAAAGTATGATTGGCATTTTTGTGGCCATGACTGATGGCGACCTTTGCTCGGCATTGGCGCATGCCCATTTATTATGCCTGTGAATAAATGCTCTCTACCGTAGTGCGATCGGTTTTACGCACAAGTGATGTCATTAGTTCTTTTGCCGCAGCGTAATCGTCCACATGCAAAATCGATGCGCCGGTATGAATATAACGGGCGCAAACACCGACGACCGCGGAAGGTACTCCGTCCCCTGATGTATGAACCCTGCCCGCGTCCGTACCTCCGGGAGAGACAAAATATTGATAAGGAATATCTCCGCTTTCGGCAGTGTCAAGCACAAAGTCACGCATGCCTCGATGGGTAATCATCGTCCCGTCATAAATGCGTAGCAACGCCCCTTTTCCAATTTGCCCGAATTCTCCTTTTTGAACGGTAGTATCGTTCGCCGGGCTCGCGTCCACGGCGAAGAAAATATCCGGTTGAATCATGTTTGCCGCCGTTTGCGCCCCGCGCAAGCCCACTTCTTCTTGCACAGTGGCACCTGAATACAACGTATTCGGAAGCTCCTCGTTTTCCACTTCTTTGAGCAATTCAATCGATAGCCCGACACCATAGCGGTTATCCCAAGCTTTTGCCATTATTTTTTTCTCATTCGCCATCGGCGTAAAAGAACAAATGGGCACAATCGGAGCACCCGGGCGAACGCCGAGCCGTTCTGCGTCCTCATGATCGTCGGCGCCGATGTCAATGTACATTTTGTCCATCGCCATCGGCTTCTTCCGAACTTGCTCACTAAGAAGGTGCGGAGGTGTTGAGCCGATAACCCCGGGGATCGGTCCATTGTCTGTTATTACTGTCACTTGTTGGGCGAGCAGCACCTGACTCCACCAGCCCCCGAGCGGTTGAAATTTAATCAATCCTTTTTTATTCACCGATGTAACCATAAACCCGACCTCATCCATGTGTCCGGCAACCATCACTTTCGGATCTCCCGGCTGTCCATTTTTAACACCGAAAACACTGCCTAATTTATCTTGAACAATTTCATCTGCATATTGGCCAAGCGCTTTTTTTACGTAAGCCCGCACCTGATGTTCATGCCCCGGAGGTCCCGGCATTTCCGTCAACGTGCGAAACATATCTTTCGTTTGTTTGTCCATATGTTTTTCCCTCCCTGCAAATACCACGGTTAAATACTACATTATCACTAACCTGACAATTGGACAATTGATGCATATCCGCTATACTGGGGATAGCGATTTATAATTAAGAGGCTTATCACAAAGCTATACGGAACGGAGTGAATAGGATGAAAATCACAGATTTGCTAATCGGCACTGCTGTCGGTTTTGCTGCAGGCTATGCAGTAAAAGAAGCCTGCGCCCAAAAAGACGTCTCTCCCGAAAAAGCACTCAAACAGGTGAAATCAAATGTACAGCCCCGCATCCCCGTGAATGGTTCCTGGATTCACATGAACCCGGAACACTATGAAAAAAACCACGTCGACTACGACGTTTATCGTGGCGGAATCTCCAGCAATGAAGACGGCCAAACGAAACAAATGGATTTCGTAGTGGACGCAAAAACAGGCACAATTCTGGAATTGGGCACGCAGTGAATAGAAAAGACGGGGCGCATGGCGTCCCGTCTTTTCTATGAACGTTTAAACCATAAACTACGAACTCATTCCGGGAGGTAAGCCTCTGCCCGAAAAATCCGCTGCTGCCGTTCCGCAAATTTTTGTTCATATTCCGTGCGCACATTCTCCTCAGGTTCATGCGCATGGAGATCGAGGGTCAGATTTTTAAGGCAATAGCCACTCCCGGAAAACTGTTCCAAAGAGTAAGTGAAAAAATCTTCATTGTCCGTTTTCAGATGAATGTCTCCGCGCGGGGACAACACCTCTTTATACAAATTTAAAAAAGCCGGAAACGTCAGCCGCCGTTTTTCATGGCGCTTTTTCGGCCACGGATCAGTGAAATTTAAATAAATACGGTTCACTTCTCCTTTAGCAAAATAATCCTGCATATCGGCGACATTCCCATGTATTAAACGTACATTATTCTGCTGTTCCATCCGTTCGGCCGCAAAAGACAACACACTTTCCATTTTTTCCATCCCAATAAAAGAAATGGAAGGGTATTTTTCAGCCATCAACGCCAAGAAGAGCCCCTTACCTGTTCCTAGCTCGACATGAAGCGGTTCGTCCACGGTCCAGTGCCCACGCATGTTTTCCGGTTTTTGCGGCACAATTTCCGGCCGCTCACGCAGCACCTCAAGTGCACCCGGCCGCTTTCTCAATCTCATTTTAATCCTCCAAACGTGCGATACGCCGTTCATCATCTTCAACTAAACCATTTAAATAACGGAGCCATACTTGCACATGCCCGCTATCTTCATAGATTCCCTTGCTTAACATCCACTCAAGGGTATGCCAGATGATATACCAATGCATTCTTCCGAGAAGTTGATCATTCAAATCAAGCTCGTATGCTTCCAACCATTCATGCCATTCTTGTTTCGGAACATACCAATAAAGAAGAATGCTTAAATCCAACGCCGGATCAGCAACGGAAGCCCCGTCCCAATCCACGAGAAACAGCCCTTCTTCTTCATCCATGATCCAGTTGTTATGATTCATATCACAATGGCAAACGACAAAATTATCGTAGTACACGGCTGATTTTCTCGCTTTTAAGAACTCAAATGCCTTAAATAGAATAGGCGATTGTTGGTCTGCATGTAACGAATATGTACAAAGCCTCTGTAATAACACCTCCGGTGTCATCACTTCTGCTTCAATGCGTTTTAGCATATCAAGCAGTTCCGTCGATCGATGAATCCGCCCTAAAAGTGCCGCTACCTCGGGCTGTTTCATCTCCATCGGTTTCAGTTTTCGCCCATTTACCCACCTTTGGGCAGTAATCACATCTCCGTTGGCGATCCGTTTCGTCCATAGCAGTTTCGGAACGATTCCCTCTGCGGAAAGCACAGCTAAAAAAGGGGAAGAATTGCATTTCAGAAACAGCTTTTGCTCGCCATCTTTGGCTGAAAAGGCTTCACCGGTGGATCCACCTGCTGTTTCCAATTCCCAATCTCTTCCCAAAAGGTTCTCTAACCATTTTTTTCGTTTTCCCTTTTTGTGAGTATCCAAAAATTCCATGGGGATAGATATCCTTTATCATATTTGAGCGATCCACAAATCAGCTCATGAACGAATAGCAGACAGTCCAATAAAAATGAGGCGCACCTATACGCAAGACATATGTGCACCTAATAGCAGCATCATCCATACAGCTATACTCACGTCTCTCTTAATCTTGGTATATCATAGCAGACGGCACATAGACCGTCAATGTGACACATATGTGCGTTATTGCTCTTCCTTTACGCTTGCTTCAACAACTCTTTTCGACCTCAAAAAACTTCGTATTTTGCATTTGCCGAGTAATGCCTCCGCCGCATGGAACTGTTCTTTTTTCATGGGAGAAACGTGTTTGCTTATTTTGTCCATCCATTGTTTATAGTGCCGATGGTCAACCATTTCAACGTTACCGGCAAAATCGATGTCATCTACAAGGGCATCAGGCATAAGCACCGCTTTTTTAACCGCGAAATCGATGCCTTTATGCTGAAAAATAGAACGAACAACATCTTCCATTCTTTTCACGGACAATAATGGATTCAAACGTTTATGTTCTGTTTTCGATCGAAATTCTCGCCAAAACCGTTGGGAGCTCATTTCGAATAACGTATTTGCCGGAGCTTCAACGTATGTTACACAATAAAGTTCGGAAGGAGAAAGCAAGAGAACATCCAATTGAATATCCGCTTGCTGTATTTTGAAAATAGGATAATAAAAGATCATGTAATTATCCGGGAGCAACCGTAAAATATCCCGCAAACGACTGTCGTAACGATATTTGCTATCCGCCACAGACACTTCCGAGGATGAGGAAGAGGCCCACCGCAGCTGGGATTGAAGCAATTCATAATAAAAAAAGTCATGCAATGACTCACGGCTTTTCCCGATAAGATGCTCGTAGTCAGCATCAAGACCGGTGTTTGTTTTGACAGTCTCCCTCGTTCCCTTTTTATGGATGCCGTTCAATTTTTGCAAAGCTTGTTGCAAAACGGTTTTATTTTCTTCCGCAAACCAATCTTCTTCGACGATAAGACCATTGCCGACCTGTTGATTGGCTTTTGCCCATAAACGGTGCAGCCGTTTCCATCGCTCTCGTTTTAAACGGATAAACTGACTCGGATATTGGTGAATATCACTTTCGTATCGGGATATATAATCTTCCAATTTCACAAGATGGGCCATATGCCCCACCCTCTCCTCATTCTTTTTTTATTGCTCGTTTTGCTTTTATAAAATGAATAAAAGAACGGCCCCAATAATGACTAAGGTAGCTGGAACGACAACGATATACATAACGGTTAACAAACGAAAACTTGATTCGTTGCTATAATTTTTATCATCGGGGTTTCTGGCGATCGCGAGTGTTATTCCGATCATAATGGCGGCCCCTACCGCCAACAAGGCCAACAACCATACATTCATTTATTATCCCTACTTCATTTGCCATTCTTGTTGGTTAAGATGATGTGCTTAACGGAAACCTGGCCTTTAATTGATACCGGGGCAACTGACCCAAACGCACAGCATATAATCCGACTTCTTCTACTCGCCACTGCTCGTCCTTCCAATGTTTCGTTTCATTCATGACTTTTTGCATTGGAAATGGTTCTTCATGTTTTCCGCGTTTAGCGATTGTAATATGCGGACGAAACGATCGTTTCTCTTTATTAAAACCTGCCTCAACACACCCTTTCGTCACTACGGAATGAAGATCAAGCAACGGCTCACTTCTCTTGACACCGGCGAATAACACTCGCGGCCGTTCCTCCTTGCCAAAAACCCCGGCCTGATGTAATTGCACATCGAAAGCAGAGATTTGCTGCACCAACGCCGGCAACCTTTCAAATAGGAGTTCCAGTTTTTCATCAGCAACTTCCCCAAGAAAAAAGAGCGTCATATGATAGTCACGACTGTGGGTAATAGATGTAAAAGATTGCAATTCATGTAACTTGGTCAGCTCATGGATGGCTCGCCGCACATGCTCCGGTACGGAAAGCGCCAAGAAATAATGCGAGTGTTGACCTTCCATCACATATACCTCCATATGTTATAGTATTATCATAACGCAAATTTGCTACATTTAACATGGCATAATGAGCATGAAACATAATGAATTGGAGATGAACACGTTGTCTGTTTATACAAATGTCTCAGCGCTCGTCGGCGACACACCTTTGGTGCGTTTAAATCAAATACCGGATCACCGCGGGGCAGATGTTTACTTAAAACTGGAATTTCAAAATCCGAGCGGAAGCGTTAAAGACAGGGCTGCGCGTGAAATGATTGTGCAAGCGGAGGAAAGCGGCAAGTTGAATGACGATTCAACCATTATTGAGCCGACATCCGGCAATACAGGCATTGGACTCGCGATGAATGCCGCCGCTAAAGGATATGCTTGCATTTTAACAATGCCGGATACGATGTCGCTTGAGCGCATCAATATTCTTAAAGCCTACGGCGCTAAAGTTGCCTTAACGCCCGGAGACAAAAAGATGCCGGGAGCGATTGAGAAAGCCCATGAATTGGCGAAAGAAATCCCGAACAGTTTTATCCCGATGCAATTCGAAAATGAGGCAAATCCCGATGCCCACCGGACATCTACAGCGCTGGAAATTAAAGAAGCCGTGGACACGATCGGCCGTCCGCTAAAGGGATTTGTGGCTGCTTCCGGAACCGGGGGAACGATCACCGGAACAGGGGAAACGTTACGATCCTATTATTCGGATCTCGCCATTCATGTTGTCGAACCAAAAGGTTCTCCCGTACTGTCCGGCGGAAAGCCGGGACCACATAAGCTTGTTGGCACTTCCCCGGGGTTCGTGCCGCCAATCTTAAATGAGAAAATCTATGACCGCATCGATGCGATCAACGACGAACATGCCTACGAAACCGTCCATGCCCTTGCCCGTAAAGAAGGCATCCTCGTGGGGCCGTCGTCAGGCGCAGCTTGCTTTGCAGCGCTCGAACTCGCCAAGCAATTCCAACCCGGAGAAATTGTCGTAGCAATCGCCTGTGATACCGGTGAGCGGTATTTATCTACGGATTTGTTTGATCAGTAGAGCGTAGTGCCTTAGCGCAAATTTTCACACACTTTTTTCTTTACGGTGCTTTTCTTTCTGTTGTATAATAGAAAAAATACAGGGAAGTGGCGCGGGGAAATCCCGTGCCGGTCCAAAGATAGACAGAGGGCATGTTTCCCGATTCCAACACTACCTGAGGAAGTGGTTACTTGCAATCTTCAACCGACCGCATGCTCACCCGCATTAAGTCGATTTACTTGTTTATGAGTAAAGAAGGAAGAACGGTGACAACGCAAGAACTGGTTGATGAATTCGGCACTACTCAACGTACAATCCAGCGCGACCTCAACGTACTGGAATATAACAATCTCGTCCATAGCCCCAGCCGTGGCAAATGGATTGCGAAAAGAAAAAAAACACAGGCGTCATGACATCCAGATAACAGAAAATCAGAAGTCAGAGGTCAGATGCATGAAAGGAATTCTCCGGCATCCGGTGTCTTACATCCGGAATGACAGATGTTTACCAACGGAATTAAAAGCAACTCACCAGCCGTGTTTTACGGCTGGATTTTTTTGTCGGTGATCGTGTAGCACTATGGCAGGAACCAGTTTAAAACGAAAATCATCAGGGTACCTCTGCATTATACGGGATATCTTCAAGGAGGCGTCTATGAATTAGAAGATCGTTCATTCTAATACTGGGGGTTTCTGAAAGAAATGAACAGACAAAGGCGAAAACAAACGATCATAGATTTTAACATTTTCACACCGTCAATAATAATCATTTTGGGCGTCAGCATCCTTTTTGCCATGTATACCGATGAATCGATGGCATTATTGGATTCCATATTTAATACAATCGTGGACACGTTCAAATGGGGATATTTATGGTATGCCCTGATCATTTTAGTTATCGGTTTATACTTATCCTTTTCCAAATACGGGCAAGTTGCCTTGGGCGATCCGATGGAAAAACCGAGATTTTCATTATTTGCATATGCTTCCATGTTAGTTGCCATGGGACTCGGGGCAACGATTATGCGAACCGCGATCATTCAATGGAGCGAAGTCGCAATCGACCCTCCTTTTGGACTTGAACCGGGATCTTCGGAAGCGATCCTCGCGGGGAACGCGTACAGTATGTTTTTATGGAGCTTCCAGACATTTGCCGTCTTTGTTATGGTAGCGCCCGCCATGGCTTATATCATACATGTGCGAAAAAAACCGAAAATGCGCATTTCCGAAGCTTGCCGGGTCATCTTCGGCGATCGTTTCACAGACGGTTTAGGCGGCATTGTGCTGGATACACTTTTTATGGTCAGTATCCTTGCAGGTGCAGCCGTAACCCTGGGACTTGGAACACCGATCGTTACTTCCAATTTAGCCGAATTATTAAATATTGAAGTCACATTTCCTTTTACGATGATTGTCACAATCATTTGGGTGGCGATGTTTTCCGTCAGTGCTTACGTCGGCATCGAAAAAGGGATTAAAAAGCTAAGTACGCTAAATATGTACCTCGCCGGTCTACTGGCATTATTTATCATCATCGTAGGACCAGGGTTGTTTATCATGGATTTTTTCACAGACTCGGTCCGTTATCTATTCTCTAATTATATAAATTTCTCCCTCTATACCCATTCAATGGAATTGGAAGGCGGCACCCACATTGAAAGCCATACTGTTTTTTGGTTTGCTTATAACGCCACCTGGGCGATGCTGCACGGTTTATTTGCGGCGGTCCTTTCACGGGGCAGAACCATTAAGGAAATGATCTTGACTTATTTATTGGCGCCAATGGCACTCGCGTTGGTCGCAACAGGAGTTCTCGGTGGCTTGAGTGTCCATAGTCACATCACCGGCTCTGTACCAGTATTGGATATTGTACAGGAAGAAGGCGCGGAAGCAGCCATCCCCGTAATCTTATCTTCCATGCCTTTCGAGACAATTGTGCTCGCTGTGTTTGTGATTATCGCTATGATTTTCATGGTAACCACCCTCGATTCAACAACGTATACAATTGCTTCTTACACGACGAGCCGGGATATGAGCAAACAGGCGCCTCCGAAAAATGTAAGAATCATAGTGGCAGCCGTCATTACCGTTCTTGCTTTATCACTAATGAACATCGGAGGACTGGCCCCGCTGGAAGTACTTTCCGGAATTATGGGCATACCGATCATCATCATCCAGTTCCTCACCGTTTATGCAGCCATTAAAATGATGGATCAAGATCAAGCCTGGAAATATAACGTAAGGAAATATAATGACTAAGCAAGATCGGCACGGATGCCGACCTTGCTATATTTCTATATCTTCAGCAATCGCTTCGAATTCATTGGCTGTCAAGGGCCGGTATTCCCCCGCTTCCAAACGCTCATCCAATTGCACGTTACTCATGCGCACCCGTTTAAGCGCGTTCACTTGGCGTCCAATTGCTCCAAACATTCGCTTCACTTGATGGTATTTCCCTTCCGTAACCGTGATCAACAGACGAAACTCAGCTTCTTCCCGTGCCCCCTCGGAAACCTTCGCGGGCTTCGTTTCTGTTCCATCATTCAGCTGTAAACCTTCCCGCAGCGCTTGAAGCTCTTCGGGGCGTGGCCTCGCATCCAGCAATGCTTCATATTCTTTCTCAATGCCCAAACGAGGAGCCGTTAAACGATGCGCCCATTCCCCGTCAGTCGTTAAAAAAAGCAAGCCGGTCGTATCTTTATCCAGCCGTCCCACAGGGAACAATTCTTTTCTTTTATCCTTTTGGTCGATATCATCGAGTACAGTCCGATGTCGATCATCTGCCGTAGCGCTCACGCGCCCTTTTCGTTTATTCATCATCAAATATATCGGCCCCGGATCGTAATGGATTTCCTCCCCGTTCATCGTAACCGTATCTATGTACGCGTTTAGTTTCACACTTGCATCGGTAATCGTGGCACCATTGACTTGTATCTCTTTTTTTCGCAACAGCTTTTTTACATCTTTACGGGAACCGACGCCGGCAGCTGCCAGCCACTTATCAATTCGCCATTGTTCATCCATCGTGATCGTCTCCCTGCCATTTTTTCAAAATTTCTTTGGCAAAGTGTCCATGGGTGCCTTTTTTATGGGCTTGCGCAATCCCGCCGGGGATACTCGCGTTCACAGATTCGATTAACGATTGTGGTACGCCTGCTTGCTGCAGCTTTTGTTCAATCGTCAAAAGTGCGCGCAAACTTTCTTCTGTAGCAACACGATTTCCTTCCAAGACGTGATCTTCTTTCGCGATGACCGTTTTAAATGCCCCGTCGGACCAGCGTTCAAATTGTGTGCGCTTTTCTTCATTTTCGAATGCAAACGCACCTTCACCCATTAGCCGCAATATTTCCGCGTGTCCCGCCAATTTACAAGGTGTAGCCGATTGTTTGTTGTCCACATACATACGCATCTCTGTTTGCATGATTTTCGTCGCGCAATAATAGAAACAAGTGCCCTCAGGAAAAAAACCGGCCCAACGACGGAAAAAGTCCTCGTATGCCGCTGCCGGCAAAGCAACGAGCACGCTCGCATAACGATGAAATTTCTCGGGAGGCACATAGTTGCAAGCGGGGTCCAAATCGACGACGGATTTTGTTCGGTTGTAAATATCTACGCTTGCATACGTTTTAGCGGATACCCGTTGTATAATAGCACGGGCCAGGGTGCCATAACCGACGATCAACATATAACGCACCTCCTGTCACATCTCGTTCCATTTGCGCTTGAAAACGAGGCTTTTCTCTTGTTGATTCGGTTCTTCTTTTGGTTGTGCGTGATTGTAATCCTTTTGATTTTGCAAGGATATGTTTACCAAAATGGCTGCACTTGCGAGGGACACGATTAAGGAAGTCCCTCCGTAACTGACGAATGGAAGCGGAATACCGGTAATTGGCAATAGACCACTTACCGCGCCGGCATTAAATATAAATTGAAACATTAACTGAAAAACAATTCCGTAAGCAAGCAAGGAACCAAATAAATGCTTACAACGCACCCCGATCATGAGACCTCTAAAACCAATGATCAAAAAGCAAAGAATGACAAAGCCAACCCCGACCCAACCTGTTTCTTCGGCAATAATCGCTAAAATAAAATCGGTATGGGCTTCCGGCAAATACCCTAACTTTTGTACACTTTGTCCAAAGCCCGTTCCGGTAATGCCACCGTTTGAAATGGATATGTAGGACTGAATAAGCTGCAAACCGAAACTGTCGTCAAATGCGAAGGGATCACGAAAAGCAAGGATTCGGTTCATGCGGTAATCGGCCTGTGTCACAAGAAAAAGAACGACAGCCGCTGACAGTGTTCCGAGGAAAGCGAGATGCCGAAAGCGAGCGCCGGATAAAAAAACGATGACGCCGCCGACAAGTATAATCATCACTGCCGTCCCCAGGTCAGGTTGCAATAAGATGAGCGTAAATAAACCGACGACAACAATTAACGGGGGAGCCACTCCAGTTGCAAAACGATCAATATACTTTTGCTTTTGGGAATACACTTGGGCAAGGTAAATAATCACCCCGAGCTTCACGAGCTCTGAAGGTTGCATGTTTACCCCGCCAATACTGATCCAACGGGTCGCTTCATTTTCGGCAATCCCGATAAACACAACGAGAAGCAACAAAATCACGGATACAACAATGATATATGGACTTAACGTTTTAAAATAATGGTAGCGAAAATTCATGAGCACCGCAAAAACGATGACCCCTATTCCAAAATAAATGAGTTGGCGAATAATGTAGTAAGTAGATGAATCGAAAAGATCCATAGAAAGCGGGTAACTTGCACTATACACCATGATTAGGCCAAACACACTTAATGCAAAGACGGTTGCAATCAAGACCCAGTCAAAAGACTTTAACCGTTCAACCATACGAATCACCCGCTTTCTGTTTTTGCTCCCTTTATTTTACCATGGCATGATTGGATTAAAAACAAAGATTACCTTCTCGGTTTCGTAAATGAAAAACGATTGCCGAGCACTTTTTCTGCCACCCCGGCTCGAATGCTCAAAATAAAGTATAGGAGGACGCCAATCAATACGCCAAATGCCAAAATGACAACAAAACCGAACTGCCCGGTTGTATCGAACACGACCATGCCCCCTTCACGAACGATGTATACCGACACGGCCATCACCGCCGTTATACCGAGAATGATCGCGGCATGTTTTCCGATTTGCATATATTGGTAAGCCGCAAATTTTCCAACAGCCCAGATGTTAAATCCAATCGCCAATGTATAGCCAATGATGGTAGCGACTATACCGCCAACGGCCCCAAAACTGCTGATCAACCAATAATTGAGCACAAGCTTAAAGAAAAGCCCAATACAAAGCCCGATCACAGCATATTTTTGCCGATTCATCCCTTGGAGAATTGCTGCCGTAACGGCGAAGATGGAAAACAAGATTGCCGCAGGAGCATAGTAACTCAAAATCATGCCCCCGATTTCCAAATCTTCAAGCCCGTACAAGGAAGCAAATGCCGGTATCGCTAAAATGGCCAACCCAAATGCTGCCGGAATCGTGAAAAAAAGAATGATTTGGAAGGACTTTGTGATAAGCCCGTGCATGCTTTCCAAATCGCGGTTTGTATTGGCTTTCGTAATGGACGGAATAAGATTCACCGACATCGCTGTCGCCAATGCTACCGGGATCATGATTAATGCATGGGTTGTACGTGAAAACGCACCGAATGCCGTTTCTGCTTGTCCGGCATTTGCACCGTAGCCCTCGGTCATTGCGTCATTAAAAGTAAACAAATCAATCGCCTGAAAGAGAGGGATCGCAAGCCCAACAAGCGATAAAGGCAAAGCGTAAGCAATCAATTCTTTATACATGGATGAAAGAGGCAGCTGATAGTCCTTTTTACTTTCTCTAATTTGCTTCTGAATTCCTGCTTTTCGTTTCTTCCAAAAATAGAAAAGCACAAGCAACGAGCCCAATCCGCCGATGAATGCCCCGAATGTTGCCAGACCGACGGCCAATCCTATAGATCCTCCGAAGACTTGCAGAACGAAATATGCCGTCACCAGAATAAAAAGTATACGGGCGAATTGTTCAATCACTTGTGACGCCGCAGTTGGACCCATGGAATGAAAACCTTGAAAATAACCTCTAAACACTGCCATTCCCGGCATGATCAACAAGGCGATGCTAACCATGCGGATCGTAAACACAACATCGCTATGGCTGTTCCCGGACGAATCCCCAGCGGGAAGCACCCAACCGGCAACGGTCGGGGCCATGATAAACAAAACCAAAAACGCGATAAATCCCGTGATCGTCATAAAAATAACACCCGATCGGAACAAGCGTTGACCCGTCACGTAATCATCGAGCGCATTGTATTTAGAGACAAATTTGGACACAGCCATCGGCACGCCGAGAGTCGCCAAACTTAATAAGATGCTATAAGGGAGGTATCCATATTGATAAAGGGCATTCCCCTGCTGCCCGACGAGCATTGTAAAAGGTAATATGTAAATCAACCCGAGGAATCTCGAAGTAAACGTTGCCCCGGTAAGCAACATCGTTCCCCGAACAAGTTTGTTATCCGACATCTTTCATCAACGCACCCTTCTTGCAAAAACCGTACAATGGTTATCCCTCGTATTTTATCATAAGTGGGGACGGGAAACGAATGTCTAAATTGTGTCGAGTTGTCATGGAACGCGCCGATTTTATCTAGCAAATTAAAAACCCCCGCGCTGATGAAAAGCTCATTTTTATGCTATTATTAATGATAGGGATCGACTTTTTTTACAGGAAGGAGACCAAAATTGGAATATCGCAATTTAGGAAACACCGGAGTAAAAGTCAGTGAAATCAGCCTCGGAAGTTGGCTCACGTATGGCGGTTATGTTGAAAAAGATGCAGCCCTTAAATCTATCCATAAAGCCTACGGACTCGGCATCAATTTTTTCGATACCGCCAATGTCTATCGACGCGGGGAAGCAGAGAAGGTCGTCGGCGAGGCATTGCGGGAATATCCACGCGAATCATACGTACTCGCGACGAAAGTATTCAACCCCATGGGTGAAGGCCCAAACGATCAGGGGCTCTCTCGCAAACATATCATCGAACAATGCAACGCCAGCCTCCAAAGGCTCGGCCATGATTATGTCGACCTCTATTATTGCCATCGATATGACCCGGAAACCCCATTATACGAAACACTGCGCGCACTCGATGACTTGGTGCGGCAAGGAAAAGTGCTCTACATCGGCGTAAGCGAATGGTCTCCGGCACAAATTGCGGAAGCATTGCACATTGCCGACAAACGGTTGCTCGATCGCCTCGTCGTCAACCAACCGATCTATAATATGCTCAACCGTTACATTGAAAAAGAAATCATCCCTCAAGGCGAACAACACGGCATCGGGCAAGTCGTCTTTTCTCCGCTTGCCCAAGGCGTACTAAGCGGCAAGTATCAAAAAGGCGCAGACATTCCCAAAAACAGCCGTGCTGCCGAAAATTATAAAGTGATCTCCCGCTTCCTTAACGATGAGTCACTCGATCGCGTGGCTGAATTGCAGGAAGTGGCGGCGAAGGAAGAATTATCGCTCTCCCAATTGGCCATTGCCTGGATTCTACGTCAAACGAACGTCTCCAGTGCCCTCATCGGCGCAAGCCGCCCGGAACAGGTGGTGGAGAATGTAGAAGCAAGCGGCGTAAAACTTTCAGCCGATTCATTGGAACGGATCGAAACGATTTTAGAAGGATGAATGTCCGTTTGCCGTTATCTCCCGGGAGTGGAGGGAATCTTCCGGGAGATTTTTAATATTAATGCAGGATGGTTGAATTTCTTGCTCACATCCGAGAATGCAAACAAGAATAATTTCTCAAAAAGGGGGTCGTGGGCAGAATGACAAAATTGATGTAAATGGTTCATTCAACTACCCTTTAATAATGATCTATCCCAGACATTCTCCCTCCTTTTGTGCGCCATACCCACAATGGGATCACGCTGTCATCCCTCTAAAGATGGACATATCACTCCGAGAGGGACAGGAACCACGCTGCCGTACCTCTAAAGGATGGTTTCCCACTCTGAGAGGGACGGTTTCGCATACTCGCCCATCCACTAGTGGCGTGTTTCAAAAGTTCCTTCCGGAAGGCGGTAACGGGGCCATTATATAAAGGATTTTATTCTACCCCCGATCTGCCCTTTCAATGCACCCGAATCAGCGTTTTCTACCGGTTCAGGGGACGTTGGACCTTTCAACGTCCTTCAGATCAACAGTTTCTGCCATTTCGGGGGACGTTGGATCTTTCAACGTCCTTCAGGTCAACAGTTTCTGCCATTTCGGGGGACGTTGGATCTTTCAATGTACTCCATATCAGCAGTTTCTGCCAATTCAGGGGACGTTGTGAACCTTAAAAAGACCGTAACCACTGCTCGGAGGTGCGATGGGCACTAGTCCGCTTTATCAATCTATCGACGAAATGCGAACAGGATTTTTGGAAGGAACTTCTGATATCATTCAAATCGCCGGGTTTACAGCAAGCGTAACCGGGGGGGATCTAATGAAGGGAGCGTCTCCGATTGCCCGTTGGCCGATGCAGGCAATTACTATATCCGATGCGTGGGGAAGCAACGAATCACGTTTTGCTCGAAAGTACAGTAATCCCTCAGACGGAGGTCGAGTTGCTCTGAGAGGAACAAGAAAAGCAAACTAATCCCTCAAATGGAGGTCTAGGTGCCATCAGAGGAACAAAAATTATACTATTTTCAATGGGGGAAGAACTTTTGAAACGTTCTACTAGTTCAAGACCATTAAATAGGGATTGCTGAACAACTTGCAGCTATCAACTGAAGCCAGGATGCCGCTTCCATGGCTTCGCTTTCCGCGGACGAACGGTCAAGCCTCCTCGCGCAAAACCGGCGCTGCGGGGTCTTGACGCGTCCGTTTTTCCGCTGGAGTCTCGCCATTGCAGCGTCATCCCTCCGTACGTTGCCGAAAATGCTTCTCGGATGGATTTCCTTGCATCCAGTTTTGGCAACGCCAACGGAAAATGCTTATGTGCCAGTCTTTCTCCGTTATTCAGCAGTCCCTAAATAAGGAGCACACCCTATGATAACCACAAAGCCAGCACTATCTGTTCACCCCACCGATGCCTATGTGGACGAAAATGTGCATATAGTCGTCCACGATTGTCCAACTAACGATATAATCACCGTTCGGGCAACGGCAAACGATGACGAAGAGAAATTGTTTGAATCGTATGCACGGTTCCGCACAGACGATTCAGGCTATGTAGACATATCACAAGCACAACCGGTAGAAGGAACTTACGAAGATGCCGATCCCCTCGGATTGTTTTGGTCGATGCAGCACAAAAAATCCAAACTCGACGATTATTTTCTGAAAAACGAAGCAACACCGCTATCCATACAAATTAATTTGGAAATTGAAAATGTAATAGAAACTGTTACCATTCTTCGCCATTTCTATAAAAATGATGTCAAAAGAGTTGTCGTAAAAGAGCCGGAATGTACGGGCGTGATGTTCCATGCGGCAAATAATCAAGAGCCGTCCCCGGGCATACTGCTTCTTGGAGGGTCTGATGGAGGCATGTCAGAACAGGGAGCGGCACTGCTTGCTTCTTATGGATATTCCGTGTTGGCACTCGCTTACTTTGGAACTGAAGGTGTTCCGAAGAATCTGGAAAACATTCCTTTGGAATACTTTGAAGACGCTACGACTTGGTTAAAAAAACACCCCTCCGTGAATGGCCAAGCATCACTGATTGGCTTTTCGAGGGGAGGCGAGTTGGCCCTTTTATTGGGAGCGACATTTAATGATTACCAAGCGATCATCGCTGGCGCCCCGAGCATGTATGTTACCGCCGGTTTGAAAAACAACACCTTCGCGCCGATTCCTTCATGGACTTATAAGCAAGAAAACTTGCCTTACATGAAATTTTCTTATCGTCCTTCGATAATGTTTTCCATGTTTAAGAATTGGTTGCTAAAAAAGCCAGTATCATTTCTGGGCATCTGGAACCATACGTTGAGCAACCTTGAAAAAGTAAAACATTCACGTATCCCGATCGAAACAATCAACGCACCGGTAATGACGATCGCAGGAGGCGACGATCAACTCTGGCCTTCCACTTATTATGCCAATGAAACTAAAACTGTCCTTGATCAACAAAACGTCTATTTACACTATGCAAATGCCGGACATTTTTTATCATTTCCGTACGGTCTGCCAAGCCTCCCCGCAAACATCAATATGCACGTCGGCGGCGGTATGACATTAGCTTTCGGCGGTACCAAAAGGGCAAACGCGCAAGCAGCATCTGATTCTTGGCCTGAGATCCTGGCATTTTTGAAAAAACATACGTAGAATTTACAATCCCCGCAACATCGGAATTGTTAAGGAAGATAGGGGCTGTAATATAGCCCCACGTTGCGCGTTTTTTCAGGTGGAACTACTGTGGTGTATGTTTTTCCGTAATTTCTCCAAAGAAGTATAGGAGAAGAATAAATGTATGCCTTAAGATATAAGCTCAGATCTTACGTTTTTCTAATGTATTCATTAAGTATTCCCCGTCCATTCGATATCTCTCTACATTTGTATTAATAATCACAAATTTATCATACAAAAGCAGTTTTCCCCACCTGATTGCTGAATCCAGTATGATTTTTAGAGCAAAAAAGTGATACGATGAATACAAAATGAGTATTAAGTTTTTTGGAGGAAAGAAGGGCACCAGATGACGACATGAGCACTAAGCCTCGTTGTGATTTCCGCTATTATTCATGCGACGTGGAACTTTTTAGCGAAAAAATCATCAGGAGGTACTTCTTTTGTATGGCTATATATGCTTGTAAGTGCTGTGATTTATAGCCCTCTTGTTTTCGTTGTTATATTATGGACTGATGTGAAGGTTGGTTGGTTAGAACTAGGATTAATTTTGGCAAGTGCTATTTTACATATGCTCTATGCAGTAACGTTACAAAAAGGATACCGGATAGGTGATTTTTCATTAATCTATCCGATTGCCCGTGGAATTGGTCCAATGCTGATTGCCATAGCAGCGTTTTTCTTGTTAGGTGAAGAGCTGAACGGGCTTGGACAGATAGGTATTTTATTCATTGTTTTCAGCGTGTTTATATTTACCGGTGGATTACGGATTTTACGAGAAAAAAATGTACTCCCTGCGATTTTGTATGGCGTCTTGATTGGGTGCACGATTGCTAGTTATTCTCTTTTGGATAAATATATTGTCAGTGTGACGGTCATCCACCCTGTCTTACTTAGTTATGGCAGTATTCTTGGACAAGTGATTTTACTTATTCCATTTGCCAAAAAACATTGGCAGCAAGTCCGTCAAGACTGGAAGAAGCTGAAGCTGGAGACGATTGGTGTAGGCTTTTTAAATCCATTGGCTTATATATTGATATTAATTGCAATGGTGACGACACCTGTGAGTTATGTTTCGCCGGTAAGGGAGCTGAGCATTTTAATCGGTGCAGCATTTGGAGTCGTTTTCTTCAAAGAAAGTTTTGGAAGACGAAGACTTATTGCTGCGATGATTATGGTAATTGGCGTCATTGCCATAGCTATCTCTTAATATTTCGATAATAAAATCGAGGAAGCCCCAATTGAAACCTTTTTGTTATCCAGATCATAGTCTGCGGTATAACCTTATATTAAAGAACCCCCTTAGACAAACCACATCCAAAGGGGAAACGGTACAGCTTTATTTTACATTTTCGACTACAATGGCTTTTCTTCTTTGACCGCTTGTTTTAACTTTTGCTGCATTTCGCCAATCCCGCGACTGCCAAGTAACGGCATCTCTATGTCGGCATGTGAACCAAAACTTTTTTCAACAATCGGCTTGTACTTTTTACCGGTAAGAACGACGAGATGTTGAAAATCGTTCAATCGTTTCTTTTGAACTTGTTCAGCCAAACAATTCATTGAAATAATGGCATCACTTTTATGACTAAACGATACGTTGTAGGGTCCAAGCACAGTGTCATCCGGCTGCAAAAAACCATGTTTCGCTGATAAAATCACCCATTGGGGATGAAACATCTCTGCATACGCACGACATAAGCGATGAAATGTACCAATGTAAGCATCGCGGGCAAAGACGGGGCCAACCTCCCCTTCTTTGTCCCAGATTTTTTTATTCCCGCAAGGGAGAATGGCAAGGGTTGTCAAAAAATCACCGACCTATTCTACATTAAGAAAAACAGTACAATAATCACGAGTAAAAGCAATCCTGCACCCATACAGCCAATCACACCGCATCCCGGTCCACCAAACCCGCCACGGTAACCTCTGCGATAACGGCGGCGACGACCTCCAAGCATGGAACCTAATGCCATGCCGCCGAGGAAAGAACCTCCACCCCTACCGTTGCCGCTATTATTTGACGAACGACTTGACGCACGACCGGAGAAGCCGCCCGCAGATCCGCGTGATCTTCCGCCGCGAGCAACGCCCGCTCCCACTCTCGTACGCCCTCTGCCACGGCTTCCGCCACCTCCTCTTCCTCTTCTGCTCATTACTGAACCTCCTTTTTCTTTTTGCTCTCCTCTCAGTTTATCAAAATTCGTGCTTTGTTTCTCAGGTCCATTGTCATGCTTTTTCGCCCTCAAATCGTGCATACACTTTTCGATTCGAACGCGGATGCCAACGACCACGCAGAGGAACGAAAGCAATGGATCAGCGATGCGTAGCGATGAGCAGGCAGCTCGAGATCGCGCATGATAGAGGTAAGCAGGAAAATAACCTTTTTTAGCAAAATGGTACCCACACCTAACCAAGAAAAGAAACCAATCGCTGAAAGGATTATGGTACACATTGTATCCGATTTTACAGTGATTGAGCATATTTAGGGAATGCTGAACAACTTGCAGTTATCAGCTGAAGCCGGGATGCCGCTTCCATGGCTTCGCTTTCCGCGGACGAACGGTCAAGCCTCCTCGCGCAAAACCGGCGCTGCGGGGTCTTGACGCGTCCGTTTTTCCGCTGGAGTCTCGCCATTGCAGCACCATCCCTCCGTACGTTGCCAGAAGTGCAAGGGTTTTTTGCTTTTAGGATGGATTTACTTGCATCCAGTTTTGACAACACCAACGGAAAATACTTATGTGCCAGTCTTTTTCCGTTATTCAGCAGTCCCTATTTATGTTAAATTTTATCGATACCATTTTGGAGTCCTTTCGTCCTTGCTTTAATCGTGTTGCTAACTTCCATTAGTTTGTCGTCATCATTATAGGCTTGATGCTACGTGCGGATTATTTAGGAGCTATCGGTTTCAAATGTTTTCAGCTTAAAAAATGTAAAAATTAACAAACCGTGAATAGCTTTTTCATGCTATACACGGTCTATCCTTACAAGATTGGCGAAAGTAAACGAGAAATATCTTCTTTGAATTTAATCCATAAGGACCGTTTATGATAACGCTCAAGTGTTAATTCAGTACTTAACTTACAGTCCTCTTCATATATATTGTACAATTCTTTAGAAACTGCTTCGTCATAAGTAATCGCACTCACTTCAAAATTTAATCGGAAGCTTCGGGAATCGACATTCATCGTACCGACAGCAGAAATTTTCTGGTCAACGACGATGGTTTTTGCATGTAGAAATCCATTCTCATAAAGCAATATTTTCGCTCCGTATTCTAACAAGCCTCCGGCATATGCCCATGTTGCCCAGTAAACAAACGGATGATCCGGTTTGCAGGGGATCATAATCCGAATATCTACTCCTGATAATAGTGCCATTTTACAAGCATCCATAAAGCTGGTATCTGGTATAAAGTATGGCGTTTGAATACAGACGCTTTCCTTAGCTGAGAGAATCATCTTAATATACATGTTCTTTAAATGCTCTGTCTCTGAATTTGGACCGCTGGAAACAACTTGCACAGGGCTTGTTCCATGATGCTTTTCTAAATGGAAGCAAAAATCTTTATAATCATCATGCTCTTTGTCTTTTCCGGCCTGATGCCAGTCCATGATAAATCTTACTTGGGTATCGTTGACAGCATTTCCATATATTTTTAAATGTGTATCCCGCCAGTAACCAAATTTTTTGTTCTCCCCAAGATATTCATCGCCGACATTGAAACCGCCAATATAGGTTAATTCCCCGTCAATAATGACCAGTTTTCTGTGATTTCGGTTATTCATTCGGAAATTAATCAATTTTAATAATGATGGAAAGAACACACGTACTTCTCCGCCAGCCTGTTTTAAATCCTCAAAGAATCCAGACGGTAATTTTTTTGATCCGACTTCATCATATAAAACACGAACCTTAACACCCTCTTTTGCTTTTGTTATCAGTGCATCTCTTAACCTTTTTCCGAGATGATCTGGCTGGATAATATAATATTGCACATTAATTTCTCGTTTTGCAGCCTGGATGTCATTCAATAGAGCATCAAACTTTATATGACCATCGTTAAATATGTAAATCTCATTATCCTCTGATAACCTACCATGAGAAGAACGCAGATTCATGGTGATTATGTCATTGTACTGCTTTAACCAAGGCACTTGTTTTTCCTCGTCTATCAGCTTTAATTGTGTGTCTACATCCTCTTTTAGCAGTTTTTGTTCTTCTGTTGTTAATTTGTAAAAGTTATTTTGTTTTAAACTGCGACCTAAGAAAATATAAATTAAAAATCCAACGATAGGTAAAAAAAATAAAACTAGCAACCATGCCCAAGTATAGCCGATATCTCTTTTCTCAAAAAATATCACACCTAGGGCCAGTAATAAATTAATAAAAATAACGATAGAAGCAATCATTGTAATAATATTACCTATTTCCATTTCCAAAAATACACACTTTCTTTATTTGCATTTAAACCATTTCATTACGAATATATCAGCTTTATTTCTACTACACTATATCGAATTGAAATTTTAGTCAATGATAATTAGATTAACTACATTAGGGATTGCTGAACAACTTGCGGCTATCAGCTGAAGCCGGGATGCCGCTTCCATGGCTTCGCTTTCCGCGGACGAACGGTCAAGCCTCCTCGCGCAAAACCGGCGCTGCGGGGGCTTGACGCGTCCGTTTTTCCGCTGGAGTCTCGCCATTGCAGCACCATCCCTCCGTACGTTGCCAGAAGTGCAAGGGTTTTTTGCTTTTAGGATGGATTTCCTTGCATCCAGCTTCGACAACACCAACGGAAAATGCTTATGGGCCAGTCTTTTTCCGCTATTCAGCAGTCCCTACATTAGATTTACTAATATATATCAGTTGGTTTTTGCGCTCATCTATTTTTTTGGTGGGTTTTTATACTTACACAAAGGTGGCAGTAATACATATGCCTAGCGATGTTATTTTACTGAGTGAAAATTATGCTTGGTGGGATAAAGAAGAGGATGACATGTACAATGAGCAGTAACAGAAAGACGAAACAGGGGGAGGTTTGGTTGGGGTAGACCAGCAGGGAAGGACATGGGGATCTTGGAACAATTTCCTGGTAGCGAACCCCGCTATCAGGTTTTTTTCGTAAAGCAGATAGCTATTTTTTGGTCGACAGAAACATTCGACCCATAATAAAAAGACCAAGCATTGATTAGCCTAGTCCTCGTAATCGACAATTGCTCCTAGCTTTTCAATCGCCTCGGAAACAACTTCTTTAGGTGCCGACACACAAAACGGTACCCTCTTGCTTTGAGATCCAATGCCCTTGGGCTAGCTTTTTTAATTATGTTCTTGTTATCGATGAATTGGATGGTTGGTTTGTGACAATGGCAATGGCAATGGCAAAGAGATAACGCTATCTGAAGCATTCTTAAATAGAAATAAACCCCAAAAGTTTGCATTCTCTCGATTTCTTTAATCATCTTCAATGTCTTGATACTTATGTAACGATTGGAGTTCCATGTGATTAGCGTTGGCGGAACTCCAATACATGTCATCATTGAGGCTAAACGACCATTTCATCAATGTCATCCTCAAGTTCTTCCTCAAGCTCTTCAAAATAATTATTCTCAATGAATTCTTCCATCTCGGTAAGTTCATCTATATCGATAACATCGGTTTCTTCTGCAATTTGAACCATTTGAATGTAAGCGGTGGCCAGTAGGTGATTGCCTTCAACGATTCCGTCATAAAACGCTTCTTCCAATTCAGGGTCATGCTGTTCTTCGTGGATGTCATCAAATTGACCATCCAAGATTTCTACAACGTCGTGATGAACTTGCATCCCTTCCAAGTATGCCGCACGTATAAACTCGACTTCATCTGTTGTGAATTCGGCACGTTCCATGTTGCGGATACGCTCAGGTACAACATCCATAAAACGATCGTAATGAACATCGACAGTGACGTTTTGCTCAACGGCATTAACTACACTTCTTAAATAAGATGTATACTCACTGGAATGTTGCGGGAATTCTTCATCAATTTGCGCCTCAAAGAAAACGACTAAGTCATCTTCCAAATCGCTTTCGGAAGATTCTACTTCGACCCCGACGTCCGGCCAAGCGCCTTCATACTCAAACGGTTCGAATGAGTTCCCCCCATTGTTTCCGCTTTCATCTTCTTCCTCCGCAAAGTCTCTCCAAGACCCATTGTCGTCTTCTTCATCAAAATCTCTCGAAGATCCATTTTCTGTATCATTCTCGCTTTCCTCTTCCTCTTCGGTTGCCTCAATGTCCTCATCCGTGCCATCACTTTCTTCAGCTTCTTCAGCTTCCGTAGTGTCATCATCATTGTCCGTTGCACCATCACCCGTCGCTTCTTCTTCATCATCTCCACACGCAGCTAACAGTGTTACGCTTAGAAACATTGTGGCACGTCTGATGCTTGATCGCGTTCGAATAAGTTCAATTTTTTTCTTTCTTTGGAGTAGACACGCTTTTACCTGTTCCAAATGCAGTTCTTTTTCCTGAAATTTTTCGTTTGGTTTCTTCCGAAATATACAAAGTATTTTATCGGGATACAAAATGAGAAACCAATTACTTTTAGCAGAAAAATTCTTATAAGCAGCGATTCCCATATAGATCATAATAGATACCATTAATACTCCACCGAACATTATACCCAGTGTGTTTATTCCGTCAAATGGATGAAAAAAGATTAATTCAAGTACAGTTATAGCACCAAAAAAAGCCGCGATCGTTACGATGAGAAAAAGCACGCCCCAAATCTTATTCCCAATACTTTTCGCACTGTTTGACCGTAGATTTGCTACTGCAGAGATGATGTTTGGATTGTCATCAACACCTGCTTGACGAACAATTGTTTTGATTGCCAATCAGAACACCCCCTGCTTCATTTTTTATTCCCCATGAACTTCGATGTTACCTCCTAAACAATCGTGCCTTTTCTGTAAGTTACCTTTTACGGTTTGGTCCTCTTTTTCCATATGACTAATAATACAACCAACATGACAATGATGAGTATAAGAAAAATAGACGGCCAACCAATCGTCCTCATCATTTTCCCCCTTGTTAAAGATAAAGAATATGCTATTGGAAATTGACGCTACTCAAAGAACATGAAGAAAAGCTTGATCGTGACGATCGAACTTTTTAAAAAGGAAAACCAACCGATATATAAGCAAGTGAACAAACAAGAACTAGCAAGAGAAATTTAATAAATGTTTCCTTATAAGGTTCCTCTAGAAAGGAACACCCCAAGTTCAACACCTATCTCTTCATGGTTATTACATTGTGACACTTTCACACATAATTATGGATTTGACTTTCAATTGACCTCTAACAAGCTAAATTCCCGTGGCCGGGGGCGATGGAGCGTTCGGAATCTCGATGTCTGGGACCAAAACTTTTTTCAACGATTAGTTTATACTTTTTACCGGTAAGAACGACGAGATGTTGAGACTCGTTCAGTCGTATCCCTCGCACCTGCTCAGCTAAACATTTCATTGAAATAATATCATCACTTTTATGGCTAAACGATAAGTCATAGGGTCCGGGAACAGTGTCCTCCGGCAGCAAAAATTCGTGTTTCGCTGATAAAACCACCCATCGGGGATGAAACATCTCTGCGTATGCACGGCATAGACGGTGAAATGTCCCAACGTAGGCATCGCAGGCAAAGACGGGCCAATCTCCCCTTCTTTGTCTCAGATTTTTTTATTTCCACATGGGAGAATGGCAAGGGTTGTCAAAAAATCACCGTCCTACTTTAGGGATTGCTGAACAACGTGCAGCTATCAGCTGAAGCCGGAATGCCGCTTCCATGGCTTCGCTTTCCGCGGACGAACGGTCAAGCCTCCTCGCGCAAAACCGGCGCTGCGGGGGCTTGACGCGTCCGTTTTTCCGCTGGAGTCTCGCCATTGCAGCACCGTCCCTCCGTACGTTGCCAGAAGTGCAAGGGTTTTTTGCTTATAGGATGGATTTCCTTGCATCCAGTTTTGACAACACCAACGGAAAATGCTTATGTGCCAGTCTTTTTCCATTATTCAGCAGTCCCTACTTTACATTAAGAAAAACAGTACAATAATCACGATCAAAACTAATCCTACACCCATACATCCAATCACGCCGCACCCCGCACCGCCACCAAGTCCCCCACGGTACCCTCTGCGATAACGGCGACGACGGCCCCCGAACATGGAGCCTAATGCCATGCCGCCGAGGAAAGAACCTGTGCCACCCCTGCCGCTACTATTTGACGAGCGACTTGTCGCACGACCGGAGGAGCCGCCCGCAGATCCGCGTGGTCTGCCACCGCGAGCAACGCCCGCTCCTACTTTCGAACGCCCTCCACCACGACGTCCTCCGCCTCCTCTTCTTCCTCTTCTGCTCATTACTGAACCTCCCATTTTCTTATTGCTATTCTTTTATTTCATCAAAATTCATGCTTCGTTTCTTATGCCCTGAGTCACGCTTCTTCGCTTTCAAAACGTGCATACACTTTTCTATTTGACCGCGGCCCGTCGAACTCACAATAATAAATGCCTTGCCACGTCCCGAGTACCAGTTTTCCGTCCTTTACAAACACTGTTTCACTCGTCCCCACGGTGCTCGCTTTCAGATGGGCTGCTGTATTTCCTTCCCCGTGCCGGTCTTCAGGGTGGTCCCAAGGATAAATTTCATCCAGGCGCCGTATAAAGTCTGTTTTGACATCGGGGTCAGCATTTTCATTAATCGTTAAACCCGCGGTCGTGTGCATGTTAAAAAGCGTGACGATGCCATCGCGATACCCCTCTTTCCTTACCCAACCTTGAATATCTCCGGTGATGTCAAGCATTTCATCCCGTTTAGATGTTTTATACTGAAACAGTTTCATAAAAATTCCTCCTTATACCAGATCCACACGTGACCGAATGGCGTTGGCGAGCAGCAAAATGAGCCAAAAGGCGAGGATGCCGATGATGAGAATAACCCCCGCGAGTGCATATCCCAATGCTTCCATGTAATTGAAAATCTCAGTGACAAACACGCCCATCAGCGTGCCTATCATGACCACCATCATATAAAAAATAAAGGTTATCCCCCATTTAATAACGGGATGTTTTAATAACGTGAGCATGGCAATCACCGAAGGAGCCAGGACAAACATCGTTGCCATTTGTGCGCTTGCATGGATAAGGATTTCAGAAAGAGGCGCATCTCCAAACCCGATCATTCTTCCAAATCCTTCAAGCATAACCCAAATCACACCGATGAGCATGACAACGAGCGCCCGTGCTTGAAAGAAAGTTTTTAAAGGAAAGGGCAGCGAAAGCATGAACCTTCTCGTTTTATGTTTATCATCTATTTGCGTCAACGTCAGCGCCAATATGAATATGATCACGAAGCCGGTCACGGAATAATCTGTGTAAAATACAGCCCCGGCGACCGGCGCAATGATTACAATAAAAACAATTGCCCAGCGCAATAGCCAAAGATCCAATTTCATAAGAGCCGCCATTACATGCCACCCCCTAAATAATAATCATGCAAATCTTCCAAGGTGGCTTGCTTCAATCCTTCCTCTTCTTCAGGCTTTTTTTTATGTATCGTACCGTCAGCAGCTACAGCATGATTTTCCCGCATCTTATCTACCGGACCGTGCGCGAGAATCTCTCCTTTTTCCATCAACCAGATCGTTGTAGCAAGCTGCTCCATATCGTCCAAAATATGCGAAGAAAAAATAATCGTTGTTCCACGCTTTTTATTTTCCTCATTCAACAATGCAATCATTTGTTTTCTTGACTTCGTGTCCAAGCCGGAGGTAGGTTCATCGAGCACCAACACTTCCGGATGGTGGGCAAGCGCTACTGCAATACCGGTTTTCATGCGCATGCCACGTGAGTATGTCTTTACTTTTTTCTTTTTATCGACGTCAAATTGATCGAGCAATGAAAAAAAATACATGTCATCCCAGCCTGAATATACCTCGCTTAAAAATGAAGACAGTTTCAACGCATGCATATCATCGTACACCGATAAATCATCGAAAACAAAGCCGACTGTTTGCTTCCATTCTTGCATTGACATTGCTGCTCCCTGGTCCGTATGCCGATAAATATTGCCACTCGTCGGGCGGATTAATCCGAGTACGAGTTGAATCATCGTCGACTTCCCTGCGCCGTTGTTGCCGATGACACCGAGAATTTCTCCCTTTTCAATCACCTGCCCGGGCAGCGATAATATGAATTGATCCCTTTTCTTTGTAACTTCGTCAAACTCGAGAGACATGGACATCCGATCACCTCGAAAATCATTTTGTTGAAAGATGGAATAGATCTATTTTCATGGTATAATATCCACCAAAGCTTTCCAATTATCTGATCATCTTTTTAAGCATCGCCATCATTTCACTTTATCAAAATTATCGTTTGATCGCATTATAATTTCGCGGTAGATTCCCAACAATCAACGAAAAAGATCGCCGATATCGTCCACGAGATTCAAGAACAGTCCGGAACAGTCGCCAAAGAAGTACATCGCAGCAAAAGCGCCATCGATGAAAGTCTTGATTGCAACTGGAAGCATTAAATGAAGATTTATCGAAATTAGTGGTGGACAGCTCTAAATAAAAACAACATTTCCACGGCGAACTTTTAGAAGTTCGCCTGTTTTTCATTTTAAGAGTGTTTAGATTTGGTAAATAATTAAGTATAGAGCCTCTGCCAAAATTAAAAATGAGGGGGAACATCACTGAAAAGTCTCTGTTTGTCAAATCGCAATCCTTTGGGCGCCATGAATGTACAGAATCTAGCATATACTGGCATCATCGGATCGTTACGAAGCCATAAAACAACTCACTTTTTCATTTCATGGCGTCCATTGGACGGCAAATCATCGAATTTGGACATTGGCAGACGAAGACCTATGTCCATCATTCTGCTTTAACGGAAAAAAATGATAAATGTCATTGGGTATAAGTAGGGATTGCTGAACAACTTGCGGCTATCAGCTGAAGCCGGGATGCCGCTTCCATGGCTTCGCTTTCCGCGGACGAACGGTCAAGCCTCCTCGCGGCGCTTCGGGGTCTTGACGCGTCCGTTTTTCCGCTGGAGCCTCGCCATTGCAGCACCGTCCCTCCGTACGTTGCCAGAAGTGCAAGGGTTTTTTGTTTATAGGATGGATTTCCTTGCATCCAGTTTTAACAACACCAACGGAAAATGCTTATGTGCCAGTCTTTTTCCGTTATTCAACAGTCCCTAAGTAAAACTAAGGCTTCCACTGGTGGAAGCCTTAGTCCTTTAAGGTTAATCGGAAGACACAAGCGTGCGCACTGCGTCAATGACCTCTTCCGGATGATCGGTGTGCAAAAAATGATCACCTTCGGAAACGACGATCTGTTCACTTTCTGCAGACCATTCCAGTAAGTCTTTTTGCGATTCGCCCCAACCTTCCATATCGTTTGCGCCACCGGTGATAATCGTTAATGGAATGTCACCTATCTCTCCGCCATCAAGCACGGCATGACCGTTGTTGTTTAAATGCGACCTCTCTTCCAACATGGTGTTGTTCCAGAGGTTTTCCATCGTCTGCTTGCGATTTAATTCAAGAACGTCATCCGGTAAATTTTCATTTGTATCCAAGAACCCCGGATAGATGGATCCGAAAGCGCGAACAATTCCGGTATTTCGTAAAAATTGCATGGCTCTAAAGGGCAGCACATTCGGAAAAGAGTAGGTCGTCAACACATATAAACATCAGATCTTTCACCTTTTTTACCATATATCTTTATTTAAAGATATATGAAATAATAGTAAGGAGCGATTGTATGATAACCCTTTATACGACTTCAAGTTGTACATCTTGCAGAAAGGCAAAAACATGGTTGCAAGAGCATGATATTCCTTTTAGAGAACGGAATTTGTTTTCTGAGACAATAACTGCGGACGAAATTAAAAGCATTTTAAGTTTAACTGAAGACGGAACGGATGAGATTATTTCGAAACGCTCAAAACAATTTCAAAACAGTGATGTTAATATTGAGCAATTGCCGATAAGTGATCTATTCCGTTTCATTCAAGAAAATCCCGGCATACTAAAACGGCCCATTATCGTTGATGAAAAGCGTCTGCAAGTCGGCTACAACGAAGATGAAATCCGCATGTTTCTACCAAGAACCGTCCGCAAGTTTCAACTAGAGGAAGTGCTGGACGCCGTTAACTAATAAGGAAATACTTTAGATAAAAAAACCATCGATCACCCATAATAAATCGTACGAACAACGACGTCTATTTAAATACAACAATGGAGGATTTTATTATGGAACATTTAAAAGGAATACATCACGTGACAGCCATCACGAGCAGCGCAGAGAAAATTTATGAATTTTTCACGTATGTATTGGGCATGCGTTTAGTCAAAAAAACGGTGAATCAGGATGACATTCAGACCTATCACTTATTTTTTGCAGATGATGAAGGAAACCCGGGTACGGATATGACATTCTTTGATTTCCCCGGCATTCCAAAAGGTGTGCACGGTACGAATGAGATTGCAAAAACGTCCTTCCGTGTGCCGAGTGACGAAGCTTTGGACTATTGGGTGAAACGTTTTGACCGTCTGGAAGTAAACCACAAAGGCGTCAAGGAGCAATTCGGGAAAAAGACGCTTTCGTTTGTCGATTTTGACGATCAACAATATCAGTTGATTTCTGATGAAAACAATCAAGGCGTTGCTTCCGGCACACCGTGGCAAAAAGGACCGATCCCTTCGGAATATGCGATTACGGGGCTAGGGCCAATCTTTGTACGCGTGGATAACGTTGATTATTTTAAGGAAATGATGGAGAAGATATTATTATTTAAGGAAATTGGCAAAGAAGGCTCTTTCCGCTTGTTTGAGGCAGGCGAAGGCGGGAATGGTGCCCAAGTTATCGTGGAGTATAATGCGATTCTTCCCCAAGCACGACAAGGGTATGGAACGGTTCATCATACCGCATTCCGCGTTAACGACCGTGCGCATTTGGATGAATGGATGAAACAATTGCAGTCGTTCAATGTACCGAATTCCGGTTATGTGGAACGCTATTATTTCGGTTCATTATATTCCAATGTTGCTCCGCGCATATTGTTTGAATTTGCTACCGATGGTCCCGGCTTCATGGGCGACGAACCGTACGAAACACTTGGAGAAACGTTATCTTTGCCTCCATTCTTTGAATCCGAACGCAAAGAAATTGAAAAACAAGTCCGCGCCATTGACACAGTGAGAAGCACGAAGGAGTTTGAAAAGGAACACGAATAATGCACAATTGTGGGAAAGAGAACTCGCTACCTTGTTTATAGCGAGTTTTTTTACATATTCCAACGCAACACGAGACATAAAAAAATAAATGCCAAGTTGCACCAAAATAGAATGTGAGAAACAGGGATAAAAAAGTTGTACTTTTGCCAAAATGACATCCTAATACCCGCACCTAATTTGCGAGGTTATTATGGAAGAAAATTCAAATTCACATTAAAGTAAAGCAATCTTTAGCTTTTTTTGGCAGAAAGAGTGCAATTCTTATTTTTCTTGCGCCTCGGTAACAGAAGATCGCAATATCGTTTCAATGATCCTTAAACCACTTTCTTAGGTGGTTAATATGAGCCTGATGATACCTATTGTGGTCTGCAATATGCCATAGGCCCCAGCGAATGGTTGCTTGTTTTTCATTTTCATGTCCGAAAGAGATCACTTTTACTAAATCATCGTCTCTAAGTTGCGCGCAAGCTTCTTGCAACATTTTAATAACACCCTCATGGTTAGACAACAAAGCATTCATAGACTTGTCTTTAACCATTGGAAGCTTCCCATTTGTGTCTAATGCAGGTCCGTATTTTTCTTCTAAAGAAGAGGGAAGGGATTGTCCTTTGATTCTATACACCCAATTAACATCAACATACGTGAGATGGTTTATTAACTGAGCCGCACTATTAAAGGTGTTATTTGGACCCTTGTAATCCACCTCTTCTTGTGACATCCCATTACTGATTAATTGTAGTCGTTGGCTATTTTCCTTCACAGCCGAGTATAACAATCCCACTATCGGTGACATGTTTACGTCACCTTGTAAATCGAAAAACATCGGTTAAATCCACCTTTGAAGGGAGTTTAATATTTAAAGAATGCGCCTTTTAACAGAATAACTATAAATATTCTGGCAAATGATGCTTATACATTTCAACCGCATCTGTATGCTCTTTTAAAACGGCAAGTGTTTTTGCATGTGGTTTTGCGTAAATGATCGGATAATCTTTTTCGTCTTTATCTTCATCAACCCTAAAAGCCAATAATTCTTCAACCGTTGAAAATTGAGCATCAATCCCTTCTTTATTTCCACGGGCATCTAATCGAATCCATTTATTAAGCGATTTTAGAAAAATGGCATTTAGGGCATGGATACAATAACCCTTCTCTGGTGTATCAAACAGCATTAAGCGTTGATAACAAAAGCCCGTTGGGATATTTTGCGAACGTAACAAAGCAGCAAGTAAATGGGACTTTGCATAACAAATTCCTTCTTTATAAGCCAAGGTACTTGAAGCTTTACAAGTAACCCTGGTTCCTTGAATATCCCATGAATGAAGGATTTCATCTCTGACAAATTCGAACGCAATCTTAGCTTTCTCTCCTTCTGTTTGAGAGCGATCAAAAAGTTCAGCAATTTTCTTCTGAACGATCGGTTGGGCATAGTTAACCTCATTGGAGTCCATTAAATAATCATTCATTTCCTCGGACTCACAAATCATATTCATAGCTCACCCCTCTATTTATGTATAATTAATTATATTTGAGTATAATTATACATAAGCACACGACTTTTTCAAGGCTTTGCAACTTCTTTCTTATTAACCAATCTGATCCGTTAACGGAAGAATACAAACGATTAAGCTACGTCAGAATCGCGTCAGCCCTTTTTAAGGTTTAATTTCGATGCTTCTTATCTATCCTGTTTCAGACATTAGAAAACTTGGCTTTTCGCCAATCCTTTATGACGAAAAGTCTTAGTTGCACTTAGGTAGGTAGGGATTGCTGAACAACTTGCAGTTATCAGCTGAAGCCGGGATGCCGCTTCCATGGCTTCGCTTTCCGCGGACGAACGGGCAAGCCTCCTCGCGCAAAACCGGCGCTGCGGGGGCTTGACGCGTCCGTTTTTCCGCTGGAGTCTCGCCATTACAGCACCGTCCCTCCGTACGTTGCCAGAAGTGCAAGGGTTTTTTTGCTTATAGGATGGATTTCCTTGCATCCAGCTTTGACAACACCAACGGAAAATGCTTATGTGCCAGTCTTTTTCCGTTACTCAGCAATCCATCAAAAATATCCATTTTAACCCTAGAAATGAGAAAACTATTGCTACCGTTAGCAGTCTCTAACGGGCTACACCGCCAAACTGCTAGGTGTTTTTCGGGCATTTCCTGCGTTATTTTCCGCTCAGAAATTGCTGTATGTACCGTCAAATAAACAATGGCGGAGGAGGAGGGATTCGAACCCCCGCGGGCCGTGAAGCCCCTAGTAGATTTCGAGTCTACCCCCTTCAGCCGAACTTGGGTACTCCTCCGAAAACGCCGTACAGCTTTATATCCTAACGGAAATGTTGTTTTTTTTCAAGCGATCTGTTTAAATTTCCGAATAGGACTTATCGTCCAACATCTTATCGCTGATTCGCTCTACACCTCCGCACATGATAAGATAACGTTTGACTACATTTTTAAGGGAGATAATCATGCACAAAGTCATCGTCGTTGGCGGCGGCCCCGCAGGTTTAATGGCTGCCGTTGCCGCTGCGTCTCATGGTGCAGACGTTACGTTAATCGATAAAGGAAATAAGTTGGGTCGTAAACTGGCAATCTCCGGCGGCGGGCGCTGCAATGTGACGAATCGCATGGATGAGCGTGAGCTGATTCGTTACATTCCCGGGAACGGGAAATTTATGTATAGCCCGTTTTCCGTCTTTAATAACGAAGATATCATTGCTTTTTTCGAAGGATTAGGCATTGCCCTCAAAGAAGAAGACATGGGGAGAATGTTTCCGGTGAATGATAAAGCAGCTACTGTCGTACAAACACTGCTCGACCAACTTCGCCTCAAAGGAGTCGAGACAATCACCGATCAACGTGTCACCGGTCTCACCTTTGATCAAGAACGCGTAACAGGGGTGAAATTGGAAAATAATACCGTTGCTTCAGCTGACCAAGTCATCGTTGCGACAGGCGGTACTTCCGTGCCGCACACGGGTTCTACCGGTGATGCTTATCCGTGGGCAAGAAACGCCGGACATACCGTTACCGAGCTTTATCCAACGGAAGTTCCCATCACCTCAAGTGACCCATTCATCCGTGAGCGGGCATTGCAAGGCTTATCCCTTCGAGATGTTGAACTGACTGTCTGGAATCAAAAAAAGAAAGCAATCGTAAAACATGAAGGCGATATGCTTTTTACACACTTTGGAATATCCGGACCGATTGCTCTACGCTGCAGCCAATACATCGTGAAAGAGCGGAAGAAGACTGGCGGCCAACCCGTTAAATTAAGCATTGACCTTCACCCAGGAAAAAAAGTTGGGGATTTGGAACAAATGCTTCAAAAAATGAAAAAAGCTAGCGGCGAAAAATCCTGCAAAAATGTCCTTTCTTCGCTCGCACCGGAACGTTTTCTCCTTCTTTTATTGGAACGGGCACACATTGATGCCTCTTCATCTTTAAAAGATGTCCGTGCCGAAACACTGCAAGCGTTGGCAAAGGAAATGAAACATTTTACCTTCTCATCCGACGGCACGCTCTCGTTGAAAAAAGCATTCGTCACCGGTGGAGGGGTTTCGGTTAAAGAAATCGAGCCAAAAACGATGCAATCAAAAATAAAACAGGGGCTTTATTTTTGCGGGGAAGTGCTCGATATCCACGCATATACGGGCGGCTTCAATATTACCTGTGCATTTTCAACGGGACATACAGCAGGGAAAAGCGCGGCAGACATTCGTGACAACTAAAAACGATATCAGCCGAAATCGGGAATATATCAGCCAAAAACAACATTATATCAGCCGAAACTAACAATAAATCAGCCATTTAAGTTCACGAGCAAATAACGAGCGAGAAGTCACTGCCTCTCGCTCGTTTTTCTAATTCGCTACGATATTGACCAGTTTGCCCGGCACCGCAATTACTTTTCGAATGGTTTTTCCCTCGATATTGGAGGCGACTTTTTCATCCGCCAATGCAATTTCTTCCATTTCTTCTTTCGTTGCTTCTTTTGACATATTCACTTTCGAGCGTACTTTTCCGTTTACTTGCAAGACGATTTCCACTTCATCTTCAACGAGGTATGCTTCATTATACGTTGGCCATTGTTCATACGTAATCGATGTCGTGTAGCCTAGGATAGACCATAACTCTTCCGCTACATGTGGGGTGATTGGCGACATCATTTTTACAAAGCCTTCCATCGCTGTCCGCGGGATACTTTCTGCCTTATAGCAAGCATTGATAAACACCATCATTTGGCTAATGCCGGTGTTAAAGCGCATGTGCTCAAAATCATCGCTTACCTTTTTGACGGTTTGATGATAAACGGGCCACAGGGGATGTTCATCTCCCACCTCATCTGTAACAGCAGAAGCCAACTGTCCATCCTCCGCAACGAAAAGCCGCCATACGCGATCAAGAAAGCGCCGGGACCCATCCAATCCGGTTTCGGACCAAGCAACCGCTGCATCTAGCGGGCCCATGAACATTTCGTACAAACGCAGGGTATCCGCACCGTGACTGTCAAGAATATCGTCCGGATTAACGACATTTCCTTTTGATTTGCTCATTTTTTCATTGTTTTCGCCGAGAATCATCCCCGGATTAAACAACCGCTGAAATGGTTCTTTTGTTGGGACGACGCCAATGTCATACAAAAATTTATGCCAGAAACGCGCGTACAACAAGTGAAGCACTGCGTGTTCAGCACCGCCGACATACATATCGACCGGAAGCCAGTATTTCAGCTTCTCCGTGTCGGCCAAAGCTTCTTCGTTATGCGGATCGATGAAACGCAAGAAATACCAGCAGCTCCCTGCCCATTGCGGCATCGTGTTTGTCTCGCGACGCCCTTTCATTCCCGTTTTTGGATCAGTCACTTCCAACCATTCCGTCGAGTTCGCGAGCGGAGACTCCCCGTTTCCGGGTGGCTTAAATTCATCCAAATCAGGGAGCACCAAAGGAAGTTCGTTTTCGTCGACAGCAGACATGGAACCATCTTCCCAATGAATGATCGGGATCGGCTCTCCCCAATAGCGTTGGCGGCTGAACAGCCAGTCACGTAGCCGATAACTGATTTGTTTTTGACCGGCATCCCGATCTTCCAGCCACGCAATGATTTCTGTTATAGCTTCTTCCTTATACAATCCATTGAGAAAATCAGAATTAACATGTTCACCTTCGCCGGCATAGGCTTCTTCCTCGATATTGCCACCAGTCACGACTTCACGAATCGGCAGCTCGAATTTACGCGCGAACTCGTAATCCCGTTCATCATGAGCGGGTACGGCCATAACAGCGCCGGTTCCGTAGGTAATCAACACGTAATCCGCGATCCATACCGGGATTTCTTCTCCGTTCACTGGATTGGTCGCATATGCCCCTGTGAACACACCGCTTTTTTCTTTTGTCAATTCCGTCCGTTCCAAATCGCTCTTCAAGGAAACTGCTTTTTTGTAAGCTTCCACGTTTTCGCGTTGGTCTGCGGTCGTTATTTTATCCACCAATTCATGTTCAGGCGCCAGCACCATATAGGTGGCGCCGAACAATGTATCGGGGCGGGTTGTAAACACGCGAATCGGTTCCTTTTCTTTATCAGCGACTGTAAACGTGACGTCCGCACCTTCGGATCTGCCGATCCAATTGCGCTGCATTTCTTTAATGCTTTCCGGCCAATCAATTTCTTCCAAATCGTCCAAAAGACGATCAGCATAGGCGGTGATATTTAACATCCATTGCTTCATGGGACGACGTTCGACCGGATGCCCGCCCCGTTCGCTTACACCGTCAATAACTTCTTCGTTCGCAAGCACCGTTCCGAGAGCCGGGCACCAATTCACCGGTACTTCATCGATATACGCCAGCCCGTGCTTATACAGCTGTAAAAAGATCCATTGGGTCCATTTGTAATAATTGGGGTCCGTCGTATCTATTTCCCGGTCCCAATCGATGGAAAAACCCAACGCCTTAATTTGGCGACGAAAATTCTGGATGTTTGCTTCCGTAAAAACACCGGGGTGGTTATTCGTATCAAGGGCGTACTGTTCGGCTGGTAAACCGAAAGCATCCCACCCCATCGGGTGCAAGACGTGATACCCTTGCATGCGTTTCATGCGGGCTAAAATGTCTGTCGCTGTATATCCTTCCGGATGCCCGACATGCAGTCCTTCTCCCGAGGGATAAGGAAACATGTCCAATACGTAAAATTTAGCCTTTGATTGGTCATCGCCGTCTGTTTGGAACGTTTTGTCTCGTTCCCAGAAATCCTGCCATTTTTTCTCTATTTCTTTATGGGCAAAAGCCATTGCTGCCGCCTCCTTTACTCAGAAAAATGAAACCCGCCCCTTCATCAGGGACGGGATCATCGCACGTATGTATCGCTTTCTCGTTTCGCAACATTGATACACTATGTTCCCGTACTTCTTGATACTGCCATTGTAGGGATGAACGCTGTTGTTGTCAAGATTTGGGGAGATATAGTGTTGATATCTGAGGATGCGACGCACCCACGGCGACCGACCTTAAGTCCGAGAACGCTTTTCGAGCTCCATAAAAGGCTCATGGTGCCCGACCTCAGAGTCGATAACCCATTTGGGGCACCATGACTGACGTCCATTATATCATTTCATGAAAAATGAGCGGGCGTTCCTCCAGCGCATGATCACTGATTTGATAACTGTCTTTTACGACCGAGATCACTTCCGAGACATCATCACGATTCGCGTGCAAGGCAACGAGAGCGTCCCCTTTTTCCACCCAATCGCCGACTTTTGCTTTCATTTCCACACCGACGGCATGGTCGATGCTGTCTTCTTTTGTCATTCGTCCTGCCCCCAACATGCTTGCCGCTCGACCGATGTCTGTCGCGTCAATGCTTGAGACATAACCGGAAGCCGTCGCTTGTACCGTTACGATATTATTCGCTTTCACGAGACGTTCAGGATGATCAACAAGGCTCGGATCAGCTCCTTGGTTCACGATAAAATCCCGAAACAGGCTTAGCGCACGTCCATCTTGGATCAAGTCGTTTGCCAATGCTTCTCCCGCTTCTACCCCTTCAGCTTTGCCTCCGAGAACGAGCATGTGCGCCGCCAAGCGAACGCTCAAGCGGCGGATATCTTCCGGCCCATTCCCTTGCAATACATCAATGGCTTCTTTCACTTCCAAAGCGTTGCCGACCATGCTGCCAAGCGGTTGATCCATATCGGAAATGACGGCAACCGTTCTCCGATCCAATTCATTGCCGATATTCACCATCGTTTGCGCGAGTTCTTTCGCAGCCGGGAGATCCGTCATAAAAGCCCCGCTTCCGACTTTGACATCCAACACAATCGCGTCAGAACCTGCAGCTATTTTTTTGCTCATAATTGAACTTGCAATCAACGGCATAGCATTAACAGTAGCGGTCACGTCACGAAGCGCATACAGTTTTTTATCTGCCGGCGTCAAATTCCCTGATTGCCCGGCGATCGCTATTTTGTATTTGTTTACAAGATTCATAAACGTATCTTCGTCCAGTTCCGTTTCAAAACCCGGGAAAGCCTCCAACTTATCGATGGTTCCGCCAGTATGGCCTAAACCGCGGCCTGACAATTTTGCCACGGGAACGCCTGCCGCTGCAACGATTGGCGAGAGAATGAATGTCGTTTTGTCCCCAACTCCGCCGGTCGAGTGCTTATCTACTTTGATTCCGGCAATTCGCGACAAATCCAATTGGTCGCCGGATGCTGCCATCGCTTTCGTGAGCGCTGCACTTTCTTGCTCGTTCATACCTTGAAAATAAACCGCCATGGCAAACGCAGATGCCTGATAGTCCGGAATCCGGTCTTCTGTGTATGCCCGGACGAAATCATCAATTTCTTTTATTGCCAGTGTTTCACCATCTCTTTTTTTTGCAATTAAATCTACCATTCGCATACGTAGTACCTCCTATCGTTCATCTTGCCTTTCATTAACGAGCGTATTAAGATTATACCGTATATCGTTTAACCTTTGCCATCGAGGTGAAATCGTGGAATTCCTGATTGCTATCGTGCCTATCCTTGGCGTTTTTATTTTATTATTTGTTTTGAAGCAATCGTCTTTGCGCGCAGGCTTATTTGCTTATGGGGTCGCCGTTTTAATTACCGTTTTGACTTCTTCATTTTCGTTGGACATGGAAGGGGTTTTTCAAGCCTCTATCAAAGGGTTATTAATTTCGTTCATTGCCGCTTATGTTTTATTTTTTGGGATCTTCCTGTTTCATCTTATGAATAAAGCAGGAGCCATCGATGCTATTGCGCTTTTTATTTCCCGATCAACAGATGACAAGATCTTGCAGATGCTCCTATTGATCGTAGGTTTTTCTCCTTTAATAGAATCCACGAGTGGATTTGGCACCGCATTTTTAGTCGTCGCACCCATCTTGATTGCATTAGGATTTTCCCGTGTGAAAGCTGCTTTGATTGGGCTTGTCAGCTTACTTGCCGTACCTTGGGGCGCGCTTGCTACCGGAACGTTGATTGGAGCTGAGTCAGGCAATATTTCCCTTCAAGATTTGGGGCTAGGAAGTGCGATCATCAGCATCCCGATATTCATTTATTTTGTCCTTATTGCCGTCTATATTGCCGGCGGCTGGAAAGCGCTACGAAAAAATTGGAAAGAAACAGCATTGTTACTTTTAACGTTCAATACTTCGATTTTACTTTTCAATGCTTACATAAGCGTTGAATTGGCAGGAGTTTTAGCTTCTTTAATGACTATAGGCATCGGGCTTTCCGTCATTAAAATAAAGGCTAAAAATCAAACGGCAACCGACGAGGTACCGAAACCTGTAAATATTTTAAAAGCAATAAGTCCTTATCTTTTATTAACCATTTTCATTATGATTTCCCGATTGGTACCGTCTGCAGAACAATTCTTATCCTCCCATTTCGTCGTCGATCTGCCTGAGTACGAGTTTTCATTGGCACTGATATATTCGCCGGGCTTCTGGTTATTTGTTTCTTGTGTCCTTACGATCATCATCTTTAAAATCAATAGGAAAATCATACAGCACGCTTTTAAAGCGACCTTGCAACAGTGGATCCCTTTTGCCATCACAACATCTTCCTTCGTCGCAATGGCTGAAATTATGGCTGCTTCCGGGATGACGACACTGATTGCAACAATCGCCGCGAGCGTATTGGGCAGTAGTTTTGTTCTTATTTCCCCTTTTATCGGAGCATTAGGCGGCTTTCTCACCGGAAGCAATGCAGGGGCAAACGCGATGTTTATCAACTTGCAGGTGCAAACAGCACATCAGTTAAGCATTCCCCCGGAATTATTAGCCTATGCACAAAATACAGGTGCTTCCCATGCGACCATGGCTTCGCCTTCGCGGGTAATGTTAGGTGCATCCCTGTGTAATATCCGTTCACAAGAGGGCCAATTATTAAAAAACATGCTTTTCATTGTGTTTGGAGCTCTGTTGATGATTATGATGATAATCGCCGCTTGGTTTTGGATGCTTTAAGTGCTTACAGCAGCATGCTACAATGAACAAATTGAGAGGTGCGTCCATGCGTTTATATGGAGTTATTCCGTTTGCTCATCATTTGTTGGAAAAAACGATCTCGCACGGGGACACGGTAGTAGATGCGACGACGGGAAACGGGCATGATACCGTCTTTCTCGCGAAACGCGTAGGCGCTACAGGATACGTCGTCGGTTTCGACATTCAACATCAAGCAATCCATAACACACGAACTCGACTGCAAAGAGAAAAGCTTGATGAACATGTGGAACTAATTGAAAACAGCCATACTTATATAGAAGAAATGTTTAAAAACAAAGGGTATGCCGCTCCGAAAGCAGCCATTTTCAATCTTGGCTACTTACCCGGGAGCAACAAAAGCCTCACCACAAACAGTGAATCAACGATCACTGCCATCAACCAATTACTTACAATCATGCCGACCACAGGATTGATCGTTCTCGTCATCTATCACGGACACGAAGAAGGAAAAAAGGAACGCGATGCTCTTCTTTCTTTTACATCCTCCCTCAATCAGGAACATGTCTTGGTCGCACGTTATGAATTCAGCAATCGTAACAATCACCCGCCGTTCTTGCTTGCACTGGAAAAACTATAAGTTGGAGATGTCAAAGCATGCACATTATCATCGTTGGCGCCGGGATACTCGGTGCCTCTACCGCTTATCACTTGTCAAAAGAAGGGCACGCTGTGACGATTGTCGACCGGGGAGACAACGGCCAAGCAACTGCAGCGGCTACGGGGATGATTTGCCCGTGGCTCTCCCAACGTCGAAATAAAGCGTGGTATACACTTGTGAAAAACGGTGCTGCTTACTACCCCAAAGTCATTGCAGAACTGGAAAAAGACGGGGAAACGAACGCCGGATATAAACGGGTCGGCGCCCTTCGCCTCCATACCGACGAAAAAAAATTAAGGGAAACAATGGAACGGGCGAAAATCAAGCGACAAGAAGCACCGGAAATCGGCGAACTCCTTCTTTTATCGCCTCGAGAAACGAAGGAACGTTTTCCGCTGCTTAGTGATGGACCATACAGCAGTCTTTATGCCGAAGGGGCCGCCCGTGTGGATGGGCGTCTGTTGCGAGATGCTTTGTTGAGGAGCGCAGAAAAGGCAGGGGCAGCCTTTATCAAAGGAGATGCTGTACTGTTAAAAGAAGAAACTAGCGTAGCCGGTGTCAAAGTCAACGAAAAAGAGATATCCGGTGATACGGTCGTTGTCACCGCCGGCGCCTGGGCGCAGTCCTTGATGGGTCCCTCCGGCATTGATGTACAAGTGACAGAACAAAAAGCACAAATCCTCCACCTGCACCTCCCCCATACAAAGACAGGGGATTGGCCGATCGTGATCCCGCCCGGCAAGCAATACATCGCTCCCTTTGAACAGGGACGGATCGTTGCGGGTTCCTCGCAGGAAAACGATGCCGGTTTTGATGAACGAGTAACTGCGGGGCCGGTTCACGAGATCCTATCGAAAACGTTACAGGTTGCACCGGGCCTTGCCGACGCAGAATGGACCGACACACGCGTCGGTTTCCGTCCGTTCACCCCGAATTTCCTGCCTGTATTCGGGAGGTTGCCGGGGCTTAGCGGCCTTGTTTTCGCCAATGGCCTTGGCGCAACCGGTTTAACGATGGGACCATACTTAGGTTCTGTTCTCGCGCGCATGGCAATTGGAGAGGATGTAGAGTTGAATGTAGCGGATTATGCGATTCAAACAAGGCGTCTGTCGTAAAAAGCTTACCCGGATAATTATTCATGGAAACGCCTACATTTTTCTTGAGTGAACCTGTATCCATTCGCTGATTTCTTCAATACTAAGATGCTCAATGACAACGCGTAACGTAAAATCGACCATTTCATCTGCTGATGTACTTCGTTCATAACCGTTTTTGTACAGAAACATGAAAGTTGCCAAATGCGACGTTCGTTTATTCGCATTAGCAGAGCAATGATTTCGGGCTAAACTTTGATATAACGCTGCGGCTTTACTAGAAATGGTTTGATCGACTTTCTTTACTATGGATACGGTACCATCATCATTTAATGTGAACTTCACTGAGTCGCCTCAACCGGCTTTCAAGTGTTTTAACACTTCTTCTGGTAACGTGATGCCGTTCAATCTTCCGACATTCGTAATTTTTCTTTCCACATCTAACACCGCCATGGTTATATTCATCCTCCTTTATAATATAGTCATTTTTGTATTTTTATAACTATTATATTATTACAACGATTATAACAAATGTCCGCCGTTCTGTCCCCACCCATGACACTTATCATCCCCCATCCTTGACATCTATGTCTTACAAAGCTTTACGATTTCCCCTACGATGATGATAGCTATTAATCGTCACGGGGGAAAGCTTATGAGTAAACAAAAACAGGCACAGTTAAAAAAGAGTGTCGCGCCTTTTGCCAACCCGAATACGAAATCCAGCATCTGGCAGTTGGTGAATTCCATCTTGCCGTTTATACTACTTTGGTTCTTGGCCTATCAAAGTTTATCGGTTTCCATCTGGCTAACACTTGCATTGGCAGTGATCGCCTCCGGTTTTGTCGTGCGTATCTTCATTATTTTCCACGACTGTACGCACGGTTCTTTTTTCAAGAAAACAAAGACCAATCGCATAGTTGGTACGATCACTGGGGTTATTACCCATTTTGCTTTTGAAAAATGGAAACGTAGTCATGCGATGCACCATGCCACCAGCGGCAATTTAGATAAGCGAGGCACCGGGGATATTTGGGTGATGACGGTCGATGAATATATCAATGCTTCGTTTTGGCAAAGATTTGCATATCGCCTATACCGAAATCCAATTATCCTGTTCGGATTTGGGCCTCTCTTTCTTTTCCTTCTGTCCAACCGCTTTAATCGCAAAGGAGCCAAACGAAAAGAGAGGCTGAATACGTATGTGATCAACGTTTCGATTGCATCAATTTATGCGCTGTTAATATGGGGCATCGGTTGGCAAGCTTTTCTCATTATACAACTGCCCATCCTATTCATCTCGGGATCCCTCGGAATTTGGTTATTCTATGTTCAGCATACATTTGAGGATTCCTACTTTGAAAATGAAGAGGACTGGGATTTTGTCAAAGCCGCCGTTGATGGAAGTTCCTATTATAAACTCCCGAAAATCATGCAGTGGATCACCGGCAACATCGGCTTCCATCACGTTCACCACTTAAGCCCGAGAGTGCCGAATTACAATTTGGAAAAAACACATGCAAACACTCCGCCACTTCAAAAAGCAACGACGATCACCATGGCCTCCAGCCTGCAATCGATTCGATTTCGATTATATGACGAAACGAACCAAACGTTCGTAAGTTTTAAAGAAATGAAGGATTTGCTCAAAAAACCAAACACAAAATTTAAGCAGCGACCCTCAAGCGCACAACAAAAATAAGTCCTTCCGTTTTAAGCGGGAGGCTTTTCCTATGGTATACTTACAGGAAGGGGGATCCTCGATGCAAAACTGGTTTCATATTTTTCCGAAAAACACCGGGCTTAGTTTGTATGCTTGGCTGATTTTTTGCCTGCTTCCTTTTTCTTTTATTATTCATTCATCCTCATCATTTGAAGTAACCATCGGCCTTATTCTGTTGGTTCTTTTTTTCACCGCATACCGATTGTCTTTTATTAAAAGGGGCTGGACCGTTTACCTAACATTGAGCATTGAAATGACCATCAACATCGGAATGACGATGTATTTCGGTTATGTCTATTTCGCACTTTTTTTGGCTTTTTTCATTGGGAATATCCAAAATAAAGGCGGCTTTGTCACGTTATATGTGATTCATCTTACGACGACCATTTTTGCAATTACTGCCGGCTTTTTCCTGCAAAGCGAGACCTTTCTTATGCAGTTGCCGTTTATTTTGATCAGCGTCATTGGTGTTATTCTTCTCCCTTTTGTTATGTACAACCGAAACAAACGGGAACGGTTGGAACATCAGTTGGAAGACGCCAATGAAAAGATTTCGCAACTCATGGTCGTTGAGGAACGGCAACGAATTGCCCGTGACTTGCATGATACACTGGGACAAAAACTTTCCCTCATTGGTTTTAAAAGTGATTTGGCCGCTAAATTGTTCGATATTAACCCCGAATCTGCCAAATCGGAAATCGAAGATATTCATCATACCGCAAGAACGGCTTTGAATGAAGTGCGTGAGATCGTTTCTGATATGAAAGGAACCAAACTGAAAGATGAAGTTACCCGTGCCCGGGAAATTCTTAAAGCGACAAACATTGACTTCACGATTACCGGCGATACTGAGCTAAGCAGCACACCTTTACTCGTCGAAAATGTGTTAAGCATGTGTTTGAAGGAAGCGGTGACAAATATCGTGAAACATAGCCAGGCCTCTTTATGCCAGCTCTCCGTCAAAGATTCTTCGAATGAATTGGTAATGAAAGTCCGGGATAATGGAATTGGAATCCCTGCAGATCTGAAAACGACCATGGAGAGCGGCCTTGAAGGGATGAAAGAGCGTTTGGAGTTTGTGAATGGCAGCTTGAGCAAAGAATCAACCAATGGCATGACACTAACAATAAAAGTGCCCCATGTTGTTCAACAAACGAAATTGGGGGAATCACCATGATTCGCATTATTATTGCCGAAGATCAGCAAATGCTCCTGGGCGCGCTTGGCTCTTTGCTTGATCTGGAAGAAGATATGGACGTTGTCGGTAAGGCGCGCAACGGCGGCGAAGCGTTGACTTTCGTGCGAAACCATCAGCCTGATGTTTGTATCATGGATATCGAAATGCCGGTCAAGAGCGGATTGGATGCCGCAGAAGAACTAAAGGACCATTCGTGCAAAGTCATCGTTCTCACCACTTTTGCCCGCGCCGGGTATTTTGAACGCGCGCGTAAAGCGGGAGTAAGCGGCTATTTGTTAAAAGATAGTCCGAGTGAGGATCTGGCAAACGCTATCCGAACGATTACGGCCGGCAGAAAAATATATGCACCGGAACTTGTAGACATGGCATATGACAATGAAAACCCGTTAACAGAGCGCGAAGGACAAGTGATTCAACTGATTGCCGACGGAAAAAACACGAAGGAAATCGCAAATCAACTTTCGATTACGAGCGGCACCGTCCGTAATTACGTTTCCGTTATCTTGGATAAACTCGATGTAAGCAACCGGATCGAAGCGATTGCCCGATTTAAAGAGAAAGGATGGTTTAAATAGAGGGAGTGCAAAATAACGGAAAAAGACTGGCACATAAGTATTTTCCGTTGGTGTTGGCAAAACTGGATGCAAGGAAATCCATCCTATAAGCAAAAAACCCTTGTACTTCTGGCAACGTACGAAGGGATGGTGCTGCAATGGCGAGACTCCAGCGGAAAAACGGACGCGTCAAGACCCCGCAGCGCCGGTTTTGCGCGAGGAGGCTTGACCGTTCGTCCGCGGAAAGCGAAGCCATGGAAGCGGCATCCCGGCTTCAGCTGATAGCTGCAAGTTGTTCAGCAATCCCTAAATAGAGGGAGCGCAAAACAGTTTGGGTTGTGGCGCCGTAATAAAATGGCCGGCATTCTGGATGTGTTTCTCGAGAGATTCATTGTAGGGCATCAACCTGATAAACCATGAACAATAACTTTTAAATGCTTTTGGAAAAGGAGTGTCGCACCTGTACGCGGCACTCCTTTGTCATATGTACATTCCTCTTACAACCGTCCCAGTCTTTGCCAAATAAAATAAAGCATAAAGCGAAAAACCTCTTCCCGCTCCGGCTCGCTGAAAATTTCGTGATATAGCCCCCGCCATTCACGCAAAGCACGATCCTCAAGTCGCAATCGGTTGAACCATTCATGCGTCACTCTCTTATCCACAAGATAATCTTCCCCCGCTTGCAAGGTCAAGAGCGGGACGTTTGGAAATTGATAGGCATGTTCCAAACTCGTCTTCATCGCTTTCACCAACTCTTGATACCAACGGACGGTTACGTGATGTACATACAATTCATCTTTTAACAACTCTTTCTTCGTTTCTTCGTCTCGTGTCACTTGTTCCGCACGGATTCCGGTTTTCATGCTAAACGTCGGGATAACTTTGTGCAAGCCTCTGGCGATCAATGTCGACCCTTTCTTCGGCGGATCATAGAGATGCAAACATGGCGAAGACAAAATGACACCTCGAACAGGCAATTGTTTTTCCATCATTGTCCGGATAACACCAAGGCCTCCAAGGCTATGTCCGAAAAGAAAGACGGGCAAGTCGTAAACGGCCGCTTCATTATACCAATGATGGATCGACTCAATGTATTGGTTAAAGTGATCAATATGCCCTCTTTTCCCCCGCGTCCTTCCGAAACCGGGAAGATCGCCTGCAACGACATGAAAATGTTCTTTATTTAATCGTTCAATCAACCATTGATAGCGTCCATAATGTTCCCCTGCTCCATGTACAATAACAATGATACCGATCGGACTCTCACATTTCCATATTCGCATAATCGTTCCCCCTCCCATCAATCAAACCATTCCCTCTCCCTATTACACCATATATCGACAGCTTTTTCACGCCAAAATACATCCTAAAATCTATAAAAGTATTTAAAAATTGCCGATAATTATGGGCAAGTGCTTTTCCATTTCGGATAGACACAAAACTTGTATGCTTTATTTACCATCATTGTTATTAACTTCATGGCGAACTGGTATCACAAATGTGCCATGAAGTTTTTCCCTGTTATTTTTATTCCGGTACAAATACATAGTCCAACACGTGTCTTGGCCTTGTATTCGGATATTGGGTCAACACTAAAACATATGGTTGACAACTAGGTGTACTTGATGACAAACACTACGGAAAAACACGACGCTTTCCGTGGGCTTGCGCTCAGCCCCCTCGTTAGAAACCTTGGCTTATCGGCAAAAAAGAAGTTCGCTTTTTTCTGCGGGGTCTTCCCGCTGCGCTTTCCCACAGTCTCCGTGTTTTTCCTCCGCTAGTGCAGCATGGCAGAAATAAAAGATCACACCAACAAAAGCCACTGAGGTACGGGTTTGATTTAGTTTGCCCTCTTTGCGCAGGCTTCTATCGTTCTGAAATCTGGATGATCGCCGAAAACAGATCGATGGGCGGCTGCTTGCGGCCGATTGACGCGGGGCTTGTCCGATGCTGGGTGACCGAGTAATTCAGCCACTCTCCGCTAGGCCCTGTTATATTAAACGGTATTTTCAGAAATTAGAAGCGTTGCGATCGTACGTATGTTACTCTTATACAAACGAACTGAAAAACATCTAGTGGCAAATGGACAAGAAGGGATGATAGGATGGCGTTCAAACCTGCCGAAGAACTTGATTTACATTTGAAACATGCACAACAGCGCATTACTGCTTTCTACAAATTTCTCTACCAAATCAATGATTTACTGCTTGGCTTGGTATTCCTGACCGGGAGTTTTTTATTTTTTAATGATGACACAATGTTTGCCGGAACGGTGTTATTTGTTATTGGGAGTTTGCAAATGCTCATTCGTCCGATCGTTTCAATTGTGCATGATATTCATATAAAAAAGGTAAGAAAAAATCACATAAATCCAGGAATGAAAGCATGAAAACAATGTTACAAGGATTAGCGTCATCATTGATTTTACAATGAAACCTTTTTAAATGTCTGCATCATCATGCCAAAACAGATGCGAAAGTGTGTATCCCTCATTTCTGATATAATAAATGATAGGGAAAGCACATCATTTCCCCTTCTCACACTTAGCAAAGGAGGAAAGCATGATGATCATCTATCCGTATGATGATAAACTCCCCGAAATTGCAAAAAGTTGTTATATCGCCGACGGTGTTGTCGTTACCGGCGATGTATCGATTGGAAGTGACAGCAGCATATGGTTTCACACGGTGATTCGAGGCGATGTCGCGCCAACTGTTATTGGCAATCGCGTCAATATACAGGATCAATGTATGCTTCATCAAAGTCCTGCACATCCTTTAACTATTGAAGATGATGTTTCCGCCGGGCATCAAGTTGTGTTACACGGATGTGCGATCCGCCAAAAAGCTTTGATCGGCATGACAGCAACGGTGCTCGATGGCGCTGAAGTCGGAGAAGAGGCGTTTGTCGCGGCAGGCGCACTCGTCACTCCCGGAACGAAAATCCCGCCGCGAACACTCGCAATGGGAAGTCCCGCACGGGTCGTTCGCGACCTAAATGAGGATGATTTCGAAGAAATGAAGCGTGTGCGCGAAGCATATGTAGAGCGCGGGAAAACCTATGCAAAAGCAGAAAAAGAAACATAAAAAATACATACGAAAAGAGGGAAACAGATGACGACATTTCAAGAGCAAATCGAAAGCTATGCAGATATCGCCTTAAACGTCGGTGTCAACATTCAAGAAGGGCAAACACTCTTTATACGTTCCCCGTTGTTTGCCGCTGATTTCGTCCGCATCGTCGCGGAAAAAGCGTACAAAGCAGGCGCAAAACACGTTCGTGTCGATTGGAGCGATGAAGAACTTACACGCTTGAAATTTGAACTCGCTCCCGAAGAAGCATTTTCCGAATTTCCGAACTGGTACGCACAGGCAATGGAAGAGGAAGCGGAAAATAACGCCGCTTTTTTAACCATTACCGGCGGGGATCCCGACCTGCTGAAAGGCATCGACCCGGAAAAAGTCTCCACTGCCAACAAAACGAGCGGGAAAGCGATGGAAGGCTTTCGAGGCTACATTCAATCGGACAAAGTGAGCTGGTCCATCGTTGCAGTACCTTCCGTGAAATGGGCAGAGAGAGTCTTTCCGGAAGCCGAGGGAGAAGAAGCCGTTTCTAAATTATGGAATGCAATCTTTGACGCAACTCGCGTAAACGAACCCGACGCTGTTACCGCTTGGCAGGAGCACTTGAAAACGTTGGACGAAAAAATGGAAGCCCTAAACAGCAAACATTTTCATGCTTTGCACTATACAGCAGAAGGAACCGATCTGACGATTGAGCTTCCTGAAACGCACCTTTGGGCATCCGGAGGAAGCGTCAGCAAAGCAGGCGTAAATTTCGTTGCCAACATCCCGACCGAGGAAGTTTTTACTGCCGCTAAGAAAAAAGGTGTAAACGGAAAAGTTTCCAGTAAAAAACCACTCAACTATGGCGGAACCTTGATCAGCGACTTTACATTAACGTTTGAAAACGGGAAAGTGGTTGATTTTCAAGCAGAAGAAGGCGAAGAAACATTGCAACGATTGCTGAAAGGAGATGATGGCGCTTCTTATATCGGAGAAGTTGCCCTCGTTCCACACCGTTCCCCCATTTCAGACACAAATATTATTTTCTTCAACACGCTATTCGACGAAAATGCCTCCAATCACCTCGCTTTAGGGAGTGCCTACGCATTCAACATTGAAGGCGGCAAGGACATGGAAAAAGAAGAATTGGAGGAAAAAGGCCTCAATACAAGCATCACCCATGTTGATTTCATGGTCGGAGATGCGGATATGGACATCGATGGCATTCATAAAGACGGCACACGAGAGCCCGTTTTCCGAAACGGGGACTGGGCCTTTTAAGATTCCATTAAAAAACACCGTTGGAACATCCGGTTCTCAACGGTGTTTTTTCGCTTATTTCGCTTCCGCTACAAAAGCATCTTCTTTAAGCAACGTGGCTTTATCCGTACGTTCCCAAGGGAGATCAATATCCGTTCGCCCAAAATGACCATAAACAGCGGTCTGGCCATAAATCGGGCGCCGCAACCCTAGCATATGAATAATGCCGGCCGGTCGCAGATCAAAATGTTTCTCCACGAGTTGCAAAAGAAGGCTCTCCTTTACCTTACCTGTTCCAAACGTATCAATAGAAATGGAAACCGGGCGGGCAACGCCGATTGCGTAAGCAATTTGCACTTCACATTTTTTTGCAAGTTCTGCGGCAACAATGTTTTTCGCAACATACCTGGCAGCATAGGAAGCAGAGCGATCCACTTTTGTCGCGTCTTTCCCGGAAAAAGCACCTCCGCCATGACGCGCAATGCCGCCATACGTATCCACGATGATTTTCCGTCCTGTCAGCCCTGCATCTCCCTGCGGGCCGCCAATCACAAATCGACCGGTCGGGTTAATAAAAATATTGGTTTCTTCGTCGATTAAATGCTCCGAAACCTCTTCCAAGATAACGTGAGCCATTATTTCTTTTTCAAGCCTGGCCATGGCCACTTCCGATTGATGCTGTGCGGAAATAACGATCGTATCTACACGCAGCGGCCGGTTCTCTTTATCGTATTCAATCGTTACCTGCGTCTTTCCATCCGGACGCAAAAAAGGAATCGTTCCATCTTTTCGCACTTTTGACAGACGTCGTGCCAATTGGTGCGCCAAAAAAATCGGCAACGGCATATACTCTTCGGTTTCATCATCAGCATAACCAAACATTAACCCTTGGTCTCCGGCACCGATTGCCTCAATTTCTTCCTCGGACATTTTGCCTTCCCGCGATTCCAAAGCAGTGTTAACCCCTTGGGCAATGTCGGGAGATTGTTCATCAATTGCGGTCATCACCGCGCACGTGTCGGCATCAAGTCCGAATTTTGCACGTGTATAACCGATATCTTTCAACGTCTCCCTGGCGACTTTGGAGATATCGACATATGTCGTCGTCGTAATCTCTCCTGTCACCAGAATCATCCCCGTATTTGCCACCGTTTCACAAGCAACGCGGGCATTTGGATCTTTTTTTAATATTTCATCCAGAATTCGATCGGAAATCTGGTCACAAATTTTATCCGGATGGCCTTCCGTGACTGATTCAGACGTAAAGAGTCTGCGTCCATTCGCTTCCATCGTCCTCCTCCTTCGATGATCCGTTCTATATGTGTGGTGAATTGAGAATTAAAAAAAACCCTGATTTCCCGAGGGAAAAGGGTTATCGTTCTTACCTTTTTCGCCTCTTATCTTGCAAAGCATCTGCCACTTTGCCAGGTTGGCACCTTTCCCCCGTGGGGATGGTTGCCGGGCTTCCAAGGGCCTGTCCCTCCGCCTACTCTTGATAAGAGCGTACTTTAATACCTGTCGCATCAAAGTCGCAATCGTTATTTCCATATGATTTTAACACAGTTATGTCGAGAAAAAAAGATACAAGGCGTTCATACACAAGGAAACAATCGCTGATAATAGAACGCAAAACGGCTTTCAGTGATCTGTCATCGGTGCGATCTCCCAAAATAGAAGGTAAGAATCCGATCCATGCCGAATGACACCAATACACTCTAAAGGGCCAACGGCTCAAGACGGATTCAATCGCTTGATATCCGAAGTTCCAATCATTTCATTAACAGACACAAATTTTTTACACGAAAATAGTATAGACTATATGATAAAATGTGTTATACTAATTGCATCTAATCATCATTACATGCCCTCAGCTTAGCACAGAAAGGATTTTGTCGATTATGAGTACCGTTTCATTTGCATCAGCCTTGGACCATCTTTTAAATCAAAGACAGGCCGAATTCGATCTTCCCGAGCCTAGGTTAGTGGAAAGGGCACTCGCGCGTGATGAGGGCATTCTCACGAAAGCCGGTGCTTTCGCGGCGACGACGGGGACATATACCGGCCGCTCTCCTAAAGATAAATTTATTGTCGATGAACCATCTACCCGCGAGGACATCGACTGGGGACCGGTAAATGCGCCGATTGATCGTGAAGTGTTTTCTGCGCTTTATCGCAAAGTGCTTCATTATCTTGGACAACAAGAAGCGATTTTTGTCACCCACGGCTATGCCGGAAAAGATCAAAGTTATCGTTTGCCGCTCAAAGTGGTTAATGAATATGCGTGGCACAATTTATTTGCCCGCCAGTTATTTGTCCGCCCGAACATCGGTGAAGATCCAGCTGCAGAAGATGGCTTCACCATCGTTTCCGCCCCCAGATTCAAAGCGGATCCAAAAGTGGATGGAACTCGGTCGGAAGCATTCGTCCTTATTTCTTTTGAAGAAAAAGTGATCCTCATCGGTGGTACGGAATATGCCGGTGAAATGAAAAAATCGATTTTTTCCGTGATGAACTATCTTTTGCCGGCACGGGAAGTTATGCCGATGCATTGCTCGGCGAATACCGGAAAAGAAGGGGATGTCGCCCTCTTTTTTGGATTATCGGGAACAGGAAAAACAACGCTTTCCGCTGATCCCAATCGCTTTCTCATCGGAGACGACGAACACGGCTGGTCCGAAAACGGTATTTTTAACATTGAAGGGGGCTGTTATGCAAAGTGCATCCAGCTCTCCGAGGAAAAAGAACCGGATATCTACCATGCCATTCGCTTTGGAGCGGTCTTAGAAAACGTTGTAGTAGACGAAGAATCACGCTTGCCTGATTACGACGATACGTATTATACGGAAAACACACGCGCCGCTTACCCTATCGAGCACATCGATAACATGCTTGCGCAGGGAAAAGCAGGCCACCCGAACACGATCATTTTCCTTACGGCTGATGCATTCGGCGTGCTCCCGCCAATCAGCAAGCTGACGAAGGAGCAAGCGATGTACCATTTTCTGAGTGGTTACACAAGTAAGCTAGCGGGCACGGAACGAGGCATTACCGAGCCGGAAGCTACCTTCTCCAGTTGCTTTGGGGCACCGTTTTTGCCCCGCCACGCATCCGTATACGCGGAAATGCTTGGCGAAAAAATCGATGCGCATGACGCCAATGTTTTCCTTATCAACACCGGCTGGGCCGGCGGCAGCTATGGCACGAGCGATCGCATCGACTTGGCGCACACGAGAGCAATGGTACACGCAGCGCTTGAAGGAGAACTAAATCAGGTAGAATCCGTCATGGATCCTATTTTCGGTCTCCATGTTCCCACTCGTTGCCCGGGCGTTCCCGACAACGTTTTACAACAACGTGAAACGTGGAATGACCTGGAAGAGTATGAGCGAAAAGCAAAAGAGCTTGCCTCGAAATTCCACCGCAATTTTGAACGATTTACACACGTCCCGGAAAACATTCGAAATGCCGGGCCACTTCTTTAAACCGAGCGAAAGGTTCTTTCCTTTCCTCGGTTTTTTTCTTTCATCCCCGGCTTCATTCACCCCTTTTGAAGACAAAATTTTGGTATCGTCCGTCATTTTGTCCTTGGTCTGTCCACTTGAGCTAATTTCGCTGTCGCAGAATCCTTATCGCGCAAAGGATAAGAGCAAATCGAAAGTAGCCCCCAATACCAACACACAATCATAGGCATAGTAGCGTTCAACAGTATCTTTCACGGAACATTGACTCCAACGCATTAAAACCTCTGGATACCAATGCTCAGTATCAGATTAACCCTCGAGATTAGGTGTTGCGGACTCTTAGCGCTACTTGAATGCCATTTGAGTCCTCAGAATGCGGGGGTGCGGACTCTCAGCGCTACTTGAATGCCATTTGAATAGCACTGCTCCCGTTCTTGACGCCACATCCGCCCACCCGCCCTATTTTTTCCAAAACTCAAAAATCCTTTCTGGGCATCACCGAACACCCAAAGCACGCATAAGATGCGGTATCGATGCAAGGAGGGAAGATGATTATTATGAATAAATGGATCCGACGGGGATTGGCTCCGGTACTTGCTGTGCCTTTCATTTTAACCGCTTGTTCCAACGGCGATGATGGCGACGACGACACGGTAGAAGTGGCGGAAGTGACACGTTCCATTTTCTATGCCCCGCTTTATGTCGCCATTGAAGAGGGCTTTTTTGCCGATGAAAACATTGACATTGATCTTACAACTACTTGGGGCGGCGACACGACCATGACTGCGCTCCTATCGGATAGTGCAGATGTGGCGCTTGTCGGTTCGGAAACATCCATATACGTACACGCGCAAAACCCAAGTGATCCGGTTGTCAACTTTGGGGCGCTCACGCAAACAGATGGCACGTTCCTCGTTTCCCGAGAGCCGATGCCGGACTTTTCTTGGGAAGATCTTGAAGGAACGTCATACTTGGGACAACGCGCAGGTGGCATGCCACAAATGGCCGGTGAATATACCCTCCGCCAAAACGGGATTGATCCTCACGAAGACGTAGAGCTGGACCAAAGTGTCGACTTTGAAAATATCTCCGGTGCATTTGCGTCCGGTAGTGGGGACTTTGTGCAATTATTCGAACCAAATGCCACTGAATTCGAAGAAGAAGGCATCGGGCATGTCGTCGCCTCTTTCGGTGAAGAATCCGGCACGCTCCCATATACCTCTTTCATTACGAAGGAAAGCATGATCGAAGAAGATGAAGATGTGCTCGTTCGTTTTAACCGCGCCATCTATGAAGCACAACAATTCGTGGAAAACGAATCACCAGAGACGGTCGCCGCATCCATTGCCCCTTATTTTGATGAAACATCGGAAGACGTCATTGCTAACGTCGTTGAACGCTATGACGCTCAAGATTCCTTTGCAGAAGACCCTTATATTGATGAAGAAGGATGGCACCATCTCCAAGATATTATGGAGGAGTCCGGAGAATTGCCTGAGCGCATCGATTATGAAGATCTCGTTAATACCGACATTGCTGACCGGGCATTGGAATAAAGGGTTGCTTCCTTCGAGATCTCGAAACTGTACGCAACCATCATGCGCTAGCAAGAAGGAGGCAAGATGACGTATGGCGCTTTTGGCATTGAGAGATGTGGAAAAACATTTTTTTTCTCGTGAAAACGTCCTTGAGGCGATACGAAACGTTAGTTTGGAAGTGAATACAGGGGAATTTCTCTCCATTATTGGTCCGAGTGGTTGCGGAAAAACAACCATTCTATCCATGATTGCAGGGTTGATGGAACAGTCGGAAGGGGAAATTCTTCTCCAAGATGCCCCGATAACGAACACAAATACCGATGTTGGCTATATGTTGCAGCAGGATTATCTTTTTCCTTGGTTAACGATCGGCCAAAACATAGACATCGCGCTCACGATTACGAAAATGAAAAATCAACAAAATCAGGTCTATACACGTGATTTGCTCGATCAAATGGGGCTGGCGGACCGGGAACATGATATGCCCGCCGCCCTTTCCGGAGGAATGAGGCAAAGGGTTGCGCTCGTTCGAACACTTGCCGCCAAGCCCTCATTGCTACTTTTGGATGAACCTTTTTCAGCATTGGATTTTCAAACGAAACTTAAATTGGAAGACTTGATTCACGAAACATTAAAGGAAAAAAGAAAAACGGCATTACTCGTAACCCATGACATCAGTGAGGCGATTGCCATGTCCGATCGGATTATTCTCCTGACGAATCGGCCTGCTACCATTAAAAAAATCTTTATGATGCCGGAAGAGCTTAAAATTTTGTCGCCTCTTGAAGCACGTCAACATCCAACGTTCCAGGATTGGTTCCAATTGATCTGGAAGGAGTTGGAAAACCTTGAGTCCGAAATTGAATGAACAACATGCACAGTTTCGTTCGCGGTTAAAACGAGAGCAATTATTCGTTCACATCAGTCAGATCGTAATATTAGCCGCGTTCTTCTCTTTGTGGGAATTGGCGAGCCGATTGCAATGGATCGACCCCTTGATCTTTAGTTCACCCAGCAGTGTATGGAACCTTTTCGTCGATATGTTGGCAAATAACACGCTGTATGTACACATCGGCATCACCGTACTGGAAACGATCCTCGGCTTTTTGATCGGAACGTTCGGCGGCATATTGATTGCAGCCTTTCTATGGTGGTCCCCTTTTATGTCGCGCGTATTGGATCCGTATATTGTCGTTTTGAACGCGACGCCCAAAGTTGCCCTCGGACCGATGCTCATCGTTATTTTCGGTGCAAGCATGACATCCGTCATTGCAATGGGCGTTCTCATCTCGATTATCGTTACAACCCTTGTCATCTACGGCGCGTTTAAAGAAACAGACGAAAATCTGGTTAAAGTCATTGATACGTTTGGTGCCAACAAACTGCAACGGTTTCGGTATGTCATTGTACCCGCTTCCTACCCCGCAATGGTATCAGCCTTAAAGGTAAACGTCGGGCTTGCGTGGGTCGGGGTGATTGTCGGGGAATACCTTGTATCCAATGAAGGCCTTGGGTATATGATCATCTATGGCTTCCAAGTATTTAATTTTGATATGGTCATGTTAAGCCTTGTTCTCGTTGCAATCCTCGCCACGATCATGTATCAGCTTGTGGCAATGTTGGAAAAATTCTTGATGAGAAACCGAAATTAAAATCATCCATTGCACATATGGATGATTTTTTTCTTACACTTTAAAAATGTTTAATTTTGGGAAAGGAATAAGGTGTGTCGTGAACTCGCCCCTACATCGGTAGCCTCCATACTTATAAAAGATAATTTTCTACGTATTCTTTAGCCAATTTCCATACGTTATCTTTCATGATGAAGCTGAAATCCCGGTTATTTTCCAATTTTTCAGGGAGGCTTTCCAGCAACGAAGGGCCCTTCGTTTCCATATATCCTTTTTTTGTTTGTAAGTATGCGATGTCAGCAAAATATACATTTTTCACGACCGTGTCAGAGCGCCCACGTACTTCGTATTGGCCTAGATAGTGAAGATTATTAATCCGAGCTCCTGTTTCTTCCCACACTTCCCGAATGGCAGCACCTTCTGGCACTTCCCCTTTTTCCACTTTCCCACCGGGAAATTCCAATCCACGACGTGGATGCTTGGTAAGCAGCCACTGATTTTCGTATCTGCACAGCACCAACACATGCCATGGTTGCTCTGAAAAAGGTTCACGGCGAAAAGAGAGACTGACCTCATTTCCATAATAATCTGCGAATGTGTGTATCATGTTTTATAGCCTCTGCTTTCATTTCCGCCACTTTATTCAGGCATGATCAAGGGGCGAAGACCCCTGTGTACGATATTGTTTATATAACGATCGAGCTAAATGCCGGGACCAGCTCCCCCGATCTTGTTTGCGTTTTTTAAACTCTGTAAGCAGCTCTTCTCCTGAATAACCGTCTTCAATTAACGTCTCCAGAATGTAATTAAAGACTTCCTCTTTCTTTAAGGCCATTTTCCCGTCGATTAAAATCGAATAACGATCTGTCAGCGAACGGATAGATCGCACACGACCAACCATCGTTGCCGGATCATTTTGCGTGTGTGAGATGAGTACCTCCATCACCACTTCACAATCTTCCTCTGATAATTGCTGAAAGGTAGCAACCCCCGATTCTGCCACTACCGCTTCAACTAACCACCAGCCGCTTTCCTCGCGGTTAATGACGAGCCCTTCTTGTAATCTGACTGGTTCTTCTTCCGGTTCTTCTTTATCTTTTTCCAATAGTAAATGTAAACCGCGCAGGCGAAACGTTTTCATAGGCGCCTCCATGTTTCAAACAAAAGATTCCGTCCTTGCAACACTGTTTTCGGTAGCATTCATCATTGCTTTCGTGGTGTTTTGCTCACCAATCCAATAAAGAAACTTAATCTCTTCATCCGTAAGCGGTCGGTATAAAGACGCTTGAAATTCTTCTACTAGTTCTTCACTAAACTTTTCTTCCATCATAAGACAATTCTCCTTTGCCAATGTGGAGCTGTCCCTCACCGATGCGTAGCTAGTCTCTCTTTTATACTAGCCTATTCACACACTTCTATACAAATGCTTAAATTCCTCTTTTTTTGTAAAAAAATATGGGATTTCAGTAGAAAAATTTCAAAATACAAGGATCTAATCGTTCATTTTTTTATCATATGCTGTCTTCAATCGATTCATCCCTTCAACAACATGTTCGCGGGGACACGCAACATTCATTCGGGCAAATCCGCTGCCGGCTTTTCCGAATGTATGGCCGTCATTCAACGCGATTTTGCCTTCTTTTCTAAGCCAATTCTGCAAATCGTCTTGCGTTAACTCCAGCTTTCGAAAATCAAGCCATAACAAATAAGTCGCTTCCGGTTTTACAAAACCAATGCTTGGCATTTCTGTTTGCAAACGTTCGTTTACATAGTCAACATTGCCTTGCACATAACTCAGAAGCTCTTCCAACCATGGCTCCCCATGCCGGTACGCCGCTTCGGCAGCCGCTGATGAATATGGATTTCCAATCCCCGTGAAATTTTGTTGCATTTGTTGCTCAAGTCTCTTCTGCATTTCCCCGTCATTGAAAATCACATAAGACAGCTGTAACGACGCAAGGTTAAATGTTTTGCTCGGAGCCATGCAAGTTGCTACCTGCAAGTCTTTCGCTGTTTCCAGCTTGGCGAACGGGGTATGGTTCCCTTGTAAAATCACGTCGGCGTGAATTTCATCAGAAACAACAGTGACGTCATAACGCGCGCACAATTCCGCGATCTTCGTCAGCTCTGATTCGGACCACACGCGCCCGACGGGGTTATGGGGATTGCAAAGAATGATCATTTTCGCACCGTTTTTCATGTGCGCTTCAAGATCGTCAAAATCAATTTCGTACTTGCCATCCGTTCCTTCGACCAACCGATTCTCAAGCAGCGTACGCCGATTGCTTCTCAGCAATGCAAAAAAAGGAAAATACACCGGCGTTTGAATGATGATGCCATCCCCTTCATCCGTATATGCATTGATTAAATGATGGATCGCAGGAACGACGCCCGGGGTAAAGGTCATCGCTTCCGGTTTAATGTCCCAGCCAAACCGTCGTGACGTCCAGTCTTGAATGGCCTGTCGCAACGAATGGGGCGGATGGTGATAGCCAAAAACACCGTGTCTGGTCACATCGTCCAATGCTTTCAAAACCGGTTCCGGGGCGCGAAAGTCCATATCCGCCACCCACATCGGCCATAGCTCGCTATCTTGGTACTTCGCTTCTAATTGATCCCATTTCATGGAGTTTGTATTTCTGCGTTCAATAATCTCATCGAAATTCACTAGGTCTCCTCCTTCTTATCCTACACATAACATCTTCTCCCATTGTACGATAAGACCCGGCGTGTTGAAAGTCGGAAGCATCCCTCATTTTCTATTTGCTTTGCATAAAAACCATGTTATAATTGAAACATAAGAAAAGACCGCAGATAACATCTGCGGTCCCAATAGAGCGAACCCCGATAAGAGGGGTGACGCCTTAGAGTAAAAATAACCCCTTAACGCCTGCTAAAGCATATGAGGGGTTATTTTTATTGTTTTTCTTGGACATGATAAACGCTACGAGCGCCCCAAATGAAATCATCAGGGACAAAACATAGAACGTACCAGTATTCATAAGCGCCACCCCCCTTCTTGGGAAGTATCCCAAAAGGGAACACAAGCAGCGCCACCCCTCATATGAAGCTCGCCTATTGTTCCTCTATTATACCATGAATGAAATAATAGGAAAGTCTAATAATAGGAATCTTCGATTTAAATCTTACCCCTGTTCATTTTTCTCTTTCCTCGACATCGTCACGGCTTGCTTGATGCCGTTTTTGAACGTGAATTTTCCATACATGAGCACGCCGCCTTTATAGATACGTGCAGCGAGAATGTTAAACAGGATCGCGCTTAGCAACAGAATGCCGATAATCAGCGCCACTTCCCACATTGGTACCGTTCCCACCCCAATTCTTAAGAATAAAAGCTGCGGTGCGAAGAACGGAATGTAGGACATCACTTGAATGAACGTCGTATCCGGTGTATTTAGACCGAAGATAGCGATGAAAAACGCGATCATGGCAACGATAACTAATGGTTGCAGGGCTTGGTTAACTTCCTCCGCCCGACTGACGAGCGCCCCAAGCATCGCTGCCAAACCTCCGTATAAAAAATACCCGAGAATGACAAACAACAAGGCGTATAACAAAAGAGACATATCAGGGGCTTCCCCTATGATTGATTGCAATAGCTCATCATCACTCATCGTAATCCCTATGCCAGCTGCAGCCGCAAGTGCGGCTAAACTAACGAGACCAACGACGCCAATCCCCACGAGCTTCCCTAACATTTGCGTGATGGGATTCACACTGGACACGATCAATTCCATGACACGAGAGGATTTCTCGGTGGCCACCTCAGTAGCAATCATCGTTCCAAAGGTGATGACGATAATGTAAATCGCAATGACCAATACATAGACCATCCAATAGGCTTGCATTTGCGATTCCTCGGTTTGCACTTCCCCATCCGGGGTAAGTGGCTGTTCATGAAAAGAAATCGGCGCATGAATCATTTCGAGTTCGTCTTCATCTAAATCGAGTTCGCTTGTGACGACGGTTTCTTTTACATTTTGCACATCTTGATTAACCTCTTGGCCAATCATAAAATCATTATCATCGCCGTAGAAATCAACGTTGAGATCGACCGCATCGCCACTTAACGCGAGTACATAATTGTATTCCTCGTTTTCCGCCGCTGCGATCGCGTCTTCTTCGTCGCCATCGGTATAGTTCACATACTCAAAAGATCCTTCTTCATAGCTTTCAAGCATGTCACCGACAACATCATCATCCGTCGTTTCATCGACGACCGCGATCTGTTCCGAGATGTCCTCCTCTTCATCATCTGCAAACACCGCTATAATTTGGCCCGCGTTCATCAATCCAATGATGAGAAGCACCATAATTAACGTTGACCACATGAATGCTTTCGATTTTATACGTCTGCTCACCGTATGCCCGACGGTAATCCAAAAGTTATTCATCTTCGTCATCCCCTGCCTTATCTACAAATATATCGTGCAAAGAAGGCTCCTCAACCTCAAACTTGCGAACAAACCCTTCCTGGGCAATCGTGTAAAAAAGATCTTCAGCCACTTGTTCGTTTTCCACTTTTACAGTCGCCCCATCTTTCGTATTATCCAGGCTTAAAACCCCGGGGTGATCGTCTAAGAACTGCAAATCATAGTCCGCTCGAATACTGATGTTTTTCATGCCGTACGATCGTTTAATCTCTTTCAAGTTGCCTTGAAGGACAGGCTCCCCACGTTTTAGCATAATAAGGTCTTCGCACAGCTCTTCCACGTTCCTCATCTGGTGGCTGGAAAAAACGATCGTCGTCCCTTTTGCCTGTAAATCTTGCACTGCATCACGCAACATATCCGTGTTCACCGGATCGAGACCGCTAAACGGTTCATCCAAAATTAAGAGCTCGGGATCGTGCAGCACGGCAGCGATAAATTGAATTTTTTGCTGATTGCCTTTCGATAGTTCTTCGATTTTCTGATTTTCATATTGTGGGACTTGAAATTTTTCCAGCCATTCGCGCATAACTTCTACGATATCCGGCTTTTTCATCCCTTTGAGCCTCATCAAATAAATCAACTGTTCTTTCACCGTCAGTTTCGGATATAAGCCTCTTTCTTCGGGGAGATAGCCAACCAAGTGTGTGCGTTTATAAGAAAGGCGCTTTCCGTCCCATGTCACAGAGCCGTTGGTCGGGTCGAGCAACCCTAAGATCATCCGAAAAGTCGTCGTTTTGCCCGCTCCATTCGCCCCGAGCATGCCTAACATGCTTCCTCTCTCTATCGTAAGAGATAAGCCATCCACAGCCTTGTGTTTGCCGAATTGTTTTTTTACATCGTTAATCATGAGTGTCATGGAATTCCTCCTTGGATTTAGTGAATCAATCAGCAATCGCTTCTATTGTCTCTTCGCGAAAAGTCTTATCTTCAAAAAATTGCTCGATAAAAATAGACAAGTTTCTCCCCAGTTTAAAACTTTGCCACCAACTGAGGTCATCGTTGAAAACCACCAGCTCCATGGCATTGCCATCCTCGGTTGTCGCATACATCGCCTGATTCAGGACAAAAGCCGTCGACCCACCTTTTTGTCCGAAAGATTCAACGCCTTCGATATCAGCCGTTCCCGCTTCCAATATGTCCATAAGGATGGCTGCCGCTTCTTCATTGGACCACTCGCCTGTCTGAATATCGTGTAGCCATTCCCCGTATGAAGCGGCTGTGGCTGCCGGCAAACGATCCGACCACATCCTCTGTTCATCCATTGAAAGCGTGAAATCCTCTTCACCGGCAGCAAACTCACCTTGAACGATCGCTTCATGGTACGTTTCAACTTGTGAACGATAGTCTTCCATCGATAGTGAAGCCGCTTCTTCTCCAATGTCTTCAAGCATGAGTAATGGACTTACGAGTGGATAGACGGGATCATGCTCCGTTACCCCCCATGTCTCAAGTCTTTCATTGATAGACTCGATACCGATGGTTTCAATTAAATAATCCGTGTTCGCGTTCGAACTAAAAACGATCATGCCCTCGACGACTTCTTGGAGGGATACGGTACCCTCGTTTTCGTTAACCAGTTGATCGAGCCAAAGTGGGTGCGCTCCGCCATCGGTATTTTCCATATGGAAACGTTCCAGGTCTTCCAGAGCTACCGCTTCGTCAGGATCGATTTCGCCTGTAGCAACTTCTTCTGCATAGGCAGCGGCAACCACGATTTTCACCGTACTCGCCAGCGGCCTTTGTTCATCAGCCTGACGATTCACAAGTACCTCGCCGTTCTCGGCAACATACATGGAAGAATTCTCGTCCTCGGACAAATGGTCAACGACGTACTGTGTATCTTCACGAAAGGCAAAATAAGCAAGGCTTCCTACAATTAGCGCGATGCTTCCAACTGAAATCAATCCCCATTTTGTGTACACAGACCTTTCCATAAAAATAATGCCAATAGCTACAATAAGTGCTCCTATAAACGGCGAGAGGATAAGATTGGTGATCGCAATCGATGCCACGAGGACGATCACTAACGTTCCGCTGGCCCGAAAATAATTCCACGTCGTTCGCTTATCCTTTTTCAAAAGCGGCAATGCATTAATAACGACAATAATCAAAAACACAAATGTGATAAATGACGGCATAGCTTACACTTCCGTCCTTTCGGACTCACGAAGCATGATCGGCAAGCTTTCATGCAGGCTTAAACTCGCACGCTTCACGATATGAACCCCTTGGTCTGCCAGCCATTTTTCCGTTGCCTCGGCATCACTCGTTAAAATCTGTGGCGGAGCTCCCTCAGCACTTACTTCTCGAATGCCGGGTGCCTCTTCAACTCCGGTAACGGGGCTCGCCAGCCAGATTCGCTTAAATTGTTGTGCGAGTATATCTTTCTCCATCGGCTCCCGTGTTTTTCCTTTTTTCATGATCGCAATATAGTCGGCGAGGCGCTGTACTTCATCCGCGATATGTGTTGCAAAAACGATGCTGCAATCAGGATTTTCCTCCATTTTATGGAGTAGCATTTTCTCTAACTGTGTCTGTCCTTCCATATCCAGGCCCGCAAACGGTTCATCGAGAAGCAAGAGCGATGTATCGCGGCTAAGCTGCAAAGCAAGGACCGCTTTCCGTTGTAAACCAACGGATAGTTGGCTGATCCTTTTTCGGAGGGGAAGATCAAACTGTCGCACGTAAGCTTGAAAATGATCATCTCTCCACGTGTCATCGTGCTTGGCGTGTAAATCACGCAGTTGTTGCAGGCGAAAAGGAAGCACTTCCGGGAACGTTTGCGGAACATAGCTGAGAGCAGCTTTTCCTGCAATGCTATGAATATTGTGCCCATGGATGTTCGTTTCGCCTTCTCCCGGATAATCGCCGCTCAACGCTTGAAACAGTGTCGTTTTCCCGGCACCGTTATTTCCGATTACCGCTGTAATAGTACCGGCGGGGATCTCTAGGTTGATGGGACCGAGCGTAAAATCATCCCCCATCTTTCTGACAATATTTTGGCACATCAGTGTCTGCATTTCTTTATTTCTCCTCTCTCAAAACGATGTTCAATAACCGCTGAATCTCTGTATCTGTATACTCATGTTGGCGGGCTGTTTTCACCGCTTGCCGGAGAGCGTCCTGCACCGCTTGCTCTTTTAAGATCGAGCGTTTCTCTCGCGTCACTTCCCGAACGAACGTCCCTTTGCCGCGGTACGTTTTAATATAGTCTTGCTGCTCTAGGTTTTGATACGCGCGCCGGGTTGTAATCACGCTGCAACCCAAATTACCGGCGAGAGCGCGAATGGACGGGAGGGCAGTGTCCGCCGGCAAGTAACCGGACACGATGAGTGCTTTCACTTGCTCTTCGATCTGGTGATAAATCGGCGTTTGCTCATCTTCATTGACCTCTATTGGAAGCACCATAGCCATCCCCCTTCCGGTTGATGCGTTTGCTACCCAGAAAAACGAAGACGAGAAGTGTTATAGAAACAATGATGATTGGGATGGCAACATTCCACCATACATCTGCTTCTTCGGCCAGATAAATTGAAAATGCCATAAACGTGCCATCAAAAGGAACAAGCCAAACCCATACAACGAGATAGATTAATAAATAGAGGAAAAGGATAGAATACGCTCCGCTATAAAGGTGGACTCTTTTTCGATAATATATCCCAATCTCTTCGAGTGCCGTGTATGTCGGTATAAAAGCAATCGCGGCCCAAAAAGCAAGAAAGCTGTAAAAAGCAGAATCAGTAAACGTGAACGGGAACACGTTTGTCAATAGTGCTGCAAGACAAATGCCCAGCGTCATAATAACTGGCGCTTGCACACCCTTCACAAGCATTCTGCTATAAAATAAACGCTTCTCCGGGATAGGGAGCCGACTAGCATACGTATAGTAAGGACTCGACCATTTCGATGTCGACAACTCTTCCGATCTAAAGCCCCAGAGATGTAGATTACCTAGCGTTAGGAAAGCATATAGGAAGGAGATCTCAACAAACCCTTTGGCAACATTCCATCCTGGATCCATACTTCCCATTACATATATGAATCCAGCGTAAAGCACGCAGATCATCAACCTAAGAACATGACCGCGCACATTCGTTTGTTTCCATTCAAACAACGCTAACCGAAATGTGTCCTTCACATCTTTCACCTCCCATTCCTTTGTTTTCGTATCTTTTGTCTCCCTGAATATTCAAAGATCACTAACGTTACGATTACAATGGCACCGGCGATGGCCAACATCACTGTGGGATGAGCTTCCGAATAGTCAATCGTAAAACGCATAATCGTTCCGTTATAGGGAACCAACCAAACCCAAATAACAAGATAGAGAACCAAAAACCCGATCATCCATGCCGCTGCTTTCAGGTTCATTTTCGTATTCTCTTTCATGTTGTACCCAATTTCATTGATCGCGTTCATCGTGGAAATCATGGCAACAGCGATCCAAAAAGCCACGAAACTTATAAATGGTTGATCTCCGAATGAAAACGGAAATGGTTCAGGGACAAAGATGACCGCCAACGAAACCATTGCCAACATGAGCACGGTTAGATAGACGGCTTTTACGAGCAAACGACTGCGAAATAAGGACAATTCCGAAACCGGCAATCGCCTCATATAGCGATAAAAAGGTGTCGAAAGTATGTCATCGTTCATCTTCGTTAGATTAAACGGCTCACCGCTAAACTGGGACATGCCGAGCCAAAGGATAATCGCTAAAATAAACCAAAAGTCCAATCCCAGGACTATTCCTTCACCTTCTCCCAATCCCGCGACAAAGGCTAAGAGAATGGCGTAACATATCAAGACAAAAAGCGCGCTAACCACACCCCGAACGCTCACACTTTTCCATTCAGACCAAGCCAATCGGAAAACATCTCTTATCATCATGAACACCTCTTCAACTGTTCATCTGTTTATATCTATATATACAGTATAACACCCTGTGTCATTTTGCAACTGTTTTTTTTACAAAAAAACACACGCCCACCTTCGGACGTGTGAATCGTTTGCAGTCGTCTTTTTTTCTAAAGGATCAGCATGCCGGCAATCGCGCCGTTCATCAAATTTCCGAGAATCGCTGCAATCAACGCTCGCGGACCGTACTGGGCAATTTCCTGCCGACGTTCCGGCACAAGCGCGCCGAGACCACCGATCATAATCGCAATCGTACCGATATTGGCAAACCCACTTAGGGCAAAAGTTGCAATTGCAATCGTTCTCGGATCCGTAATCGCCCCGGCTTCCATCGCTTCAATGAGCGTCCCAAACCCGACGAACTCGTTAATAATCGTTTTCTCCGCGATCATCTGGCCGACTAACATCGCTTGTTCCCAAGGCACACCGATTAAGAAGGCCAATGGAGAAAAGACAAAACCGAATATGGTAGCGATAGTCAAATCTTGACTGATGAGCCCCAATCCTATATCGAATAATTCCACAAGCGATACGAAGGCAAGCACCATTGCACCAACGTTTAAAGCCAACCGCAACCCATCGGTTGTCCCTCTTGCCGCTGCATCAATCACATTTCTTGTGTCTTTGTCTTTTTCAAGTTTAACATCATCCGTCGTCTTGCTGTGTTCTGATTCGGGAATGACCATTTTAGCCATGACAAGCCCAGCCGGGGCTGCCATAAAACTCGCAACGATCAAGTAATCCACCGGTGCCCCCATGGCGACTAGGCCTCCGAGGACGGATCCGGCAACAGTCCCTAATCCAACAGTCATCACCGTAAAAAATTCCGAACGTGTCATTTGATTCAAATAAGGTTTAATCGTAAGCGGAGACTCCGTAATCCCAACGAAGATATTCGCTGTTGCCGCAATGGATTCCACTTTACTCGTCCCTAAGACTTTTGAAATGATACCGCCCAGAATTTTAATCAACCAAGGCATAAACCCTATATAGAACAGGACACCCATTAAAGCAGCGAAGAAAATAATGACAGATAAAACATGAATGAAAAACGTGTTGCCGTCGTTGAGCACCATTAAGTCTTCCCCGAACAAAAAGTCAATCCCTGCATCTGCAGCGCCTAAAATTCCGGTTACAAATTGACTTAACACAGCCAGCACTTCCTCACCTACACCCCATCCGAGGAAAAGCAAACCGATGGCAACTTGAATTGCCAACGCACCTAAAACAGTCCTCACATTAATATTCTTACGGTCCACCGAAAGCAATAAAGCGAGCCCTAACAATACAACTATTGCGATAAGCCCCCATGCAATGTTGCCCAATAGCTCCATATCTCACGCCTCCACTTGTGCATTTTTTGATTCATTAAAAATTAGTGCTTGCATAAACAATTAGGTTTAACGTTAGATTACCATGGTCATGGTTCCTTCCACAATAAGTACATCAACATTTCCATTAACGGCTATTCTTACGGTTGTGAGCAAGGTCGATGATTTCTGTTTCTTCTTCCGTTTCCCCGAATACAGCGGGTACTTCTACAGGCTTTCCCCGGTCATCAATTGCTACCATCGTCACAAAGGAAGTAGTCGTTGTTTTCGTGTCTCCGGTCGCCGGATTCTCTACACTTACATGAACATAGACGACCATCGATGTGCGTCCGGTTGTCGCTACCCATGCTTCCACATTCACAAGATCCCCTGATTTTACGGCCGCATGGAAATCAACGCTATCCACCGAAGCAGTGACAACGATTTTACCTGAATGCCGCATTGCCGCGATTGCCGCTGCCTCGTCGATATAAGCGAGAACATTGCCGCCGAAGATCGTTTGCAAATGATTCGTATCCGATGGACTTACCAGGTGCGATTGAAGCGTATGGGAACGGGATATTGGTTGCGCTTCTTTTCGTTTACTCATGACGAACACCTTCCTGTTTCATAATTACCTTATTAAACCTACATTTTTTGATGGGGTTCGTCAAATACACCTATAGCCTCTGCCAAAATTAAAATGAAGCTTTAGAGTAGCGAAACGTTAATGAAAAGCGTGTTCACAAATGATGTCAGAGTACAAACGTTTGAAGCCATGAATCTACAGAATCCAGCATATAATGGCATCATCGTATAGTTATGAAGTATGAAGCCATAAAACAACGCCTGTGTACATTTAATGGCGTCCATGGGCAACAATGACACCATGAAAGTTCCTACGCTTGATTATGATGGCGTCAAAATTGAAAAGACAAAGGCTTTCGTTCACCATATATTTCCATGAAATTACGCGTGCCCTGCTCAGAAGAAAACCACGCCAAATGACGGCCAATCACCGAATTTGAACATTGACAGATGAAGACACATGTCCATCATTTTACTTTAACGGAAAAAAGGACGATAAATGTCATTAGGTTTTAAACTGTCATGGCTGGGATTTATGATTTTGGCATTGGCACCTATAAAAAAAGCCAAGCCCAATCATTTGAGCTCGACCTTTCGCAACCATTTATGTTTTAGGAGTTAGGACTCCACTTCCAAAATAATTTTTCCTTTCGTTTTTCTGGATTCCATGAGCTCATGCACACGCGCGGCCTCTTCCAGAGGAAACGTATGGCCAATCTGCAGCTCTAGCTCTCCCTTTTGCAAATGGGTGAACAACGTTTCCAAACTAGCCTGCATTAACGCTTGCCTTCGCATGATTTGCGGCAAAAAGAAACCGATAACGGATTGATTTTTTTCCATAAGCCGACCGGCATTAAGTTTGCTTTGTTCGCCACTCGCAGAACCGAAGATAACGAGGCGTCCGAAGCGGCCGAGCACCCGAAGTGTTTTCTCGAAAACATCCCCTCCGGCCATTTCCATGGCGACATCCACACCTTTGCCGTCCGTTGCTTCAAGGACTTCTTTTTCCCAGCCTGCTTCGGTATAATTGATGCCTACATCAGCACCCAATCGCTTAGCGTCCGTCAACTTTTCTTCCGTGCTTGCCGTCGCAATTACTTTGTCCGCTCCATGCAGTTTGGCCAGTTGCACAGCGATGCTGCCGACACCACCCGCTGCCGCGTGGACAAGAACAGTCTCCCCTTCTGCCAATTGCCCCATCGTTATCAACACGTGATACGCGCTTAACCCTTGTAAAGGCAAGGCGGCTGCAGTGGAGAAATCCAATGTGTCCCCGATTGGGATTAACCCACGCTCATCCGCGGTTACATATTCGGCATATGCCCCCGATCCTGTCATTGTAACGACACGGGCGCCCGGCTTCACACTTGTCACTTCGGGGCCGACTTCCTGTACAACACCTGCCAATTCTGCTCCGGGGATAAACGGAAGCGGTGTAGGAACAACATATTGTCCCCTCCGTCGTGCAGTGTCCGCATAATTGACACCGACGCGATGAACGGCAATTAAGACTTCGCGGCCTTCCGGTATTGGCCGCTCTACATTCACTGTTTCCAATACTTCCGGCCCGCCATAGTTCGAGAATTGAACTGCTTTCATTTTATCACTCTCGCCTTTCCGAATTATTTAATGAGCCAACCGCCATCGGCAAGAACATCCGAACCGACCATATACGATGCTTCCGTTGAAGCAACAAACGCAATGATATTGGCTATTTCTGCTGACTGCCCCACTCGTTTTAACGCCGTATTCCGTTCAATTGCTTTGGAAAACCGTTCATTCGTCAACGCATCTTCGGTCAACGGCGTTTCCACAAATCCCGGAGACACTGAATTTACCCGAATACCATACGGCGCAAGTTCGAGGGCAAGTGCTTTTGTGAAATTTAGCGCTCCCGCTTTCGCCGAACTGTAATGGGGAATCTGCGCACCTGCTTGATGGCCGGATAACGAAGCCACATTCACAATCGCGCGCGGCCGACGATTTGTTTCTTTTTCCGCTTGTTTGATCATTAAAGCGCCGAGTGCCTGCGAAGAAAGAAAAACGCTTTTCAAATTCACCTCCTGCATGGCATCCCAATCTTCCTCCGCCGTTTCCATAATCGGGGAATGCTTAGATCCGCCAACGCCATTGATCAACACGTCCAATGTTTCACATTCCTCTTCTACAAAAGAGACGAGTTTATCTACCTCTTCCTTTTTCGTCACATCGGCGGGAAAAATGGCCGCCCCCGGCACTTTCGTTGCCACATGCTGTAATTTCTCTTTCGTCCGGCCCACGAGAATCACTTTTGCCCCTTCATTGGCAAGCCGAACGGCTGTCTCTTCCCCAATGCCACTCCCTGCACCTGTTATCAAGGCCGTCATATCTTTAAATCTCATTGTGCCCTCTCCTTCACGATTGAATGCCGCGCAACACCATATCGACGAAAACGCCCGCTACTTCTTCATCGCTGTACTTCCCCTCAGGGTTAAACCATTGATAACTCCAATTTATTACTCCAAGGATCGCGAGCGTAACGATGGGCGGGTTCAGATCACTGCGAAATTCTTGTGCTGCAATTCCCGCTCGGACAATCTCTTCGGCCCGCTCTCTTACTTGATTGCGCTTGCGTGCAATTTCCGTGTAACTCTCTGCACTCACATGACGCATTTCCCGAAAAATAATATTGGCGCTTGAGCGATGATGTTTTATTTTCATGACCATTAAGTAGACAACACCGACGAGTTTATCCCTATTACTTTTTGTTTCATCTTCAGAGAGTTCTTCAATATTCCGAACCAACTCATCGATGTAATCAAAATGGATCTCGGTTAATAATTCTTCTTTACTGGAAAAATAGTAATAGAACGTTCCTTTGGTGACGTCCAGCGAACGAACGATATCCTGAATGGATGTTTCTTTAAATCCTTTTTCCCCAAATAATTGAATGCTTGCTTTCTTTATTTTTTCTCTCATTTTTCAGCCCTCGCTACATCAAACTCGTCCCTCCGTCAACAACGACGACATCTCCGGTTATATACTTCGAAGCGTCGGATGCAAGAAAAAGGGTGGCTCCTTTCAAATCGTCATCTCCGCCAAAACGGCGTAACGGTGTAAACGTCAGCATTGCTTGGCTGTTTTTGTCCATCAATTCCTTTGACATTTTCGTCTTAAACCAGCCCGGGGCAATGGCGTTGACGTTAATATTATGACGCCCCCATTTTACGGCTAAATCTTTCGTGAAGTTAATGACCGCGCCTTTGCTCGTATTATAAGGAATCGTATCCATCATTTCCGGCATCGAACTTTTCAGTGCCGCGACCGATGAAATGTTAATAATTCGTCCTCCCCCTTGTTCAATCATCACTCGGCCGACCGCCTGACTCATGAGAAAGGTGCCGGTGATGTTGACATTGATCACCTTTTGCCAAGCTTCCAACGGCACGTCAACAACCGCCGCTCCCCAAGTTGCGCCGCTGTTATTGATCAAAATATCAATAGACCCGAACGTCTCCTTCGTTTTGGCAACGAGATTATCCACGTCTTCTTGTTTGGTTACATCGCATTGCAGTGCCAACGTTTCAATTCCATATTCCTCTTTCAATTCTTCGGCGACTTCTTCACACGATGCCTTTTTCCGTGAACCAAGCACAACGTTAGCCCCGGCTTCTGCCATCGTTTCGGCGAACTGTGCACCGAGTCCCCGACCGCCACCGGTAACAATGGCTGTTTTTCCTTTGATATTAAAAAGATCCAATAGACTCATTAGATAGCCTCCCGTTACTGATTTTTCTCGCGTGATCGCGGAGCCTTACTGAGCATACAATGTACATTCGGCTGTAAATTCTGAACCTTTTTCTTATACTAACCATTTAGTATGCAAATATTATAACATAAAAATGGTATTATTAAATAAAAATTATCGATTGTATCAAAAAAGAAAAGAATGCTTTGCGTGTCAGGGTTTGAAAAAAGAATCTGGTTGCAGGCAAAGCATTAACTCTGAAGGGCGCATATGGCTATAAGTTTTTTAAACGGCGGGTATCCCGATCATGATGCTTCATTTTTTTCTATCCCTGAGAAATCAACATCCAGAAGCCGAAGCTGACGATCAACAAAATCAAAACGATCCTTGGTTTCGTTAAAGCGAGTATTCATTTCTTTCCTAGCCCCTATTTGACCATCGGTCAACACTTTTTGGCCAACTTTCAATTCTTCGATGTTTCCATCCATTCTATTCGTTCTCTCATCTATCGAATTAATTCTTCCGTCCATCGAGGTCGTTCTTTCTTCCATACGAGCTTGGCCTGATTTTAGACCTTGAATATCTTCATTCATTCGCCCATATGAAGTTTTTAACTCCGTAATATCTTGGTCCATTCCATCCAATTTCGTGAAAATTTGCTCTAACCTTTCATCGCTCATCGCTATCCACCCCTCCCCCCCAATCCGTTTTTCTAATAGCTCACCTCAATAATACCCGAACTTATATTCTGTTTCAATTGAAATTCGACCTACATACAATTAATATGGGGACTGCTGAATAACGGAAAAAGACTGGCACATAAGCATTTTCCGTTGGTGTTGTCAAAGCTGGATGCAAGGAAATCCATCCTATAAGCAACAAAACCCTTGCACTTCTGGCAACGTACGGAGGGACGGTGCTGCAATGGCGAGACTCCAGTGGAAAAACGGACGCGTCAAGCCCCCGAAGCGCCGGTTTTGCGCGAGGAGGCTTGACCGTTCGTCCGCGGAAAGCGAAGCCATGGAAGCGGCATCCCGGTTTCAGCTGATAACTGCAAGTTGTTCAGCAATCCCTAATATAGCTCGATTAATAAAAACTCCTATACAGCATTAGTTACTCACCGCCTTCCCGGATTGATCGTTCTACACCACCCACACTTATTTAATAATCCAATCCATTCTGCTGGAAAGGAGCTTTCTGTCCAACACTTGCGTCAAATTAAATACTTGGAGATCAAAATATGGGCTTTTGTGGCCAGAATAATCTTTCCAATTTTCCGCTACAAATTTTAAATCTTCTGCTTTAATCAAGGCTACTCCTGTATCGCCCTCGGAAAAAACCTTCAATTTTTGTGCTTGTGTAGCCGCTTCCGGTGAAAAATCATGAGCGATAATTACAAACATCGAAACCTTCGTTTTTTCCGATCTAATATAGCTTAAAAACTGCTCGACATGTTCTTCTGGAAACGTATACGGCTTTTCTGTACTTTTGTTGTCCCATAAGAGGGAGGTTTTGGCATCCATTTTGATTTTTCCATCCGCATGTTTAGATCCCGGCATTTCTTCAATCTGCAGCCCCAATTTCTTTTCAAACAAGTACTTTGTCCCTTCTTCGAAATATTTCTCTACATTCACATCTTTATCTATGACTTTATTTGTCCGCAGCGATTTATAATTTCTCGAAGCCAATTCTTCGAAAAAATCATAATATATGGAGCGCTCATCTGTTGGATCCGAATCTACCCGCACGGTTATATTTTCAAAGTAGTCGATTATATTTTGTACTTTATCTTCCTTCGTTCCGCTTATATTAACACCCTCCAACGTTCTCAGAAATTGTGTCAAATCCGAACTACTAAGATGGGCTAATGCCTGCGAAGGAAGGATATTATACTTTAATGTTCTTTCGATTAAGTTATCCTTTTTCCCGCTTACGTTAATATTCATTGATGAGAGTATAGACCGTAGTTGTGAGACATTTAAGTTATTCAACAGTTGGATGTAGGTTTCGTTTCTCAGTTCTTCTCCCATCTCATACCTGACCACTCTTACAATGTCACTGGGGATGACATAATACGTTTCATCTGACTTAAATCTTAAGACTATACCCCGGAGTTGCAAATCTTTTAATGAGTTATCCACATGTCTTGTCGAATGCATTTTGTTTCCTTTTTGGGGAAATCTCTCAATTGTACTTTCCATAAGATAATGGTCACGAATGGTTAAGCCGAACTCATCGCGAAGCGTATACAAAATGTTTATTTCATGGGCATTTAACGCTTCATCTTTCTTCCATGCTGTATTTAAAACAGCCGTGTACACCCTCATGGCTGTTTGCTCTATTTGCCGACATGTAGCTCTCGTCTTTACTATCCTCCAATATTTGCGCTTGCAATGCTAACACATCTTTATGTAATTGTTTCTCTGATAAAATATAATTTTCACTACCCAACAAACACTTGAGAATGAGCCGGTTTAACAAAGTTATATCCCGATCAGTCGTTCTAAAATTTAGGTTCCTCTTCACCCTATCCGTATTCTTGAATTCATCTAAATTTATAATAATAATATCTCGCATTTCTTCTTCATCGCTTAATTTCACATCTTTTAAAAAACTATCTACTGTTCTTGTTAGGTACATTTTCGTCATCATTGGCAACACATCTTGCAAATGCACTGGAAATCAACCCCTTTTACTTCCACGGTAATTTATTACTATTATACTATGCACACAGAAAAAAGAAACCCCGTCGAATCTTGATAGACTCGACGAAGGTTTCATTGTTTCAGAGACTTTTATTTAAACATTCACTTTACTCATGGAAATACCACATGCTTTAGCTACGCCTTCACCATATGCAGGGTCGGCTTTATAGCAGTTGCCGATGTGTCGGAGCTTAATGAATTCCGGTGCATCTGAAATATCACGGGCAGTATTGGCAAATAATAATTCTTTTTGTTCATCGCTCATAAGATTGAACAATTTACCTGGTTGCTCGTAATAATTATCATCATCTTCCCTGAAGTTATACGCGTATGCATCGCCGCTGATTTCCAAAGGTTCTTCTTTGCGTTCCGGCGTTTCTTCCCATTCATCGTAACTGTTCGGTTCATAAGCAATTCTACTTCCATAATTACCGTCGACTCGCATAGCACCGTCGCGATGATAGCTGTGAGCCGGGCATTTCGGTGCGTTAACCGGGATTTGATGATGGTTTACACCTAAACGGTAACGTTGCGCATCTCCATAGGAAAACAAGCGTCCTTGTAACATTTTATCCGGAGAATAGCCAATACCGGGAACAATATTTGTAGGCGCAAAAGCAGCTTGCTCTACTTCCGCAAAGTAGTTTTCCGGATTGCGATTGAGCACGAATTCCCCAACCGGAATCAATGGAAAATCTTTCTTATACCATACTTTTGTAAGGTCAAACGGATTGTAAGGCATGTTTTTAGCTTCTTCTTCCGTCATGACCTGAATGTAGAGCTTCCATTTCGGATAATCGCCATTGTCGATGCTCTCCAGTAAATCTTTTTGGTTACTCTCACGGTCTTTCCCTATCGTTTCTTCTGCTTCCTGATCGGTTAAATTCTCAATGCCTTGTTGCGACCTGAAATGGAACTTCACCCATACTCTTTCATTGTCAGCGTTAATCATACTGTACGCATGGCTTCCAAATCCGTGCATATGACGGAATGATTTAGGGACGCCACGGTCACTCATGACAATCGTCACTTGATGGAGTGCCTCCGGTAATGAGCTCCAGAAATCCCATTTGTTTCGATCGCTTCGTTGATTAGTGTATGGGTCACGCTTGACAGCGTGGTTTAAGTCCGGAAACTTTATTGGATCTCTGTGGAAGAAAACAGGGGTGTTATTACCTACGAGATCCCAGATCCCTTCATCGGTATAAAATTTCAAAGCAAACCCGCGAATGTCACGTTCATCGTCTGCGGCACCACGTTCACCGGCAACCGTTGAAAAGCGAGCGAACATGTCCGTTTGTTTGCCAACCTCCGAGAAAATATCCGCTTTTGTGTATTTTGTAATGTCGTGGGTGACTGTAAAGGTACCGTGCGCTCCGGAACCTTTCGCGTGCATCCTCCGTTCCGGAATGACTTCCCGATCGAAGTTTGCCATTTTTTCAAGAAACCAAAAGTCTTGCATAAGCATCGGGCCGCGTGGTCCCGCTGTTTGGACATTCTGGTTATCGGGAACCGGATTCCCAAACGCCGTTGTCAGTTTCCTGTTTTCATTGTTTTTGTTTTCATTTTCGCTCATGAAAAACGCACCTCCAAATGATTTTTAATAAAAAACAAGCTGTATGTTAAATGGAATGCTTACTGCCATTCATTTCCCTCGACAGTCCGCACACACCCCCTTTAACACAACATGATGGAAGTTAACAGGCTTATCAACGGCATAATTCGTCTCTTGAGCGACGGCGTCGAGCCATTCTTTCGGAAGATCCGCATAGACTTCATCGATTTTCCCGCACTCCATGCATGTTATATGATGGTGGTCCTCGATGTTTGCATCATAACGGCTGGCGTTATCCCCCAATTTTAATTCCGAAATGTACTCCGCATCGACTAAGTAACGAAGCGAATTATAGATTGTGCCATAAGCAAAGTTTTGACCTCGCTTACGAAGCCGATCCATAATTTCAACCGCTGTCGGATGATCACCCGACTCCCGTATAACTTCATAAACAGCTTGTCTTTGGGGCGTATGGTAAGCTTTTGCCGACATGTAGTTCACCCCTTACATATACTAATTTATACTTAGTCTAAATTTATGTCAAGACATACGCTTTCAATTTCCAAGCCATAGCTTTGGACTATAATGCATACAAAAAATTGTCATGATCGATTTATACACGAAAAGTGTGATAGTGTTATGATGAGAAAAACAGATTCAGAGGTGAAAAAATGGCTCAAGCAAAAAGAAAAAGTACAAATAAAAAAGCACCGATCAAAATACTGGTCATTATCACGCTTGCCCTTGTCATCGTCATGGGAGCGCTCTTCTTCGTCGTGAACAGTGGGGGAAATACCACGGCTGTCGGACAAGCACCGTCCGTTGAAGATGTTCCAACAACAGGAGATGAAGATGCGCCTGTTTCAATCGTTGAATTTGGGGATTATAAGTGTCCGGCATGTGGCGATTGGGATTCCGAAATCGTCCCTCAACTATATGACGATTATGTAGATGCCGGTGATGCTTCATTATCATTTTATAATTATATCGGTTTTGGTGAAGAGTCATTGTTGGCATCTTTGTCAGCCCACTCCATTTATGAAGAAACGCCCGACCAATTTTGGGGGTATCATCACGCCCTAATGCAACATGCAGGACAACAGGGTTCACAGGTGACTACTGATCTTCTTTTGGATTTAGCGGAAGAACATGCCCCGGATATGGATCAAGATGAGCTTGAGGATGCTATCATTAACCAGGAAGCAATGCCACAAATTGAAGAGGACCACAGCGTAATAGAAGAATTTGACGTAGAAGCGACGCCTACGATCATGATCAACGACCAAGTCATTGACGATCCTTTTGATTATGACGCCATCCAAGAAACCATCGACGAAGAATTGGCAGCCGCAGATTCATGACACGGCAAAGCCTCTTCTTATACGCCGCTTGGTTACTGGCGTTGATATCAACGGTCGGAAGTTTATATTTCAGTGAAGTCGCAGGTTTTGTTCCCTGTGAAATGTGCTGGTATCAGCGGATAGCCATGTATCCGCTCGCGGTGATTCTCGGGATCGCTACCTTCCGATCCGATTTCGGCATTCGTTTATATGCGCTACCATTTTCCATTATCGGCACTGTCGTGGCAGCTTTCCATTATGCGGAACAAAAAATACCGGCGTTTGGCGGCGCAACACCATGCGCGGACGGGGTGCCATGCAGTGCCGAATACATCAACTGGTTTGGTTTTATAACCATTCCTTTTTTAGCCCTAATATCTTTCTTACTCATTACCATCTGTCTATTGTTCGTACGACAAGCATCCAAAAATTAAAAGGGGAGGGAAGACTTTGAAACAAAGGAGAACAACACTTCTTATCACGGCTTTGATCCTCCTGTTAAGTGCTTGCCAAGAGACGCAAGAAAACCAGCAAACGGATCATTCCACTGATGAAAACACAAACAACAAAAATACGGAAGAAAATAACACCGAAGAAGAGGACGATGATCCATGGGTCCTCGAAGAGGAACAATTCAACGAAATCGAAACGGTAGAAGGGATTGAAACCATCCAAAATCCCGATAATGATCAAGTGCTCGTCAATCATGATTACGCCTTTCCGGAAGGGTATGAACCCGACGATCTCGTCGTCCCCGATGTGTTATTCTCTTTTGATGAAGACGTGGAGAAACGGTATTTACGAGAACCGGCGGCAGATGCACTGGAAGATTTGTTCGATGCTGCAGCAGATGACGGACATGATCTCTTTGCCGTGTCCGGATTTCGTTCCTATGAACGACAAGATGCCGTTTTTGCAGATGCGGCAGAAGAAACGAGTGAAGAGGAGGCAAGTGAGACAGTTGCCAATCCCGGTAACAGCGAGCATCAAACCGGTTTGGCAATGGACATTTCCAGCGAAAGCAATGATTTTGAATTAAACACTTCCTTTGCCGAAACGGAAGAAGGAGAATGGGTTGCCGAACATGCCCATGAACACGGATTTATCATCCGTTACCCGGAAGATGGGGAAGAAATAACAGAGATCTCCTACGAACCCTGGCATCTACGCTACGTCGGGGAAGAAGCGGCAGAAGTCATTTACGACCATGATATTACGCTTGAAGAATTTTTCGATCATGCCGGCAAAATTTAAAACGTGTTGCCCCCACGGACAACACGTTTTAAAAAATCCATTCCACTAATGCCCAACCAATCGCTCCAATCACACCGGCAACAATGGAATGAAGCACTTGCTCACTGTTCATGCGCTTCTCTTTGGACCAATCGATAATGAGCCATCCGACAAAGATGGCAACCCCAAACCAAATGGCTTGCATTTTCCCCTCCCATTTCCAATCGAGAGGCCGCTATGGTGCGACCTTTATCCCGGTGATAACACTTGTTCCAACTCCCGGACAAGCATAACCCCTTCGCGAACATACACCTGATCAATGTAAGCATCTTTTTCTTCCGGTGACGAAAATTGGTTCCATAGAGCACTGTACGCCGTAATCCCTTCATGGTCAATACCGGATTGATAACGGTGAGCCAAGAGGAATGGGGTCCCCAACACAACCGTTGCGTTCCCGCTACCGATTTCCCCAACCGACGCTGAAAATGGGATGCGCAAGAATTGATAGCCATTGTCATCGGCCATTTGATAATCCATATACGCGTGATCGTATTCCCATCCGTTTCCAATCATAAAACCGAGCGGCTCCAACTGTTGTTCCAATTCCTTCACGGACATTTCCAAACCACTGATTTGTGATCGCAGCTCTAACATATCCACCGGCCTCCTATGAAGCATTTCGCAGAAATATGACTCCGTCACATCTTCCGTTACTATCCCTCGAAATGCTGATTTCATGCAAAGCATAGGAGAGGCAGTTTCCACCAGTTTTGCCTATCGCCATTCGTTCAGGCGTTCTTCCAACGCGATTCGGCGTTGTTCATGGCCGGGTTTGCCCAAAAGGGCATACATATTCTGCTTATAGCTCTCCACTCCCGGTTGATCAAACGGATTTACGCCAAGCAAATAGCCGCTTATAGCACAGGCTTTTTCAAAAAAATACATCAATGCACCCATCGAAAAAGCGTCCAACTGCTCCATTTCAAGGATAACATTCGGCACTGCTCCATCCGTATGTGCCAGCAGCGTCGCTTGAAATGCTTTTTTGTTAATGGCATCCAGGTACTCTCCGGTAAGAAAATCAAGTCCATCTTCATCGCCGCGGGGAATTTGTATTTCATTCCCGCTTTTTCCGATGAATAAAACGGTCTCAAATAAATGGCGGCGCCCTTCCTGAATGTACTGTCCCATCGAATGGAGATCGGTCGTAAAGACCGCCGATGCGGGGAAAAGTCCCTTGCCATCTTTTCCTTCACTTTCCCCATATAGCTGTTTCCACCATTCACCGAAATCCGCAAGTTTCGGTTCATAGACAGACAACATTTCAATCTGTTTTCCTTTTTGGTACATCAGGTAGCGAAAAGCTGCATATTGATAAGCCTGATTATGATTTAAACGTTCTTCGGTATAATCTAGGCGTGCTTCCTCCGCACCCGCGATCAAATCCCGGATAGAGATACCTGCCGCAGCAATCGGAAGCAAGCCTACAGGTGTGAGGACGGAATATCGTCCGCCTACATCGTCCGGGACGACAAATGTTTCATACCCTTCCGCGTTTGCCATCGTTTTTAAAGCACCTTTTTCCCGATCGGTCGTGGCGATGATTCGTTTTTTTGCTTCTTCTTTCCCGTATGTATGTTCCATCCATGTTTTCACAATGCGAAACGCGATCGCAGGTTCTGTCGTCGTTCCCGACTTAGAAATAACGTTTACGTAAACGTTTTTTCCTTCAAGCGCCTCAAGAAGTTCACATGTATAGTCGGAACCGAAATGCTCCCCAAGAAAAAAAACATCCGGGCTGTTTTTCTTCTGCATATGCAAAGAAGAATGAAAAGAGTGGCTTAAACCCGAAATCACGGCTTTTGCTCCCAAAGATGAACCACCGATGCCGATAACAATAAACGCATCGGCATATTCGCGGATCCGCGCGGCTGTTTTTTCAATACGGGTGATTTCCTCTTGATTCCCTTTTTCAAGCACATCCATCCAGCCGAGAAAATCCGCTCCCTGTCCGGTTCTTGCATGTAAAAGATGGTGGGCTCGGGAAACCGCCGGGCACAACTGCTCCCATTCATGATCAGCCACAAACGGAGCGACATAATTCAAATTCAGTGAGACAGGTGACGGCATGCAAAATCCTCCCTTTTGCGCAATAAAATCTTATCTCCTCATACATAATCCAAACATTTCTCCCTCATACTACCTACAGGTATTAGAAAACTTGGCTTTTCGTCCAGCTTTTATGGCGAAAGCCTTAGTTACACTTATGTAGGTGAGAAAGTTGATTTATACTTCCTTACCTACCATGTTAGGGAGGTGAAGGAATGAGCGGCTTACAACGCACGGCACTTATTATAGCAATTATAGGCGCAGTCAACTGGGGGTTAATCGGATTCTTCGGTTTTGATTTGGTTGCAGCGATTTTTGGCGGCCAAGGCGCGGTATTTGCACGGGTCATCTACGCCATTGTCGGTCTCGCAGGTCTCTATTGTATTTCCCTTCTTTTTATTCCTCAAGAACAAACACAACAAAGTCCCGAACCCCAAAAGTGATCACTTCATAAAAAAACCCGGACGCTGCAAATGTCCGGGTCTCATTTATTTTCTGGCTGGAAGCATTATTTACGGGCACGTTTGTTAAGATCGGCGTGGATTTCATTGGACTCTTTTAACCAATCTTTAAGTTTATCTTCCAATGTGTTGAATCCTTGATTTTTGCTTTCTTGCTTCTTCGGTCCCCGTGCCCCGCCGCGTCGACTGTCTCCGCCTTCCGGTGCAGGCTGGGTGGCACGAATGGACAGGGAAATCTTGCCGGATTCAGCATCTACGGACTTTACTTTCACTTTAACTTCTTCACCGACAGAAAGCACATCATTAATATCTTTCACGTAGCCATGGGCTACTTCGGAAATATGAACGAGTCCTTGGTTTTTATCATCAAGCGCAACGAATGCCCCGAATGGTTTAACACCCGTCACCTTACCCTCCACAATGTTTCCAACTTCGTACTCTGCTACAGACATTCAAACATCCCCTAAACATTTTTTAACGCTTAAATCATACCACATGTTCACCTTTCAGGCAAAGAAAAGTTCTATATCTGGAAATGATGATTGACCCTTTTTAATAGTTTTAGAGAACTTGGCTTTTTGCTTGAAAACCATTTTGGTTAAAAGGCAATAGCAGGCGCGTTAATTTACCATAAAACACCTTTTCGCAGGTGTCCTATATATTCGATCCTATAGCAATCCAAGGTATCTTAGTGCAACGTCTGCAGACCTAAAGCTTTGCTGTGAAATCAAATGAGTCTTCAGGCACCACATCTGCAGACCTTAATCATTTCTGTGAAGCCGGATCAGTCCTCAGGACCGGCTTTTGGAGACTCATAATGGTTGCCGAACGCTAAATGAGTCCGCAACACGGTAGATTTACCATCCTTTTCATCTTCAATAGCTTTTCACAAAGCATCCTATTTGTTCAAGCTTGACAAGCCCTCTTTTCATAAATAATGTGTACGTAACTGATACCTTAAAACACTCGGAAAGGAGTTGTTTATATAAGATGGCATCTGATCAATGGACAACACGGATTGGATTTATTTTGGCTGCCGCAGGGTCGGCCATCGGGTTAGGAACCGTTTGGCGCCTCCCCTATGTCGCCGGCACAGAAGGAGGCGGTGCTTTCTTCCTAATTTTTCTCGTGCTTTTATTAACAATGGGAACGGCTTTGTTGCTTGCTGAGTTTGTACTCGGAAGGCATACACAGGAAGGCGCGATTCACGCCTATAAACGCATCGCGCCCAAAGGGCAATGGCAATTAATTGGGACTTTAGGGATGATTGCTGCCTTCTTGCTTTTATCTTTTTATAGCGTCGTTGGGGGTTGGATCGTCACCTACCTGGTGCGGAGTTTCAGCGGTCAAGTGACTTCTCCGCCGGACGGTGATTACAACGCGCTATTCGAAACGATTACTGCGAACCCTTGGGAAGTGGGAGCAGCCCATCTTGCCTTTATGATTATGACCATTTTCGTCGTTCAAAAAGGTATTCGCAAAGGGATTGAAAAAGCAAGCGTATACATGATGCCGGCGTTGTTCATTCTTTTTGCTGTGCTCGTCGCTCGCTCCCTCACGCTTGACGGAGCTTGGGAAGGCGTCGTTTTCTTCTTGCAGCCTGACTTATCGGCCGTAACCGGCGAAACGCTGCTGACAGCCCTTGGACAAGCGTTCTTTTCACTTAGCCTCGGTGTCTCTGTTATGGTTACATACAGTTCTTATTTAGGAAAAAGCGAAAACCTGCCACGGTCCGCCTGGTCAGTCGTTTTGCTCACGATTCTCATTGCATTTATGGCAGGACTTGCCATTTTCCCGGGGGTATTTGCGTTTGACTTGCAACCGGACGAAGGGCCGGAGCTTATCTTTACCATTTTACCGGCAGTCTTCGGCGAGATGGCCTTCGGTTCCCTCTTTTTCTCGCTTTTTATGATTTTGATGCTGTTCGCGACGTTGACGTCTGCATTTTCACTCGTTGAAATCATCGTCAAACCGTTGATTCGCGGCAAAGAAGAAAAACGTGTCAAAATGACGTGGATTGTCGGCTTGCTCATTTTTGCAATGGGAATTCCTTCAAACCTATCCTTTGGCGTTCTGGCAGATTGGGACGTGTTTGGCGACATCTTCTTTAATCAAGTCGATTACCTCGTAAGCAATATTTTACTGCCCACCGGAGCGTTTTTCATCTCGCTCTTTGTTGGTTGGAGAATGCGCAAAAATGATTTGCAGGAAGAATTGCTGCGCGGAAGCAACAGGGGAACAGGGCTGTTTAACATTTGGTTCCTTGCAATTCGCTATGTTGTGCCGATTGCGATTGTAGTTGTTTTTATCTCCATGATTTAAGGGTTGATTAAAGCATGCTATAATGGGAGACGGAAAAATAATCGGAGGTGTCATAAGACAGTGGGGAAAAGAATCGGACTTTTTATTTTAACGAACATTCTCGTTCTGACGACGGTAGCCATCGTTTGGTCGTTGATTACAACGTTTACGACTATCGATGGCTCCTTTCAGTCTAGCGACGGCGTATTGGGCATTAATGTCCTCTCCTTGTTGATTTTTAGTTTATTGCTCGGGTTCGGGGGCGCGTTATTTTCCTTGGCCATTTCACGTTGGATCGCGAAGAAAATGATGCGCGTAAAAGTGTTGGATCCTGAAAAAAACTTAAACCAAGCGGAACGTGCCATCGTTGAAAAAGTACATCGAATGGCGGGTGCCGCAGGGCTTGTTCATATGCCCGAGGTCGGGGTCTATCAATCGAAAGAAGTGAATGCCTTCGCAACCGGCCCCACGAAAAAGCGGTCGCTCGTTGCAGTATCCTCCGGATTATTGCAAGAAATGGATGAAAGTGCCGTAGAGGGAGTCATTGCGCACGAAATTGCCCATGTGGACAACGGGGATATGGTGACGATGACGCTGTTGCAAGGGATCGTCAACACATTTGTCGTCTTTTTATCACGGGTGGCAGCGATTATCTTATCGCGGTTTGTGCGCCCTGAGCTCCAGTTTATCGTGCAGATAGCTGCCATCATCATTTTGCAAATTCTCTTCTCCATTCTCGGGAGCCTTGTCGTTAACGCGTATTCTCGCCATCGAGAATTTCACGCGGACCGAGGCGGAGCCGATTTTGCAGGAAAAGATAAAATTGCCCACGCACTGCGTTCGCTGCAAAGGTATGCAAATCGTGCACAAACGGATGATCATACGGACGATTCAGCACTGCAAACAATGAAAATCAATGGAAAACGCGGGTTCACGCAATTATTTTCCACCCACCCGGACCTGCAGGATCGCATTGACCGTTTAGAGCAATCGTAGGCATTAAATGAACTGGCAGCGATGTAATTCGCTGCTTTTTATTTTTTTGCAGATATGATCAAAGACATCGGTCTCCGTTTTTCATCTTTCATGTAGGGATCATTTTTTATCATTTCATCGGAAGGAGCTGGTTCCCTCACCGCTTCTAAGTTCTATGATTTCCACCACTGATCCCTGCCATTTTAGCTTAGCATAAAGTGACACGTCCATTCTGTGCGCCGAAAATGAATTTTTCCATTCTAATTGAAAAAAACTCTCAATTATGATTGACGAAAGCGATGTCAATGCTTATAATGATCATTAGTTAATTGATAATGATTTTCATTATTGGTTATGGGGAGGGGGATAAAGGCTTAACTTTTTCTTAGTTTTCATCACTGAACATGCAAATAAAACATAATAAAGGGGTTTATAAAACATGGGCAAGCCACTGATTGGAATACTTACAGGCTTATCAATGACTTTTGCACTTGCCGCGTGTAGCGGAGAAAATAACGATGAAGCGACAGGTGACGAAGAGAATCAATCTTCGGAAACGGAAGAAATCACCATTGAACATGACTTTGGAGAAACGGAAGTGCCTGTCAATCCGGAAACTGTTGTATCTTTTGATAATGGCTTAACAGACTCCATTCGGGAGCTGGGAGGCAATATCAGCGGCATTCCAAAAGCAGGAAATGTTCCGGAGTATTTATCGGAATTTGAAAGCGATGAATACGAAGATGTAGGCGATCTTTTTGAACCGAACTTTGAGTTGATTAATGAAATGCAACCGGATGTCATTTTTATTTCAGGTCGTGCCTCCGACAATTATGAAGAACTAAGCGAAATTGCTCCAACTGTTTATATGGACATTGACGACGAAGATTTTATGGGATCATTAGAAGAAAACGTTACAACATTAGGGGAAATTTTTGACGCTGAAGATGAAGCAGAAAATCAATTGGACGAAGTACAGACGAGAATTTCCGAAGTTAGCGAACAGGTGAATGAAGCTGACGAAGACGGTTTAATTCTTTCTGTCGATGATGGCTCGGCAAGTGCCTACGGTGCAGGATCCCGTTTTGGCCTTATCCATGATGTACTTGATGTAACTCCTGCTGATGAAGCCATTGACTCAGAAACGCACGGGGAAAATGTGTCTTTTGAATACATTGCGGATGTTGATCCGGATAATCTATTCGTCTTGGATCGTGGCGCAACCGTCGGAAGCGACGAGGAAGCAAGCCTGAATGAAATCCTTGATAATGAACTCGTAGAATCCACCACCGCTTTCCAAAATGATAAGATCATCCAAATGACCGGTGATTATTGGTATTTAAGCTACGGCGGATTAGAATCCACGAATCATATGATAGACGAAGTTGAAGAGGGTATTGCAGGATCATAGCTACCAAGAAAGGATCCCGTCTGTAACGAGGGATCCTTTTTTATTGCCAATTAGGCACTGCTGAATAACGGAAAAAGACTGACACATAAGCATTTTCCGTTGCTGCTGTCAAAGCTGGATGCAAGGAAATCCATCCTATAAGCAAAAAAACCCTTGCACGTCTGGCAACGTACGGAGGGATGGTGCTGCAATGGCGAGACTCCAGCGGAAAAACGGACGCGTCAAGCCCCCGCAGCGCCGGTTTTGCGCGAGGAGGCTTGACCGTTCGTCCGCGGAAAGCGAAGCCATGGAAGCGACATCCCGGCTTCAGCTGATAGCCGCAAGTTGTTCAGCAATCCCCAATTAATGATCGTCCATGAGATCACTTTCGTTATCAACGTCGTCTTCATCAAACGCGTCTATTTCTTCCTGCTCTACGTTACCGACGACGATATGATGAACGGGCATTGAGTGCATGCCTCTGGCCGTTACATGGGGTTGCACAAGATAAATGCCGTCCTCTTCAAACGTATAGTCAGCACTGTAGACCCCGTCATCTTCCGTTTCTTGTTCGATCATATCACTGTTTTCTTTGTTTCCATCTTCCCAAACTTCAAAAACAACTTCGTCCGCATCTGTAACTACCTCATCTTCTTGCGTCACTTGTGTCTCTAACGTGTGGTCACCTGTGTCCATTTCTTCAGGCATTGTCACTTCTACGTCGATCGCTTCCGTAGAACCCGGGTCCCCTTCCGCCTGATCTTCCTCCGCTCCACAAGCTGCAAGGAAAATAAAAAAGAATCCACAACCAAGCATTTTCATTTTCATATCAGAAAACTCTCCTTAAAGGATTTCTCATCACCAATAAACATCAACGATCTCATAGTCTTTAGAGGAATCCGCATCTCCCGTTAAACATGTAACTGTTTTGGTTCTTCGTCAGGGTTCGAATCGCAATACATTTTTACAACTTTTCTATTGTAATAGGCACCATTGATGATTTTCCTTTCGGTTATTTTTTCACGAATGTGTTAAACGGTTCTTTTGAAAATCCAAAGGTTTTGGACAAAGAAGGAGGCTTGTTTCCCTCCAAGTTTGATGATTTCTTTTGCGTCCTTTTTAAAATCTTCGTTTTCCTTAACCTTGCCATCGGATAAGTAAAGCGCATATAAACCTTTTTTTATCATGAGATGAAATTTTTCGTCAGGTAATCCTTTCAATCTTTTTGTGGCTTCCTGATCGATGTATTTAAATCGCGCAAGCATATCATTTTTACTTTCATAGTACGTAACAAAATTCATTTCATTTTCTTGCCGATCTTCTTCTTGATCAATAAAGTAATCGAGCATAATATGCAACCCTTGCATCCATGGGAAATATGCATCTTTCAGACGTTTGGACTCTTCTTTTGTCCTAGGGCCACTTGCAGCGTATGCCGCGAGGCAATATAAAGCGAGTGTTGAAGCAACGGCACACGAAAATTCATACCAGCGCATACCCGGTACCAAATCCTTGTTTTCATTGTAATAGTCGAATAATAATTGCTCACGCCGATCTTCTTCCACATGTTTATATACTTGAAAATCAATATAGTATTGGGATACTTCTTTCATGTCCTCTTTCATGGCAGAGAAACCTGGAAATTGAACAATTGCTTCCCGGCAATGACTGACCATTTTTTCTAAGTAGCCATCATCTTCAAAGCCTGACCGGTATTGATAATAATTGCTGATCTGTTCATATGGCTCCAAACTGTCCAATAACGCTTGATGCATGGAACGAAAATCATCAGGGTTATGTGCGTCATTTTTATCGCAAAGGGTATCTAAATAATCACAAATGGATTGATAGGCAACCATAAATTGAATGTAAGCATCTTGGTTATCCCCGGCCAGTAAGGCTAATATGCTCCCGCCCTCACAATGAAATGTTTTATCGCTTACCGTCCATATCGCCTGTTCCCTAATTTCTTTATCTTTTATGTTCTGCCCTTCTTTTTTCCAGGACTCAAGTTGTTGATGCGCTTTCGGCAACGTTTCTTTCTTCGCTCTTTGCAAAATTCTTACTGGGTTGGAAGGTGTAGATTTAGTCATTATTAACACGACCTTATTTGTGTAATTTCTCTTTGCTGAAATATAATTTCATTTCTATCATACAATCGTGGCTCTTCACCAAAATCTATGGCTGACAAACTAGGGGCAATTATGATTGGTAGTGACCGCTACGGAAAAACCCTACGCTTTCCGTGGGCCCCGAGCTCAGCCTCCTCGGAAAAAAGACGTTCGCTTTTTTCCTGCGGGGTCTTCGCCCTGCGCTTTCCCACAGGAGTCTACGTGTTTTTCCTTCGCTCGCTAGTGGTATAACCATATTTAATCACGAATATCAACCATTGATTTTAGTGTTGACCCACAATCGTTTGTTGTCTTTTCATAAGCATACAAGACACAGCTGTTATTGTATCTTTTCGTTGGTTTGTGTGTTATTCGGCTGAACCTTCAACATTTGGTACTGGTTGTGCAAAGTCAGCTTTTTTCAACTGTGCATCGAGGATAAAATTGCCGAATGGGATGAATGCAACGGCGCTTGCGCCGAAGAACCATTTCCAAGACCAGCGTATGGTGAAAGTTCCGAGCAAAACGAACGCCATGTACAGTATGTAAAGGATCCCGTGTGCCATACCTATAACAGAAACGACTGCATCATAACCGGCCATATATTTTAGTGGCATGGCCACAAATAGAAGGGTGACGAGTGAAAGGCCTTCCATATGTCCAAGATATCGAAACCATTTTAAAAAAACATTTTTCATGATCATCTCTCCCTCCGTCTACTTTACATGAAATCAGAAGGAAAGAGGACGACAATTTCTTGAATTTTATGAGGCGGGGAAAGCTCAGGGGAGGCTTACATTATCATTGCGGAGCGGACTCTATGAATTCGACGTTCGACACAAGACATGCCGGAACTTAACCGAAGTCTCTTGGACGCTTATTTTTCCCGGCGTTTTTGAACAACTTCTGTCTTTCTTACCTGCCAAGAAAGGAGAGCATCCATTTTATGCTCTCCTTTCTTCCACTATTGGGCATGCCGCTGGACGAATGCTTCAATGCGGGCAGTTGCTGTTTGCAGGGCATCCATGGACGTTGCGTATGAACAACGAACGTGACCTTCGCCGCCTTTGCCGAATACCGTTCCCGGCACTACTGCCACTTTTTCCTCTATCAACAATTGTTCGGCAAATGTTTCATCATCCATCCCTGTCGCCTCTACCGATGGAAATGCATAAAATGATCCGCCGGGAAAACGGCAGGAAAGTCCCGCTTCATTTAATGCATGCACAATGTAATTACGACGGGCACGATAACTATTGGTCATTTTTTCCACTATTTCTCTGCCGTTCCGCAGTGCTTCCAATGCTCCATGTTGCGCCGGTGTTGGTGCACACATGAGAGAATACTGATGAATTTTTAACATCGCTTGCGTAATGTCGGTTGGAGCGCAAACGAAACCGAGCCGCCAGCCTGTCATGGCAAATGCTTTGGAAAACCCGGAAATTAACACAGTGCGGTCGCGCATACGTTCCAATGCCGAGAAAGCGGTGTGCTGCGTGTCATAACTAAGCTCCGCATAAATTTCATCGGAAAAGACGAGCAGATCATAGGCTTCTGCTACCTCTGCAATCGCCTGAAGCTCAACATCGTTCATGACCGCTCCCGTTGGATTGTTCGGAAACGAGAGGATGACCGCACGGCTGCGGTCGGTGATTGCCGCTTCCAGACGTTCCTTCGTCAATTTAAAATCAGTAGAAGCATCTGTCGGGACCGGTATGGGCACCGCCCCAGACATTGTAACCAACGGTTCATACGAGACGAACGCAGGTGTTGCCACCAACACTTCATCACCTGGATCAATCGTTGCTCGTATGGCAAGATCTATTGCCTCGCTTGCCCCTACCGTAACAATCATTTCTTCTTCCGGATCATAGTCCACGCCAAAACGGTCAAGCATATACTCGCCGATAGCCGTACGCAATTCAATCATGCCGGCATTCGATGTGTAGGAGGTGTACCCTTGTTCCAAGGACGCCATAGAAGCTTCCCGCACATTCCAAGGCGTGACAAAATCAGGTTCGCCAACTCCCAGGGAGATGCAATCTTTCATAGTTGCAGCCAAATCAAAAAAACGGCGGATACCGGATGGTTCAATACTGGAAGCCGCCCGTGAGAGTCGCTTTTTTTTCGGTGTTGTTTGCATCGTCTGTTGCTTCATGGTGACACCACCATACGTCGATCTTTTTCCTCTTGATCAAAAATAACGCCGTCATGCTTATATTTTTTCAAGCGGAAATGGGTCGTCGTTGACAGTACAGCATCCAGTGTAGACAGCTTATTGGACACGAAACGGGCAACGCCCTCCATCGTTTGCCCTTCAACCATCACGGAAAGATCGTACGTCCCTGACATTAAGTATAGGGCGGTGACTTCCGGGAAACGCTGAATACGTGCAGCCACTTCATCAAAACCTACCTCACGCTGAGGGGTAACTTTCACATCAATCATGGCGGCAATATGATCTTCCGTGGTCACTTTATTCCAATCAATAATTGCTCCATAGCTCAAAATAACCTTTTCATCTTCAAGTTTTTTCATGCCTGTTTTTACATCCTCTTCGTTTTCGTCCAACATCTTCGCAAGCACATCCGTTTCTATGCGTCCATGATGTTCAAGAATACGAATGAGCTCCAATTCTTTATCTTTTGTCACTGCCATCCCCCCATTGATGAAAATGCCTATCTATACATACCTTATTGTAAAACCATTTATCATGTTCCTAAATGACGAATATATACATTTTATCATAAATTTCTACCGTTATTCTGACTATTTTTTGAAAGTGGGAAAGAAATGAAAGGATACATCAGTCATTATCATAAAGAACCGACTGTTGCAATGCTCATCATTGATATGATCAACGATTTGGAATTCGAAAATGGGGGAAAATTGTATGAGCCGATGCGAGCCGCGGCCAAACAAATTGCAGCATTAAAAGCGCAGGCGAAATCGTTTCACATTCCGGTTATTTACGTCAATGACAATTATGGATTTTGGCAAAGTGACTTTCGGGAACTTGTCAGCCATTGCCTCTCCGAAAATGTCCGCGGCCAAGAAATTGCTCGTATCCTCCCGCCGGCTGATGAAGATTATTTTGTGTTAAAGCCGCAGTTTTCCGGTTTTTTTTATACCCCGCTTGACCTTCTGTTACGCTACCTAAACGTTCGGACGTTGATTTTAACCGGGGCATCCGGCAATATGTGTGTTCAATTCACGGCAAACGATGCCTATATGCGGGGGTATCAATCGATTGTCCCTCGCGATTGCATTGCTTCGGTTCATGAGCAAGAAAACGAAGAAGCCATTCGAATGATGGAAAAAGTTTTACAAGTATCTACGATGCCTGCCGCTGAATTATCGCTGCGCAATGTCATTACCGAGGCGCAGGCGTATTACGAAGATACTTAATAAGTAGAAAACAAGCTTTTATGGCTAAAGCCTTAGTTGCACTTATGTAGGTAAGAAAGTTGATTTATACTTTTTGTATGAAAAATTACTTTAGGAATTGCTGAACAACTTACATATATTAGTTGAAGCCGGGATGCCGCTTCCATGGCTTCGCTTTCCGCGGACGAACGGTCAAGCCTCCTCGCGCAAAACCGGCGCTGCGGGGTCTTGACGCGTCCGTTTTTCCGCTGGAGTCTCGCCATTGCAGCGTCATCCCTCCGTACGTTGCCAGAAGTGCAAGGGTTTTTTTGCTTATAGGATGGATTTCCTTGCATCCAGCTTTGACAACAGCAACGGAAAATGCTTATGTGTCAGTCTTTTTCCGTTATTCAGCAGTCCCTGCTTTAGTGAAAAGGAAATAGGAAATTAGTTCCTAAAACTTCATTTTGCAGGACTAAAGTAAATACCATTATTTGATAAGATCTATTTAAGCTGTTTCTGGATTATTATTTGAGATGGTATAGTCTTTCTTTTTGAGGTATTCGATCATTTTGCGTTCTTTACTTTGCTGCATTTGACGAACGTATTCGGTGCCTAGTTTCTGATACGGTTCTCCATTTTTAAGATGTTGTACGCAATGGTTACAGTATATTTGACTGGAACTCAATCATCAATCCTAAATATACCGTCCCTCTTCTCGCTAGTCTGGTTTTCGATGTCATTTCGAATGATTTCTTCCGTAACATTTCCTACATGCACAAAAATAACCTCTTGCCCATAAGTGCTGCCCCCAATATTTGTTATCCCCTCGCTTCACACCCTTGTCTGATAAGCTCTTTTACTCGGTGGACGATGTCACCCACGTAACACATGATAGCTATCCTTTGTCACCCATATAACATGGTATTTGATGTCATAAACCGCATGACTGCTTCTTTTGTATTCATCCATACGCTCACCTCGGTTTAAGTATGGACATTAAAAAGCAAGGCTAAAAGCTTATACCGTCTAAAGACGGTGGAATTAGACCTTGCTTCTATAACTTAAAATGCAACATAGGGTGTGAATTTTCTCAAGAACAATTTATGGTTGCTCTAGTTACTTCACGTCTTGCAGACTTATCTAGGGCTGTTTGGATTTCAGATAAATCAAAACTTGCATCCAATAACGATTCAAATGGGTATTTGTGTTGGTTTTGCTCCAAGAATTTCAATGACTTATAGAGATACCAAGGATTATATCTAATAAGTGGTATAATCCTTACTGATTTACGAACAAGCAACCCTGGATCAACAGCAGTAGTTGTTCCGGGAGATTGTGTACCAATAGCCACATACCTACCACCAGGTCTGACAAGTTTAATACCCTCCGAAAAAGAATCTGGTACTCCAGTAAGCTCTATTCCTACATCAGCTCCCCAATTATCGGTAAGTTCTTTAACCTTTTTCTCGCGTTCATCCACAGTCTTATGATTATTTAGATTTATCGTTTCATCTGCGCCAAATTCTTTTGCTAATTCAAGTCGAGAAGCGACTGCATCAATAATGATAACGTTTGCTCCACGCTCTTTTGCAACAGCAGTTGCATTAATCCCTAAACCTCCAGCTCCTTGAATAACAATTGTTTCTTCACTGCTTAATTGGGACTCATCAATACCAAAATATACTTGTGATAAGGCACAATTCGCACTTGCTGCTACCTTACTACTGATATTATCAGGGACTTTGTAAAAATATTGATTTGGATGAATATAATAATGTGTAGAAAAGGCCCCATTAAAATATGGCCATTCAGTCGGTGGTTTACTCCAATAGGTGTATGCATTTTCACATAAATGAAATTGTCCATTTCGACATGCCCTACATTTTTGACAGGTTAAATAGTAAGGAGCAACAATACTATCACCTTTTTTCACCGTATTTCCCGCATAATCAATGGTTACTCCTTCACCTAATTCTAATATTTGTCCAATCATTTCGTGTCCTAAAACCGCGTTTTTGATATATGGGTGCTGGTCATTAAAAATGTGTAATTCTGAGCCGCACACATTACTTTGGTTAACTTTAACTAAAACAGAACCTGGGATAACTTCTGGTAAATCATAGTCATGTAATTCTACGTTACCTGGTTCAGTCATAAAACCTACTGTTCCTTTCAATTTTAACAACTCCTTTTTAGGTGATTAGCATTTGGTTATCATCTGATTATATCCGTTATTCATAATATCCTTCGGTTGATTTTGTGAGTTTTGAAAATTGGTCAGCATCATGCCCAAACCAAACATCAGAGTTTGTTTCTTTTGCTACTCTACGTATTTTTTCAACTGCTCTTCCCCATCCCAAGGAATCATAAATAATTCCGGGCGGCTTAATTGGAGGTCCATAACTTTCGGCATTATAAATAGCATCAGAAGCAAGAATAATAGATCCTGTTTCCGGCATATCAACCTGCAATCCAATTAAGCCAAAAGCATGCCCGCTACCAAAATTAAGAACTTTCACTCCGTTAACCAATTCCAAATTATCATCATTTTCTTTAATTGTTTCAAACTGTAAATTATTTTTTATCCAAGCGTTAATATCAGCCCAAATATAGGCACCTTCACTTTGATTACGAGCAAATATACGCAAAGCACCATTTAATTCATCGTCATGGACAATTATAGTTGCATTTGTAAACCATTCTAGACATCCAGCATGATCTAAATGAAGATGTGAAGCAACTACATATTTTATATCTTCCGGGCGAACATTTAATTGTTCTAATCGATTATGCAAATAACATTCTTCAGGAGCCACTGTCCATGGCGTCCCTTTTTGTACACCTTCCGGCCAACGACCCTGAGGACCCATAGAGTTAGGATTGCAGGCTGTATCAAACAAAATTTTCCCTTCTGGATGATCAATTAAAACGGTGTAAACTGGAAACTCAATCATTTCATTAGGTGCATTAGGATAGTCTATATTAGCTGTATTACTACTGGCAATCATCAAATTTTTATCCATTTTTATCTTGCCATTGTCCATAACATAAAGTTTGGGTCTGACCTGGTTAATGTTAACCATTGTAATTCCTCCCTCGTAATTTTTAAATTCTCAAAGTCCTTCATGTAATTTTGATTTGGTCAATTATAAAATGTGATTCCAATTATTATATTTTCTATCACCCCCCCATAATAATTATCCCTCTTGATACACTCCCTCGCCGATGATTTGTCTAGTATTATTTAACATTTTGTCGACGAATGGATATTTGTAATGACACTAATCTGCACACTGTGACCTTAATCAATCATTCGACACATGGAAAAATGTAAACAATCAGAAATTATAAAATATATGGAATATTACGTACGAATATATACAGAGGTTCTCACCCAAAAAGGTCAGCTAGCCATTTATGCCACAACATATAGTGTATAAGACGGTGAATTCAAAACAATATAACCTGCGTTCCCGGAATGTATAACGAGACAGTCTGCAAATGGCGACAAATCAATATTCTCCTCTCGTTACATAAATGTATATATAACGAGCCTATAATTTTCAAAATCCTATTATACCAGTATTTCTCGTTATAAAATAGTGTTTTTCCCGGGAATCCAGGATATAATGTGTGTTTAAGAGCGTATTTTTAAAAACCTACCTTTTTGGGAGCAAACCATACAGATAATTTTATTACATCATCTTCAAATGTTAGTTTTATTTCTCTTCTCAACCCAAATACAGCACTAATATATTTACAAGTCATTCTATATATTACTCCTTCAAGTAATCCTTAGAACACAATAAAGGCTCGGTTTACTTCTCTCTTAACAGAGCTTTCTAAAGCACTTTCAATGTTCTCAAATGTAAATTCTCCATCGACCATATCTTCAAACGGATATTTATCTATATTATTTGAAAGAAAGTCCAAAGCTTTTTTCAAATACCATGGGTGATGCCTAACAATCGGGATTATATTAATTGCTTTTCTTGTGAGTAACCCCGGATCGAATGATGTGGCTTTTCCTAGTGAAACATTTCCGATACTTACATATCTACTTCCACCAGTGAGTAAATGAACGCCTTCACTGAATGCATCTGGAACTCCAGTTAATTCCATACCAACATCAGCACCATCTTGGTTCGTCAACTCAAGTACCTTTTCTCCCTTTGCTTCACGGTTTCGTGCTCTTTAAAATTGATGGTATGAGCAGCACCAAACTTAAGTGCATTCTCTAATCTTCCTTCTACCCCATCTATTATAATTACTGTAGCTCCTTTTTCTTTGGCGAACGTAGCAGCGTTCAATTCCAAACCGTTGCCCCCTGAATTACTATTGTTTCTATTGTAAATTAGCTTTTTCAATACCAAAGTAGACTTGTGAAATAGCACAATTAGTACTTGCTGCCACAGCATGGCACATTATCAGAAACCTTATAAAATTAATAATCAGGATGCACATAATGATGAGAGCGAAACTACCATGAAAATGCGGTGGTTCGTTAGCTGCCTTAATCCAATACTCATATGCATTTTCACAAAGATTTATTGCACCTTTTTGACACATCTTACATTTCCAGCATGTCTGAAAATAAGTTGATTCTATCATCAACTTTTAGATTAGCTCCAGCAAAATCAGATACTACTCCTTCCTCTAAGCTTTCTACTTCCCCTACCATTTCATGACCAAGTACACCTGTTTTCTTAGTAGGGTGTTCTCCTCTCCATATGTGTATCTCAGAACCACATACATTTGAACATCTTACATTTAATAGGATATTTTATTCACTATGATAAATAATCATCAATCTTCCTTTGAGTTTGGATACCTATTTCTGTTTAGCAATCACTTACAAATTCAAAGAAACCCTTTCGTACGTTCCTTCGAAAAATGCGACAAACGTATAAAACACAATATAAAATAAAAGATTGCGTTAAAAGTTTTTACTTTATTTAGATTTTTATTTTTTTATTAAAATTTCCATACTTCTATATGGATATAGTATATCGTATCCCATTTGTATTATCAAGAAAAAACATAACATTTTTCATAGAAATAGAAATACACTTCCACAGATAGATTCTTGCTATGGACTCCGAGGAAACTCAGGAGCCAGATTAGTCCTCAGACTTGGGTTCTGGGACTCATAATGGTTTCCGGACAGCAAATTCATCCGCAAATATAACATAATACAGCATGTTTAACACCTTTATCAGGTGCTCACTACGTTTAATACAAGATGTATCGAAGCAAACAGAAATGGTGGAATTAGGGATAACTGAGGATATGTCATGGGATGCCATTAACTTAAAAAGCATGTTAAATGATATACCAATCCTCAAAAGTTGAAATCTAACTTAGTTCTCCGACCATGAGCGCATTGCCTCGTGACCGGTTTATTATAAATTGCTTTGAACGCATCATCTCCGAGTATCCTTCACCACTTCCATCGCTTCGACGATATTGTCTGCGATTAATTCGTTGACCCCTTTATGGAGCACCTTTTGCATACGCAATTTTTCATTCACCGTCCACACATAGACTGGCAGGTTGAGACGGTGCATACGTTTTACAAATCCACCGCATCTGTGCCTATGCCTTTAAGTCGGAGTTCAGGATAAAATCTTGAACATAGGCATGCAACCGGAAGCGTTGTTGAAGTAGTCTTCGACTGAGCAATAGGACTGTAAGGGCATATAGGTTTTATCCAATAGTTTAAGTACGTTTTGCAATATTTGTAAATGAACATTCTTAAATGACCCATCTGTTAAAGTAGGTGGTCATTTAAATCCCCCGTTAAGACGTAGAAACGCTACCGCTAAAGCACATCCTGGGCGTCGGAACAAATCGGGTGTTAGTCGTCCGTTATCCCCATACGGGGTTGAAGCAGGAGTTATGACTCTTACTCACCACCGGGATAAAGAACAAGACCCAGCTAGAATCCTAAAACACTTCTTCCAATGCTTTTCGATCTTGTTTTAGCCAATCCCGCATCCACGTTTTCGCTTCTTCCAAGTCATGGAGTTTCGCCTGCCCGCATTGTTCTTCGGTAGCAGCGGGAACATAGTCATATTCGATGCCGGCTTTTAATGTTTTTTCCAAAACATCAATGATCTCAGGAACTTCCGCCGGTCCATTAATGATTAGATAGAAGCCGGTTTGGCATCCCATCGGGGAGAGATCAATCACTTCAAAATGGTCGTAAGCCTCAGCATACCCACGTATATTTAATGCAAGCAGGTGCTCGAGCGTATGAATCACCGGCGGCGTCATGTTCGTCACGTTCGGCTGGGCAAAACGGAGATCGAATTTATGAACGATGCCGTCGCTGCCTACCTTTTGTGTTCCGGCATGGCGGACATATGGCGCTTTCACTTTTGTATGGTCAAGCTCGAAGCTCTCAACACGTGCTTCCATAAAAAATCCCTCCGTATAATATTCCTACTCCTATTATACAACAAGGCGAAATTCCTTCGCAATGCTCCGGTTCGCATGAATTGGTCGTTTAACGTAGTAAAGCATCCGTCTCTTCTACCAGTTTATCAACAAGTTCCTTAGCGGTCATTGCTTCGCTAAGCCTCGTACCTTGTCCTGCCCACAATGACATGTAATCCGGTTTTTTTTGTTGACCGGCCGCTTTTCGAATATCTTTTGTGGCGGCATTTTGAATGGGATATGGAGGGATGGGATCATGCTTATCATCCATTTCTTCCATAAACCGATTTTTAATGCCCCTCGCTTCTTTCCCCGAGAAGGCTTTTGTGATCATCGTATCTGCTTCAGTACTGTTTAAAACTTCCTCTTTATGCATATCTTGCGCGCCACTTTCGTGACACGTGAGAAAAGCTGTACCCATTTGTATCCCGGATGCGCCTAGCATAAATGCTGCTGCTATCCCTCTTCCATCCATAATCCCTCCGGAAGCAATAACCGGAACATCCACCTGATCGACGACTTGTGGCACCAATGCCAGCGTTCCAACCATCGCTTGCTCCATTGAAGAAGCCAAAAATGTACCACGATGTCCGCCTGCCTCACTTCCCTGTGCCACAATGAGGTCAACGCCGGCTAGGTCAAGTTCGATTGCTTCATTTACAGTCGTCGCGGTTCCTATTGTGGTGATGTTTTGCGCTTTTAATTTTTGAAGCATTCGCATTGGAAGAAGACCAAATGTGAAACTGAAGCAAGGCACTTCCTCTTCTAAAACGACGTTTAATTGCTCATCGAAATTTTCTTCAACTTGATTTATTTGCGGGGGTTCAAGATTAAATTTTTGCCGGTAACGCTCCGTCAGTTTCAATCCGGCTTCGATGTAGGATTGCTCCTGTTCCTTTGAATGTTTGGGAGAAGGAATGAACAAGTTAACCGCAAATGATGCGTCCGTTAGCTCTTTAACAGCGCGAATAGCAGATCGAATCTGCTCCGGAGCCATATACCCGGCTCCCAACGTCCCGAGAGCCCCGCTGTTTGAAACTGCAGCAACAAGCTCCGGTGTCGTTGTGCCACCTGCCATCCCGGCTTGAATAACCGGATACTTGATTTCTAGACGTGATTGAACCTCTGTTTCATGCCACATGTTGGCAACCTCCTTTTTCAGCCCCAAGGACCGGCACTCCACTCGTCCTCATGCCACTTTCAGGCTGAAATGCTTGAATCATGTCAACGCTTAAATCGACATTCTCTTATCCACATGGATGTCCTATATGCTCGTCCCTCACCTCGCTTTCTTTTGATTTAAGGCCAAAAACCTAACCAATTCCACCACGTATAGATGACCAATAATGTAATGATCGTTGTTGCGATCGTCGCCCATATGCCCGGAATATAAAAGTCTCGTTGTTTGATTAAGCCGGTGCCGTGCGCAACGACATTGGGCATCGTTTCCACAACCAAAATGTATCCGTACAACGTTGTTAAACCTGCAGCAACACTGATGACAACAGGGTCCAACCCAACTTGCGTGGATAAACCGATGAAAACCGGAAGCAAAGTGACGACGGCTGTCGAGACATTGGTTACGCCTAAATGATAGATTTGCGAAATGATTACAACGAGCAAAAGTGCTATCCATGGTTCACTAAATGCCGCAAGAATCCAATCTGCCGAAAGGACCAATTAACAACACCATATCAAAATTAACTTTCACAAGGTTCTTCCAATCTATAAACCCTACTTTAGGCATCCCCATTAAAACGACTGCGAGAAGGGCAGGAACGGTTGGATGATAACCATGAAGTGGTTGTGTCATCCAAAGCGCTACCGTTAAACATAACATCCCTATACATTTTCGTTCAGCTTTTGTTAACGCACCTAAGTTTTCTTTTTCTTCCTTCATCTGCCGTTTTAATGGTGCGACAGAAATACCAAACGTAACGGATCGTCTAGATACAAGGTACTTCTTTTTCTTATCAACAGGCTTTTCCGGCTTCATATGCGGCTCTCACTTTCGGGACAATCAGAAAAACATAACGGCTCTAGACAATGAAACATCTAGAACCGTTTGTCCCCAATTAAAGATTACTCGCTCTCACTATCTTCGTCATACTCCGGCGGATACAATTCTTCCGGGATATCTTCAACATTTTATTCTAAAAAAGACCTTGCCCATGAATTTTCGTCTAAATCTTGAAATCCATTTTTATAATGCCTGCTTCTTTGGCAGACAAAAAAGCAATCAGCAATAATGGGCCAAGCACAAATCCGATCACGCCAAATACCATCAAACCGAGATATAGGGAAATCAACGTGGCAAGCGGGGATAATCCCATATGGGTACCCATTACTTTTGGTTCTACCGTTCTTCTAATCACCAAGAGGACCGCAGCTAATATGAGCAGTTGTGTGCCCAATGCAGCCTCGCCGGCAATGAATTGGAACAATGCCCACGGGGCCAATATTGCAATCGAGCCAATGATAGGGATAAGGTCAACGACCCAAACAATAAGCGACATTATCAATGCCACCTCTGGTGTAATCCAATAAAGACCAATAAGGGTGACGGCTAAAATAATGAGACTCACCAAAAATTGCGCTTTAATAAACCCGAAAATGACATTGGAAAAACGCATGGCCATAAAGTTTACTTTTTCTTTCGTTTCATCCTTCAAGTATGAATAAAACACCTTTTTTAAGCGTGGCATATCCAACAAAAATAAAAACAAGGCGATCACATAGACGATGATGGATACGAAATAGCCCGGAATACTGGATATAAATGCCGTAATTTGTCCAAGAACATTTACATTGCTGACACTTGCCCCCAATTCATTTAACAAGCTTCTAACTTCCTGGTTAATGACCTGGCCAAATTCGGCAGGAAGGTTTTCGTTATCCTCTAAAAAATTTTGAAAGTCAATCAACGCATTGTTTATTTCATTGATATAGTGGGGGATGTTCTCCACAAATTGTATTCCCTGGGTAACGATAGCCGCGGCGATAAAGTATGTAGATACTCCTAAAATAACCAAAAATAAACTAAATACTGTAATGACAGAAAGACGTCTCGGGACTTTCGCCCGGCGAATAAGAAACTTAACTGCCGGAGACAATAACAGCGCTGTAAAGAAAGCTGTAATAATCGGCAGGGAAACCGGCAATACGAAATACCCGGCTACGATAAGCAGGATGACAACGATAACAATAGTTATGTTTCGTTTAGTAAGAAATTTTGTCACGAATATGCCTCTTCCCAGTTATATTTTCTTTTTTCATTCTAACACGAATCATTTTTTACGCATCATTTTTCGTTTTTCCTGCCACTCGTCTACACCTTAACAGAGTGATCTTTTCTGTTTTTCAGTAAGAAGTAAGTTGATCGCACGTCGATAACTATCGTTTGCATTTGTATATGCTGTGCAGAGTCTAAATTTGCCTATTCTATACACCCGATCCCTAACCCGGACGGTCTGGAACCATCATTTAAAGTCCTTGACCCTATAACGGAGGGACGACGCTGCAATGGCGAGACTCCAGCGGAAAAACGGACGCGTCAAGCCCCCGCAGTGCCGATTTTGCGCGAGGAGGCTTGACCGTTCGTCCGCGGAAAGCGAAGCCAAGGATTTCATGAATACTTTCTTCACCGGCAATCTGTTTGTCTCAATCATTCATCACGGGTTTTCATGAACATCGCGATGACAATAATTAACCCGATACAAATGAAACTCGCCCACGAAAAGAAATCAGGTAAATGAAGTTCGGGCCAAGTATCAAAGTTCTGTTGCATGCCATTATAGATAAAAAGGAATGGAATGATCGATAAAACGATCATTATTATCGCGAAAAAGAATCTCATTTTTCCTCCCCCCTAAGTGGATTTGACATTCAGAATTCTTTTCTTTTATACACTTGAAGTGTGATTCCATAGGAAATAATATAAAGCATGAAGGTAATCACACAAAAACCGGAAGTAAACAGCAGCTCATGATTGATCCCTTGAAATGCGTCTTCGATAAACTCTATATACAACCAATTGCTTAACAAAAACAATCCGACAGCCACAATGATGCCCAGCATGAGTACTGTATCCGCTTTTTCTGCTCCCCATTTGTATGTGAGGGGATATGCCACGATCCCTAAAAGCAGCGCAATGCCAGCGCCATTCAGGATCCCCAACATATTTGTAGATGTTAAGATATCTCCTAATATGAGATCAGCTAACGCAAATAAAGCAACTGTGACCAATAAACCGCTGATCATCGCCAAGGCAAAAAAGAGAAAATGGCTCTGCACAACATCGCCCCTTTTTATCGGTAGCGTAAGCACAAATTTATTCCAACCGGACTTTGACTCATGCTTTAACACTTCAAGGGCAGGCGTAACCATAAAGATAGTGATCAACATTTGTGCGAAACCCTGCATCAATTCATTCCGGGAAAAGAGAAGAATAGCCACGATGACCACACTTAACAACACGTAATTTCGAAGACTCGCGGAAACCGAATAATATTGATTTAAGAGTAGACCTTTCAAGCTTCTTCACCTCGCATTAACAGGAGCGTAATATCATCGATGGAAAAGGCTTTTGATTTGATCGGGGCAGGCACTTGTTTACGATCAGATACGAGCACTTCCATTCCATCACCGCTTTTTTTATACGTGATGATCAAATCTTGCTCGATTTGCTCAATTTCATGTTGCTCGCATTGCAAAATGGCGTATTGGTTCAGCAATGTTTGTTTTTTGACTTTTAACAGAAGTTCCCCATTCTTAATAAAAATCAGGCTATCCGCTATTTTTTCAATGTCGCTTGTGATATGCGACGATAATAAAATGCTGCGCCCTGCACCTGCAACAAACGTCTTTAACACATCCAATAACTCATCTCTTCCCGTCGGATCCAAACCCGCGGTTGCTTCATCCAAAATTAACAATTTAGCGTCATGGGAAAGGGCAACCGCAACTGAAAGTTTCATCGACATCCCTCGCGAAAACCCACTGATTTGCTTTGCTTTTGGCAAGGAAAAAAAATCAATGTAATGATCAAACGTCTCTTGATTCCATTGTTGGTAAATCTTGTTGAACACCTGGCCCAACTTATCGACGGTTATGCCACCGGGCAAGTGAATGTCATCAAAGACAACCCCGATACTTTCTTTTATGTCTCTCTTGTCCGGATCCATTTCTTCACCAAAAATGTGAATAGATCCACTGTCTTTTTGTAGGGTTCCTAAAATGGATCCCATCGTTGTGGATTTCCCTGCCCCGTTTTCCCCGATGAACCCGACAATGGATCCGTATGGAATGGCAAAGGAAACATCCTTTAAAGCAAAAGAAGAACCCGAGTATTGTTTGTTCAACTGTTCAACTTCTAAAATCGATGACAATTAATAAACCTCCTATTCGTTTGATGATTCTCCCCTACTCTATCGAGGAGCAAGGAACAATGCCTTCAATCATGCACGAAAGGAGGTTGATTCATGGTAAATGGAGGCTTTTAATGTTTGAATAATTTCCGGGTCATTCTAAAGGTAAGCATAACGGTCAATAACGCCCAAACGATGGGGACATACATATGTTGGGCAAACGCGGATGCAAATTCCTGCTGTTCAATCAATTGCAGCCCATGAAACATATGATAATTGGGCAATGCCAACAAAATCCCGGGCTCACTGCCAGTGTTATAGCCCACAATTCCTTCAAACACGAAGTAGATTAAAATTACCGGCCACCCGTATAAACTGACGTCTACGGTATTTTTGGAAATAACGCCAAGGATTGTGCCCAGGCATAAGAACATCAAGAGCAGTGGCAAACTAAAAAGAATGCCTGCACATATACTGGATAACGTATATCCATAAAACACCGCACTAACGATGAACACAATGATTGATACCATTAATGTTAATAAAGACTTGGCCATAAAGATGTCAATGGGACGAACCTTCATTTGCTGGAGCAATCTTAATGTTCCCTGTTCAGATTCTTCGACAATCAAATTGCCTTGCACATACATTGTGAGTAAAGTTGCAATAACACCGACAAAAAAGGAAGGCAGCACGTGTTGCACATCAAAATTATAGAGGCCAATATGTATCAAAACTTGACACAACAACAATACAATCACTTGGCCGTTCCAACGCAAATCCCACATGTCTTTATATATAATTGTACGTAGGGATTGGCTTCGATCCATATAAGCCGCCTCTCCTCATTCACCAATTTAATAAATCTCTAAGCCCCGCATATTTACTCTTTGATAAAGGAACGGTTTTTTCAGAATGTTTATCAAGAATCAAGCTATAACTATTTTTACTCCATACAATGACTTCTCTGACTCTTTGCAAGTTAATCAGATAAGAACGATGACATCGATAAAAACCATAAGGCAACAGCTTATCTTCAAGTTCTTTTAGCGTCATGGTGGAAATAAATTCTTCCTCATTAACATGCAAGATCGTATGGCGCTCGCGTGTTTCCACATAATCGATTTCTAAAGGGTCGAAAAGAATGTATTTGTCTTCATATTTCGCCGAAATTTTCTCGAATTTCATGTGATGAGCAGTTTCATTTGTGATTTCATCATCCGCTTCATTATTTTCTTCGGTTTCATCATCTGTCTCCACCTCTTGAATGCCGCGGTTTGTGATGCGATATACCTTTGTTCCCAATCGAATGCCTTCTTCCAAGGAAGAAGTGAGAATGATCACGATCCCGCCGCTTTCCATAATTTTATCCAAAATACGATTAAACACTTGCTTTGATTGAAGATCAATTTTATCGGTTGGATCCTCAAACACGTAAACAGACGTTTTTTGGATTAAACTTCGGACAAAGTGCAACCGCTTCATTTCAGAAAACGTCAATCGTTTATTAATGGTTGACCGTACGTGGGTTAATTCACTGATCTCTAATAACCTGTCTGTATGGATGTTTTTTTGATGCAATCGGGACCAAAAATCAAGGATTTGTTCGGGATTCAATCGTTTATACAACCCCATCTCATGACGATAAAGAAAAACTTGATCCGGGCCCGTAAGTGCGCTTTTGTCCATATGTATCCTTTTCGATGTGTACATGCTTTGATCTTCCAAAAGGTCGATAAAGGCTCTCATATATTCTGTTTCCGCTTGGATGGCGATAATCTCTTTATCTTCAATGATCAATTCAATGGTTGGCAGCACTGTTTTGTTTTCTACGATCTTATTGAATTGATTCAATATTAACGTCATGAACGTTTCTCCTTTTTTCGAGTATCACTCTTATTATGAAGGAAATCATAACGAATATCATTGAAACAAACATGAATGGAGGGAAATGATGTGTGAAAGGAGGGTTATTAAGCTTAATGGATGTCATTCATGCATGAATGACAAGCGAGTGCCTTACCTGCTTAAAAAAGCGCCTTCCAAAGGAAGATCGGTCTTTTAACAAATACTTTCTGCAATCCCTGGGCCTTGTCCCCCTCCATCATCATGATTCGTATCATCTCCGAGTACCCTTTACCACTTCCATCGCTTCGACGATATCGTCTGTGATTAATCCGTTCGCCCCTTTATAAAGCACCTTTTCCATTCGCCATTTTTCGTTCACCGTCCACACATAGACCGGCAGGTTGAGCCGTTTCATACGTTTTACAAATCCAAACCGTAGCAAATGGTAATGCGGACAAACCGCATCTGCGTTGATGTCTTTCAATCGAGCTTCTGGGAAAAAGTCTTGAATATAGGCATGCAACCGAAAGCGTTGTTGAAGTAACCTTCGACCGAGCAATAGGCCTGTTAGGATCTCGGGATTCATCTGCTTTATTTTTTTCAGTACTGTATCATGAAAAGAAGTAATCAGGACTTCCTGCGACATCCCGGTAGCTTCCACGACATCTACGACCTGTTCTTCCAATCCCTTGGTTTTGATTTCAATATCCAGTTTTAAATTTCCTTTACATAATAACAGTACATCTTTCAATAACGGAAGTTCCCAACCAATGCCTCGGGCATCCTTTTGCAGGCTTTTATAACTTCTTTTTTTTACCGCAGTGCCATCAAGTTTTCCCTCGTGAAAACAAATCAATTGGCCGTCCGCCGTGCGACGAACATCGGTTTCAATAAAATCAGCATCAAGAGCAACCGCTCTTTCAAAAGCTTTTACGGTGTTCTCAACCATATCCACACCCGTAACTCCGCGATGGGCAATAACGAGGGCATTTCGTTCTGTGCGCATGTTGGACAATAGCCTCCATTTCTCTCATCCTTTAGCATTTAGATGGAATTTTCGGTGGCGCGGAGCAATCTTGCATTCAAGCACGACTTCCTTGTTTTTTGCTCGGAATTGCAAAATGGCCAACATTGACGATGCAATCCTTTCGCTATATATTTAGAGAAACGAAATAATTCAACAGGGGAACGAACGGGCGAAAACCAATTGAAGGTGATCGTATTCAAATCGAAAAAAGAAATTTAATAATCATGGGGTTTGCCAACATGCTCGTCTCCGGGAGCATGACTATGGTTTTGCCGTTTTTGTCGTTATATATTGAATCTTTTGGACAATATTCACCCGCAGAAGTACAACGATGGGCCGGCATTGTCTTCGGGGTTTCTTTTCTTGTTGCATTCCTGGTATCCCCTATATGGGGCCGAATCGGAGATCGGTTTGGCCGAAAAAGCATCCTCATCGGCACCGGGTTTGGAATTGCCCTTTCTGTTTTTCTAATGGGATACGTCGAGTCTGTCGGCGCCCTTTTCGTTTTGCGGGCATTCATGGGATTGGCGACCGGTTTCATCCCCGCCTCCATGGCGCTCATATCTGCGCAGAGCAATAAACGTACGGCGGGCGAAACACTGGGAACCTTGCAGATGGGCACGGTTTCCGGAGGTTTGTTGGGCCCGCTATTCGGCGGATTGATCGCCGACACCGTCGGCATGGAATTAACATTTATTTTGACCGCATTAGTTCTCGCTTTGGCAACATTGCTCGTCATCTTCGGCGTAAAGGAAGTTATTTTCGAAGAAAAAGATGAAAAACGACGTTCCTATCATTGGAAAGAAGTCATCCGACACATTGTCACGCATCCGCTATTAATTATCGTAATGGTCGTTGCACTTATCGTGCAACTCGTGAACTTTAGCGTACAACCACTGCTTGCGCTCTATGTCGGCGAACTTACCTCTGCTGAAAATATGGCTTTCTTGGCGGGAATGGCTTTTTCCGTTACAGGGCTCGGCAACTTGCTGGCTACTCGCAAATGGGGACAAATCGGGGATCGTATCGGCCACGAAAAAATACTGCTGCTTTTGCTCGTTTTGTCGGGTTTATTTTTCATCCCGCAAGCATTCGTTACTGAACTCTGGCAATTGGTATTGCTCCGGTTCCTATATGGAATACAGGTAGGCGGCCTTATTCCGTGTACTACAGCGTATATCCGTCAAGTCTGTCCGGTTTCTATGCAAGGGGAGGTCCTCGGTTACAATCAAAGCTTCCGTTTTCTCGGCAATGTCATTGGACCGGTATCCGGTGGGGTGATTGCGAGTAGTTTTGGCATTCCTGCTGTATTCATTTTCTCCGGGATTCTGCTGATTATTACCGCGATCGTCGTGAAAATCATACTCAACCACAAGGACCTGAATAAGGAAAATAAATCTGAGCGAACGCAAACAGTGGTATAAAGATCGTTGTAACAAAAGGCATTGGTCCTGTCATGGTGACCGAAATGCCCGGGTTTCCTTGATTTCGGACGGTATGAACCATCACTGTCCCTCTTTTTACGCTTATTGTTAACCTTATTTATTTTTATGTTGACAATTATTCCTCACCAGATTACAATCACATCATCTCCAAAAAATATGGAAGGGGATCTACATATGAAATCATTTGATTTAGTCATCACCGCGATGTTTGTCGCCCTAATGGGTGTAGCAGCAAATATAACCGTTCTTTTCCCTTTTCTCATGATTGCAGGGATACCGCTAACGTTTCAACCATTCATCGCGATTTTGGCCGGTGCCGTTCTGGGCAGTAAAAGAGGCGCATTCTCGATGCTCGTCTATACGATTGTCGGGTTATTTGGCGCTCCTGTTTTCGCACAACTCCAAGGAGGTCCCGGGATCCTTGTTCGACCAACATTCGGGTTTATTTTATCATTTATTGTCGTTGCTTTTGTTGTCGGAAAAATTATCGAAAAGTCGCGGGAACCGGGGATGCCTACTTATTTGTTCGCAGGTTTGGCCGGATTGGCGTTTAATTATTTAATCGGAACAAATTGGGTATATGGCGCTTATGTATTCGGATTTGATGCTCCTGAACAATTTACGTATGGCATTGTTTGGTTGGGAATGCTTCCACTGTTAGTAAAAGATATTCTGTTCACGATAGCAGCCGGTATCGTTGCCCGCAATCTTCCCGAAACCGTTAAACGGCCCGTGATAGGACAAAACTTTCCTAGTCAGCGGGCGCCCGGTGATTATTAAGTATCATTTGGGATGCGGCCATTTGGGGAAATAAGGGAAGGTACTAACTTTTCATGTTCGGGCTTCATGAACGCGGTTCATGGCGAACATATCGTTCGTTACATCCAGCGGTTGGGACCCATAATGTTCGGCGCTAGACAATAATCATAGCCCGGCATCGTGCACGCCCCACTCATTAAGTGCTGCCAATTCCTCTGCGCTGATTTCACCATTCCCTTTTTGAACAATATATACGTTTACGTCTTTTTTTCCCCACTCGTTATAAACTTGGTCGATCGTGTCAAAATACAAATCAATCGTTGCTCCTTGGATCGCCGATCCGGTATCCGCAACCACTCCATAGCCATAACCGGGGATGAATAAAACCGTTCCCAGCGGAAAAAGGGCGGGATCTGCTGCAATCGTAGAATATACATTACGGTGAACGGGAACGCCTGAGTATGTAATCCCGTACGCGGGATCTCCCGGGTTTTTTCCCGTCGATTCTGCATCAGCTGTATAACCTGTTGCTGTTACCTTTTCAACGGGGTATTTAGACCAATTAATTTCTTGTTCCAGTGCTGTAACCGTCTCCGCCATCGAAGCGCTTGCCGTTTCGGCTTTATGCACCGTTTTTTTCGCGGCAACTCCTAAGTCATTATGTATAGGGGAAGCAACGTGCGTATCTTCTATATGATCATTTTCGTAACCTATGAGTTCATTTACAGGCACTTGGCTTAATGTCGTCCATGTCACATATAATGCCGCAATGAATAGCACCGTCATGATAACGTTTTTTACAACGTTTAGTCCCTTTGACATGCGCTCACCCTCTTTCACTTCTGAAAGAAAGCATGCCCAAAGAGACAGGGGGATATACTAAGAAAACTTGGCTTTTCGCCAAGCTTTTATCGGGAAGCCTTCGCCAACTTATGCAGGTAATAACGTTGATTTATACTTTCTTACCTGCCTTGGGCGCGTTAAAACATTTGATATCCGCGAACGCGTAACATTCGTACGGTAATCCCCGCGATGATCGCTCCAATTAACCCAGAACCTAAAATCAACACATCTACCAATTGCAATGTTGCCAAGCTCGGACCTACCGTAGAAAAAGAAGCAGCCGGTGATGTGAAGTATTCCGTGAAACTCGCCGGGTTTACAATCCAAATGACAATAATCGGATAAAGCACAGCCATCATCCACGTGGAACGCAATACCATATTCAATAAAAATCCAATTCCAAAGAAAAGGATGAGAAATAACATCATCGAAATAATTACTTGCGGGAGACTGGTAATCCCCAAACCGCTCACCTCCATCAAAACAAGTGTACAAAAGGAACCGTCAAGCGTCAATGAGAGAGGTGAGCGTTTAAAAGGGTACGGTTTCTAGAGTGGATTCCGTCCTTTTGTTAGCATGAGCGATAGACCTCCGAGCTTCATTAAATAACGATTGTCGCTCATATGTTTCATAAATAATGCGGAACGGCCGTACATTTTCCTTTCTTTAACCGTCCCCATCGCTTCTTTTCCACCAAGGGAGGCCAATGTCCCGAGAATTTCCGGTTCAAATTTTGTGGGAGCACCGCCCATAATTAAATTCGTTATATTTTCACCGGCTTTTATTCCTTGTTGCATGGCAATTTGAGCGGTCGGGGGATACGGGCGTTCCGTTTCTTCATTAATAATTAGGGAGCAATCGCCGATCACAAAGACATCTTCAAGCCCAGGCGCACGTAAATCCGGTTCTACTTTTACACGTCCACGGTTCGCCTCAATTCCCGCATCTTCGATGATCGGATTTCCGCGTACACCCGTCGCCCAAATGACCGTGCTTGCAGCAATCTCTTCTCCATCCTTCAGGATAACCTTCCCTTCCTGCACTTCACTGATTGGTTTATTGATTTTAAATTCTACGCCACGATGCTCCAACAAATTCATGGCATATTCGACAAGCTCGGGATCAAAACCAGGGAGGGCAGATGGTGCGGCTTCAATCACGTACATTCGAACTTTTTCCCGCGGAACGTCATATTGTTCGCATAACTCCGGCACCCTTTCGGTCAGTTCGCCGATGAATTCAATGCCGGTGAAACCACCGCCTGCAACAACAAATGTCAAGTCTTGTTCTTCGGCTTCTTCTTGATTTCGGTACTGCGCAAATTGAAATTCGATTTGATCTTTAAGTTCACGAGCACCATCCAAGGTCCATTTGTGATAGGAATGCTCGTAGACGCCCTCGGCGCCAAAGGTTTCAGCGATCGATCCGACAGCGATGACAAGGTAATCATAGGAAAGGTCGTCCCCATTTTTGAGAACGACTTGCTTCTCGTCAGTTTTCACTTGCTCCACGGTATCCTGAACAATGTTAACCTTTGCCGGATTCAATACTTTGCGTATTTCCACACGCGCTTTATCGTGGTGCAACGTCCCTGCCGCAGGCTCATGCAACCACGTTGTTTGATAATGATAGTCATGCTTGTTCACCAAGGTTACATTTGCCCGATCTGTTCCCATTTTCTTTTGCAATTGGTTTGCAGCCATCATTCCTCCATATCCTGCGCCGAGAATAACGATATGCGGTTTTTTCGCCATTTCATCCACATCCTTTTATTATCATCACTGTGTGATCATTTTCACATAGTAAGGTAAAAATAATGTTTAAAAAATATTCATGATTTCTACCTATAATTATAACCATTTTTATAATTGTATTTCAAGGGTGACGGCATGGGATCCGAAAACTTCCCTGGAAGGACCGAGCGGTTCGCTTTCCTTCTCGGAAACAAAAGTGTTATAATACTTCTGTTATATTAGCAAACTTGACTTTTCGCCAAGCTTTTATGGTGAAAAGCCTTCGCCCAATTTATGCAGGTAATCAAGCTAATTTATACTTTCTTACCTGTTAAAAGATAGACCATGCGCTACTGCAAGAATTGGAAATATACACTAGGTGTGGAGGTGTAGATTCGTGGAGGATACTTCCATTGATCTTTACGATATAACGATTATCGGCGGTGGGCCGACGGGATTATTTACCGCTTTTTACGGCGGCATGCGCCAGGCAAAGGTAAAAATCATCGAAAGCATGCCACAGCTGGGCGGACAGCTTTCCGCGCTTTACCCCGAAAAATATATTTATGATGTGGCCGGTTTTCCGAAGATACGGGCACAAGAACTTGTTGATAATTTGGTCGAACAAATGAACATGTTTGACCCAACCGTCGTGCTCGATCAATCTGTAGAAACGGTTCATAAGTTGAACGACGAGACATTTCGCATCGAGACGAACGAAGACGTTCACTATTCACGCACAGTCATCATAGCCGCAGGCGTAGGTGCTTTTCAGCCGCGAAAATTAAAAATTGAAGAGGCCGCCCAATATGAAGGCCAAAATCTTCATTATTTTGTTAACAACCTCGGCGCTTTCAAAAATAAAGACGTCCTCATTTGCGGAGGAGGGGACTCTGCGGTCGATTGGTCACTCATGCTCGCCAACAACGCAAATGTAACACTTACGCATCGGCGGGATAAATTTCGCGCCCATGAACATAGCATTGCCGAATTGCAATCGGCACCCGTCCAAATGCACACCCCCTTTGAAATCAGCGAGCTTCGGGGAGACGGTGAAAATATTAAGCAAGTCGTCCTCCAAGAAGTAAAAGGAACGGATCAAAAAGTCGTCGATGTGGACAACGTGATCGTGAATTATGGGTTCATCTCTTCCCTCGGCCCGATCAAAACGTGGGGACTGGAGACGACGAAAAACGCTATTTTCGTAAACTCCCGTATGGAAACGAATATCAAAGGCATCTATGCTGCGGGAGACATCTCCTCTTACGATGGAAAGGTAAAGCTGATTGCCACCGGCTTCGGGGAAGCGCCAATGGCGGTAAGCAATGCGAAAGCCTATATGGACCCGACAGCGCGTTTGCAACCCGGCCACAGCACGCACATGTTCTAGAGATGAGACTTGGCTTTTCGCCAAGCTTTTATGGCGAAAGCCTTCGCCCAACTTATCTACCAACGCAAAAAAACGTCCGTATGAGGAAGTGATTCCCCATACGGACGTTTTCTATCGTTCAGCAATTTTCCGGTGTGCCTACATTTTCTTTCGTACGGAATGATGCGCCGCAACCGCAAGCTAAGATCGCGTTCGGGTTATCCAGCGTAAACCCGCCGCCCATCATATTTTCTTTATAATCAATAACGAGGCCGTTAATGACCGGTTGGCTCTCTTTATCAATGAGCACGCTCAAGCCGGATTTATCTAGTAACTCATCGTCCTCATTCTTCTCTGCATCAAATCCGAGCCCGTACGAAAGTCCGCTGCAACCACCACCTTTGACTCCAACTCTCAGCATTAAAGAAGGATCACCTTCCTCTTCCTGCATGCCTTTAATTTTCGTCATTGCCGCTTCGGTGATTTCAATCATTGCTTCATTACCCCCTTACGGATGAATTTCGTGTCTTTGGCAGCATGCATAAACAAACTCCCAAAAATCTTGCACAACTTCATCATATCATATAACGTCGGAGGTTTAAAAAAACCAGACCTTATCCGCACATGGTACTGTATTGCTCTGCAAGTAAAGCAGTATGCACACGATCGATTTCACGGCTGTAAAATAATACAAGTGGATGTTGCATCCCATGCTCTTTTGCCGCTTCCATCATCTGTGCCCTTAACCCTTCTAAATCATTTTCCATTCGATTCCTTGCCACGGCGTACATCATCGAATGATCTCCTTCCCTGCTATCTTTTTGAGTCAACACTAAAATCAATGGATGATATTCGTGATTAAATATGGTAACACCACTAGCGAGCGAAGGAAAAACACGTAGACTCCTGTGGGAAAGCGCAGGGCGAAGACCCCGCAGGAAAAAAGCGAACTTCTTTTTTCCGAGGAGGCTGAGCTCGAGTCCCACGGAAAGCGTAGGGTTTTTCCGTAGCGGTCACTACCAATCATAATTGCCCCTAGTTTGTCAGCCATAGATTTTGGTGAAGAGCCATCTTTTTTGCGTGTTTTTTCTCTCTATCCCTTAATAATACTTTAAAATAGACAAAATGCAAAGGATAGTTCCAATTTCGCCAAACAAAAAATCGGCAACATACTTCGATCGCTTTTCTTTGTCCCTTCTCAGATGTATAATAGAGAATAGATATCACAAATCAAAACACTATTTATAAATTCACCCTAGGGCGATTTATCCAGACGAGGAGGACTAAAATGGTTACGCTCACGCAAGATACGGATCTTCAGGCCATCCGCGAAAAAGTACTAAATGGGGAACGCCTCACCATTGAGGATGGGTTGACACTATACCATTCTGCCGATTTACTCTCCGTTGCCCAGTTGGCAAATGAAGTCAACGAGCAAAAAAACGGAGATAATGTTTATTTTATCGAAAACATGTACATTAATCCAACCAACGTATGCGAGGCTAACTGTTCATTCTGTGGGTTCAAACGCAAGCCCGGCGAAGAAGGCGCGTACACGATGCACGAAGAGGAAATGCTTCAATACGTCAGTGACCGTTGGAATGACAACATCCGTGAATTCCACATCGTCGGCGGACATAACACCGACGTGCCGTTTGATTATTACTTAAACACGATCCGCGCCTTAAAAAAGAACTATCCGAATGCTACCGTCAAAGCATACACCGCAGCTGAAATCGAATTTTTCGCCCGACATGCCGGCCTCTCCATGCGGGAAGTCCTGGAGCAGTTGATCGATGCCGGACTTGATACCCTACCGGGCGGAGGCGCAGAAATCTTAACCGAACGCTACCGGGCAAAGATGAGCCCGGAAAAGGCAAGCACCGACGAATGGTTGGAAGCGCACGAAATTGCCCACGATTTGGGATTAAAAACACATGCGACCATGCTCTATGGATCCATCGATACGTACGAAGAACGTCTCATTCATATGGACCGCGTCCGCCAGTTGCAGGACCGTACCAACGGATTCATGGTCTTTATTCCACTGGCCATGCAACCGCGCAAAAAGAAAGCGGGGCTCGAACGACGCACGTCATCGTTTGACGATATGCGCACGATCGCGATCTCGCGGCTTATGCTTGATAATTTTCAACATGTTAAAGCGTATTGGATCAATATTGGACCGCAACTGACGCAGATGGCACTCACATTCGGATCCAGCGACATTCACGGCACGCTGATTGAAGAACGAATTTCCCATTCGGTCGGCGCCCTAACGTCTCAAGGGATCACGAGAAAAGAACTCATCCACTTAATTAAAGGCGCAAACAAAACGCCTGTAGAACGAGATACATTCTATAATGTGGTGAAAACGTATTAAACACTTTAAACCCTCGGTATTTTTATTATACCGGGGGTTTCATACGAAAATGGCTAAGTTCGATTTTTAGATCAGTCCTCGATATTGAGTTTTGAGGACTCTCTGTGTTGCACGGGATCCATTTGAGTCCTCAGAATCCAGTGCAAGGCTTGCCTTACTTTTTTTCGATCCCATAAATTTCGGTGAACCTCTCCACCTAAATCAAAGATTTTGATGGAGCACCCCTTATCTTAAATACGGCACAAACAAAAGCGGCTAAGACGCCTTCGGCGCCTCTAATCCTTTCGTAAGGCTAGTGAATGAAGACAAGGTCGTATATGTCCTTTTTGCCACTTCAGGTACTTTTGCCTGAAGGGACAACCATCTCGTTTCCGACATGGATTTTTGGATGCCTCGAACAAAATATCGTGCACCGATATTATACGAAGCTGATAAATCGGCATGATAGACTTTGCCTGTTGTAAACGTGGCAAGGTCTTTTTTGTTATTGCGTTCCACTTTTCCGGAACCATCATATGCCAAGGCGCTTGTATTCCGAGCATTCACTCTTGACATACGCATACCAAGATAATGCGCCATCTCCGTTACTTTGTTCTGAATCCCTTTTTTTCGCCAGTAACGAAGTTTGAAGCGAAGTTTCTTCGCACCCCAAAACCCTTTCGGCGTTTTCATCTTATCCAGATATTCAAAAACAATAACATCGCAATCGTTTTCGCTTGCGAACGTCTCAATGTCATGCGACGTATCAGTCACGATGTGTTTTTGAAGCCCGTTGATTTTTCTTCAAAAATTAGGCGCAACAATCCAACCCGAGTCCGTTGCGCTTGGCGTAGTTTGTTCGTCAATGTATATAACCGGTCTTTTTCGTTTGGCTGGTTAATAAACTTACGAGCCAAGACAGTGCCTTTTATATCCATCACTGAACAAACCGCAGAGTTATTGATGCCAAGGTCTACTGCGCACACTTTTTGGTCGTTCATTTTGGCTTTATTTAATGTCACTTTTGATTGATAACTAACATTCAGGAAATACTTTTCCGACTTTAACAAGCGTAGGGTTGTTTTCTTTCCAATTCCAAACGCCACGTTTATATAAGTCCTGTTCTTTGAAGGGGATATCCACCCAGACCCAATCATTGTTATGGAAAATTTTGATTTGAGCCGTTGTATCTGATGTTCATTTAAACATATTACCTCGATAAAACACCGGGAATTCCTTGCGTTTTAATTGCAACCTCGGAGGGCTCTTTTTGGAATTTTTTTCCTTCGGCAAGCGCAATTGCTTTCTTTCTTCCCAGTTACATAAATTGGAGCGATAGCTTTTCCCTTTCCCAAACGCCGAAGCAATGGCACTTCTGCGAAAGTACGAAGGGAACTTATAAAAACGAGCGTTAAATGCCCGGTACTTCGGATGAGGGTTTGATGTTGTCGTATGCATGAGCCGTTCCACCGCAGGAACGATGGATTTCGTCGTCATCTCATCTAGATTACCAAATTCCTTGTCTATGACTTCGATAATAAAAGCCAGTGCATCGTTGTAGATATCTAGTGTTGCGTCAAATATACGAGAGTGATTCGTAATCTTGTGCGATAACGTTTTGGCTATGTTCATCATCAAACCCTCCTTCCAAAGGTTTTCCAAGGCCATCTACTTATAAAGAAAACATTTGTTTGATTTTATTATACCTTATCCTTTATGCGAAGTCTAATTCTATACTTAGGGATTGCTGAACAACTTACATATATTAGTTGGATCCGGGATGCCGCTTCCATGGCTTCGCTTTCCGCGTCAAGCCTCCTCGCGCAAAACCGGCGCTGCGGGGTCTTGACGCGTCCGTTTTTCCGCTGGAGTCTCGCCATTGCAGCACCATCCCTCCGTACGTTTCCAGAAGTGCAAGGGTTTTTTGCTTATAGGATGGATTTCCTTGCATCCAGTTTTGACAACATCAACGGAAAATGCTTATGTGCCAATCTTTTTCCGTTATTCAGCAGTCCCTACTTATCAATGGGATTTTAAAAATAAACAGACCAAGACCTTAGCGCCTAACCCCCACCCACTAAATCAAAGATTTTAAAGGGGAATGCGGCGCTAACTTTTCGTTCAAACGTGTATTCAAGCCGCAAACATGTTATGATAAAAAACAGACTGTCTATTCACAAAAACTAGCATACACAATGACTATTTTATATAAAAGAAAGGGTCGATCGCTTTTGATCAGTTGCGAAAACATCGGTTTACGTTACGGTGACAAAAAGCTTTTTGAAGAAGTCAACATTCAGTTTAACCCCGGAAACTGCTACGGTTTAATCGGTGCAAACGGTGCCGGAAAATCGACATTCCTTAAAATTCTTTCCGGTGAGATTGATGCACAAACAGGAGAAGTTCATATTGGAAAAAACCAACGGTTGGCCGTTTTAAAACAAGACCACTATGCGTATGAAGAATTTGAAGTGCTTGAAACGGTAATCATGGGGCATAACCGCCTCTATGAAGTGATGAAAGAAAAAGATGCCATTTATATGAAGCCGGACTTCTCGGATGAAGATGGCATGCGCGCGGCCGAACTTGAAGGGGAATTCGCAGAAATGAACGGGTATGATGCCGACAATGAAGCAGCCTCCTTACTAAACGGTCTCGGCATTACAACCGACCTGCATAACAAAAAGATGTCCGAACTCGCCGGTTCCGAAAAAGTGAAAGTATTGCTTGCGCAAGCACTGTTTGGCAACCCCGACATCTTGCTTCTCGATGAACCGACAAACGACCTGGACATTAAAGCTATACAGTGGCTGCAAGAGTTTCTGATTAATTTTGAAAACACGGTCATTGTCGTTTCCCACGACCGTCATTTTTTAAATAGTATCTGCACGCATATCGCGGACATTGATTACGGCAAAATTGAACTTTTTGTCGGAAATTATGATTTCTGGCATGAATCGAGCCAACTGGCCAAGCAAATGGCCAAAGAACAAAACAAGAAAAAAGAAGAAAAAGTGAAAGAGCTAAAAGCCTTTATCGAGCGGTTCAGTGCGAACAAGTCCAAATCGAAACAGGCAACATCAAGAAAGAAAACATTGGAAAAAATCGATCTTGATGACATTAAACCCTCTTCCCGCCGCACGCCGTATATCCATTTTAAACCGGATCGGGAGATAGGAAATGATCTGCTTACCGTCGAAGGACTTTCAAAAACCATCGATGGGAATAAAGTGTTGGATAACGTCAGCTTCAGGCTTGAGCCCGGAGAAAAAGTCGCGTTTGTCGGCGAGCGGGAAGTGGCAAAAACAACGTTATTCCAAATTCTTGCCGGAGAACTTGAACCGGATGAGGGCTATTATAAATGGGGCGTTACGACAAGCCAGTCGTATTTTCCAAAAGACAATTCCACGTATTTTGAAGGAGCAAGCAAAAACCTTGTTGATTGGCTCCGCCAATATTCCGATGATGAAGATGAAACGTATGTTCGCAGTTTCTTAGGGCGAATGTTATTCAGCGGGGAAGAAGCATTGAAAAAACCTTCTGTCCTCTCCGGGGGCGAAAAGGTTCGCTGCATGCTTTCAAAACTGATGCTTAGTGGCGCAAACGTGTTAATTTTGGATGAACCGACCAACCATTTGGACCTGGAATCCATTACCGCGCTCAACAATGCGCTGATTGATTTTGACGGTTCCGTCCTCTTCTCCTCCCATGACCATCAGTTTATTCAAACGATCGCCAATCGCATCATCGAGTTCACACCTGAGAAAGTCATTGACAAAAAGCAAACGTATGAAGACTATTTGGCTGATATGAATTTAATCAACCAATAAAGAAAAACCCGGCGGCGCTTGAAAGCCCCGGGTTTTTTGGATAAAAACCCTTAAACAATGGCATCCTAAAAGAAAAACCGTTTGTGAGGGTTCGATATGAAAATAAGAACCTGCCTCAGTCTGCTTGTTCTAGTCACAGCGCTCGCGCTGCCAACATTTATTCATGCCGCCCAGGGCGAAAAAACGCCGGTCCAAAAACCGAAACCGTTTGTTGAAGAGACATTTGCGGGAGATGAACATGACCTTACTCTTTCGGTTAAGGCTGTCCAAGAATGGACGCATCAATTTCTGGAAGTAGAGGAAGGAGATATGGATAATGAAACCGGCGCCCACATGGTCGAGGAACTGCAAGATTATTTTACCGAAGACATGGCTTTAAAGATTTACAACCAGTTTCATCGCCCGCATTTAGCTGAGTATAATGACGTAGATGATTATGTCGAGGTCGATTCATTGGTGCATCGGGATGTCGAGCACGTAGAGATTGTCCATCGAGACGGCCAAAAAATCGTGAATATGAAAACATCATCGGTTGAAGACGGTGCCGGAAACCGGGCTCACTTCAAAGAATCGTTAACCTTTTCGTTTGATAAAGAGCATAAAACCTATGTCCTGGCAGAGATGGAGGCTGAGCAAGTATCTTGATGAAGGGGGAAGCTTTTCCAATCGATAAGCTTCCCTCCTTGATGTAATTAACTCTCAAAACTAAAGTCAGAATAAAAAATATATTTGACGGTGAATAAATATGTTCTCCATGAAAAATTTGAGTATTGGAAGGGCATTGCCGAGTACGATCTAGGAATCGCTGCCATGTCATTGTCACTGGCATTTGAACCGATATTGAAACTGACTGCGAACAACGTGAGCGGCGCATCAATTAAAATACACAAACAAGAGAACAATAACTTTTTGAAAAGTTACATTCGCTAGTCCAAACCGATCTCCGTTTGAGGGATTACTTTGTTTCTCTTTTTCCTCAAGTTACGTTCATACTATATTAAACGTGTTTATTATCCAAATTTAACCAATCGAATGGCTTAATCAACCATGTCGCTTCGTGACACCCCATTTTGAAGGGGAAATGATGATACATTTGCGGGCTAATTTTGCGTTCCGCAACCATTTTGAGTCCAAAACCCGTGCCTGAGGACTCATCTGGCTTCCGATCATCGTTTTGAGTCCCCAGATGTCGCTTCTGAAGACTCCACTGGCCCCCGATCAACATTTTGAGTCCCCAGAACTCGTTTCTGAAGACTCATCTGGCTTCTGAACACCGTTTTGCGTCCGCAGATGTCGCTTCTGAAGACTCACCTGGCTTCCGATCATCGTTTTGAGTCCCCAGATGTCGCTTCTGAAGACTCCACTGGCCCCCGATCAACATTTTGAGTCCCCAGAACTCGTTTCTGAGGGCTTATCTGATACTAAACTATACTATATTAATGAACGTTACCCATCATACAAAGAAGAGCTGTCTATCTCCATAACAAAAAAGAGTACCATGAGATTTTAAATAAAACAAAGGAGGGTCAACACTAAAATCAATGGTTGATATTCGTGATTAAATATGGTAACACCACTAGCGAGCGAAGGAAAAACACGTAGACTCCTGTGGGAAAGCGCAGGGCGAAGACCCCGCAGGAAAAAAGCGAACTTCTTTTTTTCCGAGGAGGCTGAGCTCGGGGCCCACGGAAAGCGTAGGGTTTTTCCGTAGCGGTCACAACCATAATTGCCCCTAGTTTGTCAGCCTTAGATTTTGGTGAAGAGCCACAAAGGAGACAACAAAATGGGTTGAAATCCCTGGAAGTATCAAAATAGCAGCCCGGAAATATATCCACGATTTATAACAAGAGATCCCGGTAGAGAAAACCATATTATTTGGCTCATACTCAAAAGGAACTTTTTAGCCAGACAGCGATGTCGATCTTGCTTTTTTCTCGAACTACTTTGATGGAATGGGAAAGGCTGATGGGATATACTTTTTGCTTCAGCGTGTAGAACATGACGAAATTGACATCGAACCGCACCCCTTCACCATTCATGACTACTACGAGCAAGACGGGATCGTAGAAACAATCGTTAGAAACGGGATCGAAATTACAGCGTGAGCCTGCTACGCGCTATTAATTATCCTAACGTGACGGAGAAACTCAATCCTCCGTCACAGATTCCGTAATAATGACGTTCCGCTCGCCCATCGCTTCGATGTAGCTGTCCCCGGGTACGATTTGCTCAGGGGGACAGACGCCTCGTTTATGAATTTCTCCGGACGCTATCATTTGCGCGACTACGGAAATGGTGTTGGCCGTAGCCCTTGCCATCGCTGTCACCTCATGCTCGCGGTCTTTCATGGTTATCATCTCATACGTATACGCCGATGATTTTCCCTCGCGAATCCCTTCGACAATGACACGCAAAAGAACGGCATCATCTTTATCTTTTAAGTCAACGATGGGTTCAAGCGTTTTTAGCAACACTTCCCGAGGGTTGATGCGTTGTCCATTCACATCGATGGAATAATTCTTGTCCGTTAAATTCAAATCCACGAGCAGTTTGAACTTTTCAGCATGACCCGGATAGCGGATAGTTTTATATTCCAACGTATTCAAGCTCGGAAACGAGCGGCTCAACGTCGATGTTCCTCCGGACGTATGAAACGCTTCCAATGGACCGAAACGATCAAAATATATCTTTTCAATTTCAGATAGGGAAGGGATGCAATCCTTGCTTCCATTGCGAATAATCGAAGCAGGATCCGTGTAATGATCAAGTAACCCCTCCATGGAAAACACATGGTTATATTCCAAAGGAGGTTCCGGCCGCATAGGAATGCCGCCCACATATAACTGCACCGACTGTGCACGGTCGAGTTTCCCGATCCCGTGTCCCGATAAAATATTGATCATGCCGGGGGCTACTCCGAGATCGGGAATAATCGTCACACCTTTTCGTTTGGCATCATTATCTTTTTTTAGCACTCGGTCCGTCACATTCCCGATGTGTCCGCCCAAGTCCACACAATGGACGCCGGCTTCAATGGCCGCTCCGGCGACGATTTCATTAAAAGAGTAGAAGAGGGCATTAATCATCACATCATAGTCGGCAATGAAAGCTGATAATTCAGTAGGGTCGCTTGCATCCACACGGTACCCTTTTAAAGCCGGGGCATTAAGTTGTTTACATATGAATTCCGCGCGATTGAGATCAATATCGGCAAGAGCTACTTTTTCAACACCGGAACTGTTTACAAGATCCCTCGCCGCTTCTTTTCCCATTAAACCGGCACCTAGAACAACTATTTTCAATTGATGGTCCCTCCTTCCGTTGCCAGTTACCAACACTTCCATTCTATGACCTGAATGTCTTACGCATGTCATCAATGGTTTTCCGATAGGCAACATACGGTTCATCGTCGCATTTTACATCAATCACGGTTGTTTTCCCGGATTGCAGTGCATTTTCCAAAGTTGCCCGAAATCCTTCACCGCTTTCAACGGTATATCCGTTGGCTCCCATTGCCTCTGCCATCTTTGCAAAATCCACAGTTCCGAGGCCTGTCCCGATTACTTTCTCAGGATAATGCATCTCTTGATGCATACGGATCGTTCCGTACATCTGATTATTAAAGACGATACAGATGACCGGCGCATCTTCTCTTATCGACGTTTCAACTTCCTGCATCGTCATCATGAATCCTCCGTCTCCGCATAAAGCAACGACAGGACGTTCCGGAGCAAAAAGCTTTGCCCCTACCGCTGCTGGCAGCCCATACCCCATTGCTCCATTTGCCGGACCAATAAAAGAGTTCGGGCGTTTCAAACGAAAAAGGCCATTTACCCATGTAGCGTAATTCCCGGCATCATTTGTCAGAAGCGCTTCCTCGGGCAAGCGGTTATAAAGGGTTTCAACAACGGAAGTATAAATAGAGTCATCCCCTGGCTTTTCAACGATACGGTCGAAGGATTGTTTGCATGTCTGCAACCACTCTTCCCATGTTTGATTGCAGATCATTTCCGTAAAAGCTTCCAATGCCATTTTCAAGTCGGCAACGATGCCGAGATCCGGAGCATACACCTTGCCGATCGTATTAGGGTCAACGTCGATGTGGATGAGCGATTGTTCCCATCCGACAAGTGTATAGTCTTGTGACGTCGCTTCCGATAAGCGAGTCCCCAAAGCAATCACGAGATCCGCTTCCTGAAAATGTTTGACTAGTGAACGCGCAGCCCCTAGCCCCATGTGCCCCACATAGTTCGGATGGTGGTTATCAATGAGATCTTGCCTGCGAAATCCTGCGATGACAGGAATGGAGTGTTTTTCTGCAAAAAGGCGTAATGCTTCCTCGGCACCGGATAATTGTACACCTCCTCCGGCGATGACGACAGGCCGTTTTGATTGTTGCAACAATTCCCGGAATTTATCGGTTTCTTCTTTGGAAGGCGCCGGTTTTGGTTTATGGGCAGCGGGTCCAAAGGTCATTAACGCTTCATCTTTAAGCATATCTTCCGGCAAAGAAACAAGCACAGGTCCCGGGCGTCCGGTTTGCGCGACACGAAACGCTTTTTGCACCAACTCCGGTACGCGCCGGGCATCGGTGATTTCTATCGTATCCTTCGCCAAATCATGAAAACCACGATCAAAATCCACTTCTTGAAAACCTTCTCTTCCCCGGAATTCTCTTTGTACCTGTCCCAGAAAAACGACAAGCGGTGTCGAGTCTTGATAGGCCGTATGTATGGCGATGGAAGCGTTTGTGGCTCCAACCCCCCGAGTGGCCATCACAACACCCGGCTTACCGCTCGCTTTTGCATACCCTTCCCCCATAAAACCTGCCCCGCCTTCATGGCGGTTCACGACGAGCCGGATAGAGGTTTGATGTTCCAAGGCATCCAACACGGCAAGAAAACTTTCCCCGGGCACCGTGAAGACGTGCTCCACCCCTTCTATTTGCATACATTCAACGATCGCTTCTCCGCCTGACATTGTTTTTTGATACCGTGTTTTCATCTCATCATTCCCCTTCCTGCATGGATTCGTATTGGCGATGCAAATCGTGGACAGCGGCGAGCAATGCGTTCGTCGCTTTCCCTTTATATTGACGGCGAATTAATGCTTCCGCTTCAGCTAACCCCGTCTTTAAACTAATGCCTTTTAAAAGGTCATGGATGTATTGACGGCCGTGATCGGTCGCCAACGTACAGGAAGCTTCCAAAATAACGCAATGTTTTCGGTCCACTTCCGCCGTGATTGTCAGTGTATCAAAGACGCTTTTAGCCGCCATCCCTTGCGGAAGATTCGCGTGTCCGGCAATAAAGCACGTATGTTCAGTAGCCATCGTTCACAGCCCCCTTGGAAAACTTGGCTTTTCGCCAAGTTTTTATGGCGAAAAGCCTTCGTTGCACTTATGTAGGAAAGAAAGTTGGTTTATACTTTCTTTCCTACTAAAAATTTGATTGCCGGGCGAGTGTTGCCAGTGTTCGAACCATGACCCCGGTGCCACCTTTAGGGCCCATTGGTGTCTCGCGTTCTACAAATGCGGTACCGGCAACATCCAAATGGATCCACGGCGTCTCATGAATAAAAGCGCCAATAAAAAGTCCGGCTGTAATGGTTCCTGCTTCCCGTCCGGGGGAATTGTTTAAATCGGCCACATCGCTCGAACGCACCATTTCTTCGTAACGCGGATGTGTCGGAAAACGCCAAACCGGCTCCCCTGCTTCTTCCGCACTCTTTTCAAACGCTTCATACAGCGCATCGTTATTGGAAAGTGCCCCGGTTATAACATCCCCCAATGCCACGACACATGCACCGGTCAGTGTTGATATATCCACGATTTTATCCGCACCCAGATGCCTTGCATAAGCCACACCATCCGCAAGGATCAACCGTCCTTCCGCATCTGTATTGTTCACCTCGATCGTCTGGCCATCAAACGTCTGTAGCACATCCCCCGGCTTCATAGCCGATCCATTGATGAGGTTTTCGGTCGCGGGAATGATTGCGATCACGTTTTTTTGCGGTTGCATTTGTCCAATCGCTTCAAAAGCACCGAGCACGGCTGCCGCTCCGCCCATATCCGATTTCATCGTTTTCATCCCGTGGCCGGGTTTAATCGAGTACCCGCCGGAATCAAAGGTGATCCCTTTCCCCACAAGTGCCAGTGGATTCTCCCACGTTTCTTCTCCTTGATAGCGCAAGATAATCATTTGCGCCGGATGATCCGATCCGCGATTTACCGCGAGTAGCGCATGCATTCCCAAGGAACGCAGTTCATTAATGTCGAGGATCTCAGACGAAATCTTTTCATAGCGGTGAGCCAATGCCTCTGCTTCCTCTGCTAATGCGACAGGCGGCAAGTCATTGGCAGGGAGGTTGACGAGCGTCCGTGCCAGGTTTACCCCTTGGCCAAACGCCCGTCCTCGATGGATACCTGCTCGCACTGCTTCCGACTCACCATTTTGTGCGTAAATCGTATACGCATAATTGCGTTGCTCTTCTTTTTTCGTTTTATAGGTGTCAAAACGGTAAGAGGCTGTTAATACTGCGTCCGACAACGCCTGCGTGGCAACTTCCTCTCCTAAACTTACAGATTCATCGCAAAAGGTGTCCAGTAGTACACCGATCTTCGTTGCTTTTTGCTCATGCACGGCTTTCACCGCGGCGCCAAACGCTTCCTTTAAGCCAGCCAATGTGAGGCTGCTGCGTGTACCAAGGCCAACGAAAATCAACTGTTGGAGTGTTTCATCTTCATCCAAAACAGCCATGTTGGTTACTCTTGCTTTTTTTGTCGCGATGGCTCCATCGGTCCATTGTCTGTTCAATGCCGCGAACATTGATTTGTTTCCTTTTTCCAGCTCTTCCGGGAGCCCGTTATCATCTTCGCGCACACCGACAACAAGAACCTGATCACTGCTTTTTTTTGACCATTTCTTTTCGACAGCTAACATGTTCCCGCCTCCGTCCTTTCCCATTCCTGTTCGCCAATCATTACAATCGATTAGCTCTCTCTTAAATAATACCTTCTTTTCTGAGCACCTGTAAACTTTCTTCGTCCAAACCCAGTTCTCCTGCCAATACTTCTTCTGTATTTGCGCCCAGTACGGGAGGCGCTTGATCGATGGACAACGTTTCCCCGTTTGCCCGGATGGGATTTCGTACGAATGTCGTTTCCCCCAGCGTTTCATGCTCCCCCGTCTGAACCATTTCACGGTGTCGGACTTGAGGATGGTCGAATACCTGCTCAATGTTATTCACAGCGCCGCATGGAACACCGTGTTCCGTTAATCGCTCCTCCCATTCCGCCGCTGTTTTTTGTAAAAATACATCTTCTAGCAGGGAGCGGAGTTCGTCACGATGCTCGATGCGGTCACGATTCGTCTTAAAGCGCTCGTCGTCCGCCCACTCCGGATGCTCCACCACCTTTGCCACTTCCGCGAACATCCGGTCATTTCCGGCTGCGATCATAATTGGGTCATCGGCGCACCGGAATGTTTCATACGGTGTTATATTCCCGTGGGCGTTACCCATCCGTTCGGTGACATGGTTTTTCAAAAGGTAACTGCTTGCAACATTGGCAAGGGAACTGACTTGCACATCTAAAAGAGAAAGGTCAACGTGTTGTGCCTTTTTTTCCCGGTCGCGCACCCTCAATGCCCCAACAAACTAATCGCCACATAATGGGACGTCATAATATCCGCGACAGGAATCCCTACCCGCGTCGGATCACCATCCTGCTGCCCCGTGACATCCATTAATCCACTGACCGCTTGAATAACAGGGTCATATCCCGGATGCTTATGCATAGGCCCGGTCTGGCCGTATCCGGTAATGGAACAAAGAATGATGTCCGGCTTAATCGCTTTTAACCGCTCATAACCAAGCCCAAGGCGATCGAGGGTTCCGGCTTTAAAATTTTCTACAACAATATCGGCATTCTTGACAAGCGCTTCGAAAATTTCCCTGCCTTTTTCTGTTTTTAAGTGCAGTGTCATCGAGCGTTTATTCCGGTTGGCAGCCATATAGTAGGTACTTTCTTCACCGACAAACGGATACCAATGACGAATATCATCGCTTCCGCCAGGTTGTTCCACCCGCAAAACATCGGCACCCATATCGGCAAGCAGCATCGTTCCCAGCGGACCGGCAAGCACACGCGAAAGATCCAGTACTTTTACCCCTTTTAATGCGTTTTCCATTTTGATTTCTCCTTCCCCATATTTAGAAAACATGGCTTTTCGCCAAGCTTTTATGGCGAAAGCCTTCGTTGCACTGATGTAGGTAAGAAAGTTGATTTATACTTTCATACCTAGGGATTGCTGAACAACTTACATATATTAGTTGGAGCCGGGATGCCGCCTTCCATGGCTTCGCTTTCCGCGAACGAACGGTCAAGCCTCCTCGCGCAAAACCGGCGCTGCGGGGGCTTGACGCGTCCGTTTTTCCGCTGGAGTCTCGCCATTGCAGCACCGTCCCTCCGTGCGTTGCCAGACGTGCAAGGGTTTTCTGCTTTTAGGATAGATTTTCTTGCATCCAGTTTTGACAACAGCAACGGAAAATGCTTATGTGCCAGTCTTTTTCCATTATTCAGCAGTCCCTACCTACTAAAGAAAGCGCCGGCTCTCATCGCGAACGGCCGGCGCTTTTTCCTTTTAAATTATTCCTCAAAAGGCCACGCAGGCAGCATTTTTCTTAATGGCTTATCTTCCGTTTCCCCAAGGGCATAACGGGCCTGCATCACGGTATGAATTTCTCTTGTCCCTTCATAGATCACCGGGGCTTTGGAATTTCGCAAGTAACGCTCGACCGGATATTCATTGGAATACCCATATGCCCCATGAACTTGCACCGCGTCATTGGCTGCTTCATTGGCATAATTGCAAGCTTGCCATTTTGCCAGCGATGTCTCCCGCGTATTGCGGACCCCTTTGTTTTTAAGCTCGCCGGCTTTGAATACGAGCAACCGGCTCATTTGCAGACCGGCTTCCATTTTTGCAATCATTTGTTGAACAAGCTGGTGCTTGCCGATTTCTTTTCCAAACGTTTTTCGTTCATGACAGTACGCAACAGATGCTTCCAGACTTGCCATGATTAATCCGCATGCGCCTGCAGCTACCGTGAAACGGCCGTTATCCAAGGCAGACATGGCAATCTTAAACCCTTCACCTTCTTCCCCGAGCAAATTTTCTTTCGGGACTTTCACATCATCGAAGAAAATTTCTCCGGTGTTTCCTGCGCGAATGCCCAGCTTCCCTTTGATTGCTTTCGAACTAAATCCTTCCCACTCCCGTTCCACGATAAAGGCGGAAATGCTGTTGTGTTTCCCTTCTTTTCCCCCTGTATAAGCAAAAACGAGGAAATAATCGGCCACGTCACATAAGGAAATCCACGTTTTGGAACCGTTCAGGATGTAATAATCGCCTTCTTTCCTGGCAGTGCTGTTCATCGCGGCCACATCTGAGCCCGCGTTCGGTTCCGTTAGCCCGAATGCTCCGACTTTTTTCCCGGAAGCAAGGGGGGTCAAGTATTTTTGTTTTTGTTCTTCCGATCCCCATTGCAGAATTGTCATGCTGTTCAAACCGGTGTGGACCGATGCTGCTGTCCGAAAGGTTGTATCCCCCCGCTCCAGTTCTTCACAAACGATGGCAAGCGTATTATAATCCATGCCGCTGCCGCCGTATTTTTCCGGAATACAAATACCCATTAAGCCGAGTTCTGCCATCTTATCCAAAATGCTATGTTCAAAATGTCCGTTTGCATCCCACTCGGCAATATTCGGCATAATCTCGTCATCGACAAATTGGCGGACGGTTTTTTGTACCATTTGCTGCTCTTCCGTTAATGAAAAATCCAAAACAAATACCCCTCTCCCTTGATAGTCATGCAGAACCTTAAAAAATAGCATAAAAAAAGCCAGTCTACTCCCTGCGAGCAAACTGGCTTTTAACCTTAGAACCCATCCGGGCGTGGACAGGATAAGATTTTAACAGTTCTTAATCAAAAGTTTATCATTGAAAACGGTTTCCGTCAATACAGAGGGGAGGATTCATCAAACGTTTAATTAAACGTCACGCTTGGAAGTATATCCCCGTACAAACGGTGACTGCCGTCCCTTTCATCCACACATGATCATCTTTTGACGACCAATGGATCGTTAAGTCACCTCCCGGCAGGTGGACAGTAATCGCTTCGTCTTTTTTTGTCTCCCCATTCAACACAGCCGCTACAACTGCCGCGCAAGCACCGGTGCCGCACGCTTGCGTTATACCGCTGCCACGTTCCCACACGGCAAAATCTATTTCCGACGCGTTCAGTGTGGAAATAAACTCCACATTTGTACCATCCGGGAAAAGATCCGCTTTCTCTATGAGAGGACCTACCGTTTCAATCATGGCATCCGCAAGTTTATCCACGAAAAAAACAGCATGAGGATTCCCCATGGAAACGGCGGTGAATGTGTAATCGATCCCATTAATAGTTTCCGTCACACCGATGGCATTCTCCTCGAGAGCCCCGCCCTTGCCGCGCATCGGTACGTCTTTTCGTTTAAGGCGGGGGACGCCCATATCTACCGTGACTTCAGAGACCTTTCCCTCTTCATCAAGATGGACCTGGGATTCAACGATCCCTCCGAGTGTCTCAATGGAAAAATTCTCGTGCTCAACATATTGATGCTCATATGCGTATTTGGAGACGCAGCGCAAACCATTTCCGCAATTTTTTGCTTCAGAACCATCGCTGTTAAACACCCGCATTCGCACATCCGCAACGTTCGAGGGAAGAATAAGAATCAGTCCGTCCGAGCCAATGCCGGTGTAGGGATTGGCAACTTCGGACGCTAAGTTGGGCAAACGCTCTTCATTCGGAAGGGGGTCTCTGAAGCCATCTACATAAATATAGCTATTTCCAAGCCCGTGCATTTTCGTAAACTTCACCGTTGGTCCATCCTCACTTTCGCAATCGCTCCGTAGCCCAAAAATAATCGTTATCCGCCTCGGCGATCGTTAATTTATAATGGCAACAAGGCATGATGATGTCAGTTTTCACCCCATCAAATGCATCGTCTAATTGTTCTTTTTTCATATAAGTAAGCACATTTTCAGCGCCGCAATTCGGACATTCATCAAAATAAATATCATCCTGAATCCGTTCATAAGGCCATGTATTTTCGAAAGGAAGCAATTTCATCACGATTTCCTCCTTTCTGACAGTATAGCGAAATCTTCGCTGACGTCAATCATTCCGTGTCTTATTTCCCGGGAAATAGTAGGAATTTGTATCAATGCGTCTAGTTTTATATCTGCTTTTTCCTTATGAAAGAGGCATTCCCGATCACGCTTTGTAATAAACCAACGGAATATAAAGGCACGCATGTTCAGGAATTCCCACTCTGAACACACGTGCCTTCATTTCTATATCATGCCTTCTTCTTCAAGAAACGCATAAATATTGGCGAGCAGATCATCACTATCTGCGCCGGTAATCACTTCACCGTCCACAAGTGCGTAGTCATTTTCGGCACAAGTCGTGCAAAATCCGAGACATCCATATTCGACGACTTCCAAGCCCGGATCTTTTTCTAATGCTTCCAGCACAGGATGGGTTCCGCTAGCCAAGTTACTGACACAGAACTCGACAATGGGAAACATTTCTCTCACCTTTCCTGTTCAAACTCCCATCAACTTGTATGACTCATTCCATTGTTATGGTAGCTTCTTTCCGTTTCACCGTCAATCGAACAGGCTTACACCAAAACGGTCTCATCAAAAATCCAAATATAAGCAGTGCGTCCGGTGCTTCTCGTTTCCGAGAAAGACGCACCTTACTTCGATCAATAAATTGTTGCACTTTGACTTTACCCTACTTAGGGATTGTTGAACAACTTGCAGCTATCAGCTGAAGCCGGGATGCCAGAAGTGCAAGGTTTTTTTGCTTATAGGATGGATTTCCTTGCATCCAGCTTTGACAACACCAACGAAAAATGCTTATGTGCCAGTTTTTTTTCGTTATTCAGCAGTCCCTACTTACACCGAACTTGCACCGTTTCTTCTACACCCATTCACCGCAGTGTATGGAAATCAAAATAATCGAAACTATTTACCTCCATCTGAAACGTTTATTACAACCCCGGTGTATTATTTCACCTATCAGGAATGCATTGGCACTCCACATCGTACCCCGAACCCTCGTTTTTTCCCCTTCATAGGTATGTTAAGATCGCTTAAAAGGAACTGTTGTGTCAAGGTGCCGTGAATAACTATATCCATCCAAACCTTTCTACCCTTTTCTTCACAACACTCTTTCTTTTTTCGTAAGTGCACGCGATTGTTGTCTTCTATCCACTTAATCGTTATAATTTAAAGAGTGTGTTCATGAACGTCTCATATCAGTACATTTGCTTTTGGGTATATTTTGTAACACTAAGCGAACTCGTGCATTTTTACCAAAGGAGTCCTTAAGCATGCGAAAACTTGTAATAGTAGGCGGCGGCTACGGCGGGATGAAAGTCATGCAACAATTGAGCACTAAAGATTTGCCCCACGACTACGAGATTATCCTTGTAGATAAACTGCCCTATCACTGCTTTAAAACCGAATATTATGCGTTAGCTGCAGGCACCGAATCGGATCATGAAATCCGTGTACCTTTTCCAAAACATGTTCGCCACCAATTCGGGACAGTGCAAAACATTGATCTCGCAGAGAAAAAAATAAGTATAACTACCGATCAAGCGAAGAGTGAAGTTCTGGAGTACGATAAAATCGTGATCGGTCTCGGGGCAACAGACAAGTATCATGGCGTTCCGGGTGCGAAAGAACATACATTTAGCATCCAAAGCATGGAAAATACCCGTCGTACATATGAAGCCATCAGCAATCTTCCTCCCCATTCCAGTGTTTCCGTTGTCGGGGCGGGTTTGTCAGGGGTAGAATTAGCTGCCGAGTTACGGGAAAGCAGGCATGACCTTAACATCCGTCTTTTTGACCGCGGGGAAACGATTTTGCCGATGTTCCCAAGGCGGCTGAGTACATACGTAACTTCTTGGTTTCAAAAACATGACGTAGAAATCGTTAGCAATTCCGACATTACACGTGTTTCTGCCGATGCGCTCTACAACCATGACGAGCGAATCAAAGCAGATGCAGTGATCTGGACCGCCGGTGTACAACCCTCTAACGTCACCCGCGAATTGGACGTTGAAAAAGACGATAAAAAACAAATTATCCTCACCAAGCATCATCATATTCCGGATTATCCCGATGCCTTTGTCGTTGGAGACTGTGCGAGCCTTCCCCACGCCCCAAGCGCACAACTTGCGGAAAAACAGGGCGAGCAAATTGTTGACATCCTGAAACTGCAATGGAAAGGTGAAAAACTTCCGGACACAATGCCTGACTTAAAATTGAAAGGCACGCTTGGATCTCTTGGAAAGAAAAAAGGATTCGGCACGATGATGGGAGAAAAGGCTGCCGTCACCGGACGTGTTGCCCGCCTCTTAAAAAGTGGTGTTTTATGGATGTACAAGTACCATTCCGGTGTTTAATACAGCAGCTTACCTCTGGGAGGTGAGCTGCTTTTATTTCGCCAAATGATCGATTTTTGAGTATATATCCTTCAATTTCGGATTCCCTTCGGCAACAACATCTCCATTAATGGCAACCAACGGGTACATTCGATCATCTTCAATAATTTGGTAAGCAAATTCTTCATGCCCTGCTTTCGGATCCTCAATGTCAATATATTCAAAAGCCAAGGCTTGGTTCTCATATTTCCTGTTGAGCAACGCCTCCAACCAATCTTTCGTTTCCAAAGCCGAGGGTAAATTCACACAACTTGCACATTTTTTCTCAGCACCGTATACGGTAATGGTGATTGACATATCCATGCCCCCTTCCTTATAATCATTGTACAACGATTTAGGATAAAGTGAAACTCAGGCAGATTGTTTTCAGCAAGCGAAGCTTCATCTTCAGATTTCTGACCTCTGGCTTCTGAAATCTGATCTTTGGAATAAGCACTTTTTCCATAAAGATAAGTCCCCATCATAGATTTTTAACGTTCTGGGTATTATAATAGGTGTTAAGAAAGGAGTGTTTGCAATGACAGAAGCTGTAGGAGACATCACTGGCCAAGTACGGGAAGTACTCGAAAAACTTCGTCCATTCCTTCTTCGGGACGGCGGCGACGTCGAACTGGTCGAAGTGGAAGATGGCATTGTAAAACTACGTTTAATGGGTGCGTGCGGCACTTGCCCATCCTCAACGATTACATTAAAAGCCGGAATTGAACGGGCACTCACAGAAGAGGTTCCCGGTGTCACGGAAATCGAACAGGTCTTTTAGACTTTATGTAAAAAAGCTCCGACAGTGTCGGAGCTTTTTTTAAAGTGAAGCGACGGATTTTTCGGTAGCACCATAGACCTCAACGCCGGCGGTTGCCGGATGGGCCGCTTCTACATGATATTGGACATAATCCGTCTGTATCGCGGCCGCAATTTCCTTTCCACGCCCCAAAGGAGCCAGACATAATACCGTTGGTCCTGCCCCACTTAAAGCAGCTCCGTAAACACCATAATGTTTAACATCTCGGAGAGCTTCAAAAAGGCCGGGAATTAACGAGCCCCGATATGGATGATGGTAACGGTCATCGCCCATCATTTCCCCGACGAGGGACCAGTTTCCGGTTAACAAGGCGGCCACAAGCACATTCCCACATGCGCCCGCCTTTACTGCGTCCCGATACTTTAACGTTTCCGGCAACACTTGCCTGGCTTCCGATGTGAGCAATTCATCACCGGGTATCATTAAAACAAGATCCACGTTCGGATTCGACTGCTCAACGATCCGCGTCTTGCTATCGGTGTGCATCCCAATGGTCAAACCGCCATACAGGCAAGCGCCCACGTTGTCCGGATGTCCTTCCAAAATGCTTGCAAAACGTAGCTTTTCTTCTTTTGCCAAATCCAGCTCCAACAGACGATCAGCAAGTTCAATCGCCGCGATAATGGCAGCAGCACTGCTGCCAAGTCCGCGTGCCAAAGGGATGTCTGACGTCATATGGATGTGGCATGGGGGGAGCGCCTTTTTTCTCGTTGCTGCCATTGCACGCGCTACTTGGTAAACCATGTTCCCCTTCCCTGTCGGGATCCCTTCAAGCTGAGAGGAAGAAGTTGTGAACATCCAACTATCTGCGTCATACACCTCTAATGTCAAGTAGCGATCGACGGCCAAGCCGACCGAATCAAACCCCGGCCCAAGGTTTGCGGAACTGGCCGGCACATGGATCGTCATTCGCTTTTCATCCATGAGATCCCGCCCCCTCTTTCTGTTGCAAATGGGAAAGAAACGCTCCGGTTTCATTCGGGATTCGAATCGGGGCTATATCATTCGTGTCAAGTGCGGTCGACGGGTCTTTCAGGCCATTGCCCGTGAGCACACAAGCGACCGTGCTTCCTTTTTTAATCTCCCCGGTTGCGATTTTTTTCTGCAAACCTGCGAGCGAAGCACAGGAAGCGGGTTCCGCGAAAACACCTTCGGTTTTTGCGAGGCCGCGATAAGCAGCAACAATTTCCTTATCCGTAACGGCATCAAACCCTCCGCCCGCTTGCTTCACCGATTCGAGCGCTGCCGACCAACTGGCGGGGTTGCCAATCCGTATCGCCGTCGCCAACGTCTCCGGATCCCGAACCGCTTTATTTTGCACAATCGCAGCTGCCCCTTCTGCTTCAAAGCCGAACAATTGAGGTTGGCCGGTGCCATTAGCTTCATCGTATTCCTTAAATCCCTTCCCGTAAGAAGTGATATTTCCCGCATTCCCAACCGGGATGCACAACACATCCGGCGCTTTGCCCAGTGCGTCACAGATCTCAAATGCGCCTGTTTTTTGTCCTTCGACCCGGTAAGGGTTGACGGAATTGACGAGCGTAACATCTTCTTTTTCGCTTACATCGCGAACCATGTCCAATGCCTGGTCAAAATTCCCTTCGATTTCAAATACTTCCGCCCCGTACATGCTTGCTTGCGCCAACTTCCCGAGCGCAACTTTTCCTTTCGGTATCACAACGATCGTACGTAACCCCGCGCGGGTTCCGTAGGCCGCGGCCGCCGCAGATGTGTTGCCTGTCGAGGCGCAAATGATGGCTTTGCTTCCCGCTTGTTTCGCTTTTGCAACCGCCATTACCATGCCGCGGTCTTTAAAAGACCCGGTTGGATTTACACCTTCGGTTTTCACATATATATTTACCCCCCATTCTTCCGACAATGCCGGAAGATGGATCAAAGGCGTATCCCCCTCGTGCAGAGTAAGCATTGGCGTCGCCGATGTCACCGGCAGATAGTTTTTATACGAGTGCAAGATCCCTTTGTTCGGGGACATCAGCTTCTCCTCCTTCTACGCGATAACGGCTTTTTACCGTCTCAACGACGTCCAGGTTCTCTATATCGTTGATAATTTGTTCAAAGTTCGTACGGCTTGTTTCGTGGGTGACCATGACGACTTCCGCCAATTCTTCCGATTCCATTGGCAGCTGGATGAGTTTTTCAAAACTTACTTTGTTCGACGTGAAAACGGAAGTGAGTGATTTAAACGCTCCCGCTACATCGCGGACATGAAGACGAATGAAATATTTTGCGCGGATGTCTTCTTCTTTTTTCAAAACGGTTTCCGATTTGTCTGCCACGTTCACCTGTGTCGCGGCCCCCAAACGAATCTGGCGGATAACACTCATCACATCGGAAACAACCGCTGTAGCGGTAGGGAGCGAACCCGCGCCCGGCCCATAAAACATCGTCTCTCCGACCGCTTCCCCGTAGACGTAAACGGCATTGTATTCATCGTGAACAGAAGCAAGGGGATGGTCTTCCGGAATAAACACAGGCTCCACAGACACCTCGATCCCTTCTTCATTTCTGTGGGCAATCCCGATCAATTTTAACGTATATCCCAATTGTTGGCCGAAATCAATATCTTCGGCAGTGACTGCGTTCATCCCTTTAAGGTAAACGTCATCCAGCCGGACGGAAGCAGAAAAACCCAGCCGTGCCAAAATCACCATTTTTCTGGCCGCATCCAATCCTTCCAGGTCAGCAGTAGGATCACTTTCGGCAAAGCCTTGATCCTTCGCCTGTTGCAACGCTTCATCATAGCCAAGTTCTTCTTTCGTCATCTTCGTGAGCATATAATTCGTCGTGCCGTTTACAATCCCAATCATTTTCGTAATTCGGTCCGATGCCAATCCTTCCGTTAGTGACCGCAAAATCGGGATGCCTCCGGCAACGCTGGCTTCGTAAAGAAATTCCGCGTTATTCTCTTCGGCCAGGCTCAAGAGCTCATCCCCATGCAGCGCAATTAAATCTTTATTTGCACTTACGATATGCTTTTTGTTTCTTAATGCCTTTTCAATGTATTGTTTGGCTTCATCGATCCCGCCCATCACTTCAATGACAAGATCGATGTTCGGATCATCCAGCACATCCTCCGCCTTTGTTGTTACCATTTCTTTGTTGACGTTCTCGCCGCGTTGTTTTTCCAAATCACGAACGAGCACCTTCCGAACGGATACGTCCGTGGCGCCCGTCTTTGCGATCAATTCTTTTTTATGATGGTTTAGTATATGAATAATTCCGTTTCCTACCGTTCCGAGTCCTAATAACCCGATTTCGATGTTATTTTTCATCAATATCTACCCCTTTACCCACACCGTTGTTATTTGTTTATCCGTGAAAAACAAATGTCTTTTTACTACGGACATTATAGTTGTTCTTTGCAAAAATAACAAGGGAAAATCCTTTATTCAAACGTTTTTACATAAAAAAATTTAGAAACGGCAACGAATAAACGGAAAAGATGATCCGCCCTTAGTAAATGAATGCACGGTCTCTCATAAACCAATGGCCTTCCGATGCTCCCGGGAGTGTATCGAGCAAACATTGCGACATACGTTTCATGTACCGTTCCTCACGTTCCAATAACTGTTCAAATTGTGCTTCTTCCACTTCCGAACGACCTTCATTTGTTCCTTCATTCAAATAGTGTTCTTCCATCAGTTCCACATAAGTTAACGGGAATAACAACCTTGCTCCAACGAGCGCCCACATTTGGGGCTGTATCGATTGGCCGCGGGTGTACGCTTCCAGAAACTCCGTCGCTAAGGCTAAATCATCTTGTTCATAACAATGGCGGAGGCACTCTCCTACATCCCGGGCAGGATGATCGTAAACAAATGACAAAGGAAGTTTCACTTGCGTTCGATTTTCATCGGCAACCATCCAAGCTCCCGGCTTGAATCGCGTATGGTTCACCGTGCCAAGGTATGGAGACAGGGTATGCTCGTGCCCCTCCTCGACGAGCCATTGCATAGCCGTTTCCGCCCTTCCGAGATAATAGGGAAACGTGTACAAAAATTGTTGGTCAAAAGCCGTCTTTTGGAATCGTTGATCAACAGTTCGATGATATGCTTCCAATTGCTCGATTCTCGTTTCCCAAAAGTCAAGCCAGTGTCCATATAAATGCAGGTCATTCACCTCGGGAACCCATCCCTTTCCCGATTCATGCATCATTGCCAACGTCTCTCCTTCGGATAAACCTGAGCGGTCCTCTTCCTCGGGAAATTGAAAAAGGAGCTGTTGCACCCCATCGACACGGGTCACTGCGTTGCCGCCCATATCAGTCACTAGTTCGGCAATTTGGGGAACCCCCTTGACTTTCAACCGTTCTGCCCATTCCAATTGTACCCATAAGTGATCATGCCGGCGCAACGAAGGCATAAGGACATAATATCGATTGCCTGACCGAAACCCTTCGTATTGACCAAATTGATACTTTTCGTCACAATAAAGTCCATATTGGTCATAAATATTTTTTTCAAACATTCCAGGCACCCCCATCTTCCTATCAGTGTATGGCAAATGGGGGCGATCTAGTCATCGCAGTTCCTTGCCAAGAAACGTTGAATAAAATATTGAAGACAGGAAGGGAGAAAATAAAATGATATCAACGGAGATAGCTATCCATACGTTGGAGGAGAGAGGCGTTACCATTAAAGATATCGCCGAACTCGTCTATGAATTGCAATCCCCTTACATCCATGACTTAACAAAAGATACGTGTGCAGCCAACATCAAAGCCGTGCTTGGTAAGCGCGAGGTGCAAAACGCTTTATTAACAGGAATCGAACTTGACCGCCTTGCCGAAGAAAAAAAATTGAGTTCCCCGCTTCAGGAAATCATCGCTGCAGATGAGGGGCTATACGGCATCGATGAAATCATTGCTTTGGCCATCGTAAACGTATATGGTTCAATCGGGCTCACCAATTTCGGTTATGTCGATAAAATAAAGCCGGGAATCATCGCCGAACTTAACGATCATGAACAAACGAAGTGCCACACGTTTCTCGATGATATCGTGGGCGCGATCGCGGCAGCTGCTTCCAGCCGCCTTGCCCATTCCAGCAAAGGCGTTGAGGGTTAAGCTTCACCTTTATCGTTCGAGCAGCGAGGCGTCCAGTTTCTCAATGGAAAACGTAGGCTTTTCCTCTTTTCCGGCAAGTGCTGCAGCTCTCGTTACCCCGGTATCCACATGCAACGTTGGAACGCCGGCTTGAAGGCCCGCAAGCATGTCCGTATCATAGTTGTCACCGATGAGCAGTGTTTCGGCTTTTGTGGTTTTTAAGATGGATAATGATTGTTCTACGATCCACTGCTCCGGTTTCCCGACAAACGTCGGTGCGGAGTCGCTCGCTTTTGCAATCGCGGCCACTATTGACCCATTCCCCGGCATATAGCCATTTTCCGTTGGAATGGCATTATCTGCATTGGTGGCGAGCAACGTCGCGCCATTAAGAAGGGCAGTCTGTGCTTTTGCCAGTTTGTCATAGGTGAAGAATCGATCAATCCCGGCAATCACAACATGGGGGTTACGGTCCGTAAAATGCACTCCAATCTCTTCCAACGCGCGGACAAGTCCCCGTGACCCAATCACATAGGCACGTACGGGCCAATGCCAATGTTCACGCACGTAAGCAGCCATGGCCAGACTGCTCGTATAGATATGCCCGGAAGTCGACGGCACATTCATTCGCTTGAGCTTTTCAGCGATTTCTGCCGGTGTTCGGGAGGAATTGTTCGTCAAAAATACATAGGGGATTTGCCGATCGACAAGGGCATGCACAAAAGCGGCACTTTCCTCTATAACCTCTTTTCCCTTATAGATCGTTCCGTCCAAATCAATGATAAATCCTCGATAAGATGCTAACATGCCCATCACCTTTCATCCGGCAAAAATGCTGATACCGGTCCAAGCTCTTCCTCTAAATAAACCCGTACCGCATTCGGAAAATGTTCCATCTCCCGTTGATGCGCCCGTATTGTTGCCTCTATCTCCTCATGATTGACATTCAGGTAATCGTTCACGAGCGTTTTTCGCCAACGGAGCACGCTTTGTAATGCGTTTGCCGTTTGTTTCCCGATCACTTGCTCATCCTCAAGAATATCTATAATATCGCTATACCCTCCGGGGTCTCTCATAATAAAACCGTCAATCATTTGATTGCCAACATCAATCATCGCTTCCAACCAACAATGGGCCATGCGTTCCAGCGCCATTTTTTCCAAGGGCTCGACCCATTCGTTTTGGTCGCGAAATGTCTTCAACAATTTTTCCATATATTGGAGCCGTTTTTCAAGCAACGTCCGGTCGACGAAATACATACCGATTCACCTCTTACCATTATTATGCCTAGTTTAACACAATGTCGAACCGTGAAAAGGAAACATTTCAAAGCCACTATCAATAGTGTTAGGATGAAGTGAAGTTTCCACTAGAGCGAGTTATTTTCACCCCTCTCTGGATAAGAGATGCTGGTCGCCCGCATAGACGGAAGTCGGATTTCAGATTCCAGAGGTCGGAAAAGGTTTTTTCAGGATCTTCCGATTTCCGGCTTCTGATCACTGACTTCCGAAACAGCGGGCGCTTACCACCGGGATAAAAGGTGATCAAAATGGAGGAGATTAGATATGGAGCGAGAATTAGCGTTGGAATTGGTTCGCGTCACCGAGGCGGCCGCACTGGCAAGTGCCCAATGGCTTGGACGCGGCCAAAAAAACGAAGCGGATGATGCGGCAACAACCGCGATGCAATCGATGTTCCGATCCATCCATTGCGATGGGACGGTCGTTATCGGAGAAGGAGAAATGGACGAAGCACCCATGCTCTATATTGGTGAAAAAGTGGGGAACGGGCAGGGCCCGGAAGTGGACATAGCCGTCGATCCATTGGAAGGGACGAGCATTGTGGCCAAGGGACATCCGAACGCGATGGCGGTCATTGCCATTGGGGATAAAGGAACACTTTTGCACGCGCCGGACATGTACATGGAGAAAATCGTCGTCGGTCCCGAGGCGGCCGGACACATACATTTGGATGATCCCATCGAAACTTCCATTGGAACCGTCGCCAAAATGATGAACAAACGGGTACGTGATGTAACGGTTATGATTCAGGAACGGGCACGTCACGAAGCACTCATCGAACGCGTTCGCCAGAAAGGTGCTCGGGTACAGCTTTTCGGCGACGGAGACGTAAGTGCATGCCTGGCAACCGCGACCACCGGTACCGGGGTCGATCTGTTTATCGGAACGGGAGGGGCTGCCGAAGGCGTGATATCAGCCGCAGCCGTGAAAGCACTCGCAGGCGACATGCAAGCGCGCCTTGCTCCCCGAGAGGAAGAAGAAACAAGACGGTGTAAAGAAATGGGCATCGAAGACCCGAACGCTCCTTTACAGCTAAACGAGCTTGTTCGTGGAGACGATGCTATCTTCGCAGCAACCGGCGTTTCTACGGGAGAGCTGCTCAACGGCGTTCGTTTTCTCGGGGATGATATTGCCGAGACAGACTCCATCGTCATGCGGGCAAAGACGCGCACCGTCCGCTCCGTAAACGCCCGTCATCATTTGCAACACAAGCCATCGTTTCCAAGAATTGAACCGATGGGCGATGAATAGTCCAGCTGCTCCCCGACCATAGTATTACAAACGGGCTTTAGGGAGTGAAAATAATGGTGGAAAAAAAGAACAAACAGAGATATCGTGACTTTGAATCGGTGGAATCACAAGAAAATGAACAAACGGCAGAAGAATTAACGGAAGGCTCCTATGGATCACCCTTCAAGGGAACACTCGGCAAATCTTCCCCATGGAAACCCGAACAACATATGATCTCCGCGTTTACGTATGAAAACCGCGAATTGCACGCAGGAGGCGGCCGCCTTTTTCCAAATACTCAAACCCACAAGGTCCACTCTAGCGAAGACGATGATAACGACGCTCATCGTTAGAAAACTTGGCTTTTCGCCAAGCTTGAGCCCTCACCAAATCCGGTGAGGCTATTTTATTCAGGAAAAGACGTTACATCTCAGACGCTCAAGACGGTTGCTTGGCCACTTTGCCCCGGTTTAAATAAAAGAAAGCCGTCGGCAATCCGCCAAAACGGATAAACCGTTTTGCCGTTCTTTTCAATTCCTTATTTTCCTGCACTTTTTTATCCGAAAGATACAAGGCGGGCAGCCCTTTGGTAACCATCTGGTGAAATTTTGCGTCCGGCAGTTTCTGAACGCTGTGCTCGGCATGCTCTTTAATATACCGAAAACGTTTCACCATTTGTTCTTCGCTCTCATAGTAAAAAACAAAGTTCAAGTCCCCTTCTTGCCGATCCTCTACTTGATCGATAAAATAATCGAGCATAATATGGAGACCTTGAACCCAAGGAAAATAGGCATCCTTGATTTCTTCCACTTCTTGAGCGATCATTTTCCGCTTGGAAGCATAAGCGGAAAGGCAAAATATCCCGAGCGTGGATCCGGCACAAGCGGAAAATTCATACCAAGTCATGGGTGGGAATTCCTGCTTATGTCCTGCAAACCAATCTTCTAATTTTTCCTCCCGCTTGCTTTCATCAATATGTTTGTAAACTTGCAAGTCACAATAAACAGCGGATAAGTCCCGCATGGCAGCCTGCGCATCCATAAATCCGGGCAGCTTTTCCAAAACATTCTGGCACGTCATAACGAGGGAAGCTAAGTATCCGCCATCCTCCTGCTCATCACGAAACTCATAATAGTTATCCGGCGTTTCTCCCGGTGTTAAGGCATGGTACATGGAACGATGCAGGGAGCGAAAATCCCGTTCTTCCAAAGATGTGCTTCGATCGCAAAGGTTGTCCAGATAATCACTGATCGTCTGATAAGCGACGATAAAACGTATCACATCGCGACGGCGGGCATCAGTAGCCACTAATCCAAAAATTGTGCCGCCTTCACAGTGGAAGGTTTTTGCCTTAATACTCGCCAGCGCTTGCTCCCGCAATTCCGCATTCGGAATTTCATCGGCTTTTTTCGTCCATTCATTTAAAAACTCATGCGCAACAGGAAGTGTCTCCTGTTTAATTTTATATAACAATGTCCACGGTTTTGTCGGCACCTTCACCATTAACACCCCTTCTACGCACTAAGTCTGATCATCTTCTACGTATAGCATACCTAACAACAAATAAGTGGGCAAGGACAAAATCAGCTGACTATTATGAATCTCTAGTCATTGAAATGATTAAAGATCGACAGGCGCCCAAACGGTTTAAAAACCACCAGCACAAACGCTGATGGTTTTTATGTGACTTTTTTCACGATAAAATATGGGCAACCGAAATTACAGTATTCATACAGGTAGTCATAGATGGTGCTTACTTTGGCGTCAACGCTTGCTTTTTTGTTGTTGTCATGAAAAAAACCGCGAAGACGCAACTGCTCATGTCCCCAGTCGCCAACAATGTAGTCATACTTATCAAGGATTTCGCTATATCGCTTTAAAAAAGCCTCTTCATCCCAACCGGACTTTGATTCTTCGACGAGCTCAAACCGTTGATGATGGGTTTGGACCATCAAGCATCACCTCGCTCACACAGATGCCTCGTTGCCTTGGTATTTGGCGGCTTCTTGCCATACCTGTGCTTTATTAACCTGTTCATCGGCGTGATAAGAAGAACGAACGAGGGGTCCTGCCTCACAATGACGGAACCCTTTTTGCATAGCAATTTCTTTAAACCGCGCAAATTCCTCGGGTGTGTAGTATTTTTGCACATCCAAATGTTTCTTCGTCGGCTGCAAATATTGTCCGATCGTCATAATATCCACATCGTGGGCACGCAAATCATCCATGACTTCTTCGATTTCTTCGGGCGTTTCCCCGAGGCCGATCATAAGACTTGATTTCGTCGGAATATCGGGATGCAATTCCTTGGAATAGCGAAGAAATTCCAAAGAACGATCATACGTCGCGCGTGCACGAACTTTCTTCGTTAAGCGCCGGACCGTTTCAATATTGTGGTTCAATATATTCGGGCGAGCCTCCATGAGCGTTTGTAAATTGTCGTGCAACCCCATCATATCCGAAGGCAATACTTCAATCGTCGTAAGCGGATTGCGGCGACGGACGGCGCGAACTGTTTCTGCGTACACCCGTGAACCTCCGTCTTTAAGGTCATCACGGGCAACAGCCGTAATAACGACGTGTTTCAAGCCCATTTGTTCCACGGACTCGGCAACTCGTTCCGGCTCGCCCCAATCAAGTTCATTGGGAAGTCCGGTTTTCACCGCACAAAATCGGCACCCGCGCGTGCATACATCCCCGAGGATCATAAATGTGGCCGTTTTTCTTACTGCCCAGCATTCATGAATATTTGGACAGCGCGCTTCTTCACAGACCGTATGTAATTTCTTTTCGCGCATCATCTTCTTAAGGCCTTTATAGGATTCATTTGTATTTAATTTTATTTTTAGCCAATCCGGTTTGCGAACATGCGCTTCTTTTTTCCCCATTTGATCACATCCTTTCCCTTTACTTTAACACACCGCCGGTACGGTTCCAAATGTAACAGATGGTGGATATTCCCTATAAAAGACAACATTGGCGCTTATAATTCTGCGAAATTGTTGCAAGTTAAAAGAAAGCCGCTGATCGAATGGAACAACTGAGATTGTCCATTTACACTTTCGCACTCGAAAACGCCAGAGAGAGGAGAAGTGCAATGAACAAACGAACGCTACCCCTCCTTTTACTCGTTATCAGCTTTTCACTAACATTTTTACCGGAAATGGATGCCGCTGAAGATAGGGATACCGTTGACGTTGATCATGAGCGGATGATGATTTACAAAGAAATGGATGGAATCACCCATGTTCCCTGGTATTGGCTTGCGGCCATCGATGCGCATGAACGCGGATTGAATGTAGCCCGTAACGATCGAAGCAAAAACGAAGGTCTGATTGATATCTACTATTCCCCGCGTGACTGGGTAGGAGCATTAAATCCGGATCTTGAAGATAATGACGCGGCGCGTATCAGCGTATTTGGCGGTGTTGGTCTTGACGGAGATGATGATGGAGAAGCAAATCGCCAAGAAGATCGGGATGTCCTGTACACAATGGCACGGCAAATTTCTACTTATGGTTATGATGATGAGAACATTCGCATCGCATTATGGGAGCATTATCAACGCGATCAAGCTGTTCGTATTATTAGTGGCCATGCGCAACTTTTCAAGGAATACGGAACGATTGCTTTGGATGAAACAGCTTTTCCCGTTCCTCTCGAATATAATTACACGTACCATAGTACATGGGGCGACACGCGAGGATGGGGAGGCAAAAGAATTCATGAAGGAACGGATATTTTTGCGGGCCATAGCACCCCCGTGCGGGCAACGAAGTACGGGGTCGTTGAATTAAAAGGGTGGAACACCTACGGCGGTTGGCGGATCGGCATTCGTGATTTAGATAATGTGTATCATTATTACGCCCATCTCAGCAGCTTTGCAGAAGGCATTGATGAAGGTAGCATTGTTGAGCCCGGGATGGAAATCGGAAAGGTCGGAAGCTCCGGCTATGGAAAACCCGGAACGGAAGGAAAATTTCCGCCCCACCTCCACTATGGGCTTTATCGGGACAACGGGTATTCCGAATGGTCGTTTGACCCGTTTCCATTCTTGAACTCCTGGGAAAAGAAAGAGCGGCAAAAGAATTGACCAATTTGGATACGGGAGAAAATGGTTGGCGTTGACTGGGCAACAATGACACCATGAAAGTTCCTACGCCTGATTATGATGGCGTCAAAAATGAAAAGACAATGGCTTTCGTTCACCATATATTTCCATGAAATTACGCGTGCCCTGCTCAGAAGAAAACCACGTCAAATGACGGCCAATCACCGAATTTGAACATTGACAGATGAAGACACATGTCCATCATTTTGCTTTAACGGAAAAAAGGACGATAAATGTCATTAGATTTTAAACTGTCATGGCTGGGATTTATGATTTTGGCATTGGCACTAAGGCATTCATGAGGACCGAAAAAGCCATTGGTTCTCGCCTTCGGGAACCATGACCGCTTCATGGCGCCCGTGGAAGCCGGACTCGATCAAGTTCGGGCGCTATGGACTCGCATTAGAAAACTTGGCTTTCGCCAAGCTTTGATGGCCGAAAGCCTTAGTTACACTTATACAGGTAAGAAAGGTGATTTCTACTTTCTTACCTGCCAAAAAACATCCGCCGTGATATTGTTTATCACGGCGGATGTTTTCTATCTTTGTTTGCTATGCTTCGATACCGAAAAAGTTCGCAAGGAGAATAACGATGATCATGAGCGGCGCGACAAACCGGATCAAGAAAAGCCATGTCTTTGCCACAGCCTCATTTTTAAAGTCCGCTTCTTCAAACGCCGCTTTGCTTTTCCATCCCCAGCCGACGAAAAGAACAACAATTAAACCGCCAATCGGAAGGAAATAGCTATCAGTAAGAACATCGATAAAATCAAGGAATGGCAGACCGGCGATTGTGAAATCACTGAGCGGGCCGCCTTGGCTCAACGTTGAAGGAATCCCCAATAGTGTGATCAAACCCCCGACAATAAGCACCGCTTTTTTTCTGGTTAATTTCACTTGCCGTATCGCAAACGATATGCTGACTTCCGCCAATGAAATGGCCGAAGACAATCCGGCGATAAAAACAAGGAAGAAGAAAAATACGGCAAAGAATGTTCCGCCTGCCGCCATCTGATTAAACACTTCCGGCAAGACGACAAAGATTAACGCCGGCCCTTGATCCGTATCGGCGCCTATCGTAAATACAGCTGTAAAAATCACCACTGCGACCAAAATCGCGAACAGCGTGTCCAGAAGCACGATGCCCGTTGCAGTGCTCGGCAAACGGTTGCCTGTTTGTTTTGAGAGATAACCGCCATATGTGACCATAATCCCCATTCCCAGGGATAGCGTAAAAAACGCCTGGCCGATAGCTGCCAGATAAAGGGAAGGATCGCCTAATGCGCTCCAGTCGGGAACGAACAAAAATGACATACCCTCTCCTGCGCCATCCAATGTTAGCCCGTATCCTGCCAAAATCAAAAGGACAACGGCAAGCAAGGGCATGAAAATTTTACTGCTAAGTTCAATCCCTTTTTGAACCCCGAAATACAAAATACCAACAATAATAGCCATTACAATCAATTGCCAAATCACGGGGAGGATTGCATCTCCGGTGAACCCGCCGAAATATTCTTCGACTCCCCCGGTCTCCACTTGCTGTATGCTTCCCGTTAAATAACTGAACATGTAATACAAAACCCAACCGGTAATAACAGCGTAAAATGAGACAATTAAAAAGGACGTGATAACGCCCAGCCAACCGCCAATGACCCATGGTTTAGCAGGTGCGGTTTTGGAAAATGAGCCAACGGCATCAAGTTGCCCCCGTTTCCCAATGGAAAACTCCGCAATCATTGTAGGCAAACCGATAATGAAAATACAGACGAGGTACACGATTAAAAAAGAAGCGCCCCCATACTCCCCGGCGATGTAGGGGAAACGCCATATGTTCCCCAGACCGACGGCCGAGCCTACAGCTGCTAGCATGAAACCGACACGCGTCGCCCATTGTTCTCTCCCTTGCATCGAAAGACCTCCTCAAAAAGGAATATTTATAAAATTATAATTAAAATATGTTCAAATGTCAAAAATATGAATGCTTTTTGTTAAGGACTTTAGACATTTTTCATATTGGTTTGTTGTCATCAACTTTTCCTGCTTCGTTTTCTATAATTTACGTTCTATAATTGATTTAGCAAATTCGTGATTTTTTCTTTTAATAGTGGCATCTCGTTTTCAACCGCATTCCAAACGATATCGTTATCCACCCCAAAATATTCGTGCGTCTCTGATTCCTGCCATTTTTCGCTAAGGCATGTGTGAATGTTGCTCTCAAAAAGCCTTTTGAAACACGTTTTGTAGCTTTTCCAATGATCTCTAAATTACGAATCACCGCATCTTGGATTCACTTTGAACGAAATAAGTTCCCCACTCCATTCGGAAGATACAATTGAACCTCTACAACTAAATTGAAGATTTTGATGGGGCATTCCTTATCTTAAATACGACTCAATATCTCGTAGTTCCCTTCGGGAACTACTGCACCAGATGAAATTATTTCTTAAAATTCCGATTATTTCATTTATAATTTTATACTTTTAAAGCATTTCAATGTTTTCAAACATCATCGGCACTTTTATGTATCCATGGAGATGCAACCTATTCGTTCTTGTAAAATTAAAAGAGAACCAGACGCATCCAGTCCCCTTAAGTGTATGCCGAAGCAATACACCGCGATTATTATATATTATGTTATCACAACATGAATTATTCGTAAAGAGTAAGATTAAACAAACACTCTTAACTTCCCTAGCTTTGTTTTCATGTCTGAGCCCATAATTGAGGTATGAGCGTTAACCGGAATAGCATTACGCAATTTTTCTGATTCCATACTAAACTGCTTGATCACTTTTCTTATCTCTGCTTTTGAAACGCCTAAATTCTTCAATAAAAAAATGGTTACCACAAGATAATCTATTATATTCTCGAAAGTGATTCCTGAGATATTTGTTTCATTCTCAATATATCCTTTTAATCTAGCTGGAGGACTTGTTTTTTGAAACCGACAATCAAATATAACAGAATTGTGAGCGACTGAATTTCGTAATTCTTTGATCAGAAATATCATATCTTCAACGATTCTTCCATTTTGATTATAATTTGTAGAATGCACATTTAAATCCTGTGCAATTGTCTTTCGAACTTCCTCATTTAAACACATGACAAAGAATCCAAAGTCACCAAAGTTAATGATCTCAAAAATTGCCCATAAAGGAATAGGTTTATTTGTATGAAAGAAGTGCTCAATTACATCACGCTTATTATTATAATGATAAGCGATACTATTGTTAACGGCATTACGAAGGTCTAGCTTCCTTTTTACAGCTTTCCTGTATTTTGAACTACCTACATCATGTTTTTTATAATCATTTAATAGCTGTCGATAAATATAATCAAAATCAGCCTGCCCATAACCGATCAAAGTATCGAGCGTATGGTTTTTTAAAGCAGTTTCTATAAACATAATATGTGGATAAAATAATGTTTTCAGTTGGACATCGAATTGATAAATCGCAACAATTTCATCAAAATCAGTATATGGAATTCTGTCATTTGATTTTTTTATAAACCGATAACCTTTATAACCGTGATAATAACCCATATTTAAAAGATCTTTCTTATTTTTACTTCCCTCAATCGATATTCCATGAACGTCCCTTAAATGTTTCATCAAACCATTTGTTCTTTTCCCGTAAACCATACAACAACCCCTGTAAAAATTTAAGAATAACAACTGGTTCCAAGTATAGAATTTTAAAAAACCTTATAATCACGGAACATTTGCTTCGTCCTCCTCATCGGAAGGCGTTTCCTCGATTTCGGCATCCGGGTCCTGCATCTCCACCCCTTCTTCATCTCCGCTCGGGGTTATGGCCGGAATCGGCATTCCGCCGCCTTCACCATAATAATCGGGCACATCTCCGGGCACGAACACCATCCCTACCGGAACGAATGTGGTTGCCGTTTCTTGTTCCGTACCAAACGGGATCACGACACGGATATCCATTTCAATGGAAAGGCCGATACGCAACCATGTATTATTAATGCCAACATTTTCTATCCGTTCTTCCATGTCCACATGGGGATCACCGACGGCAGAAAAGCTGACCGGCACCTGTGGGCCAAGCTGTGCAAGCAAAGCGTTATTTGTCGCCATACCGAGCGGAATATTGTAAATCCCGCCGTCTTCCACACGACCAACCCCCGCGTCCTCAATCTCCGCTTCCAATTCACTAGGGAGTTCCCCTTCCGTCATCCCCGATTCCACTTCTTGCAAATAGGAATGAATGAGATCGATCGCATCTTCAAGGACTTGATTATAGATAGATGCATCAAAAGCCAAAGATGAAATATCGCCGTCTTCCGTCGTTTCCATCAACACAAGCTCATCCAGATGTTCCTGATCCGTCAAATCCCGTGATACTGCTTGATTGATCGCTTGCGTTGAGATCCTCTGCGTTTCGATAGTAGCAATCGTCATTAAAGCCGGTCGAACATGTTGGTCAATGAAATAGAGCCCTTGTGCCGTTAAAAAAATAAAAATCACAAATGAAATAAGCAAAACATAGCGAAAAGGGAGCGGACCGCCCCTGCGCTGTTTTTTTCCATTGCTCGGCAATTTTAAAGCCATACTTCCCCCTCCCCTGCTATATACATATGCAACAGAGGACGGGTTAACCTTATTTATTGTTTACGATTGTATTAATTCCTGCGTTCAAAAATCTGAAACCAATAGTCATACGGGTTTTTATCATTTTTTATCCCTTTTTCTTGCCATATAAGCTCCCAGTCATTTTGAGCAAACGCGGGGAAAAAACGATCCACCTCAAACGATTCATCAATATAAGTAACGTAAAGCCGATCCACAAACGGAAAAGCTTGTTCGTACACGCGACTCCCGCCGAGAATGACCCATTCTTCATCTGCCCGGTCATTTTCTGAAATAACCGTTTCAATCGCATGCACCGTTTCGATGCCTTCAACTTCGAAATCTTTTTGCGTCGTTAAAACGATGTTCCTACGCTTCGGCAATGGCCTCCCAATCGCTTCAAATGTAGCTCTTCCCATCACAATCGTCTTGCCGACTGTATTTTTTTTTAAAAAAGAAAGATCTGCCGGCAAATGCCAAGGCATTGCATTGTTTTTTCCAATTCCACGGTCCCGGTCGTGGGCAACCATCATGGATAACATCGGACTTCCCCCTTTATACTGCGATTGGTGCGCGAATCGCCGAATGTGGCTCGTAATCTTTTAACGTAATGTCATCTGCCTCCAGGTCGAAAATCGATTGTGGCCGGCCGGAAACAGAAACAGTCGGCAATGTGCGCGGCTCGCGTGAAATTTGGGTTCGCGCTTGCTCGAGATGGTTTTGATAAAGGTGGGCATCTCCCAACGTATGGACGAATGTGCCGACGGCAAGCCCGCATTCTCGGGCGATTAACTGGGTGAGAAGCGCGTAACTCGCAATGTTGAATGGAACGCCTAAAAACATGTCTGCGCTCCGCTGATATAGCTGACAGGAAAGTTTCCCGTCTGCCACATAGAATTGAAATAATGTATGGCAAGGTGGAAGAGCCATCGTTGGAACGTCTTCGGGATTCCAGGCGGAAACGATCAGACGCCGGGAATCAGGATTCTTTTTAATCATCTCGATCACATCTGCAAGTTGATCAATCATTTCTCCTCTCGACGTTTTCCAAGTGCGCCACTGACGGCCGTAGATATTGCCCAGATCGCCATGCTTTTCGGCAAAAGCATGTTCATTGAGGATGCGTTGTTTAAACGTGTTCATTTCTTTTTCATAGCGCCTACGAAATTCATCATCCTGCAAAGAACGGCGGCCGAAATCCGTCATATCCGGCCCTTGGTAATCATCACTTTCCACATAACGTTGGAACGCCCACTCATTCCAAATATTATTATTATGCTTTAGTAAGTATCGAATGTTGGTGTCCCCTTTTATAAACCACAACAGTTCACTTTTAATTAACGAAAAAGGAACGCGTTTTGTCGTGATCAACGGAAAGCCTTCGCTCAAGTCGAATCGCATTTGACGGCCAAAGGTCGAACGCGTGCCTGTGCCTGTCCGATCCATTTTGTGATCCCCGTTTTCAAGAATATCCGTGAGAAGATCGAGGTATTGCTGTTCACTTCGACTCATCCTATTTTTCCTCCTTGAATGAATGCTCCCGTGCAAAGCACGGAAGCATTCGATCATTCCTGCATCCTTAACAAAGCTTCACGACCACTCATCCCTGCGTGAATGCCCCGGGCTTCAGCTGCAATCGTCACCGATTCCAAAGGAGCCTCCAACAGTTGGTCCACCGTTCGCACACCAACCGCTCGGCCCGCAACAATTTCACGATCGGCCAATTTTTCATTCAACAACTGCACATCTAAAGCGCCGCACATAATGTAACCAACATCGTTGGTCACCGCCATGAAATTCGTTTTCGGCAGTTTCATCGTCACCACCTGAAAGCCTACACCATCAATATTCACCGGTTCCATACTCAACATCGTTCAACAACCATCCTTTCTGGATACTCCCTCCAGTGTATGTGCGAATGCCATCAAATGTAAGGATGATTTAACCAAACGTTTTAGCTCTTCACCAAAATTTATGGTTGATATAAGTGGATGATTATGGTAATTATACTAGCCTAGCGGAGGAAACCCACGGAGACTCCTGTGGGAAAGCGCGGCCCACGGAAAGCGTCGTGTTTTTCCGTAGCGTTTATCATCAAATGCACCTATTTGTCAACTGTATGTTTTAGTGTTGAGACCCAACGTTTTAGACCGGATTTTCATTTTTCAAGCCCCAAGTAATGAGATCTCGGATAAATTCCGGTGTGAAGTAACGTTTATCTTTAGCTGCGGCAATCGAAGGATATAATGTACCAAAGGTTAACATATCAGCCGTAGCCACTTCATAATCTTCGTTTTCATCAATTTTCCTGTCTTTGAAATAAACCCCGTTCACTCGATAGAAGCCTGTCGTTGACTTTTCAACATCAACGTCCAACCCCGCAAACGCTAAACGGCCAAGTTTATGCCCACGAAAACCGTACCCTTTTAATGGGAGATGAATCATTTTTTCCGTAAACGATTGATGAATGGCTTCCGTAAGTTGATGCCCTTTGACATGGACGACACAAGGGTTGATCGGATGAGGGCAAAGTCGGTGCAGATCATGTTTTGTGACATTGCCTTCCCGTAACGATGCCAACAGCAAGCCCGAATGGACCATAGCGATCTCCGTCCGACACCAACTTCTTAATTGCCGGGCGAGGAATGTGGAAAAAGCGGACGGTTCGGTCCATGATACGGCAAGCGGTTCTTCCCGGTTCGCAACCACTTCATTTAGGTTTCGATCCGCTTCCGTTTGCAATTCCTGCAATTTCTTTGTGATATGCCCTGCCTTTGGGGCATCCCTTCCCAAGGATACAAGCGTTCCGGAAGCCTCGGCCATTTCTTTTTTCCCGGTGTCATACGTGAGCTGTATTTTTCCTACATGCGTGCCTAACTTACCGGCTTGTGCAATCAGCGTATCGTTAACCACAGGAGCGGGGTCTAAGCGATGGTGGGTATGCGATCCCAGAATAACATCAATATCACGGGAAGCAGCGATTTGTTCATCACGAAATAACCCCAGGTGGGAAAGGAGTACGACGATATCCGCCTGTTCCCGGATCATCGGCAATTCTTCGTCCAAAATCATAAGCGGGTCTTGGATATCCCAGCCCATTGCATAATAAAAAGGGTAAAAGGAAGCTGTCAGCCCGATCATTCCGATGACAAGGCCATGCGTTTTCACCGTCATGGCCGGCTTGGCCCATGATGGCAGCTCCCCTTGTTCATTATATAAATTGCTCAGAAGGACATCAAAATTGGCAGGCAAGTACAGATGTTCCAATGTATTTTTCGCAAATGTAACCCCTTCGTTATTCCCTATCGTTGCATATTGAATGGGAGAGGCATTAATCACATCGATATTCCCTCTCCCCAACGTCGCTTCTGTTATTGGATTCACTCGATCGGCATGATCGCCGATATCAAAAAACAAAGCATGTTCTCCACGCGATAGGTGATGCTGTTTTTGTTGTTCCAGATAATGCACGATTTTCGGCCATTGGTTCAGCTGGCTATGCAAATCGTTCGTATGATAAATGTACAGTTGTTTTTGTTCGACCATGAATTGCCATCACCGTCCCTTGCAGGCACACGATTAACCTTCCATTCACACAGACTCGGCCGGCGCGGCGCTAAAACTTAAAATAGATATCTGCAAGCTTGAAAAATGAATGCGCATTGCCTGCCGCCGGAATTAATGTTGAAGATGATAACGCAGAAACTCCTGTACATCGTGATCAAAATTGTTCGTCGCCAGTTTGACAGCGTTCATCTTCCCTTTGTCAACGGGAGAATTCTAGCGTCTCTTGAAACTCTACAGTGATTTTATCACGGAAAGGCAAATAAGGCTAAATAAAATAACCGGAAAGCAACGGGATTATGTTTCATCACATTGGTGCGGGGTAGGCCATAGCCTCTTCTTGAATGGATCGGCTTATGCAATTTCTTTGAAAACTTGGCTTTTCGCTAAGCTTTTATGGCGAAAGACATCGAAAAGACCTCTCACTATCATTGGCGAGAGGTCTTTCAAACGTGATGAGATTATGACGATCGCCCTAACCTTTTATCCGCTGAAGCCAACCTTAATTTTTGCATTGCTCGCTCAAAACTCCCGCATTTACCCTCTATTTCAGAAATAGCAGGGAGTACAGAAGCGATGATTTCACATTCCTGAACCATGTTCCTAAAATGATCGTAAGTACCCTGATCGATTGTCGTTTCACCAAGTTCTTCGCATACCAATTGAATGGCATGCATACAATCTTTTCTTGAAAAATCATTCATGAACCATCCCCCGCAAATAACTTGTCCTTCCCGCTCTGTCATCTTTTTATAAGCAATTATCGTTTAGCTGCTAAACAATCGGGTTCATCTATCTTCTTCCAAAAATATACTTTCCCGTTTATTTGCAAAACAAAACACATCATTGACGAGTGAATAACAAATCATTAGCTGTTTGACCGCCACACGGCTGCTCCGGTGATACCAGCGAAAGACATTTCGCACATAAATAGCAAGAGGACTTTTCATCTGTTATTTAACCGATCGAACCTTCCATCTCTAAGCGGGGGAATCAATGGTTCAAAATATCTCGCACGTCGGATCAATATTAATATTAATGTTAATGTTAAATTCAGACTTATCCGTAAATTTTTCCACTTGGTTAAGTTAAAGCTTTGCTCAATTAAGTTATAAGTTTCTTCTTCTTAATCGGTACGATCTAAAACAAACGAAATTTAGTGTCCCTTGTCCATATAATACCCAGGCAAAATATTTCGTCTGTTTCTTAAACCCCGATTAATTCAGGAGGACATTTTAGATTCAGAATATCTATTTCTTCCAATCTAATCCTAATTTTTCAGGGGGGTACTTTCATTACAAGACCACACCAGTTTCGATTGAATGCATGTCTCAAAGCATAGGTTGGAAATTTGAACGGGTAATCAGGCGATGTAGCATAGTTTTCTTTGACGTACTTGAAAATATTTTCTTTAGGTACATGAAAAATTATACAGATTCACGTCTTAATGTTCGTATTGCTACTTCATGGTCGCCTAAAACCTCATGGATGGATTTTTGTTCCGTTAAAAGGTGGTCAACCTTTTGATCTGTTCCTCTCAACAAGTTGCTCATATCCAGAATGGATTTCTTCATATAAGGATATTCTTCTTTTATTTCGCTCACATCCTTTTTAATCCCATTCACTTCCGTTTCAAGACTCTCAATTTTTGTTTCAACCCCTGCTACCCTTGTTTCAACCTTATCTACCTTTGCTTCAACCCCTGCTACCCTCGTTTCAATTTTGTCTACCTTCGCTTCAACCCCTCCTATCCTTGTTTCTACCCTGTCTACCTTTGTTTCAATGCCTGTTACCCTGCTTTCCATGCCCGACATTCTTTTCTCCGTATCGGTCACTTTTTCCAATATCATTTCCAACATTTTTCGATCCTCCATCATTGCTCCTCCCTTATCCCTTCTATTTTTCACACATACAAGTTCTTGTTTTCATTATATACTATATTCTCTTAGCAATGAACAATGTTCCTGCATCTTATTCATATATTTTATTTAGTTCCCTCACCAAACCGCTCCCTATAACTCATAACCATCATCATTTCGTTCAACCGTTCACCTATTAATGATACGGGTTTTTGGCCGAACGCATCGCTTCATTTATAATAGCAGTCTCTAATCTTTTTCAGACAAGGGTTTTCACCTTTTTGTTTTCCCGCGCAAGTATTTGACGTTTTTAAAATACAGGCGAAAAGCCTTCGCCCAACTTATGTAGGGATTGTCGAACAACATGCAGCTATCAGCTGAAGCCGGGATGCCGCTTCCATGGCTTCGCTTTCCGCGGACGAACGGTCAAGCCTCCTCGCGCAAAACCGGCGCTGCGGGGTCTTGGACGCGTCCGTTTTTCCGCTGGAGTCTCGCCATTGCAGCACCGTCCCTCCTTACATTGCCAGAAGTGCAAGGGTTTTTTTGCTTATAGGATGGATTTCCTTGCATCCAGCTTTGACAACATCAACGGAAAATGCTTATGTACCAGTCTTTTTCCGTTATTCAGCAGTCCCTAGTTACCAATAAAAAACCTCTCGCCAATGACAGCGAGAGGTTTTTTATCTGTTTCCTTAACCGATCGAACCTTCCATCTCAAACCTAATCAAACGGTTCATTTCGACGGCATATTCCATCGGCAGCTCTTTTGTGAACGGTTCAATGAAGCCCATGACGATCATTTCTGTCGCTTCTTCCTCGTTCAAGCCACGGCTCATCAAATAGAAGAGTTGTTCTTCGGATACTTTTGATACCGTTGCTTCGTGTTCGAGTGCGATATCATCGCTCATGATCTCATTGTACGGAATCGTGTCTGACGTAGAATCTTTATCCATAATCAACGTGTCGCATTCAATCTTGGATTTCGATCCTTGCGCTTTACGTCCGAAGTGGGAAAGTCCGCGATACGAAACTTTTCCGCCATGCTTGGAAATCGATTTGGAAACAAGCGTTGACGAACAATTTGGTGCCAAATGGTACGCCTTAGCGCCTGCATCTTGGTGTTGATTTTTCCCAGCAATAGCAATGGAAAGAACATTGCCACGCGCCCCTTCGCCTTTCATGAGGATCGAAGGATATTTCATCGTTAGCTTAGAACCAAGGTTTCCATCAACCCATTCCATCGTCGCGTTTTCATCAGCGGTGGCACGTTTCGTTACAAGGTTGTAAATGTTTGGTGCCCAATTCTGGATCGTTGTATAGCGGCAATAAGCATCTTTTTTCACGATGATCTCAACTACTGCACTATGAAGGGAATCCGTTGAAAAAATAGGCGCAGTGCAACCTTCAACGTAATGCACGGAGCTTCCCTCATCGGCAATAATCAGCGTACGCTCAAATTGTCCCATATTTTCGGAGTTGATACGGAAATACGCCTGAAGCGGCGAATCGGCTTTTACACCTTTTGGCATGTAGATAAACGAACCGCCGGACCATACCGCTGCATTTAAGGCTGAAAATTTGTTATCACTTGGCGGTATGACCGTTCCGAAGTGTTTGCGGAAAAGATCTTCGTTTTCTTTTAACGCCGTGTCTGTATCTTTAAAAATGATCCCTTGTTCTTCAAGGTCTTCCTGCATGTTATGGTAAACAACTTCGGATTCATATTGAGCGGAAACACCGGCCAAATATTTTTGTTCTGCTTCCGGAATGCCCAATTTGTCGAACGTGTTTTTTATCTCTTCCGGAACTTCATCCCAAGATTTTTCCGTGCGTTCCGACGGCTTCACGTAATACGTAATGTCATCGAAGTTCAGTTCTGACAGGTCACCGCCCCATTGAGGCATCGGCTTTTTATAAAATTGCTCCAATGCTTTCAACCGGTATTCAAGCATCCATTCCGGCTCTTCTTTCATCTTGGAGATATCCCTTACAATATCTTCAGTCAGGCCACGTTCTGAACGGTATACAGAAACATCCTTATCATGAAAACCGTATTGGTATTCTTCTAGTTCAGGCATTTTCTTTGCCATGTGAATGACCTCCTTTTAGTAGTGCAGGATGAAACATCCTTTACCCCAAATCATTCTTTATCTAACCCTTTTTCCATTGCCTTCCAGGCTAATGTTGCGCATTTAATGCGGGCAGGAAACTTTGTAACGCCTTGCAACGCTTCAATATCGCCAAGTTCATATTTTTCATCATCATAATCGTTCCCCTGAACCATCTCCGAAAATATATCGGATAGCTCCAGTGCTTCCGCAATCGTTTTGCCTTTAACTGTCTCGGTCATCATTGATGCTGACGAAAGACTAATGGAACATCCTTCCCCGGTGAATGATGCATCATTTACAACACCGTCATCCACTTTCAGGTGCAGTTGTATTTTATCCCCGCAGGAAGGGTTATTCATATTGACCGTCAGCGCATCAGCAGTCATTTCGCCGCGATTGCGTGGGTGTTTATAATGATCCATGATTACTTGTCGATACAGCGCATCAAGATTATTATTCTGCATAGACATCGCCGAAATACTCCTTTGTGGTAACAAGCGCGTCTACGAGCGCGTCTACATCTGCTTCTGTGTTGTAAAGATAAAAACTTGCCCTAGCTGTAGCAGCAACATCCAGCCAATTCATGAGAGGTCGTGCACAATGATGGCCGGCGCGTATGGCTACGCCTTTCGTATCGAGAACTGTGGCCGTATCATGAGGATGAACGCCATCGATATTGAAAGTGATAATCCCTGCCCGCTCGTTTGCTGGTGGACCGTAAACCTCAATATCATCATGGCGGCCGAGCTGATCCATCGCATAGCGGGCCAGCTGCTGTTCATGGGTTTTTATAGCATCTAAACCTATATCATTTAGAAAATCAATTGCTGCATTTAGTCCAATCGCTCCGGCAATAATCGGAGTGCCGCCCTCAAACTTATGAGGGACTTCCTTCCATGTTGCATCATAAAGGCCGACTTCGTCAATCATTTCTCCGCCAAATTCAAATGGCTCCATTTCTTCCAGCAATGCTTTTTTTCCATATAAAACGCCTATGCCGGTGGGTCCACACATTTTATGGGCGGAGAATGCGAAAAAATCGCAGTCAAGGTCTTGAACATTCACAGGCGTGTGTGGCGTGCTTTGTGCACCGTCAACGACCATAATGGCTTGATGTTCATGGGCAATTTTCGTTACTTCTTTGATCGGGTTCATGGTGCCGAGCACATTGGACACGTGCACCATTGCGACGATTTTCGTGCGCTCGCTGATGGTGGACCGCGCCGCCTCTACGGAAACCGTGCCATCCGGTTGCAACGGAATGTATTTCAAGTCTGCTCCGGTTGCCTTCGCGATCTGCTGCCAAGGGATTAAATTGCTGTGGTGTTCCATGGGGGTAAGAACGATTTCATCCCCTTCTTGCAAGTTGGCTCGCCCGTAACTTGCAGCAACAGTATTGATCGCGGTCGTCGTCCCGCGCGTAAATACAACTTCCTCTCTCCTGCCGGCATTGATAAATGTTTGGACTTTGTCACGGGCTCCTTCGTAGCCGTCGGTCGCCACCGAACTGAGCGTATGCACACCTCGATGAACATTCGAGTTGTAACGGCGGTAATAATCCTCCATTGCTTCAATGACCGAAATCGGTTTTTGGGACGTAGCCGCATTATCCAGGTAAACAAGCGGGCTGCCATTTATCTCTTGGTCTAAAATAGGGAAGTGTTCACGCACATCTTGTACGTTCAACATTAATAAACTTTCCCTTCAATGACTTCCGAAAGCCGTGTTTTAACAGCTTCAATTGGAAGCGCCCCGACAACCGGCTCCAAAAATCCGTGAATAATTAGCCGCTCGGCTTCTGCCTGTGACAGCCCCCGGCTTTTCATATAAAACATTTGGATCGGATCAATTTTACCAACAGAAGCCGCATGGCCGGCCGTTACTTCATCTTCATCGATCAACAAAATCGGGTTGGCGTCTCCTCGTGCTTTCGGTGAAAGCATGAGCACACGGCCCGTTTGTTCACTGTGAGAGTTCGTTCCACCTTTTTCAATCTTGTTAATCCCGTTAAAAATCGATGTCGAACTATCTTTCATAACCCCGTGGGTAAGGATATAACCTTCGGTTTGTTTCCCGTGCGCCACGACGTCGCTCGTAAAGTTTTGCGTTTGATTTCCGCGACCTACATGAACGGTTTTCGTATCACCGTATGAACCTTCTCCCATAAGATAAGTGGTATTTTCGGAAATAGTATTCCCTTCGTTCATTTGGCCGAGTGCCCATTCAATCCGAGCGTCCTTATCCAATGTTGCACGTCGAACGACATACGTGGTTACACCACTTTCGAGATTATCGACCGCTCCGTATTTAATCTTTGATCCCTGGGCACCGTACACTTCCGATACAATATTGCCATACGCTTCATCTTCGGTGAACGACACATAGTTTTCCAAGTACGTCAGACTGCTGTTCGCTTCAGCAACCATTAGCACGTGGTTAAAAAGACCTGTCTTTACATCATCTTGCCAGAAGATCGTTTGAATCGGGGACTGCAGTTCCACGTTTTTCGGCACATAGATGAAAATCCCGCCGTTCATCAATGCTGTATTCAGCGCTGTCAAGCGATTTTCGTTTGTTTTCACGGCGCCGCTCATCAAGTATTTCTCAACGAGATCGCCATGCTCTTTTACTGCCGTTTCGATATCCGTGAAAATAACGCCGTTATCGACAAGTTCCTGTGCAACTTTGTTAAAAGTCGTCTTTCCGTCCCGCTGGACAATCAGATTTTGCACATCTTTTTCTTCTCCCGCCAGACGGGTCACCTCTGCAGGAAGATCGGAAAAACGTTGACTTTCCGGCTCGTCGGCTTCAATCTTTTCAAAGCCCGTAAATTTCCATCTTTTTAAACTTGTTTTATCCGGATTCGGCATCGGAAGATCCTCTGCCTCGGTCAGTGCTTCTATTCTTTTATCCGCTAACCAAGCGGGCTCTCCTCTTTTTTCCGACCATTTTTTAACGGTTTCACTGTCAAACGTCCATTTTGTTTCAACTGCCATCGTTTGTCACCTCCTACCTTTACGCTTCTTGACTGTGCCCTACACGCTCATCTTCAATGCCGAGTTCTTCCTTGATCCAGTCGTAGCCTTCATTTTCAAGACGTTGGGCAAGCGTTGCATCCCCAGACTTAACAATGCGCCCTTGCATGATAACGTGTACGTAATCTGGTTCGATGTAGTTAAGCAAACGCTGATAGTGGGTAATAATTAAGCAACCGAAGTTATCCGAACGCATGCTGTTTACGCCTTTCGAAACAACTTTCAAAGCGTCAATGTCAAGGCCGGAGTCCACTTCGTCCAAAATCGCAATTTTCGGCTCCAACATAAGAAGCTGTAAAATTTCATTCCGCTTTTTCTCCCCGCCGGAGAAGCCTTCGTTTAAATAACGGGTAGAGAAGGATTCATCCATATCGAGCGTTTGCATTTGTTTATCCATCTTTTTAATAAACTTCATCAATGGAATTTGATCGCCTTCTTCGCGATTCGCGTTAATCGATGTACGCAGGAAATCAGATGTTGTAACACCTGTCACTTCACTTGGATATTGCATGGCAAGGAACATGCCGGCCCGCGCACGCTCGTCCACTTCCATTTCAAGGACGTCTTCGCCATCGAGTTCGACACTTCCCTGTGTAATTTCATAACTTGGATGGCCCATGATAGCCGAAGCAAGGGTTGATTTCCCCGTGCCGTTCGGACCCATAATGGCATGAATTTCACCGCCATTTATTTCTAAATCGAAACCTTTAATGATTTCAGTTCCTTCAATTTCAACGTGTAGATCTTTAATTTTCAACGTTGATCCAGCCATTCTAAAACCTCCGTTTATCGTACTGCAACGAATTCCGTTGCGAATGTTTCTCAATCTATCATCATTATTAGTTTATAACAAATTCAATCTTCGTTCAAGGGATTTCGCCTATATCTTCAACAGATCACATCTCCTTTCTTTACAGCCAATGTTTTAAAATAAAACAGCCCCTAACATATTATTAGACTGCCGTTCCCCTAGTATGAAGGTTTTTAAGTTACGTTTCAAACAATAACCGCTGTAATGGCAAAAAATAAAACGTCTGACCCAAAGGTTACCAGACGCGTTTTCTAATTCTCATTCATTATCAATTATCTGTTTCTGTTTCATGAACCGGTGTCGAACGTTTCGATGGCGTCTCGCACCACCGTGACCGCTTGGCTTAAAGCCGCGTCTCCCCGAAAGGAAACCGCCACCGCAACAGCCTCCATGATTTCCTCTTCACTGCAATCTTCATCGATACAATTTTTCGCATGGTTAATGATCGAATATTCTTCATTCATACAGACACTAATTGCAAGCGCAATGAGATATTTGTCTTTCGCTTTTAATTCCCCTTCCGCAAAGCACGCGTCTGTAAACGCATTGAATTTTCGTGTAAGTTTCGGCAGTTGCCCCGATAAATAGTTCATACCATCTTTATATTCCTGCAAGGCTTCCTCGATGAATGTCTCGTCCTGTGCCATCGGTTCATCTCCCTTTTTGCAGCTAAGTTGTTTTTCCCGATTAGCATGTGCAGGAAAAGGAAAAAAATACATATCAAGAAAAACAACGTCCATTTCGCCCCGGAAAAAGCAGCAAACGCCGGCGATGTAGCAGTTTCATCGCTAGAAATGGCCCTGGATAACATGGGTTTCTCACGGTCCTTTGAAGAAGTGGACGGAAGAATTCGTGAAATTTTGAAAAATATCCATGGTAACAGCACAGAAGCTGCCGAAACGTATAATTGTGCCGGCGACTTGGTCATCGGCGTATAAATTTCCGGCTTCCTAAAAGTTGCCGACGCCATGATTCCACAAGGGGTTGTGTAAGTATATGAATAAAATTCTCGGTGCATTAATAACGGATATCCACGGATGTCTGGGAAAAAAACCGTTTTGATGCAGTCCAGACACATTTGTGAAATAAGCGCCCGATGCAAGCGGACGAATGTCGGTTGACGCCATCCTAATCAAAAGTTGGACCTTTTATGGTGTCATTGTCGTCAATGGACGCCATTAAATGTATAAATTGAGTTGTTTTATGGCGTCATCACTATCCGATGACGCCATGATATGTAAGTTTCTGTAGATTCATGGCACTCAAACGATTGCAAGCTGACATATATGGGGGATACACACACTTCTCAGTAATGTTCCGCTGCTCTCGTTGTTTCTTACCTACTGAAAAAAACGTCCCTCCGAAGGGTTTGCCGCCTTCGAAGGGACGCTATTAAACAATTACTCTTCGACGGGAACGACTGCTCCATCATACTCTTCTTCCATAAAATCCTGAACTTCCGGCGATTGTAAAACGTCCACAAGGGTAGCAATAGCTTCATCATCTTCATCCTCGCTATTTACCACAACCACATTCACATACGGGTTATCGGCACCCGCTGATTCTGATGCGATCGAATCTTCAAGAGGTAACAAGTCATGGTCGATGGCAAAGTTGGAATTAATCAAAACCGCGTCTCCTTCACCATTTTCGTAAGCCTGCGGCAACAAAGCCGGTTCATACTGCGGCTCGAAATCGAAGTCATGGGGGTTTTCTTCAATATCGTCCAACGTCGCTTCGACCCCTTCACCTTCCGCCAATTCGATCAGCCCTTCCTCTTCGAACATCGTCAAGACACGGCCATGATCCGCAACGGAGTCACTCATAAGGATGGTCGCGCCTTCCGGCAATTCATCGAGGCTATCGTAATCTTGGCTGTATACGCCGATCGGTTCGATATGAACACCGCCAACATCAACGAAATCAAACCCAAACTCGTCAATGTGATCTTCAAGAAATGGGATATGTTGATAAAAATTGGCGTCTAAATCGCCGTTATCCAACGCCTCGTTAGGAATGACATAGTCATTGAATGTTTCGATTTGCATATCAACTCCCTCTTCTTCGAGTAGGTCTTCCGCAAACTCAAGAATTTCAGCGTGAGGTACGTTTGTGGCACCAACGACTAATTCAGATGGCTCTTCATCATCTGCGGCTTCGGTACTTTCACCTTCTTCCGCTTCATCACCTGCTTCTTCATCATCTGCTCCGCAGGCGACAAGTACGGTTGTCAGTGTCCCTAAAGCAATCAGTTTATAAAACTTATTCATTTCAATTCTCCCCTTATCTTTTATCAATTTTTCGTGTGATAACATCACCGATTCCTTGAATAATAAACACGATGACCGAGATGATGACCGTCGCAACGATCGTCACATCCGAGCTGTTACGCTGAAAACCGTCACGAAACGCCAGATCCCCTAACCCGCCGGCGCCGATGACGCCTGCCATCGCCGTATAGCTGACGAGCAATATCGCAGTGACCGTAACGCCGGACACGAGCGCAGGCAACGACTCGGGAATAAATACCTTGAAAATGATTTGCTTTTGGTTCGCGCCCATAGACCTGGCTGCTTCCACGACACCTTTATCCACCTCACGCAAGCCGATTTCCACAAGGCGGGCATAAAAAGCCGCGGAACCGATCACGAGTGCCGGTAAAGCTGCGTTCGGGCCAAGCATTGTTCCCATCACAACATTCGTAAACGGAATGAGCAAAATAATTAAAATGATGAATGGCACGGAACGAAAAATATTTACAAATCCAGTGGTAACAATGTTTACAATTTTATTTTCCCAGAGCTGTCCTTTTGAAGATAAGAAAAGAATGAGACCAAGAATGATACCTAAGAAAAAAGTAAACAAGATCGCGACCCCACTCATATAGAGGGTCTCCCACGTGGCTTCCAGCATGTTTCCCCAATCAACGTTTTCTAGCATGTTTTCCCGATCGATTTCATCAAGCATCGGCAATCACCTCTGCTTCCACCCGGTGGCCGTAAAGAAATTGAATGGCTTCTTTTAATTGCGCTCCATCCCCTTCGATGGAAACGTATAAACTGCCATAGCTCCCGTGCTGCGTTTTGGCAATATTTCCTTGTAAAATATTCACCGTTACGCCAAACGAACGGATTAATTCGGATACGACCGGTTTTTCCGCGTCATCCCCGACAAACGTTAAGCGAATGACGGTCCCCTTTTCTCGCTTGAGCTGCTCTTCAATGGCTTCATTGGAATCTTCCGGGTCGGTGACTTGCTTGACGAATGTTTTCGTAATCTCTTGTTGAGGATCTCTAAAGACATCCAACACATTTCCCAACTCAACAATTTTGCCATCTTCCATCACGGCAACACGCGAACAAATTTTTTGCACCACTTGCATTTCGTGGGTAATGATGACAATCGTGAGCCCTAATTTTTGGTTGATATCGTGGAGCAAATCAAGAATCGCGCCAGTCGTTCGCGGGTCAAGCGCGGAGGTCGCCTCATCACACAAGAGCACTTTCGGTTCATTGGCAAGCGCCCGGGCAATGCCGACCCGTTGCTTCTGCCCGCCGCTCAGTTGCGATGGATAAGACGCTTCCCGCCCTTTCAAACCAACGAGTTCGATCAACTCTTCCACACGCTCGTTACGTTTTGCTTTTGCAATACCGGCAACTTCAAGGGGGAAAGCAATGTTTTCCCGAACGGTTCGCGACCATAGGAGGTTAAAATGTTGAAAGATCATGCTGATTTCTTGCCTTGCGCCCCTTAAGTCTCGATTGGATAGATCCAAAATGTCACGATCTGCAATTTTTAATGTGCCGGTCGTGGGCGTTTCCAATCGATTAAGGAGACGTACGAGCGTGCTTTTCCCCGCACCGCTGTAACCGACAATTCCGAAAATCTCTCCCTTTTCAATATCTAAATTAATCTCTTTTACCGCTTCGATGGATTGTCCTTTTAATTGAAACGTTTTCGAGATGTTATTCAGATGTATCAGTGGATGGACCTCCTTTCTTTTTATTCCTACTATCCTGATAGGCTCAGTGTTTTTTCGTTTAGAAAACTTGGCTTTTCGCCAAGCTTTTATGGCGAAAAGCCCTAGTTGCACTTATGTAGGAAAGAAAGTTGATTTATACTTTCTTTCCTACCAAAAAAATAACCCTTTAGCCCTACGATGAGCAGAAAGGTTACGCATCATTTCTGTCTCATCTTCCAAGGATGAACACCTTGCAGGAATTGGCACCTTTGTAATTCGCCATTACCGGTTGCCGGGCTTCATCGGGCCAGTCCCTCCACCGCTCCAGATAAGAATAGTATTCTATGAATGCGTTTATTTTAGCACCGGCCCCCTATGCTGTCAACGTATACGATTCATCGGGCATGCGTTGTTGTCATGCGGCATGGACCGGTTTCGGGCATCTTATGGTCTCGTTTCCGAATCCCAATATAGCAATAGTCAAGTTTGGCGCGTTACAATAGATATATGTAGCTATGTCACCGAGAGGAGTTTTCCTATCATGTATGAGCAGTTGGCAACGCTGTGTGAAGCAGAGCAGGCGGAATGGTTAACGATGAAGCTCGTTGCTCTCGATAGCACGAACGGGAGCGCGGGCGAAATTGAAATATCCGATTATCTACATAAGCTTATTCGTTCCTTCCCATATTTCCAAAAACATCCCGAGCACATATGGTTACAGACGATCCCAAATGACAAGCGCAAGAATGTGTTTGCTTTTTTACCGGGAAAGGCGAACGCAAAAGAAACGATCCTTTTTCATGCCCATTATGACACCGTGGGCATTGAAGATTATGGGACACTGAGTGCGCATGCTTTCGATCCGGAGGCGTTGCTCGCCTATTTTTCCGATGATGTGACAAATACAGAAATCAGGGAAGATGCTGCAACCGGCGATTGGTTGTTCGCTCGCGGATCAGCGGATATGAAAAGCGGCATTGCGGTTCACCTCGTGAACCTGCTCCGATTCGCGGAACACGAACGGCCGACAGGCAATATCCTCCTGCTCATCACCGCTGACGAAGAAAGCGAACACGCAGGGATGAAGGCTGCAATCACAGAGTTGCAATATCTCCGAAACGAATGGAGGATCCACTACAAGGCGGCCATCAACAATGATTATATTTCTCCGCAATATGAAGGGGACAGCACGCGCTATATGTACACGGGCACATGCGGGAAAGTTTTGCCGTGTTTTTATGTAGCCGGAAAAGAAAGCCATGTCGGCGACACGATGACGACGGTGAATCCAACATCGATAGCCTCCAAATTAAACTTGGAACTTCATAACAATGTTGAGATCGCCGAACAAATGAAAGAGGAATTCATTTTGCCGCCGACATGCTTATATCAACGGGATAACAAGCAAACGTATGACGTGCAAACAGCAACGAGCGCTTACATCTATTTTAATTTTTGTTTATATGAACGTACTGTACACGAAGCAACGACACGGTTGTTGGAAATCGCGCGAAGATCGGCAGAAGAAGTGTCAAAAGAATACGAAAGCCGCTATCAAGCTTTTACAAAACAAATGGGCAGGGATCCGAAAAACCTCGATTGGTCCGTCGAAGTCACTACGTTTGAAGCTTTCAAAAAGGAATTGGAAGCATTGAACGCTCCCGTTGCCGATACGATCGAACAAACCGCACACACCTTTCGGCACCTCGACATCCGCGAACGTTTTTTCAAAATCGTGGAAGCCATGCAAATGTTGGATCCTGCCCGCAAACCGAGAGTCGTTCTTTTTTACGCTCCTCCGTTCCTACCCCATAATCACTTGCAGGAAGGGGCGAAAGACCATGACCACTTATTAAAAACACTTGACGAAGCGCTTGCCGCATCTGAAAAGATAAGCGGTGAAACCTATCGCATCCGCCGTTTTTTTCCTTTTATATCCGATAGCAGTTATCTTGCAATCCAAGAAAGCGATGACGAACTGGCAGCGCTTATTGATAACTTTCCCAGATGGGGCAAAGATTACGAGGTGCCCCTTTCCGAGATACGCAAACTGAGCATCCCCGCCCTCAACATGGGGGTATATGGCAAAGACGCTCATCAATGGAGCGAACGGTTGTATAAACCATTTAGTTTCCGGGTTTTACCGGGGTTGATTCGAGACGTGACCGCACGGGCATTTGGCAACTCATCCTGAACCATGGAGGCGATCATGTTGGCGGGTTTAAATTGTAATTATTGTTAGAAAACTTGGCTTTTCGCCAAGCTTTTATCGCGAAAAGCCTTCGCCCAACTTATGTAGGGAATGCTGAACAACTTGCAGCTATCAGCTGAAGCCGGGATGCCGCTTCCATGGCTTCGCTTTCCGCTATTCAGCAATCCCTATGTAGGTAAGAAAGTTGATTTATACTTTCTTACCTACCAAGAAAAAAATACCGTACCGAACACGCGCCAAGAAACGATTAAAAGACACCGAGCTCATTTGTCCCAACTGCTATCGGGAGAATGAGCTTGATAAAGCACTGATCAACTTGAGTCGATTGATCTTTTATGTGACGGTAAGTTTTTTTCTTGCTACCCTTGTTTACGGTTTCATGAGTAATTGGATAGCGGATCCACTGTTTAGCTTTTATCTCGGATTAATCCCGGCAATCATTTATCCGTTGTTATCGATGTTTTTAATTCGAGTGGAACCAGATTGAAAATATGTAACACTTACAACTGGAATACGTCACATTTAAAAAGAGTGCATTAAAGGAGGGGGAGCGTGGTTCGTCGATTTTTTTATTCTTTCGTTTTTCTTATAGGATTCGCGGTCGCGGGATGCAGCGATGATGAAACGGCCCAGCACGAGCGAGCGGACACGCACAGTAATGATGAAGCCGAGTTTGCAGTCGAAGAAGCCGACGACACGGGAGACTCCGAAGGTGAGGTTTCAACGACTGACGAAGAAACGAACGACAGCACGGAAGACATAACAGACGTTGATGTGTCGGATCAAATGATTATTTACAACGGGGATATTTCTATTGAAGTGGATCAATTCGATGATGCCCAACGTCAAATTGAAGAGCACGCGGAACAAATGGACGGCTATGTCGTTGAATCCAACGTTCATGACCGTGATGATGAAGCAGGAAACCGGAGCGGAACGTTTTCGGTGCGGATCCCACAGGAAAACTTCACCTCGTTTTTGGATGAATTGGAAGCCATAGGGACGGAAGTGTTGGAACGTTCCACTTACGGAGATGATGTCACAGAGGAATACGTCGATTTAGAATCACGCCTCCAATCCAAGGAGACGGTTGAAGAACGCCTGCTTGCGTTTATGGAAGAAGCAGAAAACACAGAAGATCTTCTCGATATTTCCGATGATCTAGCTTCCACCCAAGAAGAAATCGAACAAATCGAGGGACGTATGAATTATTTGGAAAATCACGTCGCATATTCTACGGTGAACATTGATATACAAGAGGTTGCCGCTTCCACCTTACAAGATCGGGAATCATTGAATATATGGGGGCAAGCAACAAGTCTTTTCACGGATACAGTGAATGTGCTGGTTTCCCTCTTCTCCGGATTGGTCATATTCATGATCGGTTTGTCCCCTGTGATTATACCCTTGCTGGTGATAGGAGCAGCCGTCTTGTTTTTCCTGAAAAGAAGACAGAAGCGTTAAGTTATCATTCAACCTCGCGCCCATCCGAGAAACCATCGGAGACGTTCAAACCTCTAAATGAATACGATTCCCTGAAGGGTCCGTCGTGACAAAAACCCCATTTTCTTTTGTCACAGCAGCTCCGATTTTTTCAACATTTGCTACGACGCGTTCCCTCGTTGCTTCATCCGGCAAATTTATCGTGAAAAATTTCAAGCCGGGGCTTTTATCCGGTGGCGCGGGCGCACCCACCCCAGTCCAAGTATTCAAGCCTATATGATGATGATAGTTACCACTGGAGATGAAAAGGGCTTGATCCCCGAGTTTGCTCACAATATCAAAACCGAGCCCTTCGGTATAAAAAGGCTTCGTCTTTTGCAAATCTGCCACATGTAAATGGATATGGCCCATAACAGTGCCGGCAGGCAATCCTTTCCATAACTCTCCTTCTTTCTTTTCGGAAAGAATACCGGGAACATTGAGCGGGTCCACGGCCATCGCTACTTGCCCGTTCTCCCAATCCCATTCCGACGAATCACGGTCTGCATAAATTTCTATCCCATTTCCATCCGGATCCGATAAATAAAGAGATTCACTGACCCAATGGTCCGAGGAACCGACACGGACGCCTTTTTCAATAAAGTAGTTAATGATATTCGCCAAATCGGCACGACGAGGTAACAGTAAAGCGAAGTGATACAACCCTGTCGATCTGCTTGGTTTTGGTAGTGCTTTTTTAAGTTGTTCGATTGAGACAAGACTGGTTTTTCCATCTGCCGTTAACTGAGCGGTTGTTTTTGTTTGTTCTAGAACCTTAAAGCCAATGACCTCTTTATAAAATTGAATGGAACGTGCCAAATTTTCTACTTTAATCGTCACGTGCTCAACAAACGTTGTCGGTTTGTTATGAAAACCCATATTCTCTTCTCCTTGTAAAAAAAGCCTATATTGTATACTCAGCATTGTACAAAAAGCCACTCCCCATTGGGAGTAGCTCCTTTTTTATTCTTCACCAACCATTTCATCATACGCCTCAGCACTCATCAATTCGTCCAATTCAGCTTTATCGGCAGGCTCGACGACGACCATCCAAGCTTTGTCGTATGGAGATTCATTGACGAATTCCGGAGAATCTTCAAGTTCTTCGTTGATTTCCACCACTTTGCCGCTTATCGGCGCGTAAAGTTCGGAGACGGTTTTTACCGATTCCACACTGCCAAATGGCTCATTCACTTCAATTTGATCGCCCACTTCCGGAAGTTCAACGAATACGATGTCGCCAAGTTCGTCTTGCGCGAAGGATGTAATCCCAATTCGAACCTTGTCCCCTTCTTCTTTTACCCATTCATGTTCTTCCGAATACTTTAATTCTTTTGGTGACGCCATAATATCTCCTCCTTATCAAATAGTTTACTTCCAGTTATCGAGAAACGTTGCTTCCTTAAACCCAAGTGTGACGGTTTTTCCATCGGTCACAATCGGCCGTTTAATAAGCATGCCATCCGACGATAACCAATCGATGATTGTTTCTTCATTTGCTTCCGGAAGCTTGTCCTTTAAACCCATTTCACGATATTTTTTTCCGCTCGTATTAAAGAACTTCTTCCATTCCAGGCCACTCTTTTCCTTTAGGTCCTTGAGTTCCTCACGTGTCGGCGGTTCCTTAACAATATGTCTCTCTTCATAAGGTACGTCATGGGCATCCAACCATTTCTTTGCTTTTTGGCAAGTGCCGCATGGCGGATAACTAAAAACGGTAAGCAAATCTTAACCCCCTTTATGTACCGTAAGGTTCACTCATCATTATACGATATTTTTGAAAACGTTTATACTATAGAGATTGAAAAATTTCCCCGTTTCAGCGAGTAAATATATTATAATAGGAACACCTCTCAACAAAAAGGAGCTTTTCCTATCATGGCAACCCGAGCGCTAACCATCATCCAAGGAAGTTGGCAATTGTTGCGACTTATGGCTGTCGCCTCTTCAAGTTTTTCGACTATTCTATCTACCATGCTTCCACTCATCTTATTTTACTCGATCTCAACGGATACCGTCCTCTCTCTTTTTATGATGCTAACCGTCGGTGCGCTCTTCTTCCACGGTGTGCTCACCCATATGTTAAATGATGTATCCGATTATAAATCAGGCACGGATGCACACAGTCCGGCAATTCTCTCGGGCGGAAGCCGCGTCACGCAAGATGGGTATTTTTCTGTTGAGGACCTGGAAAAGCTCGGCGACCGCCTGATTTATGCCATTATTTTTGCCTGTATCGCGCTTGTTTTCCTTGGATTCTATGAAATTTCCATGTTGTTATTAATCGGTGTATGGGCTGCCGCCTCCTATTCACGGGTTCCCCTCCAACTCAGTTACCGCCCGTTTGCAGGTGAAGTATTTAGTTTGTTTCCATCTATGCTGGCGCTTGGATTAGCCGGCGCGTGGCTAGCATTGGATGCCATTCCCTTGTGGGCATGGCAAAACGCTACGATCAACGCCCTCTTTTGCGTGTCATGGGTCATGGTTCACCATATCCCTGACCGGATTGCCGACCAGCACGCTGCGCCAAAGAAACGAACATCTGTCGTATGGGCAATGGAAACATTCGGCCAATCGTTTAGCCGTTTGCCGGCTCTGTTTTATCTTTTTTTAACCGGAGTATGCATTTTTTGGATGGGAACGGAACGGCTATGGGCAGCCTTAGGGGTGCTCGTATTTGTCGCCGCTTCCGCCATTCTTGTTACTAAAATGAACATCGATGATAATCAGCAAGTTTCTACATGTGAAAAAATAATGCTGCTGCTCGCGATCGTTAACGCGATCTGGCTGGGTGTTTTTATGTAACGACGATGTCCCAGGAACACTTTTGATTAATTTTGGGTGCCTAAGAGGCAACAAATAAAAGGTATAAGTGCTAACCAAGTGAGTTTCCGGCGTTACCTGTATGGGGAAGGGGAAACTGCATCCCCCAAATTGAAAGTTTTTTGCTTTTCAGGGACGCCAGAAATGCAAGGGTTTTGTTGCTTATAGGATGGATTTCCTTGCATCCAGTTTTGACAACACCAACGGAAAATGCTTATGTGCCAGTCTTTTTCCGTTATTCAGCAGTCCCTATTTAAGATTGGAGCGAATGAAGAAGTTATGTCTTGGATACTGGGTTATCTGTTACTTGCGTTTATTCCAAGCTATATTTTTTATAAATTTTTTAAAACAGACTGGTTCGTTTATATCCCCATGTTAGTTACATCAGGAATTATCTTCTTGCTAATTCTTTTGGGGGGTTATGAATGGGGGACGGCAGATTTCATTCACTGTGAGGATCATGGGTTTAACTGTGCGTCTGTGGCTTATTTATTACTTATATTCATTGGCCCTTACTTTATAGCAACGATTGCAGTTGGATCTGCATTGTATAACCTTAAGCTTAAACGAGGGACATAACAATAAACTTTGACTTCGCCATAAACGAGGCTTAAACACCGACAACCTCAAAAACCCGCGCCATCCGAACGGCGCGGGTTGATTTTCTTATACCTCATACCTTTTCTTGTCGATGACTCTGTCGGCGATTTCCCGCTTTACGCCAATCACGTTGACCGGTGTGCGGCGGGTAAGTTTTCTTACCATGGAAAGCATGGTGCGCAAATTGTCTCCTTCTTCCATGTGGATGAGGGATTCTTTGACATCTGCTTCAATGTTTTGCAACCCTTCTTCGCAAATAACTTGGGTAAGCGAAAGTTTCATCGCTTCGTTTTCCACGCCATTTTGCTCAATCGCTTTTTCCGTACGCGCGATTGCCGATTCCATGTTGTAAATCTCATTTACAATATCCGCCGTATTCAAAAGAAGTTCTTGTTCATCTTCGATTTTCTCTCCGTATTTTTGCATGGCATTTCCCGTTCCCATGAGAAATAATTTCTTCGCATTGGCGAGAAGATATTTCTCTTTTTCCAGCGGCTCATCTCCAGGTTCTTCCGGCATGAAAGCCATGAGTTCTTCTTGAAGGCCTTTTGCCTTATCGAGGAAAGGAAGTTCCCCTTTCATCGTTTTCCGGATTAACGTCCCGGGAACAAGGAGGCGGTTAATTTCGTTCGTTCCTTCAAAAATACGGTTAATACGGGAGTCACGATACATACGCTCTACTTCATATTCCGCCATAAAGCCGTAGCCGCCATGGATTTGAACGGCTTCATCCGTCGTATAATCCAAGGTTTCCGAACCGGCGACTTTCGTTAATGAACACTCAATGGCGTACTCGGCAATGCCTTTTGCGATTCGTGAACCATCCTCTTGTTCTTCTTCCGTCAGCTCGCCCAATTGCTTCTCGAACAGTCCGCCGGTGCGGTAGATGGAACTTTCAAGGGCATACGTTTTCGCCGCCATCGAAGCCAATTTTTCCTGGATCGTTGTAAAACGGGCAATTGGCGTATTAAATTGCTTCCGCTCAGTGGCGTAGCTCGCCGCTAATTCAATTGCGCGTTTGCTCCCCCCGAGACAGCCGACACCAAGTTTGTAACGGCCCATGTTCAGAATATTAAAAGCAATGATATGCCCGCGCCCGATTTCACCGAGCACATTCTCTTTCGGCACCTGAACATCTTCAAGAATAAGCGTCCGCGTCGAGGATCCTTTGATGCCCATTTTCTTCTCTTCAGGACCGGTCGAGACGCCGTCATATTCACGCTCCACAATAAATGCAGTAAATTTGTCGCCATCGAGTTGCGCGTAAACGACGAATACATCAGCGAAAGCGGAGTTTGTGATCCATTGTTTTTCCCCGTTCAAAACGTAGTGGGTTCCTGCATCGTTCAGAACGGCCGTTGTTTTCGCACTAAGCGCATCGGAACCGGAACTTGGTTCGGTCAACGCATAAGCCGCAATTTTTCTTCCGCTCGCGAGATCCGGAAGATACCTTTTCTTTTGTTCTTCATTCCCGAAAAATACAATCGGTTGGGAACCAATGCCAACGTGGGCGCCGTGACTGAGCGAGAAACCACCGGCTCGGAAAAACTTCTCGGTAATGAGGGTTGAACTGATTTTATCGAGGCTCAGCCCTTCATATTTCTCAGGTACATCCGCACCGAGCAGCCCAAGTTCTCCGGCTTTCGTTAAAAGATCCCGGGAAACGTCAAATTCATGGTTTTCAATGCGATCAATCTGTGGACCCACATCTCCTACAACGAAGTCTTCCGTCGTTTTCGCGATCATAGTGTGTTCTTCCGTAAATTCCTCCGGTGTAAACACATCCTCCTTGTCCACTTCATCCAGTAAAAAGCCGCCGCCTTTAATGCTTGTTTTCATGGTTTCTGCCATTTGTAATCGCTCCCTTACAATTATAGTAATTCAAACACGCCTGCTGCACCCATGCCGCCGCCGATGCACATCGTGACGATGCCAAACTGTTCATTCCTACGCTTCATTTCATGAATCAATGAAAGCGTGAGCTTCGTGCCCGTGCAACCGAGCGGATGTCCAAGCGCAATCGCTCCGCCATTGACATTCACTTTGTCGTGATCAATGCCCAGTTCGCGAATCACTTGCAAGGATTGGGAAGCAAACGCTTCATTTAATTCGAAAAGGCCAATATCACCTTTTTCCAATCCGACAATATCAAGCACTTTCGGAATCGCTTCTACGGGGCCGATGCCCATCACTTCGGGACGTACACCGGAAACAGCCATCCCGCGAAACTTGGCAAGGGGTTTGAGGCCATCGGTTTCAGCCATCTCTCGGTCCATGACAAGGACGGAAGCAGCGCCATCACTCGTTTGCGAGGCGTTCCCCGCGGTCACGCTCCCTTTCGGATGAAACACCGGACGCAAGCCGCTCAGTTTTTCTGCCGTCGTATCCGGGCGAACCCCTTCATCACGGGAAAACGTAATCGTGTTCTCCTGCAACTTATTGTCACTTCCGACCGAGCGTTGTTTGACCTCCACCGGAACGATTTCGTCGTCGAATCGACCTGCATCAATCGCTGCCGCTGCCCGCTTATGACTTTCTGCCGCAAACGCATCTTGATCCTCGCGACTCACATCAAATTCTTGCGCTACTTGTTCAGCGGTATGGCCCATTTGCATGTAATATTCCGGAGCCTCTTCCACAAGTTTCGGGTTTGGAGCGATCACGTGTCCGCCCATCGGAATAAGACTCATCGATTCCGTCCCGCCGGCAATCGCCGCTTTCGAGTGTCCGAGCATAATGCGTTCTGCCGCGTAACTGATGCTTTGCAAACCCGAAGCGCAGTAACGATTAATCGTTGCGGCAGGTACGGTATGCGGCAATTCTGCCAACGCGGAAATACTCCGTGCCACGTTCATCCCTTGTTCTGCTTCAGGCATGGCGCACCCGATCACGACATCATCGATCTTTGAGGCGTCATAATCCCCTGCCCGTTTTAACGTTTCTTTAATCGTGGCCGCTGCATAGTCATCCGGCCTTGTATTCGCAAGCGTTCCTTTTTTCGCTTTTCCTACGGGTGTCCGTGCTCCAGCTACAATAACCGCTTCTTTCAACAGCTTCCCCTCCCAATCTTTGTACCTTTCTTTCATAGACCAAGTATTTTCCGATTAATTACGCAAAGGCTTTCCGGTTTTTAACATATGCTGCATACGCTGTTGCGTTTTTGGTTCGGCAATTAAACTTAAAAATGCTTCCCTTTCAAGGTCTAACAAATAATCCTCATCAACGTTCGTTCCTTTAGGCACACGTCCGCCGGCGATTAGAAACGCAAGTTTACCGGCGATTTTTAAGTCGTGGTCACTGATTTGGCCGCCGGTCCGCATAGACTTGGCACCAAGCAACATCGTTGCATATCCGGTTTCGCCGACAACCGGAATGGCTTGGCGAACCGGAGGCTGATATCCTTTTTCATGCAGTTCCTGTACCTTTTGTTTCGCGTACCAAACCGTGTGGTTGCTATTGGCGATAATGGCATCACGATCGCTCATAAATCCGTTTTCCGCTGATTCTTGTGCCGATGTCCCCACTTTGGCCATAGCGATTTTTTCAAAGACGGCATTCGCTACCGGTTGCAAGTCAATGTCGGCATCCTCGGGGATTTTTTCAAGTTCGCGAATGTATAATTCTTTATTTCCGCCTCCCCCGGGAATAAGTCCTACGCCGGTTTCCACCAAGCCCATGTACGTTTCCGTTGAAGCCTGGATACTCGCCGAAGGCAAGCAAATTTCCGCTCCGCCGCCGAGGGTCATTTGGAAAGGTGCGGCAATGACCGGTTTTTTGCTGTAACGAATACGCGATGTCATGCCTTGGAAGCGTCGAATAACCATATCGAGCTCATCAAATGCATCATCTTGCGCTTCCATGAGCATCATCATAAGATTTGCGCCGACACAGAAATTCTTTCCTTTGTTGGCAATGACGAGTCCTTTGTAATTTTTCTCCACTTCATCAAGTGCTTTATTCACCATTTGGATAACGTCTAACCCAATTGAATTGTTCGGGGATGTGAAGGTCAGGGCTGCTACATCATCACCGAGGTCGGTAAGAACAGCTCCCGCGTTTTTCGTGATGACGTTCGCTTCGTTTTTCAGAAGCGTTGCTACGTCAATCTCTTTCTCATTAATGTCCGGTTTTTGATAAGCGCCTTTGTGATAAAAGTCACCGGCGGCGTTGTAAAAGCTTTTATAGCCGGCGTTGAGCATGTTTTTTACCCACGCGGGCATATTTTCGCCTTCTTCTTCCATCTTTTTAACAGAACGTTCGACATCAAGGGCATCCCAAACTTCGAAGGGGCCTAGATCCCAACCGAATCCCCATTTCATGGCGTTATCAATCGACGCGATGTCATTGGCGATTTCATCGCTTTTTTCCGCCGAATAAATCAACGAGGCCTTTAATGTGTCCCACGTAAATTCCCCGGCTTTATCATCAGCATACGCGAGTGCTTGAATTTTCGCCGCTTTTCCCTTTGCTTGTTCCGCCGCTTGGACAGAGGGTGCTTTTAATTTTTGGCCTTGGCGGTACTCCATTGTTTCAGGATCAAGTTCCAAAATTTCTTTGTTTTCGCCCTTCCCTTTTTTCAAATAAAAGCCTTGCCCTGCTTTTGCGCCGATCCAACCCTTTTCCGCCATGTCTTTTAAAAATTGGGGAGGATCAAAAATGTCTCGTTCTTCGCCTTCCACTTGCTCGTAGACATTGCGGGCTACATGCACAAATGTGTCCAGACCAACGACATCAAGCGTTCGGAACGTGGCGCTTTTCGGACGGCCGATCAACGGGCCCGTAATGGAGTCAACCTCGGTGATGGACAGCCCCATTCCCTTCATTTTCCGGGCACTGACGAGAAGGCCGTAGGTCCCGATACGGTTGCCGATGAAATTTGGCGTGTCTTTCGCCTCCACAACACCTTTCCCAAGCACTTCTTCCGCAAACGTTTTCATATTAGCCAGCACATCGGCATCGGTATCTTTTGTCGGGATAACCTCAAGCAAGTGAAGGTAACGAGGCGGGTTGAAAAAATGAGTGCCCATGAAATGGCGCCGGAATTCTTCACTCCGTCCTTCAGACATGGCATTGACTGAAATCCCGGATGTATTTGACGTCACGATGGTGCCGGGCGAGCGATGTTGCTCCACTTTTTCAAAAAGTTGCTGTTTGACCTCCAATTTTTCCACGACGACTTCAATAATCCAGTCCACGTCGGCAAGACGTCCAATGTCATCTTCAAAATTCCCGACTTCAATTTTGTTTGCATTCTTTTTTGATGCAAGCGGTGCGGGGTTTTGTTTGAACAATTTTTTCTTGTTCTCGGCCGCGAGCCTATTGCGGACAGCGCGATCGTCTAAGGTTAATCCTTTTGCTTTTTCATCATCGGTTAATTCATTAGGGACAATATCAAGGAGCAATACCGGAATGCCTACGTTAGCAAGATGCGCGGCAATACCGGAGCCCATCACACCGGAACCCAGTACTGCTGCACGTTGGATATTTTTCTTCATCATTAGCCTCCCTTTTTTGAATGAATGTTCATTCATTAAAGCTCAATAAGGATTCACAAACAGCGCATTTGCTTTTTGTGATAAACATGAAATCAGTATCTGTCTATACTATAAAAGATTTTTCCTGACTTAGCAACACATATTGCATATTTCCTTTTCGTTTGGTGAAGCTAGCAACTAGTCTAGGATAAAGGAGGAACGGAGAATGGATATGCAACAACAACCCGGGCAATCAGGGCAGCAAAACATGATGATGGAACCGCCTAAAGTGCTTTCCACAAAAGATCAGCTTTATCTGTCCGATATGTTGAACTGGAACCTTACCGCCACAAAGAAGGCAAACTTTTATGCAGGGCAGTGCAACGACAACGATATTAAAAGTGCTTGCCAACGTGTTGCGCAAATGCATGAAAACCATTATCAAACGCTTCTTTCTCTCTTACAACAACACACGCAATAAAGGAGATGAGAACCATTTCAGGGCAAAAAATACAAAACCCCCAAACAAACGTCCCAAAAACACAACAAATGAACGATAAAGATTTTATTACCGATCTTTTGTCCACAGAAAAATACATGACTTCTTCGTATGGCACAGCCATGAATGAAGCTAGCCATATGCAACTATACCAAGAAATCAATTCCATCTGTAACGACACCGATCAATGCGCGCGTGATTTATTCAACACCATGTTTCAAAAGGGATGGTATGCCCTTGAAGGAGCTCCACAACAAACGATTCAACAAACGTTCCAGGAATATTCGGGCATGACAAGTCAACTTCCTTCCGGAAGCATGCCGCACTAATGATGAAAGGCCCCGGATAAAGGGGCCTTTTTTTACATTTGCAATTTTTCTTCTTCATACAATTCCTTTTTCGTTCTCTTGCTCAACAAACCATACAAGCTTGTAAAAACAATCCCACAAAAACCTAGAACCTGGGCGATCGTACTAATGGCTTCCACAGAAGTAATGAGACCGAAAAAGAAAAAGAATATTGAGGCAGTCATCGCGCTCAATATCAACAACAAACGTTGCATTTTCATATTTGTCACCTTCCAATATTTCTATCATTATCCTTATGTGCATCACACGCTTCCTATTCATTTTTAATAATTTTCAATATTGAATAAATATAGAGGGAGAGATCAAAAGGATGTTAGTTTTATTATTAAACCATTGAATAGGTTATTTGTCAAGCTTTTTTTGCTTCAATTTGTGCGCGAATGGAGGTGACGGTGGTCATGGCGACCAAAATGACCTACCTCCATTGATTTCGGGCTCCATAGGTAGCTCAGTCGTATGTCTTCCCGGCTTGCAATTTTTTCTTCTAGGAATTATAATTTTAGAACAAATGTTCGTTTCATGTTGAAAAAAGCTCCTCAATTTTCCTTTCTGCACTATAGACAAAAGGGAGGGTGAGTCAATGAATCACGACACGATAGAGCAACTCAAAAAAGAATGCCCTCGGATGGCCATATTTTTCGACAACAATCCTCAACTGGCCAAACAGCAAATCTTTCAAGGTTTTCTTGAATACGATGAATATCAGCACATTTTCATACAAGCGGTTTGTTTTCCCAATCACGGTGCATTCCGGGCACTGAACGAAGCATTCAAGGACCATTATGCGAATGTGCAGTTTACGTACTATTTAACAAAAACACTGTATTGGACTTCCGTCCAATATGACCAACGCCGACGGGAACAAAGGGATAACCAGCGTCTCATGATGGACAACCTCCACGAAACCGGAACCATTTGGTATCCATGTGAAAATATGCCCGATATCATCACCGAAACGAGCGACCTTGGCACATGGAGTGAAGACGTTGAACTGACGAACGCATTGCGCCAATTAACAGCTAAACAACAAATCGTTATTATTGAACGATATGGCTACGAGCGAACAAACAATGAAATCGCGCGCTTATTGAACGTAAGCCCGCAAGCCATTTCCCGAACGCATTCGCACGCGCTTAAACGTCTTCGCACTATTTTGCAAAGGAAGTGGGAAAATGATGCTTGAATTTTTAGGACAATTCGGTTTGCCATTTTTGTTCGCCGTTTATCTCTTTTATCGATTTGAAAGGCGTATTGAGCGATTGGAAAATATCCTCCACAACGAGGCAGCACAAGAAAGGAGAAATCGCTAAATGATCCGTCACTATGTAAAAGAAGCACAACGCGGCGACCGGGAAAAACTCGCAACGTTGATCCATCAGTTTGAACCGAAAATAAGAAATTGCCTATGGCAAACGACTCCCGGGGAAAGAGACGACCTGCGCCAAGAATTGATGCTCAAGCTAATCGAAATCACGCTCCATTACGATCCGGAAAAAGCTCCCACCTTCACCGAATTCAACACATCCCTCCACGTTAAAAAAACTTGACTTCTCGCCAAAAATGGCGAAAGTGTTAGTTGCACTTATGCAGGTGAGAAAGTTGATTTATACTTTCTTACCTGCAAAAAAAGCCGTGAACGACGGCTTTTTTCAAGATTCTTCTTGCATTAGCGACCGTTGAACCCAAACGGCTGCCTGCGCCCCTTCCCCCATGGCAATGGCCACCTGTTCGGAATGCACGGCGAGATCACCGGCAGCCCATACCCCCGGAATGTTCGTCATTTTTGTACGGGTATCATTAAGAACGTGATGATTTTCCAAGCGTTCGACTCCAATTTGCTTCCCTAAATCCGAATGAACAACATTGCCGGGAAAAGCAATAAACGCTTTTTCTGCCTGCAACGCTGTGCCATCATCAAGCGTCACTCCGGCAAATTGATCCCCTTCCAGATGAACGCGCTCAATCCTTCCTTCATGAAGGCCAATGCCGGCTTCCGACAATTGTCTTTTTTCCTCTTCGGCAACAGGCGACTGACTTCCATGGCTCACATACGTCAACCGATCCGTCCAACGCACAAGATCGAACGCCATCCGCACACCTGCACGCCCGGACCCAAGCACAAGGGTACGTTTTTCTTTAATTTCATAACCATCACAATCCGGACAGATGTATACACTCATGCCGAAACAAGGCTCAAGTTCCGGAAATGGGTTAGCGTCAGTCACCCCCGTAGCCAGTATCAGCTTCTTTCCGTGATACGTACCCCCGTCTTCCGTTTCTGCTCGAAATCCCGATCGCTCCTTTCCCAATCGGATAACTTTTTCATCCATAAAATCAACATCATAGTTGCTCGCATGTTTCCGTCCTGCTTTGCGAAGTTCCCTTCCGCTGATCCCGTCCGGCCAACCGAGAAGATTTCGATATTGCCGGCAAAGCATAGAACGGCCGCTCCCCTCATCAATCACCGTCACCTTGCGCTCATAACGCCCTAATTGAATCGCTGCTTGCAACCCCGCGATCCCCCCGCCGATAATCATGACATCTGCTTGCACACCAAAACACCTCCATGCCAATAGCATTCGTCAAACCAACAAAAAAATGCCCAGGTTCGCAGCTGGAACCCAAGCAATTTTATCCCGATGGCAAGCGCTATGCATCACTTCTCAACACTGTTACACTGATTAAAAAAAGGAGACCTCAAATTGGATCAAACAGACATCGAAAAACAAGTCGTTGACCAATACCGGCAAGATGAAAACATGATGATCCTCGTCTTCGCCCAATGGTGCGTCAACCAAGACCTGGACCCGCACAACTTATACAAACGCGCCCACCCGGACCAACCGATAAACGGAGAATTGGAAAAAACACTGGAATTAACCGTTCCAAAAAAAGAAGCCGGTGAAATCGAAGACGAGACCATCCTCGGCGTCCTCTCCATGTTTGGAAACAGCGACCTGGCAATGGCCGTGACCGAAGAAATCGAGAAAAGAGACAGGCAAAAACGTTGAGCCAAACAACGCATCAGGCATATCTTAATCGATCAATGCCAAAACGTGTTCGTACACCCTCTCTGCCCGATCTCCTTCGTCAATGCCGTGCAAGAGCGCCCGACCGTCTTTGAACAAGACGACCCGACAACCTTCATAATTAAGGGTCGCGACATCTTCGTGCAAACGTACGGAAGAGAGCGTTGAATGCTTTACGTTTTGCAGCTTTTCCACCTGCACTTCTTTTCGCTCCCGCGGTCGGACATGTACGGTGTCACCACCGCACAACACTCGAATTTGCTTCCCTTTTTTCTCACCAAAAAGGGCAGGATAAGTCGGATTGGGCCCACAGGTGGGACAATGTTCGTCTTTTAAGCGGCCGGCATCGATCGCCGCAGTTTCATTTTTCCAAAGATCAAACGACCGCAACCGTTCGGAAACCGCTTCTTTGTTTCCGCTAACGATTTTTATCGCTTCCGCACTTTGCATCGCCGTCACCATTTGGACAGCAGGTGCGATCACCCCATCGTTATCACACGTTTCATCTAAAGATAGATACGGACTCAAACACCGGAGGCAAGGACCGTCATCCAACATAAAGGAACGCGACAGCCCATAGCTGCCGACAACGCCACCGTAAATCCAAGGAACACCGTAACGATAAGCCGCATCATTTACTAGCATCCGAACTTCAAAATTGTCGGAGCCATCCATGACCAAGTCAACCTCGGGCACAAACTTGGCCGCTTCTTCCACCTGAAAATCAAGGACGTAGGCGTCTATCTCCACATCCGTATTCACTTTCTTAAGATAACGGGCGACAGCCTTGGCTTTGGCCACTTTGTATTGTGCATCTTCTTCTGTGAAAAGCCGCTGGCGGTGGAGATTATGAAGCTCCACGTAATCACGGTCAATGATGGTGATTTTGCCTATTCCCGCTCTCACAAGGGTGTCCGCAATGGACGTGCCGAGCGCGCCGCAACCGACGAGCAGCACATGCGCCGTGCGAATGCGGTCTTGCCCTTCTGTTCCTAGCGGCTCAAAACGTGTTTGCCGATCATAGCGATCAACCATGAAACACACCTTCCTGAGGACTGCTTGCCTTCGCAAAACGCTTCACCGGAATACGTCCGGCTTCGTAACTTAAGCGCCCGGCTTGAATGGCTAATTTCATCGCCTCCGCCATTTTTACAGGATCATCTGCTTGCGAAACCGCACGATTCAATAGCACGGCATCCGCACCCATTTCCATCGCCAATGAAGCATGGGAAGGCGCACCGATTCCGGCATCGACAATAACCGGAACGTTCGCTTGTTCCACAATGTAGGATAAATGAAGCGGGTTCAATATCCCGCGCCCTGTACCGATGGGCGCAGCCCCCGGCATCACCGCATGCGCACCCAACTCTTCCAACTTGCGGGCAAGCACGGGGTCATCAGCAATATACGGCAGAGTGATAAACCCTTCTTCCAAAAGCATTTCTGTCGCCCGATACGTTTCAACGGCATCAGGCAAAAGGGTTTGATCATCCCCAATCACTTCAACCTTCACCATGTCACTCAATCCAGACGTGCGAGCTAGTTTTGCAATGCGAACGGCTTCTTCCGCCGTTTTTGCCCCAGCCGTGTTCGGTAACATGGAAAATGTATCCGGTTGAAATTCCGAAACGAGATCATCATCACTGTCATCCAAATTCATTTTGGCAACGGCAAACGTCAAAATTTCCGTCTCCGACGCTTGCACGGCTTTACGTTGCACATCAACATCCGGAAACGTTCCGGTTCCCAATAACAATCTTGAACGGAACGTTCGATCCCCTATTCTCAACATTTTTACCCTCCTCCCACAAAACGGACAACGAATATCTGATCGCCCTCGGCGAGCGCCGTTTTTTTATATTCGTCGGGCTTGAGCGCGACCTCGTTGTGTTCGATCATTGCCTTTTTATCTGCCAAATTAGCATGCACACGGAAATCTTCAATCGTTTTCACATCTGCAGGGACGTCCATCGTTTCTTCGTTTACTTTGATATGCATGATTTATTCCCCCTTAATGATTTCGATTAGGCCGAAACGCCTGTAAAGCTTCCATCTTTCCACTCGTGATCGTGGCAACCATTTCCTTCCCGGAAGCCGGCGCCAATAAAATACCATTGCGTCCGTGACCGCCACAGAGCCAACATCCGCGGATCGAAGGATGAGGCCCCATCAAGGGAAGGCCATCCGTCGTTTGCGGACGAATACCCGCCCACATTTTCGAGATTTTCGCGTGCGCAACTTCAGGGAGCAACTGTTGCGCACGCTGGAGTACTTCGCCGATGCCTTGCACCGTTGTTCTCCGATCCCGCGATAACTCGGACGTCGCCCCGATTAGTGTTTCGCCATTTGGCTTCGGCACGAAATAGAAATGTTCATGATAGAGCGTCTTCGTGACGAGCGGATGCTTCCCTTGCACGCGAATCGCCTCTCCTTTTATCCCTTCAATCGGTAGCACACTTCGATCCGCGGAAAGCTCAAACAAATCAGAACCGGTTGCCAGAACGACATGTTCGCTATAAAATTCCTCGCCGCTCGCCGAAAGGACCCCTTCGCAATGATCGCCATTTTGAAGCAGAGCGCGCACGCCGGTATACGTTTTCAATTCAGCGCCTTGAAGCACCGCTGCTTGTCGGAAGGCAGAAGCTGTTTGCACAGGTTCCACGTGCGCTTCTTCAGGAAAATAAAGGGCACCCTCTGCCCCATCGGCGAGGAAGGGAAGGTGTTCGTACAATTGTGCAGCCGTTAAACATTGCACCGATTCCCCGGCTGCCGTTTGCCATCGTTCAATTTCATTTAATTTTTTCCATTCTTCCGATGAAAAAGCCGGTTTAATCGCGCCGGAAACCGTTCGGCCGATGGATGTCCCCGTTTGCGCCATCAACTCCTCAGCCAATTGCGCGTACAATTCCCGGCTCTTTTTCGCGAGAGGATACAGAGGCGTTCGGGATTGCAGTTCCACTTGGACCCCCAACATACCGGCGGCGGCCGATGTCGTGCCGTTTCCTGCATCCCCACGGTCAAGAATAAGTGTTTTTAACCCTGCCCGTGTTCCGTAATACGCGATCGCGAGCCCTATGATCCCTGCGCCGACAATAATGAGATCATACGATTCATGTCGTTTCATAATTCATCTGCCCAAAACGATTAAATTGGATGGCCTCTTCTTCCGGTTTTTCCGCTTCCCAAAAACCTGAAATTAGCGCAATGCCCGAAGCACCGGTGCGGGATATTTCGCCTAAACGGTCCCGGGTGATGCCTCCGATCGCAAGCACGGGGATGCGAACCGATTGCACAACCGATTGCAGTGCCGCAGTCCCACGGGGCGGGACGTCGGGTTTACTCGCGCTCGGATATATATGTCCATAATAAAGGTAGTCCACCCCTTCTTCAGCCCGGGCTTTTGCTTCCTCGAGGTTGTGCACCGACGCCCCCACTTGCAGATTCGGCGCCTTGTTTTTCACGTCTTTTGCCGTCAGCGAGGAATTGCTCGGCAAGTGAACACCCCCCAAGTCCCACGCGGCCGCTGCTTCCGCATGTTCATTAAGAACAATTCGCTCGCGTCGTAGTCCAATTTTACAAAGCTGGTCAATTTGTTGTTTTAACCGTTGCAGCGAAGCTTCCTTATCGCGAATATGAACGATGTCAATATTTTTCAATGCGTGTCGCAACTGCCTTACTTGAATGTGAAACGGGCAGTTGTTCGTCGTGATTAAATGCCAGGTCACGGTTAGCCTCCCTACCAATCTTTTAGAAAACGTGGCTTTTCGCCAAGCTTTTATAGCGAAAAGCCTTAGTTGCACTTATGCAGGTAAGAAAGTTGATTTGTACTTTCTTACCTGCCAAGCAACGACAAAAAGCCGCCCTAAGACAGCAAAGGACAGCAGAAAGAATGGTATCCGTTCTTCATCTACTTTCCTCCGCTGGCTTTATCGTCCAGATCAGGTTCCAAGGGTTCGAGGTTCTCCTCATCTCAGCCCCGGCAGGGCACCCCCAGTAGAAATACTTATTTAATTATATTATACACGCAGCCGAGAAAATACGTCAATTTTTAGCAGTCGAAACCGGGCGTTTATCAGCGAAAAACAACGGGATATCAGCCGAAACTGACGATTTATCAGCCAAATACCGTCAACGCACCTCTTCCTCCATGTCCCAAGCCCCCTGCTGTTTGCGAATAAATACAATTTGTCCAATATGATAGCTCGTATGGATCATCATATTTGCAAGCACCGTCCCCCACGTCTCCCCGCTTTCTCCATGGACGGGCGCTCTCCAATCAGATTCCGTTGTTCCATCAATGATGTGCAGCCATTCATCCATCATCGTTGTTAACTGGGCCACGGTGACAGACCAATCCCGATTTTCACCGCTTCGAAAAGTAGCTTCATTTCCTTCTTCAATTGGAGGGACTGGTTCTCCTTTGAAGCGCTCCAGACAACGATTATTATATACAATAAGATGATTGACGATTTCATGGATACTATGGTCGGCTGCCTCCCGTTTCCAATTCGCCTGCTCATCCGTGACCCCCGCGAGCGCCTGCTGAAGGCATGCAAACCAATGGTTCTCATCATGACAAGCGGATAATTGCCGATAAAAAACTTGTTTTACCCCCATCAATGATCCTCCCCGTTTATGCTTAATGATTATGGCTTCGCCATTTAAAACAAAAATCCTGCAAAAAAATAAAAAAATGCAGCCAACACCGGCCACATTTTTTAGTAAATCACCCAATGGATCTCGTACCAATATCCATCGGAGTCATATTCCAAATCCAATTGATATTCTCCGGGTCCATCGTCGGTTTCCATTTGCCCTTGCACCAAATAGTGATCTTCGCCCTCCTCCATGATAGAAGTGGCTTCTTGTGAAGCAATATCGATTCCTGTCACTCCTTCGGCTTGAAGTTCACGCGTCAACACTTCCTCCGCATCCTCATACGCAACGTCCGCATTCACCCCAAAACAACCGGCCAAACATAATGCCACGACGAACAACAGACAGAAGGTCTTTTTCACTTAATCCCTCTCCCTCACATAATCTTCATTTCGAACATATTTTCATTACTTAGGGATTGCTGAACAACTTGCAGCTATCAGCTGAAGCCGGGATGTCGCTTCCATGGCTTCGCTTTCCGCGGACGAACGGTCAAGCCTCCTCGCGCAAAACCGGCGCTGCGGGGGCTTGACGCGTCCGTTTTTCCGCTGGAGTCTCGCCATTGCAGCACCATCCCTCCGTACGTTTCCAGAAGTGCAAGGGTTTTTTGCTTATAGGATGGATTTCCTTGCATCCAGTTTTGACAACACCAACGGAAAATGCTTATGTGCCAGTCTTTTTCTATTATTCAGCAGTCCCTACTTATTACTCCTTTTACTTATGTAGATTTACATGTACATATGCTGTTCTACACCCCGAACAAGCTGTAATAATTGCAGCGAGGCAGGCGCGTTGATTTACCTTAAAATACCTTCTGGCATGGAAAAGAAAACTGTTTAGTATCAGATAAGTCCTTTCGAACATGATCTGCGGACTCAAATCGCCGCTCAGGAGCCAATGGAGTCCTCTGGAACATGATCTGCGGACTCAAATCGCCGCTCAGAAGTCAATGGAGTCCTCAGGTCCGGGTTTTGGGGAGCCGTAATGGCTGTCGAATGCCAAATTAGTCCGCAAATGTATGTAACATAACACGGTATGTTTAATATCCTTTTCGTCTAAACCCTTTCATTGGAAAAATACGGATAATTAACACGCCTGGCAGCGAGGGCATGAACGTGTTTACATTGTGAATTTATGGGCTTATTATCCTATTTTTTATTGTGGATTGGATGTAGCTTTTCGTCTTTTTTCCCTTATTTATTCTTTTAAATCATGACTAAACGACGGATTCATTTTTTTTGGCTAAAAATGACTTCTAATTATGATATATTATAACTATTAGTCTTATATATAGAAAGATTTGGGAAGGGGAATAATTTTGAAACGAACAGGCGAAATGGCATTAGGGATCATTGGAGTAGTTATCACTTTTGTCATAGGCTTATTAGTGGTTATCGGCACCATTGGATTTCAGTCATTCATGGGAATGGTAGAACAAGAAATGATGCAGGATCCGACATTGTCCGCCCAGGAGGCAGAAGCAGGTGCATGGGCCTTAGGAATGTTCGGTTCCTTCGGTTGGTGGATCTTTGTGATGCACATCATTGGGCTTGTCATAGGAATCATCGCCGTTATCAAGCTCAACAGTAACGCAAAATTGGCCGGAATTTTATTTCTCGTATCGGGAGGAGCTATGCTCATTTTGACCTTTGGCACATCCATTATTCAATCGGTACTTTTGATCATCGCGGGCATCATGTGCCTTGTACGAAAACCACCGGTATCTTTGGAAGAGGAAAAGCATGTGGAAACACCATTGTAGTCAGGTGACACATGTTGAAAAAATTAATATGAGGTGGAACATATGTGGACGGTTTTAGGTATTATAGGGTTTATCTTTTTAGCGTTAGTGGGTCTTGTATTCATCATATTAGGGTCCATTAATCCGAAATGGGCCATGATGAAAAGTAGAGGGCCCGTTTATGCGATTTTTGCCCCGATTTTGGCCATTGGCGTTATCGGTCCAATAGTAATGATCGTTATGGCTATTATGAATGCAGAGCCGACAGCTTCAGAAGAGATCGAATCTGTGGAGGAGCCTCCGATTGAAGAGGAAGAACCTCCGATGGACTCTGAAACACCTCCGTTGGAAGAGGAAGATCCGCTTGAGTTGGATGAAGAAGAAGAAAATTTTGATGAGGAAGAAGTCGCTTCCCGTGACAACCCCGCTTATCCGGGTGAAATGATTACATTTGTGTTGGAGCACTATACTTATGGCCTTATGGAAGTGGATGTAACACTGCTTGATACCATCCGCGGCGAAGAAGCATGGGAAATGATCGAAGAAGCCGATGAATATAACGAACCACCCGAAGATGGCATGGAATATTTCATCGCCTATTTTGACATTGATTTGAACCAGATTGAAGAAGACCCGTTTAATCTCAGTTCATTTGAGTTTGATCTCGTGTCATCAGAAGGGAACGTATACAATGATGACACATATGTTACAGGTCTAGATGATCCGATTGATGCCGATTTATATGAAGGGGCAGGCAGTGAAGGGCACGTCGTTTTCCAAGTCGACGAAGACGATCCATCCCCTTATGTCGTGTTTCTCCGGGACCTTGATGGAGTTTGGTATCAGACAGAAGAAGGAGCAGACATCGATTTGGAAACCGAAGAGTCGGTTTAAGCAAAAACAACCCAGGCATTTTATAGCCTGGGTTGTTTTTGCATGGTATAAATTTAAAGATCCAAATCTTCCTCTTCCAGATCTTCTAACTCTTCCATTTCACTTTCCAAGTCGATCGCATCATCGATGGCCTCTTGCGGAATTTCAATTTCATCGATTTCATCAAAGTCGGAGAAAGTCCCTTGCATTTCTTGAGATAGTTCCATGGTCTGTCCTTCTTCTTCCATTTCCATCTCCATATTCATTTCCAGTTCGTCTTGATAGAATGTTTCCTTGTCAATATGCATGACATAGTCCAGGGCATTGATTTCCATCTGCCCTAATACTTGATCCATTTCGGCCTCCATCTGAGGATCTCCCTGCATCGTTGCAAATTCTCTACTGAGCTCAATTAGCTCATCACCGGAACCTTCAATCGTTAAAGCATAGTGGTCCTCTTCTTCTTCCACGGTGAGTTCACTCGAAAATTCCTGGAGCATTTCAAGCTGTTCTTGCGGGGACATTTCCAAATCTTGAATGTCCTCCATTCCCATGGAACCTCCATCCATCATGATCCATTCATCGTCTTCCGGTTCTAACATATAAATCGTGCCATCTTCGTCCATGTATTGTTCGATCTCCATATCTTCTTCCGTTACTGGATCAGGTGTTGTCATTGTTTGCGAAAAAGCCATCGGATCCAATACAACATCCATACTCATCGTCATATCCATGGGCATTTCTTCACCGTCTACGTTTATGGACTGATTTATATCCATTTCCGAGCTGTAACTGTTTAGTTGATCCATCGCTTCTATAGACTGGCTTAATACTTCTTCTGCACTCAATTCTTCTTCCGTTGCGTCTCCTTCAGCACTGTCGTCGGTACCATCTTCCTCGCCATTTTCATCTGCAGCTTCCGAGTCCGCCGTCTCGCCTTCCTCAACTTCTTCCGTATCGTTCTCCGCTTCCTCGGTATCCGCGTCTCCTTCTCCACAAGCTGCTAACATCAGCATACAGGCAGAGACCGCTACAAATCCTTTCGTTTTCAACATGAATAAATCCTCCTTGATATGTAAATAGCCTCTCGGCATTCGCCAAGGCTGGCGCGGCAAGGGATTCCTTGTCGCACCCATTTTGCTATCCTCCTACCTTCGGTAGGAGATTTTTATCTTTTCAATTTTAAATCCAGTCATGTGAATCACGAAAATTTCTTTTATAATTGGGTCTGTAAGCCCTTGACTTTTTCAAATCACCCTCATAATCGCCGGTGAAGGGAATGTATTTTCCTTTACTACGATTTTTGGGGGTTTTCTTTTGAAACCAACGGTTTTTCCTCATGACACGTATCAAACCTTTGTCCTTGAACAACTTCAGGAACACTACGGACGCTCCATTATCCATTTGAGTCAGGATTGGCCGCTCATCCTCAAATGTTGGCAAGCCGACCTTTCAGGCATTACCGGCCAACTGATGGAGCAGTATGCGGATCAAGGGCCAGAACCCCGCGATCCGGCTTCCATGTTGCGTTCCTATCTCGTCTTTTTGTTCACAAATCCCGGCATCGGGATCACCCAATGGATCAACGAAATGAAACGCACACCTATTTACGCGATCTTGAGCGGCTTTTCTCCTGATGATATCCCCGGGGTTGGCACGTTCTATGAGTTTATCGAGCGCCTCTGGCCCGAGGCGACCAAAAACTTAAAACCCAAGAAGCAAAAACCGAAAAAGAACAAGAAGAAGGGCCAAAAAGGAAAGAAAGGCCAAAAAGCCAATTACAAACCGGGTAAAGTCGAACGCTTCGCACGATGGTCGGAACGCCATATGGACATCGTCAAACCATTGCCCGGCGACCCACTTTTTCAGTTTTTCGAACAGAATATCTTAAAGGTTTCTGCGGACCTAGGCCTGATCGGAGATCCTGATGCGCTCAGTGTCGCCGGGGATGGTACGCCTGTTGTCACGCAAGCTTACCGGCGAAGCAAACCGACCTGTGATTGTCGCGCGAACGGGATTTATGGCTGCCATCATCATCGCATCTATTCCCAGCCGGATTGTGACGGTGGATGGGACAGCTCCCGTGAGAAGTACTTTAACGGCTATCATCTCTATATGTTAGCGGCCGCGGACAGCCCGCATGACCTGCCATTGTATCCACGTCTGCATCCGGCATCCCGGCATGATGCCGTCAGTTTGGTCGCGAGCGCGGTTGAATTCAACCAACGCTACACCTTGGGATCCGTGAATCGTATGCTTCTCGATGCCGCTCATGACGCCGAGGCTATCTATGAGCTCTTGGATAAGCAAGGTACCGAGCCTTTCATCGATTTGAACAACAGAAGCAAAAAGAATATCGAAACGAACAGTGATATTCAGATTTCACCCGAGGGCATTCCCATCTGCCCCAACGGTCGTGAAATGAAACCAAATGGCTTCGACAAATCCCAGAATCGCAGGAAGTGGCGCTGCACGCCATCCTGCGGGTGTTCGGACGCGACATACGGCCGGACCTATCACACGAAATCAAGTGACAACCTGCGTTTGTTTCCCAAAACGCCACGCGATTCTCAAGCGTGGAAAGACATCTACAAACGCCGCACTTCAAGCGAACGGACAAACAAACGCGAGAAGAATGATTATCAACTGGAAGCCGGTCGACACCGATCAACGATGATGTGGTACATGCGTATTTATGGCATTATGATCTGCCAACACATAGACGCCTGGTATGAAAGCCAAAAAGACGACTGGAACCAGCTCAAAACGACTATCTGCCCTGCCGCTGCTTAAGTTTTAAAAAACGACATCCAAAATTCTGCACGTATGCCCTTTTTTGAAAATGGTTTTCATTTCCATATGCTTCAAACCATTTTAGGCCTATTGTCTATCCGTTTCTTGCCTCGAACCACCCCCGTCGCCTTCTAATTCCGAGAGGCTATTGTAAGTTTCTTTTTTCTAAGACTCTCTAAATCATAGCGGAAAATACTTATAATCTCAAATCATTTCATATACGAAAATTAGTAGTGTGATTGTGATTATCGCACGAGTTACAACGTTTCACCAGTATATTTTTCCAATACGACTAAAAAATCATCCCAATTCGGTGGGAAATCATTACTGCCACCCTTATGCATCTCCCGATCTTCAGGAAATTGAATGGTTACATACCATTGTATTCCGTCCATGATGTCAAGATCATGATAACTATCATCCCATTGATCAATGCTCAACGCTGTCAACGCTTCTAACAAACGATCCCATTCTTCGGAAGTCAAAATAATCTCTGTTATTTCCTGACCCGACTCAAGCTCATCTTCGGGTGTGTCATGAATATCAAATGGGAGGCTTCCGAGCTCACTATACCCATACTTTATACTTTTGTTGCCGGCATCAATGTATATCTGATGATCATTTGCATCATATCCCCCTTTGGAAAATTCCAATGATGTCATCGTTTCTAGTTCGGGATTGCTGCAAGCACTCACGACCATAAATAAAAAGGATGATAATAATAAGCTTGGCATCAATCGATTCATATTCATTCTCTCTACTTTCCATAGTAATTTCATATATGCCTCTATTTCCCTTTGTTGCTTCTGCTCCATTCGTATCGTCATTAGACTCAGTAGTTTTATTTTTATTTTTGAAAATTCGATTCACCTACACACTTATTCGATACTATATATGTAGGGAGGTGTTCGTTATGGAATACAACATGAAAAGAAAACAATTTCATATGACAGATGATGAAAAAATATTAAAAGAATTGGCTTAAATAAAAGGGATGTCCGAAGCTGAAATTGTAAGAGATTCCCTTCGTGCATATGCTGCGAAAGTGAGAGGTACAACAGGTTATTTTTAAAACTGCCTCGTTTTTTGCCAGAAGTATAAGGGTTTTTCTGTTTATAGGACTGATCTTCTTGCATCTAGCTTTGACAAAATCCACAGAAAATGCTTATGTGCTAGTCTTTTTCCGTTATTCAGCAGTCCTTGAATAAACACAGAAATCCACCTCAATTTAAAAGAGGGACGGTTAAAACCGCCCCAATCCTTTTAACTAGTCATGACGAATTTCTTACGTAAAGCCAACGCCGTCACACCAGCTGCAGCAATCAAAGTACCAATGAGTACCATAAGCATGCTGTTGCCTGCAGTATCCGGCAGTTCGCCGCCTACTTCGTCACCAGTTCCGCGGTCATCGGTACCAGTGGACGTATCATCGCTTGCATCTCTGTCTTCAGACGGGTCAGTGTCTTTCGTACCGTTGTCGTCATCGGTTCCATTTCCGTTATCTGTACCATTTTCTCCATTGCCCGTGCCGTTTTCTCCGTCTCCGTCTCCATCGCCGTTACCATTCTCTCCGTTACCCGGATCTGGTTCCGGTTCAGGGTCCGGATCTGGCTCAGGATCCGGGTCTGGTTCTGGTTCAGGGGCTGGCTCTCCGCCATCATAACCCACCAACTCAAATGGCACATCAATTTCCATTACTTCTTCGTCACCATCTCTAAAAAGCGTAACGGTCGCCGTCAAATTTTCTAGTTCTTCGAGCGCTTGGCTACTTTCCCCGATGGCGTTGAAAAACCCTTGATAGCCGACACCACCTTCAAGTGTGTCTAAATCTATGGACGCTGTATTGCCATCCCATTCAATATCAAGGGATTCACCCATGCCAAAACCTTCATCGTCAAAAAAGTCCTCAAGGTCCTCAGGAATCTCGCCTTCTTCGTACTCATCCGGTTCATATACGGTAATCTCGTCCGGAACATCAAATTCAATGTTTACACCATCAACATTGTCCCATGTTATATTTTGCACATCGAAACCAAAGTTCATTCCAAATTCATCCTCATTTAAACCTGGGAAATCCGGAACAATTTGGCTTGCCGCGTCAAAATACCATTCATCCCCCATTTCCGAGAAATCAACACTGGCTGAGACATCGGTTGGGCCAAGATCTTCAAATAGGCCATCAACAACATAGGCATTTAGATTTTCTTCGTTTACAGATTCAGATGTTTGCCCGTATACCGGAATCTCGTATGTTACCTCACCGTCTCCTTCGGGTAGCTGAAGACCAAGGATTTCAACACCTTCATCATCAAGGAGCTCCACGCCTTCGATCGTATCGTCAGCTAAGCTAACCCCTTCCGGGAGCTCAAATCCGGTGTAAAGACTTTCGATTTCTTCCTCTGTATTATTGGCTGTGTCTACGGTTACGTCAAGGGTATACTGTCGTTCATCACTGTCGAACGCAGATACAGATCCATCTACGGAACCTTCAATGTCTAATTCCGGAAGCTCGGGATCCTCTGGATCTTCAGGATCTCCAGGTTCTTCTTCATCCATCTCTGAAAAATCAATGTTTCTTTCATTTTGGATTGCTCCAAGATTTTGAGCATCATCTTCCTCTACGTTGATATCAAAAAGATATAGACTGTAGTTCGGATCAGGATCAGCAGGATCCCCTTCTAACGGAATATCAGGATATGAAAATCCATATTCATTCGACCCCGATGGTATATCCGGTAATTTCACGGCAAGTCCATCATTACCATTGTCTAAAGTAATCGGGTAAACACCATCCGGCATATGGCCGTCAGGAACGTCTACATCAGCTGGCAACTCAAATGCAATCCACATATCATCCAAATCGTCATCTGAGTAGTTGTGCACGCCAGCTTGTAACTCGAGAACATAGTAGCCAATTTCATCATCATAACCACTGCTGCTTCTTTGATTTACCACTCCATTGAGGTTTTCAAGACCAAATTCTTCATTTAATGTGTTGACATCATCGTCTTCACCTTCAGTTGTAGCATCCCCGTCGTCTTCTTCTGTCGCCTCTTCTGAATCTTCCGTGCCTTCTTCAACTTCATTATTACTTTCTTCGGATTCTTCAGAACCGCCGGCTTCTTCGTTTTCCGTACCATCTTGTTCGTCATTGTTGCCTTCTTCATCTTCCTCAGTTCCTTCTTCCGCATCGTCTTCGTTGTTCACTTCATCGGATTCTCCAGAACCGTCTTCCGTTTCTTCGTCATTAGTGGCTTCTTCGGAACCATCATCTTCTACTTCGTCTTCTTCGTTTCCTTCCTCGGAATCACCATCTTCATTGGTACCTTCTTCAGATTCTTCAGCTCCGTCTTCGTCTTCATTGTTTCCTTCTTCTGAATCTTCAGTGCCATCTTCGTCTTCATGGCTAGCCTGATCAGCTTCATCAGACTCCTCGTTGCTGCTCTCTTCTCCTTCTTCTTCGTCACCGCCAGCATCTTCTTCGCCGGCAACGTCTTCTACGTCGTCTGACTGTCCGCCATTACCGACGGCTATAGCGTTCCCCGGGTAAAAAAGAAGGATGACAGCCAGCATCAATATAGACGCTTGCCTAAGCATAAAAAACCTCCTATAGAAATGTAAGATTTTCCTCCTAATCATACAAAGAATCAAGATCCGACACGATACCCTATGTAATGTCTAAGCTGTTCAGATTAATAAATGTGTTGAATCCCATCAGCCTTGCAGACTAGAGAAATGGATAATACACTAAAATATTACCAAAATTATTTACCTAAATGCATGAATAAATTGAATCATTCTGAGAATATAAGGCTAATAATTTTAAATACTAATAAATGGGAGTAATGTGCAGCTATTGTTCTATGTTATTTCAAAATAATTACCTTTGTTTCATCAATAATTCCCAGTTGTCATAATGAGTAATTACTTTCGTATAGGGTAAAAATTCTATTATCTCCTACATCTAATAAATAAGGACTAATGAAATGAGGCGAAATTGTTATCCAAAATTTTTGAAGGCAACTTTGTCCCATTTCCAAAATATAGAAACAACGCTTGGAAGGAAAATCTATTTGTTTTTACTAATTTGATATTTTCAACAAATTATTTTTACACTCTGTTTATGATTTAAAATGTGACTTGCACAAACCACGTAATCAAATAATGTGGCTAACTCCCCACCGCCTCGCGATGAGAAGCAGTCACGCCTCTACGAATGACAAATGCAGTGCCCATTATTGAATCGCAAATCGATACTCGATGCCACTTGCCTCTTCTGTCTCAATTCGAACATCATAAACGCCTTCGATCGCCTGTATTTCGATGATGCCGTCCATGTCGCCCGAAACCTCTTCGTTCCACACGACTTCATTGTCGCCCCGGCGCTCAACGATGATGTCAAATGTGCCTGCATCCACGGACGCTTCATAGTAGACGGGAAGAATATTGTTCGGATTCTGGGCCGGAACATCAATCTCCGGTATATCGTCGTAGGAGCCTTGTAACGTTCCAATCGATAATTCATATTCATCATTAGCCGTCATATTGCTCGAAGCATTAATAACGACCGATCCCCCCGGAAGGCTGAATGCCAAGGTAACGATGAGCGTCACAAACGAAATACCCGTTAAACCTGCTGCGCCCACAAAACTTAACACGGTGCGTGCATTCACACGAGACTGGGCATCGCCTGTCCAACCTTTGTAAAAAATAGAAAAAAGAAGATTAAAAAGCCGAACAATAAGCGGGAACACAATCGCCCACCCTAAAGCGATCATCCAATGAATATCGTCTACAAAAATAAATGTTGAGATTTGATGAACCCCTTCCTCTTATAAGGTCATCTCACCCCATTGGCGATCTCTTCCACTGTCGGGTCGTCGCGGATAGTTCATCATCTACCTCGGTATCAAGTCTCGATAAATACTCCCCAATCTCAGGCCACTCCCCGGAAGAAATGAGTTCATCGGGATAGGGGATATCCGGATATCTGCTTGGTAGCGCGTGAGACCGGTTCGGTAAACACAAGCGCGATGATGTCGACCATTAATTCTTCCTCACCCTGCATCATCATATAGTAATATTCCAGCATGGACACGTACATTTTCGCTTTATCGTCAAGATTATCATCTTCCTTATCTACGCATATATGAGCACTCATCATTTCCATTTCCTGCTCCAGCGCATCTTGAGAATCAAGCACACTGCCATTCAGCCGTTCTTTTAGCTCATTCATATCGCCCTCGCTAAATTGACCGGCGATAGTATGTACGTTACTCTCTAAGTCTTCTTCCGGGTCACCACAGTCCACATCTTCTTGCAAAATATCTTTTTTATCAACGATTTCTGTGATTTCCGTTGAACTACACCCGATTAAGATAAAAAGAAGGAGAATGGGCAATTAATTATATCAATGGTCCCAGTGTTATGCGGTTTTTATCTATTTTTTTATCAACGTTATTTGCAACATGTAAAAGAACAATGCCAGATTTATAAAAGTATCCTGAAAATGCTACAATCATACTCAGGAAGGAATGACATTATGCTATCTTTATTACTTTTACATGCCCCATTTGTACTTATTATTCTTTTTTCGGTGGTTACCGACCTAAAAAAAAGACTGATTTATGATAAAGTAACGCTTCCGGGAATGCTTTATTTCCTTCTTTTTCACGCTATTTTTAACCTTCCCCAATGGCACATGTATGTATTGGCCGGGCTGGTGTTAGGAGGTATCCATCTTTTACTGGCTATTGTCAGCAAAGGGCAAATCGGCGGCGGGGACATCAAATTATTTACACTTATTGGTTTTGCCATAGGTTGGGATGGTGGCTTTTCCATTTTCATTTACACCTATTTAATCGCGGGGTTGTTGGCACTACCTTTTCTTATTTACATTAAGTTCTTTCGTAAGAGAGAAAAAGCTGTCATGATGCCTATGGCACCATTTATCGCATTAGGGGTTATAACATTTTATCTAGGCGAAAGTTTCTAATTGCCTAATGTAAATGAATCATTTATTATATGTTTTAGGAGGGTGAAAATTATGGAAAAATTAAAGTTGCCAATTTTATTATTGCTCACCTTAGTTCTTGTGACTGCTTGCGGTGATGAGGATACAGGTTCAGAGCAAGTAACCGAAGCGGAAGATCAGGAAAATATGAACGAAGAAAATACTGAAGAAGGGACCGAAGAACCAACAGAAGTCCGGAAAGAAAGTGAAACGGCTGACGCTGAATTAGATGACGAAAGTGACGAGCCAGACACAGACAGTAGCGGTAGCGGTGATTTTGACGAATTGATTACATATATGGAAGATGCTACGGAAGGAACAGCCGATTTAATCCTTGAAAATGAAGAGGATCAAACCTTTGATGTAGATGACGATTTCACTGTTTCTTTGGATGCTTTCCAATTGGTGGAACTCAACGGCATTCATACAAATTTTGAAATTCCATTCAATGACCAGACTGACGGCGGGGTTTTAATCGCAGAATATACGGTAACCAATGACCTGGATGATGATGCTTACTACATGCCAACCTTTGACATTTCTTATACAGGTGCACAAAAGGCTCATAGCGGCAATAGAGATCTGCTTCCGGAAGAGGAGCAAATCGCAACCCATTTAGCTCCTGACAATGATTACCATATTGAAGCAGGGGAATCCGTTACCGGTTTTTACGCCTATCCTTTCGGAGAAGATGAACTCGAGGATCTGATGGACGAGGGAACCATCGAGATAGAAATGCCCTCTGCTCTCTCTGAACCCGAAGCATATGACTCAACGATCGGCTCAAACGGACAAATGAATGTCGATTTAAACGAAGAAGAAAGCGGGGACGAATCGGAGAACGGCGGGGATTTCTATGAAGATGGAGCAACAGCTACGAACATGGGAGACAAAGAGATGGTAAAGGAAGCAGAGGGCATCGGTGAAAGCGAAGAATTAGAAGATTATACGGTTGAACTCGAAGGATACCAATTCACTGAGTTCACCCCAAATTCCGATGAAGAACCTCGATTTGCGGACTTTGACAACGGCGTTGTCCTTCTTACCGTTAAATTCAATGTTGATAATCAAGGCTCAGAGACGATCGGATTATCACCCCTTTCCTCAACACTAACCGTCAATGATGGAAATCAATGGCTTACCGGCGAAGGCATGTTGCTCGATTACAGTGTCGATGATGTAATCGAAAGCGGAGAATCAGGAGAAGTATTACAAGTTTATACCTTGGATCAAGAACAATACGAAAAAATATGGAAAGACAAAGAATTCGAAGTTGAATTCGGTCCTATACGCGATGAAGACGCACAAGATATTTCCAAAGGTCACACTGCAGAATTTGTTTTACCTGAATAACAAGGAAAACCTCCGTCCTTTTTGGGCGGAGGCTTCTTTCTTAACACATCAGTAATCATTCCTTCAAATAGCTATAAACGTAATGGCATTAAAATGGCTTGTATTCATGGTTTACCTTTATTTCTATTCCGCTGCATAACGTTTCGTATTATCGTCACTATAAGCCTTTTCCATCTCAAATAATCGTTTCGTCATCAAGTGAATGATCCGAAGCAACGCAACCCCCGCAATTAATAAACTGAATTCGCCAAGAGCATAAACCAAGGCGTTGGACCGGATCTCTCCAATTGTCATTGTTTCCCAATTCGTGTCAAAGTCCATAAAAACTGTCGAGATTGCCCATACGAGAAGGAAAAATAACCACCACGCAATAATCCAGCTATTTAACGTATGCACCTTCAATCGCTTGACCTGTGCCCGGTTGATTTGCCACATGGCAACAGGCGGCATTACTAAACTGACAAACGGGACAAAATAAATCGCTAAAACCAAACCCGGATGATAGATCGAGTCCTTCGATTCCATCAACCTTGTCCGTTTATGTAATTGAAAGACCCATATTAAAAATAAAACAGCAGTCACAACCAACGTTAAAAACATGAATAATGTGGAGAGGAGGATAAATACATCAACAGTCAATTGCACCCCCAAATCAACGTCAATCGCATCTAGCGTTTCCGCAGGTGGATAAGAACCCAGCGTGTACCATTCGAGTAGATCTGCCGTTATCGTAAGAATGATGGCAAAGAGACTGACACTAAGTGAAATGATTAAAGCATTTTTTAACATTCGCATTATAAGTTCTCCCTTGTATTACAGACATTCACTCGAATGTAAATATCCCACGCTTTTACTTACGTGGGATATATCCTTACACTCTTGATTATCAATCATCAATATCTTCATTCCTCAGTTCTTGCCTTTCCTCTCGGCTTTCTTGTCTGATATCCCGACGATCCTCTCTTCCCCCTTCTCTTGCTTCTTGCCGTAAATCCCTGCCTTCGCTTCTTATATGGGAACGAAGAGTACGTGCCCGTTCTCTAATAGACGACCGAATTGAACGCTCATCCACTTCTTCCACCTGCGATCCTAGCTGTTCCGTAAGGTTTCTTAAGTAAGATGCTTCTTCTCCCGTAAGGTCCCTGGCTTGCCCTTCCACATCACTGACTTCATCGGAAAAATCCGAATACTGCTCTCGACTTTCCGAATAACCCTCTGATTCCCATTCCCGCCATTCATTGATTAATTCATCCCGTTCTTCTTCAAAAGCTTCACGCAACTGCTCACCTGTGTCTGCAGGCAAATATTCACCATTACCGGCATCGGCAATTTCCATTAACGCATCCTGTTCATCGTCGGGCACATCGAAACCGATAATATTTACCATGGCTTCGATGCCACTCTCGTTTAAGTCCTCAGCAGCTTGAGCCGGATCACCACCACAGGTTTCTTCCCCATCGCTAACCACATAAACGATATTTTCAACGTCCTCGCCTTCTTCGCCTGCCAAATCCTCTTGAGCTGCTTCGATGGAAGCGCCCAACGGTGTATAGCCTGTTGGTTCAAATTGATCTAAGGCATCCGTGAAGGTTTCTTCATCATAAGAACCAAGCGGATAGACTTCTTCCGTTCCCGCGCACGATTCTTCCTTGTCTTCTTGTTGGTTGCTGCCTTCATGCCCATAAACGCGAAGGGAGATGTTTGCTTCCTCAGGAACCTGACTTACGAAATCCTCAACAGCGTCTTTCGCCAAGTCCATCTTTGTGCCTCCGTCCATTTCTTCAGCCATGCTGCCACTGGCATCAAACAGCACTTGCACGTTCATCTGACCACCATCTTCACCATCGGTTTCCAGTTCATCAGGATTTTCATCCGTGCTATCATATTCAAAGGATTCTCCATCGAAATAATCTTGGTAATCCCGATAATCCTCGGCCACTAAATCAAGCATCATAGGGAGAAGTTCTGATTCATCTGCACCATCCTCCGCAGCCGCCACTAAGGTTTCAACCACAGCCGCTTCTTGATCTTCATCATAATATGTTCCAGGTTCCGCACGCATCCATTCTTCCGCATCATCACCTGAAAAGCGTTCCGGATCATTAAATTCAAGCTCAGGTTCATCAGAGCTAACTTCTTCACCCGAAGTTTCTTCCCCTGAAGTCTCTTCTACTGTAGGATCATCCTCCTCAGGTGCCTCTTCATCTGAGCAGGCAACGAGCATGATCAAAAGAAAAGTACTAACAAATCTAAGTTTCATAACCATCAACCCTTTCCGCTATGGCACGGCAAATACAGCTGTCACTTATTTTATGCTAGAACACAGATAGATATTATAATAGGGGAGCATTATAATCTGTTCTACCCCCCTTATTCAACCTGAGTATCATTCCCATTCACGTTTTATTCCCGATGCTCTACCTCAATCATAAATAATCGTTTCGTCATAAGATGAATGAGGACAATTAGTGCAATCCCGGCAATAATGAGTGCGATATCGGCCACGGTTTGTATGATCGCATCGGATTGCATTTCAGCGATCGTCCTTTCCCCTTCAACATCGATATCAAGAAAGAGGGCGGAAGCCATTCTCACGAGCAGAAATCCCCACCACATCATAATCCATGAGCTCAAAGATTGGGCATGTAATCGTTTGCTTTGTTCTTGATTCAATTTCCACATACTAACCGCCGGCATAATGAAGCTTACAACTGGTATAAAGTAATAACCTATCGCCCAGCCGGGATGGTCGATGGTCTTTCTTGATATGTTTTTCCACCCTTACTCTGCTATATTAATTAATCCGATCACTGATGAACCATATAATCCCAGTTTCGTTCCCTAGTGCCGTATCTCAAAAGTCCTTTCAAGTAAAAGCTTCCGAAATCGGCATTTTTTCATTCAATCTGAATGAAACTGATGTTTTTTACCTGTAAAATGTCGTTCATTTCCTTTTGCCGAACGAAAAATGATTATTACTTGATTATCGTTCGTTTTTAGGCTTTAAAAAAAGATACACATATCCCATTTATGCCTGAGAAGCTTCGAAACATTTGGGATCTGTTGGTCAAAACGTTACATGGGCGCAATCGCAAAGGCAAAATCATTGGCCAATAAAGCAACGATTTCATCCATCGTCCCTCTGAAAGGGGTGGACTCCCATTTTCCTCGGTGATTGGCCATGCCGAGTTGGTAATACTGACCTGTGACTTTTGTTAATCGTGCTCGGTTGACCTTTTCACCGTCTTCCACCGAGTAAATGACCAAGTGTTTCCCATGTTTGCGGACGTTTAGGTGGGTCCATCCATTTTGTTCTAAATCTTGCTCTAACGCAAATTGATCCCGTTCATCCGGGTTTGGCATGCTAACCAGCCTCCTTGGGTTCATGTTGCATCGGATAACCGCCAAATGTCCAGTTAAACGGATGGCCTTCGTCTTGATTCCAATGCTGAATGAATCTCAGGACGACGGCTTCTAATTCCTGGGTGGAATGGAAGCTGCTCCATTTCAAGCATCGGCGGTGCAAGATGGAGAAAAAGATCTCGATCTGGTTCATCCAAGAGGCATGCTTCGGCGTATAATAAAAGGTGAATCGGTTGCCGTGCCTCTTGTTGAATTGGGTCCATCGCTCGGACGGCCCGTCATGATGAATGTTTAAGTTATCCCACACAATAATGACGTCTTGATGCGGATACGCTTCAGCCAGTTGTTCCATAAAGGCCAATAGGTCATCAGCCTTTCGAGTGGGGCGGCATTGAGCAACGACATCCCCGGTCGTGATTTCAAACCCTGCAATCAGTGACGTTGTCCCGTGGCGAATGTATTCATGCTCATAACGACCCGGTTTCCCGGGCGATGCCGATGCCGGTTCGAATGTTCGCTCCAGCGCCTGCATCCCTGTTTTTTCATCCACGCAAATGACCACCGTATCTTTGGGCGGATCAAGGTAGAGCGAGACGATATCATTCACCTTTTCCCGAAACATCGGATCTTTGCTGTGGAGCCACATCTCTTGACGATGAGGCCGGAGGTCATTGCGTTGGAGCGTACGCTGAACACTTGAACGACTCATCGCCGGCCCTTGGGTATGTTGAATGGTTGCTTCGGCGAGATTATCCAGGTTCCAGTAGGGTCGGATGGTGAAGCCATACGCTTGCGGCTTGTCACAGGCAATGGCAATCACTTCGCAACGTTGTTCGATGTCAAACTTCCGAGGCGCTCCGGAACGAGGCTCATCATGGAGCCCCTTCATTCTGTGTTTCTTAAAGCGCTTGCGCCATTTCTTCACGGTTTTTTCCGTGGTGTTTAGTTCTTCGGCAACTTGACGGTCGGGCTTCTTTCGATAAATCGTCTCGTAAACCACATGCGCGCGAAATTTTTGTCGATATTCGACTCGTTGGCCATTTTTCTTCTCCTGCAATAGCCGTTTCTCCTTCTTGGTTAGAGAAGCCATGTCGTTCACCCCCGTAAAATATTAAAATGGATGTTATTTCCATTCTATCAATCTATCGGGAGATATGTGAACAGGAGTTTTGGAAAGAATTTCTGATACAGACCACTAGCCTGTCGCAAGCCTCATCACTAAAAGCAAAACTCCCATATACAGAAGTGATTGAAAAGCTAGTTTACCTGATACAGTTTTATTTTCTTGCACCAAACGCATACAGTTTAAAATTGTTCCATATGTTAGCGCAAATGCTATCACCAATAATATAGTGGACAATGGTTCATTTCCAACAATCCAGTTTTCAAAACTGGTTGAAGAAAGACCTAAAATTAAAAAGGTAGCCATATATAATATACCAAGAAAGGTTACCACATTTAAGAAACGATTCATTACTCACACCTCAAAATTAGCGAAAGTATTTTTCTATCCAAAATTTTATAGTATTCTCTCTGAACGTTTTATACTGATCTTTCATCCAATCAATTCCGTTATTTATGTTCTCCTTTACAGTAGGCATAATTTTATCTTTCACAACATTTTCAGTCGTGTTATATAAACTACTAAGAACCGGTCCTAACGTGGTCACCAGCGGGTATGTCGCTAATAGTCCGCCAGATATTAATGTGGATGCTATGAATGTAGTTAAACTCAGATTATCTGAAAGCGCAGTATAAACCGTTCCAAGTGTTACGGATGAACCCAACCATGTAGCCATTTTCCCAAGAAATCCAGTTGACTTGAAAATAACGTAGGCATTTCTTAAAAATCCACCTGTAGCAATACCAAAAACTGTGTTTGTTAAAAAGTTTGTCAAACTCATACTTCCGCCATTAAGTAAATTTATGATTTCACCAAATATAGATGTCATCACTGATGGGAGGGCTAAACCTATAAAAAATTTACTCTTAACAAAAGCAATAGCCGCCTTTCCAAATGTTGTACCTTTAAATGCAGTCCATGCCGTCGATAACCATCCACTAATAGTAGTCCCCATACTAGTTATCCAACCGCCAACTTTAGATCCTTTTAGCGCTGCCCATGCCGTAGACAACCATCCGCTTATGGCACCGCCCAAATTGCTCGCTCCTAGCCTAAGAGCACCAAAGATACCTCCGGCCCCTTTGATCCAGGCTGCAGCTCCACCAAGGACAGAACCAATTTTCGCTTGCAATAAAGCATATTGGGAACCAAGCGCCAACACAGGACTAGACATCAGGACCATCCCTGCTAATTTACCAACAACGGGCGCCAAAAAGCCTCCTGCAGATGCGAGTACCGCATGTAGAAAATTGAAGTTTTCTCCACCAACGATTAATCCATAGAGACTTCCCCCCAACACTGCAAGAGCGGCTCCTCCAATAACGACAGCCGATGTCAACAGAATAGGCTTTATAAGTACGATCACTAATGCAACAGCAGCAACCACTGCGATTGCTGTTAAAAGACCTTTAATTAATCCTTGAGCCCAATCTGGGAGATTATTTAACCAATCCGTGATTCCTTCCCACATACTCGCACCGGTTTCCCAGGACCATAATGATCAGAGATAGCAGCAAACGGAATCAATGCTAAGAAACCCTCGGGAGAAGATAACAAATCCCCAGCTATGGAGCTAAAAGACTCTCCATCAAGAAGGCGATCAATGGCATCCGCGGTTCAAAATGGATAAGGTCACCCGACTTCCATCGTATGATATTATTTTCCCCATTCATTTATTGTCATGAACGAATAAGAGTCTACTGCCTATAATTGTCCTTCTAAGCTACTCCTCACTCAACGTCGCGTTCACCCGGCCAAGCAGGTTGTTTGTTTCCTGTCTGAGTTCGGAATAGAGCTCCTCAAACTCTTCTTTATTCTGTCCTGGATCTTCAAATTGTCCCAACTGCCCCCAGAGGCTTTTCACCATTTCCATATTTTCATACAATTGCATATCCAACTCGGATTGTGGCGCTGGTATAAGCAAAGTTGGCTGACCAAGTTTTTCAAATTCGGCAAGCACTAATGAAAAAGCTTCGTGATCATACATGTCATTTTCCATGAAATATTCCAAGTCATTCAGCGCAGGCGCCGTTAATTCAAACATCTGCATGATGCCTCTTTCCAAATTCGTTGCTTCTTCCCACGTGCGGTAATCTTCTCGATCCAGATCGTCAAATTCTTCCGGCGGGGTTGAAATAAAGAGGTCATAAACTTCATCCTTGGTGGCTGTATCTGATAACTTGTAAGCTTCTTCGTCGGTTAAGGCAATAAAAGCATCATGATAATTGGTCACATGGATGGTGGATCCATCCTCACTCATAATACTACGAACCGGATCATCATCGAGCTCAAAATATATCCGACCATCCTCATCCATAAATTCTTCTTCTGTCTCCTGTTCGGTATGTTCCCTGAGGTTTCCGTCATCTCCATAGGGGGAATCCATCGACATGGTATCAATTTGAAGCGCTTCTCGATCAGCTTCCGGCAACGGTGTATTTTCATCTTCTTCCACGCTCTCATTACCATTTTCGTCGTCGTCCAAATAGTGCATAAGGTCATACTGCTCGAACAACGCTTCTCTTCGATCTTCGAATTCCTCCAATGTTTCACCGGATTGCTGTAAGTAGTCAGCTGCTTCCTCAGCAACGACATCAGCTTCAGCCTCTTGACCTTCTTCCAAAAGGAGCAAACCTTCATACTGCTTTTCCATTCCGGCTTTTACTTGTTCGGTCGATTCAATTTGTATTTGGTTTAAATCGTCCACCTCTTCGTGCTCCAGTTCTATATCTTCAAGAAAAGCCAACATTTCCTCCAGATGAGGCAGCATTTCCTCTTCCATAAAATCTATAAATTCTTGATCATCTGCATCTTGATATACCATTTGCTCTGCTTGATCAGAATTTTCATCATGTTCTTTTGCCATGTCGTTATATGTTTGCCATTCACCTGTATGATAGTCTTCTAACTCATCAGCTGCGGAGTTGCTGCTGCAAGAGACCAGCAGCAAACTCGCACTTGTAACGGATAATAAGTATCTTTTCATTATAATCACCTACGAATTTACAAGCCACTATTTGTTCTTTATTTTAAAACTTTTTCTACAATCCCGACAGATATACGTTGTCTTTTCTAATAAAAATATCGGGGAAATCACGATAAATAGCACTCCGAACATCAAGGTAAGCCCTTGTATATACGCATCCGGTATTAATAAACCAATTAATAAAAATGCAACCCCTAGAATAATCATGCTCAATAGCTTCTTCTGTTTCGTCATTATTCTTAGATTCTTCGAATAACAAGTTGGACATGATTCTGCCATAATAATCACCTCTGCTATTGTTGCAAAAATATAGTAATAGTTCTTCATTACTTATACATCTTTTCAAATGAATAGGGGATAACTCCGTGACACGTAAATTATCTACATCGAAAATGGCATAAAATGTACATAACATGTACCCTGGATGTACCCCCTTAATAAGATGAATGAAATGACACTATCCTTGCTTATTTTCATTGGACGTTTAATGTATCACCATCTTCTGTTTCAACGATAATCTCTTTGTCTCTAAGCTCATCTTTTTCCACAGACAGATATTGTCTCGGCATTTCATAATCTTCTTCATCGTCACTTTCATGAGGTTCACGATGAATATCAACAATGACTCTAGCTGTGTCATCATCTTCAAGGACGATTTGTTGGGCTCGTAGTTCATGCCCCATGTAATCATCCGTTTGATAAAGCAAAACGTCCTGCTGGTCAAGGTCATCAAATTCTTTGTCGTCATCATCAGGTTGGTTATCTTCGGTATAAAGCCAAACGCCGGCTTCTGGCTGACGATCGGGATAACCATATCCAATCCAAGTAACACGCTGAAAATCGACGGTATCAATTGTATCGTCGGGATCTGATGGAGCTACACCTTCAGTATTCTCCTCATTTGTATCATCTTCGTTAGTCGCATTATCTTCTTCATCCTCTTGTGTAGTGCCTTCGCTCTCCGTACTGGCTTCTTCACTGTCTGTTTCCTCTTTAGTTTCATCACTGTCGTTCGGTTCAGATGCCGTTTCCTCACCCTCACCACATGCCGTTAGCATCAATGCAAAAGTCAAAAACAATATGTAGCGAAAATGTTTCAATGCTAATCCCCCCTCGTAAATAAATACTTATTTTTAAAGTTATTTCAGCGGATTTAGATTCAGTAAACTACGCAAAAACAGGGAGCACACTTTAAGCATGCCCCCTTTGACTTTGACAAAGGGTACCGATATTAAATATCCAGATCATCCTCTTCTGGCTCTTCCATTTCACCTTCTAGATCCTCGATATCAATCGCTTCGTCGATGGCTTCTTCTGGTATGTCAATGTCATCGATTTCATCGAAGTCGGAGAAAGTCCCTTGCATTTCTTGAGACATCTCCATCGATTGTCCTCCTTCTTCCATCTCCATTTCCATATTCATCTCTATTTCATCTTGATAGAAGGTTTCTTTGTCAATATACATCACATAATCCAGAGCGTTGATGTCCATCTCGACTTGGTCCATTTCTTCCTGCATCTGGGGATCTCCGATCGCTGCAAATTCCTGGATGAGCTCCATGAACTCATCACCGGAACCTTCAACATTTAAAGCATAACGGTCCTCTTCTTCTTCCACATCGAGATCACTTGCAAATGCTTTCATCATCTCAAGCTGTTCTTGCGGGGACATCTCCAGATCCTCAATGTTTTCCAGACCCAAGTCACTGCTGTCCATCATGATCCATTCATCCATTTCCGGATCCAGCATATAAATCGTGCCCTCTGCATCCATGTATTGTTCGATTTCCATTTCTTCTCCCGTCATGGGATCAGGCGTAACCATTGTTTGTGAAAACGACATCGGATCTAAAACAGCATCTATGCTCATCGTCATATCCATCGGCATTTCTTCACCGTCTACGCTTATGGTCTGGTCTATATCCATTTCTCCACTGTAACTATTTATTTCATCCATGGCCTCCATGGACTCGCTCAATACCTCTTCTGCATCCATCTCTTCTTCCGTCGCGTCTGCCTCTTCTGTGCCTTCATCCATACCATTTTCGTCTGTCTCTTCTGTTCCCTCCGTCTCTACTGTCTCCTCTTCCTCCTCTGCTGATTCAGCGTCGTTTTCAACTTCTTCAGTATCCGTGTCTTCATCTCCACAAGCTGCCAACATCAGCATACAGGCGGATGCTGTTAAAAATCCTTTCATTTTCGTCATTAAGGCTACCTCCTCGATATGTATTACTTTACCTCTAAAGCATACTTCTTATCTCAAATTATTCACTCTTTGAATGCTTCATAACCAGACTACGATAAATCATGACTCTTCTTCAGAAATTTCATGTCGCTGTAAAAGGACATCCATCCTTGTTTGAAAAAGCAACGATTGCTCATAAGCACGTTCATAATATTCATCTCGTTCCTGAAATAGCTCTTCAGCTCTATCTTCATCCTCTTCCTCAATCGCGACTATAAAAGCCTCTTCTTCAACATTTATAGCTGCTAGGTAATATTGTGCTTCCGCTTGTAGCATAGCATGAAGGTCTTGATTGTCCGTATGAGATAATTCTACGTCATGAAGGTAATTATTCATGAGTTCAATCTGCGGTTGTAAGTCGTTTATAATAATGGAAAACATTTCTTCCTCATCGCCTAAATTAGCTGCCGCCTGATATTCGTCATACATTATCGTCAAGTCTTCTTCTATATTACGATATTCAGCATGTGGGCCATGTACATATTCAAGGAATTCTTCTTCACCCGTTTCGTTACAAGCCGTTAACAGGAATATACCCAATAGCGAAAACAACATCATCTTTGCCATTTTCTCAACCTCTTCATCTTATAAACTCCGATTGTTCCACGATAATACTTCAACAAAAGATATATCCAAACCAATCCCTCTTTGGTGGATTTCTTCACTTCCTTCATCGATCATACCGCCAAATGCGACTTGATCATAAGTGACAGCCGTAGTAACCTCAATTCGATTTTCTTCATTAAACATCGTTATCGTCGTCTCGTCTAAGCTTCCGTTATTTCTTGTAATGATTTCAGAAACTTCGTTTGAAATCTGCTGGCTCGCATCAACGAGTGCTTCTTCAATTTCCTCCTGTAAATCTTGATCCTCGGGAATTTCTTCTTCGAGAATTTGGTTGATCGCCTGAATTTCAGCTTCATTTTCACTATAGTCTTCCGCATCCATAAGCTCGTCTTTTCTTTCCTCAACAAACTCTTCTAACTCTTCGTCTTCATCCTCGTCGTCTTCCTCACGTTCATAATCACCAATGACATCAAGCATTTCTTCGTATATAATGCTCGTCGCTGCGAGACTGGCTTGTTCTGCAGCTGTCCCGGCTTGTTCGTTAGTCGCAAATATTTTCCCGAAATTGACGATGAATGCAAGCATCAAAGCGATAATCATGATTAACCCGATCGTGAGATAAGTTACATTGCCTTTTTCGTTTTTCAAGTGCTTAATGCAATTCATATTCATGGGATCACTCTGCTAGTCACTGAATGATCAAGGGTAACAGAAGCTTCATTTCGCCATTGTGACGGTACAAAGATTAATCCGTGATCTACCGATATTGACGCTTCAAAATAACCGGAACCATCGGGCGCTATAGAAAAGTTTTGAACGCTAAGTGCGCTACTATCCCCGACAACTTCTCGGGCAATAGCTTCCGCTTCATCAATTTCTTCTGTTACAGAATATACTTTCGCAGCTTCGTTCACGGCCGATTGCGAACTCATAACGGCATAACCCGAAGCGACCGCCTGCCACAGGATAAGGAAAAACATGAAAATAAAGGGGAGGACACCAAGTAATTCAATGGTTGCTGATCCGCTTTCTTTTTTACAATGCTTTAGCATCTGTCTCACCTCTCTTGTGAAAAGCACGATTTATATAATACTGCAAATAGACGTGCATAAACAAAATCGTAAGGACTATATTTGGCTCTTTTCCCTCTACATTTTTTTTGAAAATATACCTTGTCACCAAGGATAAATAAATTAATGATATAAAACCGAACCAACTGACCCAACTCTCAAAAGCATTATAAATGAGAAAATAAGGGGTTAAGATATACACCCAAAAACTTAAAAGTAACACAGCAGTAAGAGCTCCAAAAGAAATTAAAACTAGGAATGGAAGCCCCATAGGAATGAAACGGAAATAGTCGAATTGGTTCAATGCTTTCCTTCTCGTTAGAAACCAATAAGGAGAATACATTCCCACTGTTAAGATCGTAATCGCAACGATTAACCATACCTGGGACTTTTTCGGTTTATGCGTGTCTTGTGGCTGAGTCGCTTCCATGATTACCCTTCCTTTTCAAATTCACTTAGAAATTGGCGGCTTCATATACTTCAAAGCTCTCCTGGTGCCGATTAAGATAAATAATTGAAATAACGCAAACGAATAACGGTATGATCAGAATATTTACAGATAACTGCATAATGGTCATCGCAAGCGGTAACTCTGTCACAAGCGAGGTGCTAAAAGTTAAAATGGCAGTCAAAAACACGTTAAGGGAAATGAACATGAGCACAAAAATCCCAACATCAACTAAGGAAGTTCTAAACCATTGAAGTAATTCCCTTAGAAGATCACGTCCATGTTTATTGTGAATGATCGCAACATATGGATGGAGAACCGTCATAATGAGCAAAAACACTCCCGGCAACACAAATGCAAACAACCCAGCAATCGATACAAAAATAAACAATATGGTACTACCAATGACAGGAAGTAAATATTTGAAAAAGACTTTGATACTATCTGAAACTTTCACTTTTTCATGAACGAGAGATGTTGCACACATAGAAATAAAGGGTAGCTGAGCTAGAATCAAAATCGTGATTGCTATAACGATTGTCACAAATGTGCCTACCACTTCAAGGTTATTAATACCGAAATATTGAGTAGCTCCTACACGAATAAAAAATTCTAAAATATACAAGGGAAGGACGATCACCACTGATAAAATAAGTACATTTATCAAATTTTGGTTATATAAACGAAACGCATCTTTTACTACATCCATTCGTAATCGCAACCTTCCGTGGGAATTACTATTCACTGGCTTGTTTTACACCTTCATATGATGGAACTATTACTAATACAATTAGATAAGCGAAAGGAACAAGCATTGAAGCTAAAACTGTCATGGCTACTCCTGTTCCATGTTGAGAACTAATCGCTACTGCATAAAGATAGCTTGAAGGTCCAATAACTGCAGACACTAACAAAACAGTCGCATAAATTTTCCCTCCAACAGGGTTTTTTCTCGGTTGTCTTATAACACCCAATAAATATTTTCTTTTTATAATAGCGAGGGCTAACACAAGGACATAAACAATAAATAGCGTTAGCCCTAACCATAAAGCCTCATCATAGACTCTCCATGCCATGATGAGCATAACGAGCGCACTAACATTGAGAACAACTATATTATAGATAAATCTTTGTTTCCTGTCATGATGTCTCTTTGTTATAACATTGATTACTCCATAGATGATCAAAAGACCGACTATGATTGAAAGGAACCATGCATAGAACCAATCAAATTCAGGTGTTGCAATTGCAAAAATGCTCAATAGAACTGGGATACTTATAAGTCCTAACGCTCCTTTCCTCTCTGTGCGCTCCCGTTCGCTTACTACTTCCCGTTGATTCTGCATCCTATCAACACCTTTAACCTCCAAAGATTCCTTTCACGCCATCCCAAGCTTTACTAGCTGTATTTTTTACAGTATCTCCTACAGCTTTAGCAGCATCATTTCGAATCTCTCTTAATTTATTTACTCCTTCTGCACCTTTATCAAGAGTCCACTGCACCCCGGACTGTATATTATCTCTTAACCTTTGTCCTGTAGAACTCATCATAAATAGAGATGCACCTATACCTACTCCTGCTCCAACGATGGTTCCTATACCCGGCACTATAGATCCTGCAGCAGCACCTGCAGCAACACCCGTACCAATACTTGCCGCTGCAGTTCCACCACCAACGATTCCTACATCGGTAATGACTTCAGAAGCAAATGCAGTACCACCAGATTTATCACCTACCGTATAATCCCAAACATGCTGGCCTACACTTAACCCCGCTCCAACAAAGCCAGCACCTCGTAAATTAGTGGTTAAAGACCTAAATCCATCGGACGCAGGATTTAAATTGTTATTAAACCAACCTCTCATGCTGTCCGTAAAATTAGTATAAGGTGCCTGGGTACCTGTAAACGCACCAACTATATCATCGCCGAAATACGCATGAAGACCTCCACGTCCAAGATCCAGTGCATCATCAACTAAGCTTAATCCTTCATCTGCTGCTCCCATAACAGTATTTGATAAGGACATTACATCCCCTTCATTTGCCGGATTCATAATATCCCAAACTTCACCCGGCATTGATAGCATATCAGACGCTGGAGAATCGTCTAATTCTGCACTTGCTACCGCTTCTCCGTCATTTGCTCCATAACGATCTCCAATTTCTCTATCTGCTGCGTATGGGTTATTGCCATATGGATCGTCGTACCCTGAGCCATCTCCTTCAGGGCCTTCTCCCGTGCCTGAACCATCGCCTCCTTCAGTTCCATCTCCGCCGGGACCGTCTCCCTCGCCGGGGCCATCGCCTCCTTCGGTTCCATCTCCGCCAGGACCGTCTCCCCCGCCGGGACCATCGCCTCCTTCAGTTCCATCTCCGCCGGGATCGTCTCCCCCGCCGGGGCCATCGCCTCCTTCAGTTCCATCTCCGCCGGGATCGTCTCCCCCGCCGGGGCCATCGCCTCCTTCAGTTCCATCTCCGCCGGGATCGTCTCCCCCGCCGGGGCCATCGCCTCCTTCAGTTCCATCTCCGCCGGGATCGTCTCCCCCGCCGGGGCCATCGCCTCCTTCAGTTCCATCTCCGCCGGGATCGTCTCCCCCGCCGGGGCCATCGCCTCCTTCAGTTCCATCTCCACCGGGATCGTCTCCCCCGCCGGGGCCATCGCCGCCAGGGCTGTCTCCACCTCCTGGAAGGTCACCTCCGCCAGAACCGTCTCCTTCGCCAGGAGCGGATCCTTCAGGTATATCACCAGGTGTAATCGGGTTACCGGGTGCTATCGGTGTAGCGGGTGTAATTGGGCTCCCTGGTTCAATGGGATCACCGGGGTTCGGTTGATCCCCGGATTCCGGTGGATCTCCCGTTTCAGGCGGATCCCCAGGTATAATTGGATCGCCCGGCTCTATCGGATCACCGGGAGTAATGGGGTCTCCCGGCTCTATAGGACTACCGGGATTAATCGGTGTGAACGCTAAACCAGTCAATGAAAATAAAGGTGAAAACGTTAGAAAAATCGCTATTACGCCAGCAAAGAGCCTGCGAAATGTTTTATTCATGAGATTTAACCTCCAAAACTTTGCTATTTGGCTCTATGTTTCATTCTTGATGTGTTAATCATTGACATATTCATCTTGTAATTCTTCTATGTCTTCGACCATTTCCTCATAATTTTCTTCATTAATGTCCTGCAGATCGTCTTGAATCTCATCGGCGATATCCCATTTCATGCTTTGCAGGTCACTTGATTCAGACTGAATGTACTGACTTGCCTCATTTGAAATGATCTCCTCATCTCTAAGAAAACGAGCGATATCAGAGCGAGCTGCATAATCCTGAGCACGCATTAAATCTGTCCAATCATTTCTATAACCTGCAATTGTTGAATGCTTCATACTATACCAGTCTCTGCTTGCATCAACCTCAGCCCCACTCAACCAGTCCTCCCAGCGCTCCGAAAGCTCTTCCGATTGCTCAAGTTGCTGGGTTAATTCGTCTTCATTTGCCGCATTCGTATACGTCCCTTCCGTCATTTCGGCCAATTCACGCAGTTCTTCTTGCCCTTCAGGATCGATATCAAAGCCGATGATATTGAGAAAAGGTTCCACCTCTGAAGAGCTCAGTTGTTCGGCTGCTTCAACCGGGTCGCCATCGCACGTTTCAATGCCATCACTGACGAGATAGATGATATTTGTGTTTTCTTCTCCCGGATAGTCTTCGAAATCTTGTTCCGCTTCTTGCAAAGAATACGAGATAGGCGTCCAGCCGGTAGGTTCCACGTCGTCTAATTCGTCGGCAAATTCGTCTTCCTCATACTCCTGGATGTCATAAACAAGCTCTGAACTATTACAAGACTCTTCTCTTCCTTCATTTGTGTTATCCCCTTCATGACCATACACACGTAAACCGATTTGGGCATCTTCAGGTAATGTTTCAACAAAGGATGCTATTGAATCTTTAGCGATGTCCATTTTCGATGTGCCATCTATCTCTTCGGCCATGCTGCCGCTGGCATCGAGGATGATCTGAGCATTAAATTGATCTTCAAACGAAAACTGCCCTTCATCTTCAAAGTCGGGGTGACCAATTTGTGTTTGACGGATTTGCTGTATAATATTGTCAGGATCAGGGAAATCCGTCGCGACCCAGGAATGAATGAGTGTCCAAAGTTTCTCGTAAGTTTCTTCCGTTTCCTCCCATTCATCAGCTTCAAACTCCATTAACGGTTCCATGACCTCCAGAAACTCTTCTTCATAATCATCCATTCGTTGTCCTGACAAAGGTCCGGGATCTTGTTCCAGTATTTCATCCAAGTTTTCAGGAGGAGAATTGACATCCGCTACAAGTTCATCCAATACTTCATTGGGATCCTGCTGCTGTTCAGTTGCATCATTTTCTTCATCCTGTTCTTCTTCACTTGGTTCATCTTCTACTTCGTTTTCCTCTTCCTGTTCAGTATCCTCCTCGCCTGAACAACCGGTAGCAGCAATAATTAAAGCGATAATAGGAATTATTACAAAGTGGTTTACCCTATCCATAGCGGAAGCCTCCTTATAAGCTAATAATATGTATAAATAGTATTATCATAAGGTAGTATGTAATCGTCGGATCCTTTAGATTAAGAGGTGCAACTCAGTTACACCTCTATTAAATGCATCAACTAAAACTTTACTTTAGCCACCAACCATTTGTTGGATTTGTTCCAAGATATCATCCACGATTTCGCCAACCGTATCTCCGCTTTCAGACAATGCTGTAGATAGCAATCCTAGAAGAATGATGATAACGGCTGCTATACCTAACCATTCAAGTGATTGCGCACCTTTTTGATTATTTAGGTGTGATGAGAGCTTTACATATGTTTGTTGGCACAATTTTTTCATGTCACTCACCTCCTTAATTTAGTAATAGCCTCTCGGCATTCGCCAAGGCTGGCGCGGCAAGGGATTCCTTGTCGCACCCATTTTGCTATCCTCCTACCTTCGGTAGGAGATTTTTATCTTTTCAATTTTAAATCCAGTCATGTGAATCACGAAAATTTCTTTTATAATTGGGTCTGTAAGCCCTTGACTTTTTCAAATCACCCTCATAATCGCCGGTGAAGGGAATGTATTTTCCTTTACTACGATTTTTGGGGGTTTTCTTTTGAAACCAACGGTTTTTCCTCATGACACGTATCAAACCTTTGTCCTTGAACAACTTCAGGAACACTACGGACGCTCCATTATCCATTTGAGTCAGGATTGGCCGCTCATCCTCAAATGTTGGCAAGCCGACCTTTCAGGCATTACCGGCCAACTGATGGAGCAGTATGCGGATCAAGGGCCAGAACCCCGCGATCCGGCTTCCATGTTGCGTTCCTATCTCGTCTTTTTGTTCACAAATCCCGGCATCGGGATCACCCAATGGATCAACGAAATGAAACGCACACCTATTTACGCGATCTTGAGCGGCTTTTCTCCTGATGATATCCCCGGGGTTGGCACGTTCTATGAGTTTATCGAGCGCCTCTGGCCCGAGGCGACCAAAAACTTAAAACCCAAGAAGCAAAAACCGAAAAAGAACAAGAAGAAGGGCCAAAAAGGAAAGAAAGGCCAAAAAGCCAATTACAAACCGGGTAAAGTCGAACGCTTCGCACGATGGTCGGAACGCCATATGGACATCGTCAAACCATTGCCCGGCGACCCACTTTTTCAGTTTTTCGAACAGAATATCTTAAAGGTTTCTGCGGACCTAGGCCTGATCGGAGATCCTGATGCGCTCAGTGTCGCCGGGGATGGTACGCCTGTTGTCACGCAAGCTTACCGGCGAAGCAAACCGACCTGTGATTGTCGCGCGAACGGGATTTATGGCTGCCATCATCATCGCATCTATTCCCAGCCGGATTGTGACGGTGGATGGGACAGCTCCCGTGAGAAGTACTTTAACGGCTATCATCTCTATATGTTAGCGGCCGCGGACAGCCCGCATGACCTGCCATTGTATCCACGTCTGCATCCGGCATCCCGGCATGATGCCGTCAGTTTGGTCGCGAGCGCGGTTGAATTCAACCAACGCTACACCTTGGGATCCGTGAATCGTATGCTTCTCGATGCCGCTCATGACGCCGAGGCTATCTATGAGCTCTTGGATAAGCAAGGTACCGAGCCTTTCATCGATTTGAACAACAGAAGCAAAAAGAATATCGAAACGAACAGTGATATTCAGATTTCACCCGAGGGCATTCCCATCTGCCCCAACGGTCGTGAAATGAAACCAAATGGCTTCGACAAATCCCAGAATCGCAGGAAGTGGCGCTGCACGCCATCCTGCGGGTGTTCGGACGCGACATACGGCCGGACCTATCACACGAAATCAAGTGACAACCTGCGTTTGTTTCCCAAAACGCCACGCGATTCTCAAGCGTGGAAAGACATCTACAAACGCCGCACTTCAAGCGAACGGACAAACAAACGCGAGAAGAATGATTATCAACTGGAAGCCGGTCGACACCGATCAACGATGATGTGGTACATGCGTATTTATGGCATTATGATCTGCCAACACATAGACGCCTGGTATGAAAGCCAAAAAGACGACTGGAACCAGCTCAAAACGACTATCTGCCCTGCCGCTGCTTAAGTTTTAAAAAACGACATCCAAAATTCTGCACGTATGCCCTTTTTTGAAAATGGTTTTCATTTCCATATGCTTCAAACCATTTTAGGCCTATTGTCTATCCGTTTCTTGCCTCGAACCACCCCCGTCGCCTTCTAATTCCGAGAGGCTATTAGTAATATTTATAGCAACACATCAAAGACGCCATGATCTCCGAATAGAAGATTTAGGACCATTAATCCGCCTATAAGGATCATTGCTGTTGGCAGGACAACAAAGGTTGTTATTAACGTCACTTTCGGAGATGCTTTTGAGGCTTGTTCTTTGATTTGTTCCTTCTTAATTTTGCGCATTTCCTCTGATTGAATTTTAAAAGTCTTTGACACGGGGACGCCTAGTTGTGCACCCTGAATCAAACCTTTTATTAATTTTTGAAACTCATAACTATCATTCCGCTCCAGGAGCTCATTATATGCTTGTTCACGCGGAACCCCTAAACTGATTTTCTGATTAAACCGGTTAAACTCTTCTTGAATCGGTCCTTTGAAATATGGACTGATTTGACGTAAGGCATTATCTAATCCCACACCTGCTTGTAACGTTACACTGACGGTATCCATGAAATCCGGCAAATTTCTGCTCAAATCTTCTTGCCTTTTTTTGACTTTCGAACGTAACCAATAAATAACTGAAAAATAACCGAGAACCGGTAGAGTAATCAGCAAAAGTGACCCGAATGGGAATCCTAATACGAATAGAAATATACCGACTACAGCTCCGAAAAGGAGTGAAAAAATCTTAAGCCCCTGAAAACGATCAACACTCAGCCCTAACGGATAACCAGACAGCATTAACCACTTTTCTACATCGATCGTTTCACTGAAAAAATTAATTCTATGGCCTAATGCAGATAAATCATCGGAGAACTTGAATACTTTGGATAATACCTTCTCTTTACGCGTGGCTACATTCTTTAAACTAGTTTCTAGTTCAGCAATTTCATGAACATGCTGTTTCAATTCTCTTCGTTGCTCGAGATATCGATAAAAAGAGATTAAACCCATAATCAAAAATAAATAAAAGAAAACGAGTGTTACAAAAATCAAGCCATCCATAAGATTACACCCTTATATCTGTTACTTTTCGTACGAGGAAAAAGGTTAGCACTGTTCCTGCGACGAATAAGGCAAGGAGTATTAAACCAACACCGGAAAACAAGGGATCAATAAATCCGTCCATAACGATGTTCATCATCAAAACGAGCGCAATCGGCATAGCGGGTAAAATATACGCGATATATTTTTGTTCAGCTGTCATAGACTTAATTTCCTGAGCCAACATTTTACGCTCATCCAAAGTATTAGCCATCTCATCAAGTACAGCAAAAAGGTCACTACCCGCTTTCTTCTGGATGATCAATGTAGCAACGAATATTTGAAAATCTCTACTGGGGACCCTCACCTGTAACTGTTCCAGGACATGGTTAAAATCAACGCCGAGAGCCAACTCGTTATTCATACGCCGAAATTCACTTTTCGCAGGTTCAGGGAGCTCCCTAGCCGCCAGGCTGATAGCTTGGTTCAATGTCATACCGGAACGGGTACCGTTGGCAAGTATCCGACAAATATCCGGGAGTTGAGCATTCAAACGTTCCTGGTACTTATGCCTTCGAAAATAGAATAATGATCGACGGCTGATTTCCATGACAACCGCACCGAGCAATACGCTGATAAATACTCCGATGTTAAAAAAATTCGAAGCCAGAAATGCGACGCCAAGTCCACCCACAATGAGGAATGCATAGAATTCCGATGCATTAAGAGGTACATTGGCTCTAATTAATTGGTCTTTAACCTTTTGAGCATGCACCGTACGGTCAAATTTTTCGCCTAGTACAACAATAAAGCTCTCTCTTTCCTGATTTTTATCAAACCAGCCTCCTATTTTCTTTTTCCATTCTTTCTTTGAAGCTCGATGACCCAAAAAATTGTAGAGACCTAAAAGTGCCAAAAGCACGGCAATACTAAATAATATAGCTGGCGTCACGGGTACCCACCACACTTTCCGGCTGAAATATTCGTTCATCTATTTCGGCACCATGCACTTTCAAACGATCTAAACAATTCGGGATATTGCCCGTCGCTTCAAAGACCCCCAGAACCTCTCCATTAGAATCTAATCCTTCACGTCTAAAACGAAAGATATCACGGATTTCTACTTGACCAGAATCTTGCACGTTCACCTCTGAGACAGAAACAATTCTTCTCTTTCCATCCGTAAGTCTTTCACCTTGAATAATGATATCAACGGCACCAACGATATACTCTCGGATGACATGAGCTGGTAATTCCATACCTGCCATAATAATCATACCCTCGACACGCCTAAATGCATCAAAGGGTGAATTGGCGTGGACAGTTGTTAATGACCCTTCATGTCCTGTATTCATCGCCTGCAACATATCAAACGCTTCAGGACCGCGAACTTCCCCAACAATAATGCGGTCAGGTCGCATTCGGAGCGAATTCTTCACCAGTTGTCGGATACTAATCTCACCTGTACCCTCTACGTTAGGCGGGCGCGCCTCCATACCTACGACGTTACTTCGATTTAATTGTAATTCCGCAGAATCTTCGATCGTAACCACGCGTTCCTGTTCCGGAATTGATTTCGATAGTGAATTTAACAGGGTAGTTTTACCACTACCTGTCCCGCCAGAAATAAGAACATTTAACTTCGCAGTAACTATTGCTGTTAAAAACTCATTAATTGGGTCATTTAAAGTCCCCAAGTCAATCAAGTCTTCCATTTCAAAGGGATCTTTGCGAAATTTACGTATCGAAATTAATGTTCCGTCAAGACTCACAGGGGGGATGACTGCATTCACACGGCTCCCATCTTCCAATCGAGCATCTACCATCGGTGAACTTTCATCAATTCGCCTTCCAAGTGGTGCGACGACACGATCAATGATATGCCTTAAGTGGGCCTCATCACGAAATTTCAATTCGGTTAAAGTCAGCTGCCCGTTCTTTTCGATGTAGACTTCCTCATGACCATTGATGAGAATTTCAGTGATTTCACTGTCATTAAGTAAAGGTTCAAGCGGACCGAATCCCACAGAGTCGTTTACCAATTGATCGATAAGTGAATCCTTACCTCTTTTTGAAAGCACGACTTTCTCTTCACTCATGAATTGATTCACAAGGCGCTCTATGGTGACACGCATTTCAGACGCTTCCATACTTGTTAAGTGGTCTAAGTTCGTTTCATTTAATAAGCGATCTTTGTAATGTTCCAATAGCCGTTCAGTATAGGCTTCATCATACGAAGAATAGGACAGCTGGCGAGTCGAAGTAGATGTATTATTACCTTTATTTTTAAATAGCGACGACATCAGGTATCCTCCTCCTTCGACAAAATGTTAACTCTTATGTTGGGTATGTACCCATTTTCTAATATCCTTCGCAAGAGCAGATAGTTTCTTTTCTTCTGCTGATTTTCGCAAGGGTTCCCCTTGATTGAGCAAGGGTTGTACTCCTTTCTCATCTCTTCTAAGTTGTACGGATGAGATGTTAGCTGCAATGAAGTTTTTCAAATCATCTAGTTTCAACTCATTCGTATTGTTCTTCATATTCACGATTAATTCCAGCCGATCGCTGGTATCCATACCCAATCTTGTGAACAATTCCTCTACCTGGCTGAAGATGCGTAATGATATCGTGTCAAGATTCATAACGTAGTAAATTTTTTCAGATTCTTCCAAAGCAGCATGTGTGTTGGCATTCATTTCAGCTGGAAGGTCGATAACAACAAAGTCATAACTTCTGCGACATGCTCGGATGATCCTTGCGATATCTGCATCTGTAATATTCTCCGCCTTTTCTGCATCCCTCGGACTTAACAACACCTCAATTTTTGAGTGTTCCTCGGCCTCTGTTACATTTCGAATATGATTCTCATTTAGCTCATTAATAACCGGCTGTAAATCAACAATCGAGCGATTACTGTCTATGTTCATGTAGGTTTCAACCCCGCCATATTGGAGGTTTAGATCCAGAAGAACCACTTCTGAATTTGAATCCAGCTGCAATGTCTGTGCGTAAGTTGAAGCTACCAGTGTTTTTCCAACTCCGCCCTTACCACTAAAAAACGAAACAACACTACCTCTTCCTCGCCTTAGCGAAATATTACTCGTTTTTTCACTATCTTCGCTAAAAAACTTAACACTCTTTTGTAAACGATCCTTGAATTGAGCAACTTCATCAGGGATGACAAAAAAATCATCAACGCCAGCGCGTACCGTTTCACGAAGCGAGAAAAAGTCATGACTCTGGCTAATGAACAAAATAATTGATGAATTTATTTCTCTTTGAATATACTGAAGTAAATCAATTTCATGTTCACCATCAGTTTCAGTCATGATTATAATGTCGGGTGAAATGCGATCAATCTCCATTTTTACTTCAGAAAAAGTGACACTCTCCGTATTAGGGTATTCTTCCAAAATATCCATTAATTGATCTCTAAAAGCCCCAACTTCATCTGTGATTAATAAAATTTTAGCGTCCATTGCTGTCTACATCCTTCATTAATCATCTTCATCTTCATCCTCATCCTCCTCATCTGGATCGCCTTCATCTTCAGGTATTTCTGTCTCCTCTAACATTTCCTGTAAATCCACATCACCTTCACCTAAATTTGCTTTTAAGACACGTATAGAATCAGCATAATTTTGCATATGAATGATTTCTGTCGCATCATCTGTGGGAATTTCCAGGGCAGCCCCAGTCATTGCATTTTCTTCACCTCCATGCATAACCATAGCGACAGGGACATCACTCATCAGAACTTCTGTCTCGTCTTCACCTTCAAACGAATGAGAGACAACGATATCTACTCTGTCAAGCGCTTCAAGCTCCTGATCAAATTGGACCCCGTCCCCTTGGTGCAAGGCAACCAGACGGTGATTTTCATCTGTAACATCCGAATAAGGTCTCAGTATGTTTTGAACAAGCAGATCCCCTTCGTTTAACGGTACTACTGATACCATATCTTCCAATTCTGAGGGATCAGTGATATGAGAAGATGTTATAAAGCGATTCGGGATTTCCATAGTAGATATATTATTCTCTGTAATCATTTCTCGAGATGGAACGTTTGAATCAGCTACATAGACTTCCGTTGATCCTCCCAATTCTGTTTGTAAACTTTGTACTTGTTGAAAAAATAATAAACCTGCAATGAGTGCAATAATTAATGCTAGTCCTAGAAATATTAACGCTCTTCGTCTAGATTCCAACATCCGAACTTTGACCTCTTTTCCATCTTTTTAACTTTCTTAGTTTACTAGCAACAATCAAACTTTCAAATAGAAATATATTCCCAATTCACTTCATAGTATTATCTAAAAATACTTGTGGGAGATTCCCAATAAGATAAAATATTCGAATTCAGTCAAACATTTACAGATCCTCCTTAAATCTTTTATGCTTTTGTACCTGTAAGTTGCTGCCTCTTTTTACCGAAAGTCATTGATTTAGTTTTAATTGTAAAGTGAGAGGATATTTCGGGATTTATTTCATTCAACCCAAGACTCTCATCCAATAGAATATTCATATTTATTTTCCCCTTGCTTCATACCTACCTTTAGCTCGGTTTCTATATTTTTAGTACCAAAACTTAGCTTATATTTGCTAAGTCTACCATCCTTATTTGTGGGATTAAATATTTTAATGGGGATATTTTTCATATTCTTGTAAAATGAAGCTTTAGTTCTAGGTACGTATTTTTATTTATAATCAAAATGGCTTAGATAACACCTTTGTGAATGAATATTTATAGTATTTTAGTTGATTTAACGAGAAATACTTTCTTTCGTGTACTGATAAAAAGAATGTTAATATTGCTCCTAACGATAAATCATTTGGTGATATGTTCCTGTTAGCAAAGGATACTCATTTAAGATAAATACAATAAACGAAACGGAACGTATTGTTACAAAGTCACGTTCCGTTTGCTATAAATCAATTTTTTATTTCTAAACCTTGGAGCCCTCTTATCCACATGGATGCTTGATATTTGCGAATAGCCTATTTCATGCTCATTGTGCGATTAAATAAATAAAGGGACGGTTTCACCCGCCCCTACGCTTCCATATAGAGTTACCCTTATGCAGTTAACAATTTTTTACGAACGAAAATGGATGCAGCACCCAAAGCAGCAATTCCCAAGCCGATTAATGCCATTAATGGATTATTGCTTGCCGTGTCTGGCAACGCACCGCCTACTTCATCAGCACTTTCATCATCAGTACGTTCACTGTCGCCGCTAGTGTCATCACTTTCATCGGTGCTGCCGCCGTTTCCAGTGCCGTCTTCACCATCAGCACTATCGCCATTTTCAGTGCCGCCGTTACCCGGTGTCACTGGCTCATCAACATCGCCATCGAATTCAACGATTTCAAACGGGACGTCTATTTGTGTTATTTCTTCGTCATCGTCTCCAAAAAGGGTTACTGTAACATCACCAAGTTCTTCAAGCGCTTGGTTGCTTTCCCCAAAGCCATTGAAAAATCCATGATACCCTTCATCTGATGCCATCGTGTCTAAGTCAATAGTCGCTGTATTGCCATCCCATTCGATATCAAGGGATTCAAACCCTTCAATGCCTTCTTCTTCAAAGAAATCCTCAAGGGATTCAGGGATCTCGCCTTCAATGTACTCATCGGGTTCATGGACGGTGATGTCACTCGGAACATCAAATTCAATATTTACACTATCAACGTCTTCAGATGTGAAGTTTGATGCATCAAACCCAAAGTTCATGACGAATTCAGAGGCTTCTAATCCAGGAACACCTGTAACAATTTGACCTGTGGCATCAAAGACCCATTCGCCGTCTTCGTCTTCGTCTTCGATAACGATAACGATAACGTCACGCTCTACCGACGCGCTTTCGCCTCCGCTGTTTTCGACACTATAGGTCACCGTATATTCGCCAGGCTCACTCGTGTCAAGCTCGCTCGTGTCCACGTCGATCGCGTCCGTCAAGTCGCCGTCTTCTTCATCCGTCGCCTCTACTCCCGGATCAACATCCTCGAAATCCGTGCCTACGTCTATCTCCATTGGATCTTCGCCGAGCAGATCAATCTCGGGCTCCGGAACTGGATCTTCAGTACCGTCGTCGGGGTCCTCAGGTTCTGGTCCTTCATCTACCGACAGGGTAACGGTTTCCGTACCGGATACGGAATCTAAGTCCACGTTACCGCCTGTGACCAATGCCGTTTCGAACTCATACTCACCAATCGGGATGGCATTTTCTGAATCAACGGTGAACGGTGTTTCAAACCCGTATGATTGATAAGCGTCAGACTCGGTCGGTTCTAAGTCATTGTCTTCAAAAAAACTATAAAAATCAAACGCGACAGTGTTTGTGTCAGGGTTGATGTCAACAAAGTTCCCGGGTTGATGCTCAGATCGATTGATCGTTGTTTCCTCGCCATCCCCTTCGATCACATTCCCTGTTACCATAAAGGATAGTGTGTCACTGGGGTCCGTCAGTCTGTCTGCCGATCCATCTTCTAAAAGATGCGATAATTCATCGGGCACTTGGACTATGTACGTTAACGCATCAATATCATCATAATCAATATTGCCTGTACCCGAATTATGAAGGCTATGAACCGTGTAATCATATTCATCGTTGTAGTTGCTATGAAACTCTGTGAGCGCTTCATCAGAATCCATAATGTTTTCCGACTGTGCGTGTCCAACATCATGTTGTGACGAAAAAAGGGCAGTTCCTACAGCTAGCGTAGTTGCAAGGGATAACCCTGATACACGCTTTGCAATTTTTTTACGATTTTTCCTGTTACGAATGTTACTATGATTGACTTCCATCTCCTAAAATCCTCCTTATATACTATGAATTAAAATCAATCCTCTTTATAGAATCATATCTCAATATTAATTGTCAAATAATGAATAGAAATTCCAATTGGATTTTTACATTTCGATTAAAAACAAGTGATGAAAAAATGGAAGAATCTTTATCTTATGAACAGGCATTGCTTCGAATCAGGATGATCTTGAAGAATACCTGGAAAAGAACAATCCGTGCTTATTCAACCAACTGTTATGCTCATTATTGTCCTCCCGGTTATTCTTTTCAACGGTTACACACACCGAAAAACTAAAGAAACCAACGATTCGCGGCATAGCTTCACATCGATCCTTTGCCAGTCATCTTCGCAAGATCGATCAAGTTTTTGGGCCATCTTTTCGCTATAATAAAATCAGGGAAAGAGGTGAAGGGATTGCGGAGCGAGTCTTTTCAAGAAGTGATTGAGTATGTGGAAAGAAATTTATCGGCCAGACTTTCGTTAGAACACCTCGCGGCAATTGCGGGATATTCCGCATACCATTTCCAACGATTATTCCGTCATGCCTATCATCTGTCAGTATCTGAATATATTCGCCGAAGGCGTGCAGCTGTCGGTTCCGAAATGTTAATTAATACTGATATGAAAGTGATTGACATCGCGCATACCGTCGGTTTTGAATCGCAGGAAGCGTTCACTCGCGCGTTCAAGCATTATTATCAATTTCCACCGGCAAAATACCGAAAATTGATGCAACCATACGTGATCAAAAGGGAGGAAGAGCAGATGTCAACAGTTCCGGGCTGGATTAAAGGTGGCACACATCCCCGACCATCGCGTATTTCACGAAGGAAAAGCATCAGGCTATTTAAAATCGATCGAGGCATTGGCCGGACACGAATTCGCAACGATGATGCAGGAATTTAACGCTGAAGCCTATATTGAAAAAAGAATGCGACTAAGCGGATTCGTAAAAACGAAAGACGTAGCATCCATGGCAGGTTTATGGATGCGCGTAGACAATGAGAGAGGTGAAGTTTCTCAGTTCGATAATATGGGGGAACGCCCCATTAATGGCACAACCAATTGGAACTGTTACTCTATCGTCCTTGATATTCCGAAAGACAGCCATGTCATCTCATTCGGTTTTCTGTTAATAGGCGCCGGGGACGTATGGGTCGATTCCCTTGCCTTTGAGGAAGTAGACTTAAGCGTTCCAACGACTAACGCGGAAGATCAATCGGAATTGCCGGATCAACCGCTGAATCTTTCCTTTGAAGAGAGATAAAGTTGGACTGAGCAGTGGTTGATAAGTATAGATCGTTTTGAACACCTGAAAATAAACATCCTCTTCGGCCGCGTTTCATGCGGTCGAACGCTTCTCTTTTTCAGGGTGATCGATTGTCTCTTTGAAATGAAGATCCGTTTATGTAACTAAAAAGCCAAGTAAAGTACAAAACAACAACTCAATAACGAGAATCGTTGAATATTTTCCGGTTGCACTGATGTAGGTAATAAAGTTGATTTATACTTTCTTACCTACTAAAAAACATCCCACTCGCGTGGAACTTTGCTATAGGATGCGATTTAACATCCTATTCATAATCTTCCGCCGTTAAATCAAAATGACATAAAACAGTTCCCCTTCCTCAGATCCATCAGCAACCACATCTTGTAACGTCTGAAGAATTTCTTCTTCATAATCATCCTAGTGTTTCAAAAGTTCCTTCCGGAAGGCGGTAACGGGTCCATTATTAGAGGCTAAAAAACCACAATGTACACTCATATACAAAAAAGCGCTACTCCGGGGTGTGATAAAGGATTTTATTCCATCCCCGATCGACTCTTTCAATGCACCCGGATCAGCGTTTTCTACCGGTTCAGGGGACGTCGGACCTTTCAATGTCCCTCGGATCAAAAATTTTTTCCAATTCGGGGGACGTTGGACCTTTCAACGTCCTTCAGATCAACAGTTTCTGCCACTTCGGAGGACGTTGGATCTTGCAATGTACTCCATATCAGCAGTTTTTGCCAATTCAGGGGACGTTGTGAACTTTAAAAAGACCGTAACCACTGGCTCGGAGGTGCGATGGGTGCTAGTCCGCTTTATCAATCTATCGGCGAAATGTGAACAGGAGTTTTGGAAGAAACTTCTGATATAGACCACTAATCTTCGTGATAAGTTCCCGGTTCCGCGCGCATCCACTCTTCCAAGTCATCCCCGGCAAAACGACCGAGATCACCTAACTGAATGTCATCGTCCTCCGATCCGTCTGTTTCGACAACCTTTTCCTTCAAGTATTCTTCCGCTTGCTCATCATCTTCTTCCGCAGGTCATCATTCGTACAAAAGTAGAGGACCATTAGCAGCATTAAACTCAAACATTTATGTGCTTCATTTCATTTCACCCTTCTAACCCTACACTCTATAGCTTGAAAGAAGATTTTTAAGGCTTTCGCTGTCGGCATCAAGTGAGCTGACCAAAACAGGGCCGTGTCCCCTCAGGGAGAAGAGTTGTCTCCGGGTTCCTTGAGACGGACTTGCCTTGGCTAACTAACAGCTACAACAACTTTCCCCACCCAGAGACCTATAAAGAATATTTAAATGCTAGGCATACTGCTACTAACAGCCTTATTATCGTTCTGCCACAGAAGTTTTTCGTGTTTCAACAACTTCACTCATAAATAAGCGTTTTGTCAACATCTGAATAAGAACCAATAAAGTAGCACCTGATATGACTCTAATCAGATCAGAAATCGCACGGATGATGGCATCGAAACGCATATCTCCGACTGTCATCGCTGCCTCCCCATCCAGGTTAAAACTAAATGTGAATGTAATGAAACCGGATAACAGAATAAACCCCCACCATATAATAATGCCTAGATGCAAGGAAGGGACATTTAACCGTTTCACCTGCTCTTTATTAAGCCGCCATATGATAGAGGCGGGCATAATCCAGTTTAGAACCGGTATGAAATGGTAGCCAATAGCCCATCCCGGATGATAAAGGGTATCCCTTGAATGAACCAACCGCGCCCGTTTAAATAATTGATAAAGCCAAATAAAATATAAAACAGTTGTCAACAATAACATTAAGAGAGCTTTTTGCGTTGTAACGATTTTTGCGCTTTAGGCGTAAAAACGGGACCAGGTTCACTCCTGGTTTTTTGTTGAAAACGCCTTAAAATTTCCTTCCACGAACCAAAATCGCTACTATTCGAATATCATTCGTTTTTATACCTCAAAAAAGACACACGTACCCTGTTATCCACAAAAACTGTTTTAAAATTCGGTTTCCCACATGTGGATGCTTTCAGGAAACCAAGCTTCGCATTTTTTCCGGGCGGCCTTCTTGGATATGGCCTAAAGCCATCGCCAACATCGTGCACAGAGCCAACCCAGTTTTCATTTTCATCTTCTTTTGCCCGCGTGTGGTATGCTGTTCGAAGCCAAAGGAGACGTCAAGCCGGCTGTTCACACGTTCCACGGCCGTTCGTTTCGCGTATGCCTTCGCCCATGTGTAACTGGCTCGATCGATCGGCGTGAAGATCCGGCGGTCCTCCTTGAGCGGAATCCGAATTCCTTGGGCAATCGGACACTCCGCTTGTCCTTCACAGGTGATGCCATATTGTTTGGCCGGACAACGCTTTTTGAGGGTGGCTCGATCTTTCTCAAAGCCCCCATTCGCCATTTCGCGCTCTTTCCCGGTCAGCGGGCAGTGACAGTACACGGTGCCTTTATAGTCATGCGTGACATTTTCAATGTCCATCAGTTGGCGCGTGTCCTCGCCATCTTTCCACATGTCCCGGATATCAATGACAGGCTTGGTTTGATGGTCATCCCACAGCCGCTCAAGCATTTTGGTGTCATCGTAACCGCGATCACCGGCGAGTGTTTCTGCTTGTCCCAAAAGCCAAGGGCGTTCTTTTTCAAGCTCATTGATCATATCATGACCGGCGTTAATATCGGGCACCGATGCTTTCGTAACTGAATAAGCCACAGGCAATTCATAGGCCGCGTCGACGATCAGGTGGATTTTATAGCCGAACCATTTGATCACTTTGTTCCAGATCGTCCCGTCTTTGTGTTTCCCCTTATATTCTTTCTTCCCATAATCGGCATCGGTATCACGGCGTCCGTCAGGATCCTCATCCTTATGTTTTCCCTTCGCAAAAGAGTCTACTGCCTTACCATCGATCGCAAGGGCCTTCCCGAAATCAGGGAGGAGCTCGCTCAATTGTTCCACCATCGTTTCAAAAATCGCTTCAACCTTTGATTCGTGCGCCCGCAGCTTTTTTAAAAAGCGCGTATATACATAAGCAGGGGGCACGATCACGGTGAGGCCACACAATTCGCGTAGCTGTCCATTGCGGCTCAATTCCCGACGCAATGATTCAATCGATGTGTGCTCAAAGACAACCCCTGCAAGCATCGTATTCCACATCGCGCGAACAGGGTATTCATTTCGCCCTTTATATCGTTTTTTCTCCAACGTTCGCATCAACGCTTCATCCGGTAAATAATCGAGCACCAAACGTAAGCGTTCCAAATCTCCAAGATCCGCAAGATCTTCCCATGAAAACAAGCTCATTTGTGGTATAATAGCCATAACAGGTGACCCTCCAGGGTAATAGTTGGTTTTTTGTCTATAACTATTCTAACCCACTAGTGGAGCGGTTTCACCTGTTTTTTTATGATTTGGGGTCGATGTATCAGGATCCGTGCTTTTGACCTTCGCCAAGCCTTTAATTCCGTTTGATTTTGGGAGAAAATATTTTTTTACGTCACTCGCACCCCTTGTGCGGCAACGGTTTTGAAACAGCGCAATTAGCTCTAAGAGCATAAATACGGTAGTTATCAGACTGAAAACACCAACGCTGATTAATATACCTTCATCAATGACTTCTTCGGTAGCCGTAGGTGAGTACGAGGCTAGAGCCCACCATTGATATACATCCGCCATAATTGTCAACAGTATGGCGAAAAGGGTCACACTAAGTGAGGTGACTAAAACATTTTTTAAAGCTTTCATAGATAATCCTTTCTCTAACCCCTTCCACTCTTTCCAAATGCTATTGCCGAACAGGAGGTTACAAAACAGATAAATTTTCAACCATCAATAAAATAACATTACAGAGTATGATTGGAACGTTAAAATACCATAAAGTTTCCTTACTCTGCTCTTCTTATCATAACCCAAAAATCCAGTGCACAATTGATGCAACAGTAATTACAAAAGCTAACCCTATCAATGATTTTACAGCCATTTTAAATGTCACTTTTTTATCTTCAGTGTACCTTCTATTTACCCCCAAAAGTCCAAATAACATTAACGTTATACTACCTACAAAAAATAGAAGATTATTCTGTGCAATATCATTAAGCACGTCGGGAGTAACAAACCCTAGAAAGATAAATACACCCAAGAATATACTAGATAGTATTGCCATGACATCCCAAAACTTGTTCACCCTAGACACCTCTGACTTGTATGAAAGGTCAACATTACCTATATTCTAAATATCAACCTTAATATATTTTTTATGACATTATTTTTAAAATTATTCCAGCGGAACTGGAATTCATTATATTTGTGGCCAACGTATTGACCTGCATTTTGCGCGATATTCCTGAATCCATTATAAGCTTTTTCAGATTGCGTCGTTAGCCATTGAATCGTCTTACCCTGTACAATATTATCAACAGAACTAACGATGCCGTTCCATGTAGCACTAGCTCCTTTTGCTCCTAGCCAACCAAAAACAGGAAATAACGCTGCTGAGACGAGGAAAAATTATATAATTTTTTGCACGGGTGGTGCCACACTCGACGTTGTGAAGCAATATATCGAAAAAGAAGGAAAAAAGCGCCTAGCCCCCTCCCTTCTTACTCAATGGAGATAGAAGAGGAATGCGGCGCTTGGTGTTATTCAATACCAAAGAGAAGGGTTCTTCCAATAAGGTTTAGTCGAATTCCGTTTCTACCACTCGATCACCGGTCATGTATGGCTCGTCAGGCATGACTGTGTTGTCATAATCTACTTCATCTACGATCCATGTATCATCCTCATAGATCATTTGGACAATAAGTTGCTGATGATCCTCGCTGAAATCCTCATCGCCTCCGATTTCCCGGTTTTGTCTCGTGTCTTCATGACTTTCTACAGGTATCGAAAGCGTATGAGTGCCGCCATCAGCATATCGATAGTCTACGTCACCAAAATCAATACGGGTGCCTAACACGTCCCCTTCTAAATAATTCTCGTCATCATAGTCCTGAACATCCGATTCAATATCTGATTCAATTTCTTCGGATATGGCATCGGTATCCAAAACGTCCATATCTTGCTCGGTGAGCGCTTCCATACGATCCGTCATGTAGTCATTGATCACTTGAGTGAGAGCTTCTTCGGTCTCTTCTTCCGAAACAGGGTCAGGTGTAATCGTATAGGTATTCGTATCCTCTTCGACTTCCACAGGGTCAGATGTGGCTGTTGCCCAAGGGAGTTCTACTTCTCCATGGATCTCGTGACCGGCGCTGACATCGCCAATCTCTTTTCCTTCATCACTTTGAAGCATCCCTTCAGAATCCTCCAGGTCCTCCTCTTCAATCTGGTCAACCTCATCGCCATCAATAAAAACCACCGTATTCGGCATCGTCGATTCAACGGATATAGGATCACCGGATAAATTCATCGAATGTTCCACTTCAAAATTCTCTTGATCAAAGAGCGTGATTTCGCTTTCCTCTTGATTTGACGCGTACGCCGATTCCGATTCACCCTGAATCGAATACACGCCCGGACCATACGTCCCTAATGTTTCCTATCCATCTTCTTCGATCTTATATGCATCGCCTAAAAAATGGATGTCGGCATCGGCATCAGCGGAAACCTGTAGGTGATAAGGACGAACACGAAGGTTATAGCTGTTACCTAAAACATTATCCTCCTCTTCAATATAAAATGCCCCCATATTTAAGAGCTCATGGATATTAACCTCTCCCGCAGGCATCATGTCTTCATCTTCATAATAACTGGCTTGAATATTGAGAATTTGCATCGTTTCCTCAAAATATTCAGGTTCATGCATCATCTCTAACGTGGTTTCGATTTGCTCGTCTGGCCATGCCATATCCGAATCAACCTCGACCACATCTTTAAAAGCATCTACATCGTTTTCCTGGATGGCATCATGAAAATCTTCGGTGAGTTGTTGCGGATCATTCGACCCGGAAACACCAATCGCTATACCAATACCAATGATTAAAAAAAGTGCAACACCGCCACTAATGATAAAAACATTCTTTTTTGTCACAGGATCTCCTCCCCTCCAAATAAATGCGAAATGAAAAAACAGTCATGGAATTTGACTGTTTTATTCAATGTTTAGCTCTTCCCCATCTTCCACTTCCACGATAAAGCTTTTATCTCTTAGCACATCTTTTTCTACATTCAGATGTTGCCTTGGCATTTCGTAATCTTCTTCATCGTCACTGTCATTCGGTTCACTGTGGATATCAACAATAATTCTGGCTGTGTCGTCATCTTCAAGGATGATTTGCTGCGCCCGAAGGGTATGCCCCATATAATCATCGGTTTGATAGTGCAAAACATCATGCTCGTCAAAATCAAACGTATCTTCATCGCCTTCGGTATGATCGTCTTCTGTATATAGCCAAATGCCCGGCTCTGGTTCTCGTTCAGGGGATCCCATCATCCAATTGATGCGTTGAAATTCGACCAAATTTGTATCATTGGGATCGCCTGGTTCTACCCCCTGACCATTTCCCCCTTCATCTTCCTCAGTTGCATTATCCTCATCAACCGACACATCAGGATCAGAGGCCTCTACACCTTCACCATTTTCCCCTTCTTCATTGGCAGCATCTTCTTCCTCATTGCCGGTGTCCTCCCTCTCGTTCTCACTACCCTCTGTTGCCGTTTCATCATTGCCATTCTCCGGCTCGGCATCGGTTTCCTCGGAATCCCCGCATGCCGCCAACAATAACGCAGAAACCACGAACAATATGTACCGATACTGTTTCATTGATAAACCTCCAATATGTAAATAATTACTATTCTATCGTCTAAGATAGACTTTTCATAAGATATATGCAAGCATATTAGTGGCTCATGGAGCAAAAACATTCCGTACGTGAATTACGCGTTAGGGAGAATAAAGGTTGTAAATTTCTTCTTTTTCCTCATCAGACCAACCGACTTCATCTTCAATGACTTCCACGAGTTCATCATTCAAGGGTTGTTCAACTGACATCGGGATGTTCTGTTCTTCAGCTATCTCAAGCGCCGCAACAAAACCGGTAAAGTCATTGACCTCTGCACTGTTGCCGGTGTTTATAAATTCCGTGTAAGAGCCATCATCATAATTGAAAGAGATCCGGGGATAAACGTTATCCGGTTCGTCTACATCATTCGTCGTAACGTTATAATCCACCGTTAGACTGGAAACCTCTTCCCAACCTCTAAATACGGGGTCAGCAAACGACCAATATTCAGATGCATAAACGCCCTCTTCCGAAACGAGATCATATGAATGGATCCCCAAGTATATGAACGGAAGGGAAAAAATAAAAATCACGGTAGAAGCAAGCGATAATATACGAACGGTTGAAGGATGGTTCTTTTGAAAAATGGTCTCCAACCATAAAAAAACAATGAAGAAAACCAAAATCTGCGAGAACAAAAAAATCGGTTCATCAGATACGTTAATATATATAGGATTATAATCATCCAATGTACTCGCTTGTACATCATTGATCATTATCTCATACATAATTAAGGCAACACTTGCTATAAACAGGGCCAAAAGCCTTTTCAAGAATCCAAATAAATAAATTTTCGGGTTCGATCTCGGCTTCGATTCCCTGGATATACCTTCATTTTTAATTTCAGCATGTGGCATCCTTTTCTCTAGCTCTTTAGTCAACTTCTTCCCATGCTTGACCTGACCCCATTTAAAATTTACCAATGGCACATCGCTATGGTTTGTCGCTTTATTAATGGATCTTGCCGCCTTCAGTGATTTGGGAAGCCTTTCATAGTAATATTGGTTGTCAAAAAAGATAAAGCCTACAGCGTTATTTCCATGATCTTTCATATAATATATTGTACAAACATCCCTAAATGGTATTTCGATCACTTCGCTGCCAACATAATGAAGAAATGAATGTTCATAAATGGTCATCACAGGATCAAAGTTGAAGATTATGCGTTTCAATACTGCCACAGTTCCAAATAAAAAGAACAAAGTTAACGCTGAGCCAAGTAGCGCAAAAAGAGTAAATAAAAAACCCGGCGTTGAATATAAAAGGTAAGTTACCACGCCCATCAGTGCTGCGAAAAAAAGTGATGCGGCAATGATGAGAATTCCTCTTCTTTTTGACCAATAAAAATTCATATCTTCGTGATTGTCCATTTGACTCTATGCCCTTTCGATTGTATTTCTTTTTAAAGTGTTACTCCTCACTCAACGTCGCGTTCACTCGAGCAAGCAATGCTTCAATTTAATGGCAGTATATATTTAAATGATAGCTTAAATATACAGGAATAAGCAACAATAATTGGAAGTAATCAGCACGGAAAGCCATTCGCAACACGAATACTTTGTAAAAACTCTACGGCTTTTGACACTAATGCTTTTTTCATCATCCAGGTTTAGATTGTAAATAATTCGCTCATGCGTTTTTGTGGAAAAATCATGATATAACCTATGATACTTTTTTTAAATAGTAATGAAGAATTTTTCAAATTAAACCGAGGTCAACACTAACATCAATGGGTGATAGTCGTGATTAAATATGGGAATAACACTAGCGAGCGAAGGAAAAACACGTAGACGCCTGTGGGAAAGCGCAGAGCGAAGACCCCGCAGGAAAAAAGCGAACGTCTTTTTTCCGGGGAGGCTGAGCTTGGGGCCCACGGAAAGCGTCGTGTTTTTCCGTAGCGGTCATTGCCAATCATCATTGCCCTATGCAAGGTGGCTGAATGACCTGATCACGGGGACACTTGGAAGAAGTTCGGCGTCAACGCTTCTGGCTCCCTAGCGGACCATTGACCGCTTCATGGCGACCGAAAAAGCGGTCGGTTCTCGTGTTCGGTCGCCATAACCGTTTTATGACGACTGTAATGGCCTGAACCGAAAACGTTCGGGCGCCATAGCCGCTTCATGATTGCCAAAAAGGCTTGTATCGAAAGAATTCGGTTGGCATGGCTGCCTCATGGCGACCGAACGAGCGATTGGCTTTCGTTTTCGGTCCCCATGAACCGTTTCATGGGGACCGGGGAATCCTGCTTCGCAAGAAGACATTCGATCATTGACGATAGCCTTTGATACCTTATCTCGGGCTGTGGACATTTCATCCAATCGATCACTAATCCCAGGTTGAAGCCCTAATCCGGTCTCCCGGTCGTCGTTGTAATCGCTTATTTCCGACACGCTGCACTAGCAGGATGCCCCATTAGTAAAACCAAAGGCGTTCTGCTAATCGATATGTAAATGATAAGTCCACTTCTACGCTTCAATTACCAAAATTGCGGACCAAAAAAGCATGGAGATGATCCGGTTTATCCGTGGGCATCTTCTTTTTTTGCTCCTTCATGAAATCATGAATCGCACAAACATACGCCTCATATTCCCTCATCATAGTTTCGCTTGTTATGCAGGATCGATGTCCCAACCAGCCTCAAACATGTTTCTGCAAGGAGGGAGTGGGTGAACAGTATAACGGACAGAATCGGATCCCATAGGCCATTGTGTTCCACCCCGGCTACATCATCATTACCTCCATTTAAGTTGAAAAAAGGGTTTATTCCATTCTTAAGTAGGGGAAATACTTGACTAAATGATTTTGTAAATAAACCTTGTGGAGGGTCCATATTGAAAAAGCTGCAAAAATCGAGTACAGATAAAGCGATCGTAGGCGTTTGCGGGGGAATAGCTGAATATATAGGTATGCCTTCTATTGCAGTTAGGCTCATATTTTTGATCACGCCTGCTGCTCCAGTTATATATATAATCCTTGGGGCTACACTTTCTGAGAAATCGCCCTCATTATAATAATTTTGATAGTGTATGCAGGCGTGGTTGTTGAGGTGTTACTATCGATGTTCAAAAAAATAAAAAGTATTACAAAACGACTTTAAAATGGCTCAGGGGTGCAACGCTCGTATACGCAGTTATTCTTCTCATCGCACTCCCTCCAAATTCTATGCCGATTTGGTTAATGGTAACGATCCTTTTTGGTCTTTTCTTTTTGATAAAGGGTTTTGAATTATTATCAGGCAACTGGCGGGAAGGAAAAATATGGTATCGAGACATTTTTCTTCTTATCGGCGTTGTTCTTACTTTGTTTTTGTTCGTATACGATCCGGGATTCACAGACCGAACTAATCGATGGCTGATGACAGGCTATATTGTGATAGGTATTGCTGTGACAGAGGTTATAAGAAAGAAAAAACTTAAAACCTCGGACTCTTCCCGTGAAAATTAATCATGTCTTAAGCAATCAGGGACAAATCTGGAACAGTGAATGAGGGATAAAGTGGGTATTATAGGTACTGCCAATATTGCTCTTTTTACTTTTGTATCCTTCGTTAGTTTTATCATCTGGTTGGTCGTACGATCTGGAAAAAAGCCAAATCGTGATCATGAAAGAGATAAATCTTCCTGAATCGAGCGCTTTTGTGGAAGAAAGATTGTACCAAAACTTTTATTATATTCAAATTCATCATCTCGACGTTTTCGGAAATGACGGACGGCTTCCCCTGTTTCCTCGATGGTTTGATCTACACTTGGTGTAGGGGAAAGCCTCACGACTATATTTTAAACTTACATGTGTTTCCAATACTCATACTGATCCTTCGCGATATAGAAGGACATGCCGCCAATATCACAGCGATAAATGTCACTTTATTCATCTTTTGGAAAACACATCAGAGAACGGCCGTCACAGCATTCACCTGATAGGTGAAAAGCAGTCCGTGCTTCTTTTCGAGAGTGTAGCTACCAGATCGTCTCGTCAGCGGCACGGACGCTTTCCACCATAGGGATTCCTCCTTTTTAAAACAATCCTTGCGGTTCTTCACTATAGCTGACGAGCAAGTTTTTCGTTTGTTGATAGTGATCAAGCATCATGAGATGGTTTTCGCGCCCGATCCCAGATTTTTTATAGCCGCCAAAGGCCGCGTGCGCCGGGTACGCGTGGAAGCAATTCGTCCAGACGCGCCCGGACTGAATCGCGCGGCCGAAGCGATAGGCCGTGTTGATGTTGCGTGACCAAACACCCGCGCCAAGGCCGTACAGTGTATCGTTCGCAATCTCTAGTGCTTCATCGTGGCCGTTGAACGTTGTCACGGAAACGACAGGGCCAAAAATTTCTTCCTGGAAGACGCGCATGTTGTTATGACCTTTGAAAATCGTCGGCTCGACATAATAGCCATCAGCCTGATCGCCTTCATATTTTTTGCGATTGGCACCGGTGATGACTTCGGCACCTTCTTGCTTGGCGATATCAAAATAGGAAAGGATTTTTTCCAACTGTTCTTCAGATACCTGTGCCCCGATCATCGTATTCGTATCCAGGGGATCGCCGCCCTTGATTTCTTTTACCTTTTTCAAAGCACGGTCCATGAATGCGTCGTAGATGGATTCATCGATGAGCGCGCGTGACGGGCACGTGCAGACCTCCCCGTTATTGAGGGCAAACATGACGAATCCTTCCAGCGCTTTATCAAGATAGCCATCGTCCTTGTCCATGACATCGGCGAAGAAAATGTTCGGTGATTTCCCACCAAGCTCAAGCGTGACCGGAATAATGTTTTCGGACGCGTATTGCATAATCATTCGTCCCGTCGTCGTTTCGCCGGTGAACGCCACTTTATCGACTTTATCGCTTTGGGCGAGCGGCTTTCCGGCTTCCAGGCCAAAGCCTTGCACGACATTGAGCACACCGGGCGGGAGCAGATCCTGCACAATCTCAAGCCAAATATTGATGGAGGCGGGGGTCTGTTCAGCAGGCTTTAAAACCGTACAGTTTCCGGCGGCTAGCGCTGGCGCCACTTTCCAAGACATCATGAGGAGGGGAAAATTCCAGGGAATAATCTGCCCGGTTACCCCGAGGGGCTCGTGAAAATGATACGCCACCGTATCCTCATCAATTTGCGATACGCCGCCTTCCTGAGCACGTATCACACCGGCAAAATACCGAAAATGGTCAATCGCGTTGGGAATATCCGCCGCTAACGCCTCACGAACCGGCTTGCCGTTATCCCATGTTTCCGCAACAGCGAGTTTTTCCATATTCTCTTCCATGCGATCCGCGATTTTGTTCAAGATACGAGAACGATCCGCCACGGAAGTAGCGGCCCATCCGGCTTTCACTTCATGGCCGGCATCCAGCGCTCGGCTGACATCCGCTTCTTTTGAACGTGCAACCTCCGTGAAAACCTGACCGTTGACGGGACTAACATTTTCAAAATATTCCCCATCCGCAGGCGCGACCCACTCCCCGCCGATAAAATTATCATAGCGCGACTTGAAATCAACAATTGCATTGGCCGTTCCCGGTTTTGCGTAATGCATATAAAAACCTCCTTGATGACGTTCACACAAATTTCTTTCTCTATTCACTAATTTTTAGTACAACTCTTCCATCAATCTTCCCTTGTTCCATTCGCTCAAATATTTCATTTATATTATCTAGAGATTCTGTTGAAATGTTAGCCTTAATTTTTCCTTGAGCCGCTAATGCTAACGCTTCTTGTTGATCCTTTCGCGTTCCAACAAAGGAGCCTTTTACTGTGATTTCATTGGCAACCGTATCAAAAATGGGCACAGGAAGTTCATCGCTGGGCAAACCAACAGCTACCAATGTCCCGCCATTTTTTATAGAATGATAGGCTTGTTCAAACGGTTTCTGGGCAACTGCTACACTGATCGCAGCCTGGACACCCCCAATATCATTTTGAATAGACTCATCCGGATTCGTTTTTGCACTATTAACCGTTTTATCTGCTCCTAATTTTTTTGCAAGGGAAAGCTTATCATCCTGAATATCAACCGCATAAACGTTAAATCCCATCACCTTTGCATATTGCACTGCAATATGCCCAAGTCCGCCAATACCATAAATAGCTACCCAATCTCCAGGTTGGGCACCTGATACTTTCAACGCTTTGTAAGTCGTCACTCCGGCACATAAAATTGGCGCAGCTTCAACAGCGTCAAGTTCGTCTGGAATTTTAACAACATAGTTCCCCGGAGCCTTACAGTATTCCGCATAAGCCCCATCTACCAAATAACCGGAGTATAGCCTGTCTGGACAAAGTGTTTCTTTACCTACAAGGCAATATTCGCATTCACCACATGCTGAATAAAGCCAAGGGACCCCTACTCTATCGCCAACCTTAACAGTTTTTACTCCCTCACCAACTTTTTCAACGATTCCCACCCCTTCATGTCCAGGGATCAATGGTAGATTTGGTTTTGCCGGCCAGTCCCCCGTGGCGGCATGCAAATCCGTGTGGCAAACACCACATGTATGCACTTTAATCAGTACATCACCATATTCCAGTTCAGGCACAGAAACGTCCTTAATTTCCAAGTCCTGTGAAAAATTGTTGACAACAGCTGCTTTCATTTACCTCTCACCCTTTCTGAAAATTATATTTCGTTTCTTGGTGTTTTCTTGGTTTCCAGACCACGGCAGAGAAAGCATACCCTCCTTTCGTTATTCATTCATTTCCATTGCAAAAGTCATGCCAACAAGCAAACGCTTTCATCACCTTGGACAACCCTTTTATAAATGACGGTATTGTTTCAATTGTTCCATTCCACGAACACAAATATGAACATATGAAACACTTGTCATATGATAAAAACTACTTGAATCCGATCATGATTCATATTATCTTGAGAATAGAGGGAATTTTTGATATTGGGGAGGTATAGACGCTTATGGGTTCGATATATGATAAAGACCGGCAACTGGAAATTTCCTGGGAGCGAAGTCAAAGTTATGGTGTAGATCCATCATATGTTGATAACGACCTTCTAACCGGTGGAGAGCTTAAGGATCGCAAAGAAAGGCTTCAAGAACTATTTCAAGCATGCTCACCAATTTTGGAACAGTTATACTCCCAATTAAAACATTCTCTGTTTACGATTATTGTGGCTGATCCGGATGGTTATATCGTATTTAACCGTGGAGATTCGCCTTTTTTGCAACGCGCTAAAAAAGTATGGTTGGATGCAGGAGCAAATTGGAGTGAAAATGTGAAAGGGACAAATGCCATCGGTACGGCTATTTACGAAAATCGATCCGTAAGTGTTGTCGGGATGCAGCATTTCACCCAAGAAAATCATTTTTTGACCTGCTATTCTTCTCCTTTATATTCCCCTGCAGGAGAATTATTAGGGATTCTCGACGTAAGCGGTGACGCAAGACGACACCACCCCCATACCTTTGGAATGGTTGTTGCGGCTGCCCAGGCATGTCAATCACAACTTCTGTTTCATGGCGCAAAGAAAGAATTAACCCTAGCGATACAGGAAACAGAAACAGTATCCCAAAAACTGAATCAACCCCTTATTTCCATTGATCAAAACGCTATCATCCAACAACTGAATCAAAAAGCTGCTCAAATCCTCAAGCAACCAATAAATGAGTGCATCGGCAAATCTCTATCCCACTGGTTTGATCATCACTCGATCGACCACCTTTTGACTACGCAAGATTCTAAAAGCAACATCCGCATGAAAGCTAACTCAAATATTTGGATGACGGAAGCAATCAAAGATGATAGGCAAAAATTGTTCCGTTCTATTTTAAGTCTCCCGACAAAAAGTCATAACCCGACAGAGAACGATCCAGCGCAAACGACATGGGAATGTGATAAAGCCCAACGTGTTCTGCAATTTGCCCGTCATACATCCAAAACCGACACCACAATGCTTATACAGGGAGAAACCGGAACGGGAAAAGATGTTATCGCTCAAGACATCCATCATACGAGTGAAAGAGAGGGAGATTTTATCCCAGTCAATTGTGCAGCAATCCCGGAATCACTCATCGAATCTGAATTGTTTGGGTTTCAAAAAGGAACTTTTACAGGTGCGAACCAAAAAGGAAACATCGGCAAAATCAAGGCAGCCCACAAGGGGACGCTATTCCTTGATGAAATCGGTGAAATGCCTTTATCCATGCAGACCGTACTGCTTAGATTGCTAGATAATAAACACATCACACCCTTAGGGTCCCATCATCCGGAACCCGTCGATGTACGAATACTTGCAGCGACCAATCGCGATTTAACCAATGACATCAATGAAAATCGTTTTCGCAAAGATTTGTATTATCGTTTATCCGCCCTTACGATTAAACTTCCGCCGTTGCGCAATCGCACAGACGTATTAACCCTTGCAAATCACTTTCTTGAAAAAATGTCGCTAGAGCTAAATGTCAAACAATTTTATGTGGATGATCCCACGCGAAAGCAAATCATGGATCATCAATGGCCGGGAAATATACGTGAACTTCAACACACACTTCGACAAGCGGTTTACCAAGCTTATTTTATGAGAGAATCAACACACATCAAAAAGGAAGATTTACAACTTAATGAACAACAATCGCAAGACGATGCAAATGGGACTGAACACGAACGAATTGCTGCTGTAATAAACGAAACCAACGGTAATTTGTCACGAGCAGCAAAACTCCTTGGGATTGGAAGGACAACCTTATATCGAAAAATCAGCCTTTATCCTCAGCTTCATCAACGAATTTCACAAATGAGAAGAGGATCCCTCTGATTAGAACAACAAGGTCGGACCATTTCCTAGGCTGTTTCTCGTTTCTCATCACCAATTATGAAGGCCTTATAGAACTTAATGGGCGAGGGATTATTAAAGTAGTTAAACCGTGGTGGGGATAGCTACTTTTTTGTTTGTGCTATACGCTGTGTGCATGTCGTGTGATACCGTGTATGTACATTTGTGTGTATTAAGATGTTAAACGTAGGCGTGTATGTCGTTTCGTACGACGTGCGCAACAATATACGTATCACATAGAGATTCCATGGGGTTTCTGCTGCCGCAAAATAGGAATGATCTGTCACCAAAAAAATCGACCGCCGAGAAAGACGAACGGTTTTAGGTGTTATTTATTTTCAGATCCATAATCATTACGGTGTTTTCGAAAATGACGAACGGTTTCTCTTGCTTCTTCAAGATCTTCTTTGCTTCCATCTGACTAGACATAAGCTCCATCATAAACATCAGAGATTGTTTGTACATTTATTTATTTTTTTCTTCCATTCGTTTTGCATACTCCGTGGATTTTTTTGCAATTCTGACGCGGATGCTGGGTTCGGTTGGGCATAAATGCCATTGAGTTCCCGGTCGATATAGCCGGATCGATCATTTTTTTCCATCTCGATTCGTTGGCGTCTGCGCGCTTCTTCGGACATGTTGCGAAATGCTTTCATACTAATTTTAAATATTCTTCTAGTGTCGTTATTTCAAGAGACGCCACCATATCAATAAGCCACGCATAATCGTTGTGTACACCAGCATGATCTAACACTTCATAATATTTTTGCCGCTCATCGACTTGAATAATCACCGGCAAATATCCAGCTCTCATCAGCTCAAAATTCATGAGTAACCGTGCTGTTCGTCCATTGCCATTTTGATTAGGCAGCCTTCCCAGTGCATCCTCTCTTCTGTTTTGTCGGTGTTCATGTGTTCGTGATTGGAACATAAACACGGGTTTTTTAATTGTTTCGTGGAAAAAATATTCTTTACTAGGAAAAATAGTTGTGTACTTTGGAATAAAGCAGTTATTATGACTAGTAACTCTGAGGAGAAAATTGCTTTTATATGTTAAAATTATGACTATTAATACATATATAGCAAATACTTAATTGATCGGGGGATACGCGATGAAAACATTCACAAAAACAGCATCCGCAATGTTTCTAAGTGTATTATTGTTCGCTGCTTGCTGGGATGATGAAAAAGAAACGACAGGCGATGGTGCATCGAACACTGATGATGACACAACTGAAAATGAAGAAGCAGACGATACGGACGAAGAACTTGATGCAATCGAAGAGGAAGACGAGAACGATGATTCTAATAACAACCAGGAAGAAACAGATGAAAATAACGAAAAGCATTCTCCAATGACAGAAGATGAGGCAGAGGAGCATGTTATTGATTATATAAAAGAAAATGAGCCTGAAATAGCAGATTTTCTGGATGTGTACCAGTTCTCGGTGGAAGAAAATGATGATATATATCAAGTAAATATATTTTCTGCTGAATCTGATGACGAAAAAATAGGGTCTCCATTAATATCAAGTTATGAAGTTGACCGAACGACAGGTGAAGTTGAAGAGGTTGAAAATTAAGCCAGTGAAACAGAATTTCAACTTAGTGGGATTGTTGATTTGAATCAAGAAGAACGACGTGCCCACCACGAAGAACTTTCAGACGAGATGAAAGTAGACCTTCTTTAATCGGTCAGCAATAGGTAAGCGTTTGACGTTATCTCCGGCTTTTCCCCTGCTCCACACGGAGCGTGCTAGTTTCCCAGCACTCCGCGTTCCATCTAACGACATATACTTGACCATAAGTTCCCCGTTACTTTCGTGTTTAGGATTGCTCGATTTTTGATAATCTACAGTTTTCTCTATATCTGTTGATCTTTTCAAGCATAGATGCAGTAATACTATACCGACGGAGGAGCATCTTTATCTTCTCTTTGTCGGTATAATGGATGAGTCGGTGTATATCTTTATGAAGGATTCGTAAGTTGTTGAATTGATCGGTTCCACCTAAACATGTTGGGGTATAATGATGGCAATGGACGTCTGAAGCCAGCAAGTCATTGCCTGTGATTTCGCATTTCCCCATTTTCATGCTATATCGGCTGATCCGATTATCCATATACTCCACACTTCGATTCGGAAGCGTTGAGGTCATCAAAACGCCAATCTCACGTTGGATATCAGGACGTAGCTGTTTGTGTATGCCTTCCCTGCCTTTCTTCGTGTAAGGCGTAAGCGCAGGAGTAAACCCCCTAGTGTTCGCCGTTTTCACGTCGGCAAGTGGAAATAAATACACACCGGCGATTTTGAACGTTTTGAAACCCAAACTATAGAGCTTATGATAAACTGGTGGCGGATTGGCAGGATGTTCGTATCTCCCGACCGGCTTGAGATGGTTATAGATATAGGCTTGTAGATCATAGGCAAGACGTGAGAACTCTAGATTTACTTTTGTGGCTCGTCTAAAATAATGATGAAGTCCTGAAACAAAACTGTTGAAAAGGAGCGCATTGAGTGCAGAAGGTGAAGCTTTGATCCTTCGAATATGCTCTTTCGCTTTTTGCTTGATTTTCTGCTTTTTATTTGCTTTGATCCCTGTACGCGCGACTCTCTTATTGCCCTTTTTATCCGCACGGATGGTGAACCCGAGAAATTCCGATTCCCTTTTCCGCATATTCACAATATGGGATTTCTCTGGCGATATATCCAGTTTCAAACGATCTCTCAGGTATAAGCGAACCGCATGATACCATTTCTGTGCCGTTTCCCCATCTTTACAGAGGATTTTAAAGTCATCTGCATAACGGATAAGGTAACCTTCTTTGAGTCGGCTGCGTTTCTTGGCATTTCTTTCCCCAACTTTGGATTGATAGGGCTTTGACAAAGGGAAGAACTCCCATTGACCGGCGACCCATTGGTCTAAATCATTCAACACGATATTTGAAAGTAAAGTTGATAACAATCCACCCTGCGGTACGCCGCAGGTAGGTTTACCTTCTCCATCAATTTCCGCCTTGAGCATTTTCGAAATGCAAGCCAAGACTTTTCGATCTTGCACGCCCAAGTGCCATAGTTGCTTAATGAGTAACGTATGGTTAATATGGTCAAAGAAGCTTTTTATATCAATGTCTACCACGAAATGGAACTGGGCAGTATTGATCAGCGTTTGGATTCTTGCCATTGCATGATGGGCAGACCGAAGAGGGCGAAATCCATAGCTGTGATTGTAAAATTGCGCTTCCGCAATCGGTTCCAGCACTTGTTTAAAACATTGCTGGATCATACGGTCGAGTATACATGGAATACCCAGTGGTCGCCATTTTCCGTTATCTTTTTCAATCCACTTCCTTCGGACTTTCTTTGGGCAATAGTTTTTGAGTTTGTTTCGGACTTCAGTAATTAATTCTTCTTCCGACCACGATTTTAAATCGGCGATGGTTTTCCCATCGGTTCCCGATGTCTTTGAACCTTTGTTGGATTTGATGGTCCGATAGGCTAAAAGGATATTTTCCCGTGCTGTGATGACATCATAAAGACGAGAAAAGCTTTGGCGTTCGATGGACTTTTCATACAAATCCGTAAATGTTTCCGTCATATCGTAGTAATCCCAATAACGTAAAGCTTGCATTGTGGCATCCCTCCCGAAAGAGTGATGTTCCCACGTTCTTACCCGATCGATGCAATGCACGTTTGGAAAATGATCGTTCCATTCGCTAGACTTGGGGCTATTCCTCCCCTCCCATTACAGGAGCTTCCTTGGTCATGCCCCTACCCTCGCAAGGATAAATGCCTTTCGACATTAAGTCTTATAGCAACCATTTCGGATGACAGTCCTTGTTTCAATGGTCCTTGTTTTCCAAGTCCCTTACAACTTAGCTTTAGATACTGGACGTAGGTGTTCCCTCTAAGCCTGTGAGCTGGATACCGCCGTTGTTCGGTATAGCGTGTTTCAGAGCGCCTAGTTTTACTTCACACCACTCACGCCATCGTTAAATGGCCTATAGGTTTCCCTATAGTCAAAATCTAGACCTGTATATTCGGGCGTTCGTCAGTTTCCTTCTGTGGAAACCATTCTCACCCTATCCAGTTTTTCAGCCGTGCGGCATATCCGTCGGCATACCTTCTCTTTTCCCGAGTGGCTCCAGCCTTCGTTCTGCCGAATCTACCTGTACTTCAAACCCCGTAACCTGTCCGTTACGACGCATGCAGGAGGATTGACGGGATGGTTTCGGGAAACGTGGTTCCGTCATTCCCATCCTCGGTTGTAAAGTTAGGGTGTCTTTTAAAACCCTCTGTATTTCGCGCTATAAAGCGTTTATAACAGAACTTGTCGAGCGAGGCGCTTTTGCGGAATAAAATAGAACCACACCATATTATTAGGAGTAGAACGTAGGGCTTCCTTTTAGAAGGTCTTTTTATGAGCATTTCCTCCCTTATTTAGGGACTGCTGAACAACTTGCAGCTATCAGCTGAAGCCGGGATGGCGCTTCCATGGCTTCGCTTTCCGCGGACGAACGGTCAAGCCTCCTCGCGCAAAACCGGCGCTGCGGGGCTTGACGCGTCCGTTTTTCCGCTGGGGTCTCGCCATTGCAGCACCGTCCCTCCGTACGTTGCCAGAAGTGCAAAGGTTTTTTGCTTATAGGATGGTTTTCCTTGCATCTAGCTTTGACAACACCAATGGAAAATGCTCATGTGTCAGTCTTTTTCCGTTATTCAGCAGTCCTTTTTATTAAACATCATTATATTTTTATTGAAAAACAATAAAAATTAATTGACAATCAACCTATAAATGTTATTATGAGGATACGATGTTTAACAAAGGGAGTGAAAATGAAAATGACGAAAGGTAAGAAAATTTTTTACAAGGTCATGCATATTATTTCAATTATTGGAATTATCGGCATGATGTTAGGTGTGCTTTTTTTAACTGCCATATGGATATTCCAGCCAGTTGGTGATGCTTCGAGTTATAGTATAGGATTAGGTGTATTTTCTTTTGACATTCCTCAGGAGGTCGGTTTTTTCTTTAGTCATATGTTTTTCGTATCGCTCATTGTGATGTTATTGTTACTTATTGCTTTGTTAATGAGCATAAGGAAATTCTTCAAAAATTTATCTAATAAGTATATTTTCATCCAACAAAATGCGAATAATATCAGAAATGTTGGATGGATCCTCATATTCCTGTCTTTCTTAAGTAATGTACCGGCGATCATTTTGGCAAATGATTTTGTGGGAAGTGTTGATTTTAGCAATGTTCCTTTTTCCATAAGCTATGACATGGAATATGGCATGTTATTTGCAGGGATAGCCATCTTAGCCGTTGCTCAAATTTTTAACCAGGCGGTAAAGATCGCAGAAGAAAATCAACTTACGATATAAGGCGGGGTTAAAAATTGATTCAAGTTAATTTAGATGTCATGATGGCAAAACGAAAAATGTCTTTGAACGAGTTGGCTTCAAAAGTGGGGGTTACAACAAGCAATTTATCCATTTTAAAAACAGGAAAAGCGAAAGCCATTCGTTTTAACACCTTAGAGGACATTTGTGAAGTATTGGATTGCCAACCAGGGGATATTCTTGAATATGTCGATGATGAATAGACTGATTTACGAACGAAGCGCGATTGTTGCATAAAAGTAAAGAACTTTATTTTTACTCCACATTAATCGTTATTATGGGTCAAAAAGCAGAACCGATGCACATAATGATTGCGCACAACCCTGTTAATAGGACAGCGGTAAGGTGGACGATTTCTGCGCGTGTGGGGTTAGACATTGCTTTCAGGGAACGAATGGGGAAGCGAGTTAGAACACGGATTGAACACACTAACGGAACCAAATAGGATAATCAAAGCCACCATCATGCTGTATAATAAAAACATCTTCATCTTAAACACGGGTTTTCACTTGAATGTAACCAACTGGACCGGCCATCAAAAAAAAGAACCCTGACAGCGGGGTTGCTATCAGGATTGAGCTTCGACTTTCGCTTTTCGGGTATCGGCATAGGATCGACGCATTAAATTATAGATATTCGCGAAACCGTTGTTTTGCTTATACTCCACAGCAATAAGCTGCCCTTTTTCAAGCCCTGTGTAAAAGGCTTCGAGATCTGTTTTGTCTTTCCGGACAAAAGCACTTGCTGTGGAATGGTGGCTTTGTCGTAAAATAGCACCATTATTCGTGCGGATCTTTGGAGGTGTCCTTATTGTGGTGAGTATCATTAGACTTATTCAGTCATTTAGTTGATTGTCATTTGGTAGGTGCATTGTTAAAAGACATTCGCTGTATTTAAGGAATACTGATGAAAAAGATTCGTTGGGATTCAGCCTTATTATAATGAGCGCGATTTTTCAGAAAGTACAGCTTTAAGAATATATATATACAGGTGAAAAAGGAACCAGCACTATCTATGATGCTCCTCCCTTAGCAGACGTATACACGATGAAAAATGTTTTAAATCACTTACAAATGGACGTCTCGTATGAAATCAAAATGAAGGGAACAACGATGCAAACATTTAAAAACGCCACTGTGTTCATAAAAGCGATAGTCTTCTACCACGATAAACGCATTCTTCAGATGTTCGGGCATGTCATCAATGTCCCGATAGCTATGATTCTCCGACCCTTGTAAGCGCCCGTGCTCATTATCGTTCATATCATAAATCGTTGCCCCTTCCGTAAACTTAAGTTTTTCTTCGTTAAGTCCAGACCGACGGCAAAACTTGTTACTCTGCAATTCCTTTCCCCTATTTTTCTTCCCTAAACAATGACGAAAACGTTTTCAATCATGTATTGACATTTGCATATAATGTTTTATGATATACGTAAACGATTACGTAATCGTTTACGTACTTTACCGAAAGCGTGATTTCTATGCCAACAAACAGTATTCGTGAAGTTGCAACAAAGGCTGGTGTATCCACAGCAACTGTTTCTCACGTAATTAATGAGACAAGATTCGTTGCCGAGAACACACGTCAAAAAGTGATACATGCCATGGATGAATTGGATTACACGCCGAATTTTGCCGCAAAAACGCTCCGAAGCCAACAAACGTTTACCATAGGCCTTGTCATTCCGGACATCTCCAACCATTTCTTTACCTCCGTCGTTAAAGGGATTGAACAAAACCTTTATCAAAAAGGCTATCAATTGTTGGTTGGAAATACCGATGAGAAACTCGAATTGGAGATTGAAAAGCTTAAAACCTTTCAAGCACAACAAGTAAGCGGCATCATCCTCGCATCGAGCGCGGAACATTATCAGGACATTGAACCTTATCTCAACCTGAATACTCCAATCGTTTTTATCGACCGTATTCCCGACGGGACATCAGGCGATTATATCTCTGTTGAGAGCGAAAAAGCAGTATATAATGCAGTGCAACTACTCATCGAGAGAGGCCATGAGCGAATCGGAATGGTGACAGGAATCGACACATTAAGCACGACACGAGAAAGAATTAACGGATACCGAAACGCCCTCGTTCATTCCAGGATTAACGTGGATGAAAATCTAATTTTCGAAGGTGATTCAAAATTTACCGGAGGCTATCATGCCGCTGAAAAATTGCTGACTCAACCTGGCATTACCGCCATGTTTGTCGCCAATAATTTGATGACCATTGGCGCTTGCACGTATTTTAAAGAATACCAAATAACCATCCCGGAAGATATCGCGATCATTGGCTTTGATGATTACGAATGGGCAAAAATCACCGACCCACCACTTTCTGTCATTAAGCAACCTGTTGAAAAAATTGGGGAAAAAGCCGCAGAAGCTTTATTACACAAAATAAAAACGGATGATTCCGGGAACCAATCAATTCGTCTTCCAACCGAATTGATCTTAAGGGAATCGTGTTAGGAGCAAAACATGAACAAGATTATCTCAATTGGAGAAGCGCTTATAGACATGTCACCAATGACAAATACCGAGAAACCAAGTTTCCAGGCAAACATTGGCGGCGCACCTTTGAATGTGTTATCCGCACTCGCTAAATGGGGAGTAAATACGTCATACATCGGGAAAGTCGGCGATGATCTTTTCGGCGAACAAATCTTAGAGAAGTTAAATGCTTTAAACATTGATACGAGCGCGATGCAAATGGCCGAACACACGAAAACCACCCTTGCCTTTGTATCTCTAAAAGCCGACGGTGAGCGCTCATTCGATTTCTATCGAAGTCCAGGTGCTGATCAACTTTTACAACCGTCTGATTTGGACATGGAAACCATCGGAAATGCAGATATTATCCATTTTGGCTCCGTGTCGTTGTCCCACGAACCGTCCCGAAGCGCAAACTTCCAAGCGCTAGATTTCGCCGCAGAACAAGGGATAATCGTTAGCTATGATCCTAACCTGCGTTTGGCATTATGGGAGAACGAAAAAGAAGCTCGTAAAGTTTCCTTAGAAGCTGCGCGATACGCGGATATCTTAAAGATCTCCAGGGAAGAACTGTTGTTTTTGACCGAGGAAAAAAAGGTAGAAGATGCCATCACGCATTTTAAAAACATTTCGCTTATCTTCGTCACCCTTGGTGCCAAAGGTTGTTACTATTACGGCGAAAACAGGAGTGGATTTTCCCCACCCCATGAAGTGAGTGCCATCGATTCAACGGGTGCCGGTGATGCTTTCATGGCCAGCGTACTCTTTGGCATTCTTCGTCACACAAATAATATCAACCATCTCACTAACGATGGTCTCGAAAAAATCGCGACATTTGCGAACCATATCGCTGCTCACTCCACGACGCGGAGTGGAGGTTTTGATGTAGTGAAGGGGCTGGATGAGATTCCGCCGGAGCACATCTAAAAACCAACACAATTGATCATACCACTTTTGGAGGTTTACGTAAGATGCAAGAAGCAGCTAAGGCAATAATCGATGCTATAGGCGGAAGCGAAAACGTTTCTGCTGCTACCCATTGTGCTACCCGGTTACGGCTAGTCTTACATGACGAAAAACGGGTAGATGAAAATAAACTTGAAGCCATCGAAGAAGTGAAGGGCTCATATTTTAGCAATGGTCAACTTCAAATCATCATTGGAACCGGAACGGTAAATAAAGTTCATAAAGAACTGATCAAACTTACAGATTTGGATGAATCAAGTAAAGATGAAGTGAAAGAAGCAGCCAACAAAAAAATGAATCCGATTCAACGTTTTGTTAAAATGCTTTCAGATATTTTTATTCCAATCATCCCAGCCATTGTTGCCGGCGGGTTGTTGATGGGGATCTATAACGTATTAACCGCCCCTGATCTCTTTTTTGACGGGCAGTCACTCGTAGATGTATATCCCCAGATTGAAGATCTAAGTGAGATGGTTAACACATTTGCCAACGCAGCATTCGTCTTCTTGCCCATATTAATAGGATTTTCAGCCACCAATCGCTTTGGCGGCAATCCTTATTTGGGCGCAGCCCTTGCCATGATTATGGTTCATCCTGATTTACTTGATGCAAACCTATATGGAGAGGCTTTAGTCGAAGATGAAGTATCATACTGGAACCTTTTCGGATTAGAAATTGCGCAAGTTGGCTATCAGAATACAGTTTTACCTATATTAGCGGCTGCATACGTGTTAGCAAATCTTGAGCGGCTTTTTCGTAAGATTGTGCCCTCAATATTGGATAACCTACTAACACCACTGCTTACATTATTAACCTCAGCAATTGTGACATTCATTCTTGTAGGGCCTCTTATGCGAACCGGGGGAGATTTATTCACCGAAGGTTTGGTCTGGATGTATGATGCCACCGGCTTTATTGGCAGTGCCATTTTTGGCTTTTTATACGCTCCTCTTGTCATTACAGGTATGCATCATAGCTTCATTGCCGTGGAAACCCAGTTATTAGCTAACATTTCCGAGACTGGTGGGTCATTTATTTTCCCTATTGCTTCCATGGCAAATGTGGCTCAAGGAGCTGCAGCTCTAGCAGTCATATGGATTACGAGAGAAGCGCAAATGAAAAGTATTGCGACTGCTTCCGGAATTTCCGGTTTACTGGGAATTACGGAACCGGCAATGTTTGGAGTTAATTTAAAGTTACGCTATCCATTCATTGCTGCTATCATTGGCGCAGGTATCGCTTCAGCTTATTTAGGATTTACAAGTGTTTTGTCTACAGCTATAGGCCCGGCCGGTTTACCAGGTATTATTGCAATAAGTCCTGAATCTATTGTAAACTTCATCATAGGCTTATTGATCTCATTTACGACGACATTTGCCCTTACCTTTGTTCTAGCAAGACGAGATAGATTAAAAAACAGAGGTTGATTAAAATGAATTGGACACGAAAACAACGCTATCAACGTTTTTCTGAAATGACAAAAGAAGAGTACGGGGAACTACAAAAAGCCGTTGAGCAATCTCCTTGGCGCCAAACTTATCATATACAGCCACCGATAGGCCTGCTCAACGATCCAAATGGGTTTTGTTTTCACAACGAAAAATACCACTTATTTTATCAGTGGTTCCCCTTTGGCCCTGTTCACGGATTAAAACACTGGTATCATGTCACTTCTGATGACCTTGTTCATTGGAAAGATCAAGGGGTTGCCATTGAACCCAAGGAATGGTTTGAGAGCCACGGCGCTTTTTCAGGAAGCGGGATTGTCCATGAGGATCAATTACATTTATTATACACCGGAAATACGAGAGACAATAAATGGGAGCGTCATTCCTATCAATGTTTAGCGGTAATGGACAAGGAAGGTGATCTAAAAAAACACACCGCCCCCATTATTCAAGGTTCACCTGAAGGCTATACTCAGCATTTTCGAGACCCAAAAGTGTGGAAAAAAAGTGATTCATTTTACTTGGTGATCGGGGCTCAACGCGAAAATCAGACCGGATGTATCCTTCTCTACCGGTCCTCCGATCTCTTGGAATGGGAAATTGTCGGTGAAGTTAAGACGAGTAAAAGTGACTTTGGCTTTATGTGGGAATGCCCGGATTACTTTGAGCTAGATGGAAAAGGTGTTTTGCTTTTTTCGCCCCAAGGGTTAGAAGCGCAAAAATACCGCTATCAAAATATCTACCAATCTGGTTACTTTCTCGGGAATCCTATGAATTTGAGCGATGGTTCTTTTGAACATGGAGATTTCCAGGAGCTTGACGCTGGTTTTGAATTCTATGCACAACAAACAACATTAGCACCGGACGGACGAAGAATTTTAATCGGATGGATGGGATTGCCCGAGATTGAATATCCAACCGATCGTTATCAATGGGCCCATTGTTTAACCATTCCCAGGGAGCTATTTATAAAAAACGATACTCTTTATCAACGACCTGTGCGGGAGATGGAAAAGCTGCGGGAAAACCACACAGCTATATCCGATACGATTGATAATGAAACAAAAACGTATGAAGATATCAATGGTCAATGTTATGAACTAAAAAGTGAGATGAGCGCTCAAACGGCCTCTATGTTCGGAATCAAGATTTGCACCGGGCAGGAAGAAGAAACGGTTCTTTACTATGATAATGTCAACAAAGAAATTGTTCTAGACCGCCAAAAATCCGGCGAGAGTTTTGCAGAAGATTATGGGACAAAACGAGTAAAACCACTTGATTGCAAGCACCTATCACTGCATATTTTCGTCGACACATCTTCTTTGGAGATTTTCGTGAATGAAGGTTTTTACGTGTTCACAGCACGCATCTTTCCATCGAGTAGCAGCCAGGGTATTGAACTCTTTGCAACAGAAGGCTATATTGATCTGGAGATTTCAAAATGGAGCATGAATCCTCCGAGGAATACCGAAATTCAAGGGAGTTGACGTCTTCCTAAAAAAGTAGACCGGTTAAATCAAGTTCATACGTCTCTTTCTTGAAAAGTCGGTCAGCCATTTCCTAAATAGATTGAGCAATAACAAGAGAGCCAAATAAGGACTCTCTTTTACTTTTTCATCTGAAGTTCCTCTGTTTTTTCTGAGCCTCTGCCAAAATTAAAATGAAGCTTTAGAGTAGCGAAACGTTAATGAAAAGCGTGTTTACAAATGATGTCAGAGTACAAACGTTTGACGCCATGAATCGACAGAATCCAGCATATAATGGCGTCAAAAATGAAAAGACAAAGGCTTTCGTTCACCATATATTTCCATGAAATTACGCGTGCCCTGCTCAGAAGAAAACCACGCCAAATGACGGCCAATCACCGAATTTGATCATTGACAGATGAAGACACATGTCCATCATTTTGCTTTAACGGAAAAAAGGACGATAAATGTCATTAGGTTTTAAACTGTCATGGCTGGGATTTATGATTTTGGCATTGGCACTCTACTTATATATATGGGTATACCTACGAACACCAACAGATAGGTAAAAACCAACGTGTTCAAGATCCTCCATTCAAAGATTCTTCAGATTGCGTGATAATATTGTACAGCCTTACTCTGCACAATATTATCAGCACCACTCACTATACCGCTCCATATGGGTCCAACAGCTCTAGCCACTAACCATCCAAATACTGGGAAAAATGCTGATCTTGGTCTAACCCGATCATCCGGTTGCTGTACGCCAATCATAAACTGTAGGACATCTCACTCTCTGCGCAACAAAATATGCAAAGGTCTGCGATATGCCACTTTCTTAGATTCCTACTCAGGAACTCTGGATGACTCCTCATCTCTGGCAACCACTGACAATACGCCTTGATGAAAGGCTTCGTCACGTTTGGATGAAGATAGGCGCCACCGGTACCGACGACATTAAACGCCTCTAACCAAAAACTCCCGTTTTTAACACGTACGTCACATACGCTTTATCTTCATGTTTTGATTGAATCAACACTTTCACCCCGGGGCATCGAATCTCGAAATTTTGGATCGCCTCGACACCGTTAATGCCGGAACGATAGCTGTTCAAAAAACCAACATCCGTCTGGTGTTGCGAAACAATTGTTGTTGCTTCCCCTCTTCAACTTCGGCAACGACCTCAAGCGCATCATCCATCTCAGGAAATCGCTTCATCCTTCCCCATAACCATTTCTACCTGCATAATATTCTCCATTAGTTTCCGCCCTGATCCTTGGTTGTATCAGGGTTATTAACATATAGATTTCACATTTGTAATAAAATAGTATAAAATGATAAATGATTGTAATATAAATGTAATATGATAAATTCATAAGTAAATGGAAAGGTGGAAGAAGTCGTGGACCAAAAGGAATATGTTATGGACATTCAACGTCGAGCGGATCATCTATTGAACGAAACAGGGATAACGGAACATGATGCTTATGCTCATGCCATTACAGCCTTCATGCGTGAGCAACGAACGAAGATGCCCTCGGATAATGCTGATCATCTTCATGCCTTTTTGCTTCACAATTTTGGTATTAAATAAGAGAAGCACCAACGTTTGTAGGAATCATATGCAGGGTCATTCGCTTGAAACATTCGATCATATTCCCATTTTTATTCAATGTTGGATATCTATACAACATCTCCTCGCCCCTTTTTATTATGTTTAACGTACGACGACAAAATCCTCATACATTTATCGTTTTTTCATTCATATTTTCAATGCAGTAACGAGCATTTACCTCCTTAGTGCCAATGCCAAAATCATAAATCCCAGCCATGACAGTTTAAAACCTAATGACATTTATCGTCCTTTTTTCCGTTAAAGCAAAATGATGGACATGTGTTTTCATCTGTCAATGTTCAAATTCGGTGATTGGCCGTCATTTGGCGTGGTTTTTTCTGAGCAGGGCACAGCACGTGTAATTTCATGGAAATATATGGTGAACGAAAGCCTTTGTCTTTTCATTTTTGACGCCATCATAATCAGGCGTAGGAACTTTCATGGTGTCATTGTTGCACATAGATGCCATTAAATGTACACATGCGTTGTTTTATGGCGTCATAACTATCCGATGACGCCATTATATGCTGGATTCTGTCGATTCATGGCGTCAAACGTTTGTACTCTGACATCATTTGTAAACACGCTTTTCATTAACGTTACGCTACTCTAAAGCTTCATTTTAATTTTGGCAGAGGCTTTTAATTATTATCCAACCCTGCATTATCATCATCCATGCAATCTAAGCAACCATCCGTTTTTTTAGATACATATCTCCTAGTTATTGATCAGAAATTGTACAGATCATTATGTTACGTTTGGTAACATTACATGCCCATATTAAGGGAACTATAAAGTAATATTTCCTAGAAAAGCTTTTTCTAAGCATATACGACTGGGAATTATAGAGCAAAAAGCGGCATGAAATTTTTCCCAAAAAACAAACAATGGATAGACAGACAGAAAAAGGTGGAAAATACGTGCTAAAAGCCATTTTAGTAGATGATGAGCCGCTTTTTCTTGACCATTTTGAAAAACTATTAGCAGAAATAAATGATGGCATTGACGTTGTTGGTAAGTATATCAATCCGCATCAAGCCTTAGCAGCCATTTTCAAAGAGCAACCGGATGTCATTTTTCTCGACATTGAGATACCAAAATTAAGCGGGATCGAAGTGGCAGAGAAAATTCAAAGCTCATCGCTTCAAACGAAATTTGTATTCGTAACATTGTACCGTGAATACGCCGTAGAAGCTTTTGAACTAAATGCCATGGATTATCTTGTAAAGCCGGTGCAACAGGCCCGATTGACGAAAACGATTGACCGGCTTTCGAAAGATCTCCATCGTCATTCAATGTCAAAAGAACCCACTCGTGAAGCTACATTATGTTTTTTTCGCTCAATTCAATTTAAATGCTCAGGAAAAGGCTCAAAACCGCTTGACGTTCGCTGGAGAACATCCAAGGCAAGAGAATTGTTTGCTTTTCTTGTCCACCATCGACAGAAACCTGTTCAAAAAATTGATCTAATTGAACTGCTTTGGCCGGAAACGGATGGAGATAAAGGGATGACGCAACTATATGCAAGCATCTATCAAATTCGTAAAACAATAGCATCTGTCGGATTCAATATTCATATAACGAGTCATCATGATAGTTATATGCTTGATCTAAACGGTATTACGTTTGACGTTGATGTATGGGAACAGCGTTTGAGTGAGTTGTCTACCGTATCTGATGATACACTTCCGCGGTTTCAGGCATTAATAGACATGTATCCCGGGGATTATCTGGAAGAATATGATTACTTATGGGCAGTGGGGGAACGGGAACGATTGCGGTCACTTTGGCTCCGATGTGTTATGGAAGTAACCGATTTTATGATTGCCAAAGGAAACTATGTCGAGGCTCTCCCCTTTTTCCATCAGGTACAGGAACGTTATCCATATATGGAAGATAGTTACTTTAATCTCATTCACTTATATGATCAACTTGGTGATCGTTATGCTGTTGACCAACAGTATGCCAAGCTCGAAGAGATGTTAGGCCTTTAATTTGCAATGAGGCTGGGCATTTATCCTAAAACACACCAACTACAGTACTTTAAAAGAGATAAGTTACCGAAATGTGAAACGCACGAAATGTTGAACTCCGTAAGTTGTGTGGCATTCCTACGTTCCTTTCGTAGCCAGTCGGTTATAGTCAATGAACGTCCATCCACCACTTTGAAATAGATTTGTTAATCCCAGCTATTGATCAGAAATTGTACAAATCACTATGTTATGTTGAACAGCAATAAATTAGGTGAGTTATTTTATCTGAAGGGAGTAAGATGATGGTGACCAAACGTTTGCCTATCTTGTTTTGGTTTCAGCCAACTTGGCGGATACAAATACTTCTTAACTGAACACAGGCTCGTATCTTAAAAAAGTGCCTTAACTAACAAGGCTAATTGCCGTAATAATGCCCCCCCTTCCGGGAAAATCCGGCGGGACGCTTGTCATGCCTAAGTGAGCGAATCATTGTTTCGTTCAAGGATATTTATATTAAAAAAACGCCCTCTTTGACTTTTTTTAGAATATGTACTCATGCCGTTTTACATAAATAAATCAAAGATTATTATAATGGATATATTTTTACATTAATAAAAAATGGGTGTTTTATGGTTTTAAGTCAATAAATCTAAGCATCATCCTGATGATGTGTTATATCAATACTTCCATAAAAGTGGGGAACCTTAAATTATCATGAAGCATTTAGTTTTTTTTAGCATGTTATTTGTCCTATCGATTTTACATCAAGAGCACGAAGCGAATGCGATAGAGGCAGAGATCGAGAAGATCGACCCAGAGACGAACATTATCGTTCTATTTTCATCGGAAGATGGCAGTGCAGGAGAACATCAAAGGTTATTGGATATGTCATTGGGGCACTTTTCCAACAATATTACATTTAAAAACACAAAAGATGTTGAACCAGAAGATCTGAATGGGAAGACTCATCTCTTCTATTACGGAGAAACGGAAGAAGATCTTCCATCCCATATCCCAGAACTTATCTCGTCTTTCGATGGTCCAACTGTTGCTATTGGGTATAACGTCGAACAGCTTGGAGATACCTTTTCGTTCGTGGACATCGAGGGTGAAGAGACAATTAAGGAACTTGAATACTTAGGAGACAATGACAAAACAAAACAAGTTGATCCTCAATCGATTCTGGAAACAACGCTAGATCAGGATGCGGAAGTGTTCGTCCAAGGGGACGGTGACGAGGGAGAACATCCATTGATTATGAGTCAAGGCGACAACTATTATGTCGCTACAAATATGCTTTATGAACCGTATTCGGTGTTTTTTTCCCAAACCTTAAATACGGTGTTTGAGACGGAACCAACCGATCAAACGCCTGCGTATCTCCGTATCGAAGATGTACATCCTATGGTTGACCCGGATGAATTAATGGCGATTGCAGACGAATTAAAAGCGCGGGACATCCCCTATATGATTGCCGTTATTCCTGTTTATCTTCATCCAGAAACCGGCGAGGAAATTCATTTTGATGACATGCCTGAAGTGCTGGAAGCCCTAAAATATATGCAAGATAACGGAGGTAGTGTTGTCTTGCACGGATATACGCATCAGTTCCGGTTAAGTGAAACAGGGGAAGGGTTTGAATTTTGGGATGTTGAAAATGATATGCCCATTTATCATGGCCCCAATGACAATGTTGAACAACTGGAAGAAGATGATTTCGACAAACAAGAGGATTACGTAGCCTATATGGCAGACAATAAAGCCTTTGAACGTGCATATGTAGAAGATCGTTTGACCAGACCAGAGGTGTGCAAGAACTGGCGAATTACGGCTTATATCCCCTTGCTTTCGAACCGCCCCACTATACAATGTCCCAACATGGGCTTGAAGTGACATCTGAATTTTTCTCCACATATGTTGGACAAGTCCAACTGAGTGATGAGACATGGGAGATTATGAATACCACGCCGTATGCTTCACAGCCCAGTTTTTTAAATGGCATGTTCCTGCTTCCTGAAACCATCGGCTACGTACAGCCCGAAAACGACGACCCTGTGGGAGATATGGTCGATAAAGCAGAGCTGCATCAGATAACAAGCGGAGGGATGATTGGTGGTTTTTATCATCCTTATCTCGGTGTTGAAGGCTTAATCGAAGTCATCGACGCGATTGAAGAAATCCCGAACATCGAATGGATGGACCTTAAAGAACTCGATAACACCGTAGATGTTGAACATGTATCCATAACCAGTGGAGATGGCGAGATTGATGCAAATATAGATCAAATGAGCTTAATGACAACATCGATTGCTTATCCGGCTTATCATGTAAAAAACTTTGCAGAAAATGTAACCAAAATAATGATCTGGGCCGGAGTACTCAGTGTCGTTTTATTAATGAGCTTCACTGTATTCCAGATAGCAAAAGGCAACCGTTCTGACAGGGGGATTAGCAACAATGGCTGATTTTTTTCTCTATCTTTCACTGTTCTTAATATGGTTTATGCTGTTTTATCATGTGTTTTTAATGTTTGGCGGGTATCGTTATTTTTTACAGCATCCAGAAATAAAAGAGGCCTGGGACGAGCACCCAGGGGAAATGCCATCTGTCAGCATTTTAATTCCTGCCCATAATGAGGAAATGGTGATACAAGATACGATCGAATCAATGATTCAGTTAAAGTATCCAAAAGATAAGCTGGAAGTGATCGTGGTAAATGATAACTCCAGTGATGCTACAGGTATGATTCTTGATGACTACGCGAGAAAATTCGCCTTTATTAAACCCGTTCACACGAAACCGCCGCATGGAGGAAAAGGAAAATCCGGGGCTTTAAACCAGGGGTTGAAACATTCAACAGGAGAAATCATTGCTGTCTATGATGCTGATAACACGCCGGAACCGGAAGCGATTTATAATCTAGTGTTGGGCTTGAACAACGATAAAAAGGCTGGAGCTATTGTCGGGAAGTTCAGAGTATTGAATGCCAAACAAAATTTACTAACGCGTTTCATTAATATCGAGACGCTGACGTTTCAATGGCTTGCACAGGCAGGGCGCTGGTCCTGGTTCAAAATGACAACTATCCCCGGGACGAATTTTGCCATCCGCCGTTCCATTCTCGAAGAGCTTGGTGGATGGGATGAAAAAGCATTATCTGAAGATACGGAACTCAGCTTTCGAGTCTATAATCTTGGTTATCACATTCGTTTTTTCCCGTCAGCCATTACGTGGGAACAAGAACCGGAGAATTTAAAGGTTTGGTGGAAACAAAGAACACGTTGGGCACGTGGAAATGAGTACGTGATTGGCAAATTTCTTTTCCGGCCATCGCAGATAAATAATAAAAAAGTTCCTGTGGATCTATTCTATTTTCTGTTTATCTACCTTTTGTTCTTCGGTGGAATTATTATCTCGCACAGCATTTTTGTTGCGAATCTATTTTTTGACTTAGATTTATCCATAGGCAATGTGGCGATTATTTTACTGGTCACTGGATTTTTAATGTTTATAGCTGAGGTCTGGCTTGCGCTCAGCTTTGAAAAAAATCAACTTACCTTTAAAAACGCTTTGATTGCTATATTGATGTATTTTGTCTACTCCCAGTTGTGGGTGATCTTAGTGGCTTGCGCGACATTCCTTGAGGTCAAAAGAGTCATTTTTAAACAAGATGTACAGTGGTACAAAACCCAACGATTCGAGCAAAGTGGTGGGAAATAAGCCATCATAAGGAGGAATTATTTATGATAAAAACGATGACCATTTTCGGTACACGACCGGAAGGGATTAAAATGGTTCCTATCGTGCAGGCGTTGAACCGAGAAAAAGAGATTACGAACATTTTTATCAACACAGCTCAACATCGAGATATGCTTGATCAAGTACTGAACCTTTTTATGCTCACGCCTGATTATGATTTAGACATCATGAGGGAGGGTCAATCGCTGGAAACGTTGACGAAAAGGCTTATTGATAAGCTTTCTCTGATCATTGAAGAAGAAAAACCAGATCTCGTGCTAGTTCATGGGGATACAACAACAACATTTTCTGGGACTTATGCAGGTTTTTTACAAAAGGTACCCGTCGGCCATGTTGAAGCCGGTTTACGGACAAATGATATCTATGCACCGTTTCCCGAAGAAGGCAACCGTCAACTTGTAGGGCGACTGGCAACTTATCATTTTGCAGCAACCCAAAGAAATAAAGATAACTTATTGAAGGAAAACATTCCACATGACACTATAGAGGTGGTGGGAAACACGGTGATTGATGCTCTAATGGATATTAGCCGACGAGAATCAAGTTTATCCGGGGAACTAAAAAGCATTTTTGAAACAGGTAAAAAGACCATTCTATTAACGACCCATCGGAGAGAAAATATGGAAGCATTGCAATCTGTCTATCGGGCGATTCGTCGAATAGTAGATGCTAATGATGATGTTCAAGTGGTTTTCCCTGTCCATAAAAATCCTGCGATTAGACAAAAGGCATTACATGAAATTGGAGATAACCCAGACGTGTATTTGATTGAACCTTTGGACTACGAACCGTTTATACATGTATTGAAGAGTGCCTACCTTGTCATCACGGATTCCGGTGGGATTCAGGAAGAAGCGCCCGGGCTTGGAAAACCTGTGCTCGTTGCAAGAAATACAACAGAGCGTCCCGAGGGTGTTGAAGCCGGCACCTTACAATTAGTGGGTACGTCTGAAGATACGATTGTTCAGCAATGTCAGCGTTTGCTATCCAATAAAGAAGCATATACGGGCATGAGTAAGATGCAAAACCCTTTTGGCCAAGGAGATTCTGCTGATAAGATCGTCAATCATATTAAAAAATCCTTCGACTTGACAGTGACGTCGGATCAAAAGCAAGCAAACCAACTCGTCTAATGAACGTATGGGAGGCCTATTGTGCAATACTGGTGCGTATGGATGGGGATCTGCATTTTCCTCATAATAGGGGGGTGTGTGATGACAGATCAAGAATATCATGTTGAGGAAGCTTTCAGTACAGAAGAATTTATATACAAATGGTTAAAGAACGATAACGGTACACTGGCTACCTATATTCAGGATAGTGATCAAGTGGATGAGGATCTCGTGAGTGGTCGTGAGTGGTCGTGAGACGCTTTCTGAAACACTTGGGCTTTGGATGTCTTACGCCTTAGACAAAAATGATCAAGAATTATTTGACAAGATTCATGAGCAATTGCATGAACTTTTCCTTGAAAATGACGGATTTGTTCATTGGAAACTCACCGAGGATGGAGAAAGTGAAATATCTACCAATGCGCTCATCGACGACCTCCGTATTGCAGAGGTTCTTTTGGATGCTTACAATAGGTGGGATGCAGAAGAATATTTAGAAACAGCTGATTTGATTAATGAATATTTATCTAGCCATAATGTAAACCATGGAATCCTTACGGACTATTACGATCAAGAAGAAAATGATGCGAGTTCAGATATCACGTTATCATATATTGATATCCAGGCCATGAATAAGATAGCTGAAGAAGAACAATTAAATGGCCAAGTTGTGGAAGAAACGATGCGTGTGTTGACAGAAGCGCCACTAGATAACGGTTTTTATCCATCATCCTATAATGTGGTTACGGAAACGTATACATTTGATGATGAGATCAATATTGTTGATCAAGCTATTATTGCGTATCACTATGCAAGAGTGGGACAACCCTCAGTAGCATTTTTAAGTTTTATTCAGGAAGAAATGGATAACCGTGGGCTTGTTCGCGGTATATACGATAGGGAAACTCGGGACCCTATTGTCCAATATGAATCTCCTGCAATCTATGGTTTTTTGATTTTGTACCTTTTGGAAATCAACGAAATAGAATTGGCGAAAGAGATCTTTGAGCGGATGAAAGCTTTTCAAGTTACAGAGGAGAGTAATGACTACTACGGAGGTTACTCCATACAAAACGGAGATACCCATATATTTGATAACCTCCTCCCATTAATGGCAGAACAGCAATTGGAGCAAAGAGATTGAAAGGGCCGAGAAAATGTTTTCTCGGTTCTTTTTTCGGATAACCAGATTCTGGTGTGACCGATTATTTTTACGGTTGCCATTCAGCTCTCTTCAATCTCTTCATCTTCCTCTTCGAAATTATATTCATCCCATAATGCTTCTCTTTTTTCATCATAATCATCCTGCATGCCTTCTTGAATCCTTCATGCAATTCATCAATGACATCTATTTGTAACTGATGCAGCTCTTCTAATTCGATGTCGGAAAGCTCTGCTTGCATTTCCTCAACATGTGGAATGACTCCTTCCTTCAACGATCTCATCCTCTTCCGTCACTGCCATTTTGTCGTAGTTCGCAAATAATTTTGCGAATTCCGAGCTCTTCATCCTGATATTCATGCGGAAATCATCAACATTATACTCAAAATGATACCTATTCTTTTTCCTAAAACTGTTCCGTCTAGTTCTTTCCTTAACTTATCTTCAGTGACACTCGTCATTTTAATAATTTTCTTCATTCGAATAGCCATTTTCCAGCATCACCTCAGCGATTTGCTTTGACCTTTTCCTTTTTCCCTCCCCTTCTTCCTTTCTCAGCTTATCAAATAAAGGCTTTAAAGTCGGTGGGTCTGGAAACGAGCTTTTTATACATGGGAGTCACCTTTTCTTCTGGGTTACACACTTCATGCAGTTTTTGATTCATTTCCTCAGGGACGGTCAATAAAACGATAATAACGAATAACTATTGGTTAAATTCGCCCCATGGAGATAACGCGATTTTTATATGGGATAAGTGGTGCTCTTCGTGCCAGGCTAGTTTTGCAACTTTTGCTGCGACTGTTATCTCATCACTTTTTTGGAGCGTAAAAGCTCGATCTAATTGTTCTTCCGTTAAACGATATCCTAAAAATACGATGCGCTCATTTATACCTTCTAGCAATTTAATAGAACTTTCAACAGGAAGCCTTGTATCCGGCTCAATCGCCCACTTATCTTGATCAAAAGCAGGTACTGTTGGATTCTCATCGGTTAATGCCAGTTTCAAACGTTGATACATATTCAACTGAGAATCTGCAATGTGGTGAACAAGTTGACGAACTGTCCAGCCGCCATCACGATATGTTCTGTTTAATTCCTCATCATTTAATGCGTCAACAGTTTCTCTTAATCGAATCGTGTAATCTTCGATTTCCTTTAACCATTCTTGAACATTTTCTACTGTTACTTTGTCAGGAATTTCTAATTTTCCAATTGGAAATTTTGCATCCATATTAATCCTCTTTTCGTTATTCTTTATTTTTTTAAATAAAAGAATGGAATGAATTTCTTCTGTTACAGAACCGGCGCATACGGAAATTATCAACATTATACTCAAAATATTTTAGTTGACAATTACACGTTCCTGAACCAACTGAAATATGGTCACACAATTTCGGTAAAGGTCAGGCATTTAAGTTTAAAACTGAAGGAATGTCGAGGAGTCGAATGAGGAAATAACGTCTCTGAAAGGCCCCCCTGCGCCGAAAGCACGTGAGACAGTCGCCACTTGTGGTGTTAACAGGGGGGAGGGAGGGAGAACTTCAAGAGCAATTAAGTGATCGTTTGTTGATTGGATTGGTCATTCGTTAATGACCATACGAGGCACGCTACCCAGCCTAAGAATGTCCATCCCAATAAAATATTAAGCGCTAATATGGCTGTTTTATTTTTATGGTTACGTGCGAAGGCAATAATGGTCGGTATTCCATACATACCAATAGCAACCGCAATTCCAATGATAATAAGCAAAAAGAAAAAAATACTTACCAATATTTCCACACTAACTCTCCTTTTCTTCAAAAGACCAGAATTATGTATACTTTTCGTTTCTTTATTAATCATTCATTTCAATTAAATTATCTAATTCCCCAGAATTAGTTATTGATTCCAACTCATCATACCTTCGCTGATCATTTCCACATCCTAAAAGCACGATCATGCCAACCATTACTTACGCCAATGGCTTTCGTTAATGTTCTCATGTGTTTCGATGCTCCTTTCTGACCGTTTTAGTCACGCTTTCGACCATGTACATGCCCCCTTTTATAAGGGTTTTCCCTTTCGAAGATTTCTGGGTTTATGGACTATGCCTTCAGTATAATAGATTCAGTTTAGACAGAAAAGGTTTGATTTTTGAGAAGTATGCGCATACCCAAAATATAATGATATTAGACCGAGGCAGGGACTCACACCTCTTTATCATGTAAGGGGTAAATATATGTGTGTGTATGTAGGGATTGCTGAACAACGTGCAGCTATCAGCTGAAGCCGGAATGCCGCTTCCATGGCTTCGCTTTCCGCGGACGAACGGTCAAGCCTCCTCGCGCAAAACCGGCGCTGCGGGGTCTTGACGCGTCCGTTTTTCCGCTGGAGTCTCGCCATTGCAGCACCGCCCCTCCGTATGTTTCCAGAAGTGCAAGGGTTTTCTGCTTTTAGGATAGATTTCCTTGCACCTAGTTTTGACAACATCAACGGAAAATGCTTATGTGCCAGTCTTTTTCCGTTATTCAGCAGTCCCTATGTACATCTATCAAAATGACTTGCCTTATTATTACCGCGAAATGATCGACTGTGTTTAAATTGGAACTGAAATGCGATACACTATCTTACTTAATTGACAGTCATAGACGCCATTCCTTTTGAACAACTTGTTTACAACCCTATACCCTGCATGAGTCTGCGGATTCAGAGCATAAGCCATTCGCTACACCTTGTGGCCTCATGTTATTATGATAGAAATGGAGAAGGGGAGGCTGTCATGAACAAACTACAAGGAAAAATAGCGGTTGTCACTGGTGCCAGCACCGGAATTGGGGCTACCATTGCTAAAGAATTAGCCATGGAGGGTGCACATATCGTCCTGGTCGCCCGCCGGTTGGACAAATTAAACAAAGTAAAAAGTGAAATCACAGAATTAACGAATAACAAGGGAAACGTAATGGCTGTTCAGACGGATATCTCAGATAAAAATGACGTCTATCAACTCGCGAAAAAGGTACAAGCCGAATTGGGCAATGTCGATATTTTCGTCAATAATGCTGGGCAAATGCTGGCAGGAACCGTCCGATCCGGCAAGGTGGAAGAATGGGAAGCTATGGTTGATGTGAATATAAAAGGCGTGCTTTACGGCATTGATGCTGTTTTGCCATCTATGCTGAGCCGATCAACGGGCCATCTTATCAATGTTGCATCGGTTTCCGGACTTGAGGTTACGAAAACCAGTACCGTCTATAGTGCTACAAAGCATGCGGTGCGAGCCATTTCCATGGGATTGGAAAAGGAACTTGCCAGAACAGGGGTAAGGATGACGAATATCTCGCCTGGGATGGTTGATACAGACTTGAGCAGTAACAATACCTGGAATGATCGTAAAATGCTTGAGACAAAGGATATCGCAAAGGCTGTTGTCTATGCTGTCACCCAGCCCGACTATGTAAATGTCAATGAAGTTACCGTTCGCCCAGTGTAAATGTAAATAGCGATCCAGAAAGCAATGTTTGACTGCTTTCTGGATCGTTATTTTGAAGATTGTATTACATTCGGGCCACACTGACACTAAAATTTGATATTAGTGATTAAATATGGTAACCATAACACTAGCTAGCGGAGAAAAAACACGTAAACTCCTATGGGGAAGCGCAGTGGGAAGACCCACAGGAAAATAGCGAACTTCTTTTTTCCGAGGAAGATGAGCGCAAGGTTACCACACACATATTTATCCCTAATTTGTTTTGGTGAAGAGCCTTAAATTTCACCATTTCTTCTGATCACCACCAGTAATACTCATTAGATCCCCGGATGCTCGTGTAAAAACCCAATGACAATGACGCCTGTGATCGCTTGCATGACGATGTCGATAACCCCTATTTAAACACACACTTAGATCAATGCTTGTTTTTTGGCGGTTGACGATATCCATCAGCTTTGCGAGGTTCACGCGGGCGCTTACGTAAAACGGTGATTGGAAACCGTACAATGGCATCCATTAAATCAGCGAAATTATAGGGTGCAAACGGAGAGGTGTAGTAACTCCCAAAACTACGTATCCCGACTAAGTGAATATTGATTGCGATATAGACAAGCATAATTCCGTATAAGCCAAAAAATGCCGCTGCAATCATTAATGTAAAACGCAAAAGCCGAAAACTAATAGCCGCACTATATGTAGGGATGGAAAAGTTAGAGATCGCGGTAAGAGCGACAACAATCACCATAATCGGGCTGACAATCCCAGCTTGTACAGCAGCTTCCCCAATAATTAAACCTCCTACAATACCGACAGTTTGACCAATGGGACGAGGGAGACGATTCCCCGCTTCACGTAATAACTCGAAAATCATTTCCATAATGAATGCTTCGATGAAACCGGGAAAAGGAACACCTTCCCGTGCTCCTGCGATGGAAAGCGTTAATGTTGTAGGAATCATTCCTTGATGGAAGGAAACCATAGCGATATATAAGGCCGGTAAAAAAAGGGAGAAAAAAGCGGCCACATACCGAAGGATACGAACAAAAGTACCTAACATCCAACGTTCATATGTATCCTCTGGTGATTTGAGTAATTGGTGAAACGTTACCGGAGCCAGAATGGAAAAAGGCGTTCCATCTAACAGAATAGCCACCCTTCCATCTGTTAACGCTTTAACCGTTCGATCCGGCCTTTCGGTTTGTAAAACTTCCGGAAAAGGCGAAAATGTATTTTCTTCCATAAATTGTTCCAATGTCCCCGTTTCAAGTACTTCATCGATATCAATACAAGCCATTCGATATCGAACTTCCTCCACCAAATTGGTGGTGGCAATACCTTTTAAATAACAAATAGCAAATTCAGTTTTCCCTCGGCGCCCCACATTAGAAATTCGGACCGTTAAATTCGGATCGTTGATTCTTTTGCGCAATAGCATAAGGTTTACTCGTAACGTTTCATTAAATCCATCCCGGGGGCCTCGAATGAGAATTTCTGTTTCAGGCTCATTGATCCCTCGGTCAGGATATCCTTCAGCATCTAAAACCATCAACTGAGCCATACCTTCGATTAACAACAATGTTTCCCCACGCATAACTGGAAGAATGGCCGCATCAAAAGTGCTATAGAACGAAACACCGGAAATCGTCAATACTTCTTTCTGGATATATTCTAAATCCTTATCGGTAAACAAAGTGGATGTTTCTTTGTCGTTGAATTGTACAAGTGGCTTAATAACGTTCTCTTCCAATACTTTTTCGTCACATAGTTCTTCAATATAGAAAAGAACAGCAGGAACTCTGTGGCCAATGGTTAACTCTCTTTGAATAACATCATCACTCTCACCGATTATGTTCTGAACTGATTTTACGTTTTGGGAAAGACGCTCAGAAACCCGGATATCATAGCCATGTCGACTGGTCTCTCTGTTACATTTCTTATGCCGTTTCTTCAACACGTCCGAACCACCCCCCTATGAATGACTGTCCTTTCTTTCTAATTTTTCATTCGACATATAATTTCGGATCTTCGCATCTATCTCTACATCGATATTTGCTTTTGAGAAAGCTCCACCCTCTCCATCCCAGTCCTCATTGGTCTCATTCCAATAGTCGTATGCTTTTATCCGTACATATTGAAGAAAATCAAATACATCCGCCTGATGGTCCTCTTGCATTTTTTTAATGATCGCCTCAACCTTTTTCTGCATTTCCTGTTCGACAGCTTCTTCGAGCTGATCCAGGTTTTTTTGATTATTGATCTCCATGCCATCGATCCAATCTTCAGCCAAAAGGCCTTCTGTTTGAATGTGAACCTGAAAATAATCTTCTCCTTGCTTACGCTCATAGGATATATCGGGATTCAAGTTCATAATCTCAAAGTTAAAAACGCCTCTATCCTCAAAAGGAACCTCTAAGACGCCTTTTTCTGCTTCTCCGACGACTAAATTAAACCCTTCGATATCTTCCTCCGCTAAGGTGCCAATCATTGTGTTGGTTTTTCCTAAAAAAATCGCCCCTCCGTCAATTTTTATCGTATTTTCTTCGTCCACTCTCACAAGAGGAATCAAATAACTCCTTCGACCGATGGCTTGGTCTGCCATGTCCCCCATTGTTAGCTCCTTAGGCATTTGTAAAACAGAGCGTTGCCTTTCCGCTAGAATGGGAATAGACATGGCCGGCATATCTTCTAAATCAACATCAACTTCAAAAATAGATTTTGCTTCACTTGAAGAAACAAAGATGAGGTTTCTTGTTCGCATTTCATGATCTCGGTAAAAGAAATCCAGAAGATGACTCGTCAATCCCTCTTTGGCCAATTCCTGGTTCAAAATGATCACCTGCAGATGCTCGAAGTTTGTTCTACGGCTCGTTTTCGTTGAAATTTCACGAGAAACTTGCATATCCGTTAAGTCGGATCCAGTGACGTTAAAATATGCTTGCTGCGTACCGCCTCCCTCCGACTCCACTTTTAGCGCCTCTGGTACAGCGATTTGATATGTCGTTATCTGAGTGTCATCTTCCCCCGGATCCATTGCCACCCCCATAACAAAACCCAATTCTTCGATTTCTCTTAAGTCCCAGCAACCAACGAGAGAGGATATGAATATGACAATGATCAGAAATCGAAGCATGAACGTTCTCATCTGCCCACATCCTTAAGGTTATGTCGATGCTTACGGTTCCAATAAGTTAAATAACCGCAACTCAGGCCTGCAAGAATTAATATCAGTCCTAAACTGTTAACCCAGTGCCTCATGATAAAGGCTTCAGTGATTGACTGTGGTACAAAGGCTAAGCAGATCACGATAAAGGCTACACTAGCTGTTACCCAGATTTTGTTGACCCGAGGAACAAAGTGGGCTTGAATATTGTGGACAGCCAAAAGATAGCTGATGGACAAAGCATTGAAAATAGACATCACCCAAACCGTAAGCATGAGGGACTCAACACGCTCGAAAAATCCGCCGGGGATTTCAATTTCTTTAGCTAGTTCAACTGTAGGGAAGGTTATAAGTTTTGTAGACTGGAGGCTAAAAATCGCAATACAGCCCATCGTTACCAGTACATTCAGGGTCATAAGGATCATGATGGAAACATTCAAAGGGAATGCTCTAATCTGTGATGCCTTCATGGATGACATAAAGAAAAATAACATTTCAATCCCTATAAAAGCTGGAAATGCCACCGTCATTCCTCTTAATATAGGGGACACTCCTTCAGGAAATAACGGACGTAATTCATGTAGATTTACGTTTGGTATATTAAAAGCCAGCATGAAAATGATAACCAGAAATGTTATAGGAACAAACATCAAGTTTAGATGAATAATGCCTTGGGTTCCTTTGGAAACAGCATAAGCTGCTAATAATACAATCAAAGCTGTCGTAAACTCGGAAGGCGTATAGATCAGTAAGTACAGCTTTACAACGTCACCAAAAATATGTAATTGATAAGCCATTAAACTGACGAAAAAAATAACAAAAAAAAGCGCTAGCCCTTTTGAAATCCAATATCCAAATTTACCTTGTCCAATAAATTCAAGAAGGTTTTGACCCGGATATTTGCGTTGCAAGTGGGTATACAGTGAAATGACCACCATTGTGAGAAAACCATAGAGAATAATTACAATCCAGCTATCTGCTGTCTGCATCACTTCCGTTAATTCACGGGGAGAACTGAGAAATCCAACGCTCGGCGTTGCAGCTAAAAGAGAAACTGCCATTTCATGAGCCTTGATCTGATATGTTTCCCGATTAGTCATTCTCTTTAATCTCTCCCAAGATTTTTCGTCGTTTGCGTTGATTGGCCTCGTTTTTCCATGGTGATGCAGTAACCTCATTCAACCATTTATTTACATAATAAGCGGAAATAATGAAAAGAGAGGTACTGCCGGCTATCATTAATGACAGCCCTGTAGGCAACAAACTTAACAGACGGCTCCACAATTCTTCCACATGACTCACCTCTTCCTTTCAGAGCTACTTAGGGACTGCTGAATAACGGAAAAAGACTGGCATATAAGCATTGTCCGTTGGTGTTGTCAAAGCTGGATGCAAGGAAATCCATCTATAAACAAAAAACCCTTGCACTTCTGGCAACATATGGTGGGACGGTGCTGCAATGGCGTAGACATCAAAGCGGACGCGTCGAGCACCCACAGCGCCGGTTTTGCGCGAGGAGGCTTGACCGTTCGTCCGCGGAAAGCGAAGCCATGGAAGCGGCATCCCGGCTTCAGCTGATAGCTGCAAGTTGTTCAGCAATCCATAATTATTGGAAGACTTCATGTGTTATCATGATCAAACATCCCGAAATTATGTATAGCGTAAAAACTTTACTCGTAAACGTCTTTAATGATCAGATTTTTTGAAATTTTTATTTGAGGTCATCGTTATTCAACTTTGCTGTTCCGCCTGCGGATGAAAAGTAATGCCTTTTAGGAGTAGTACCAGAGAACATAAATGGAAGTAAGTGTGTGCAGTCGTCTGTTTCAGAAATTGTTTCTCCCTTTATTCGCCATACCCATATTTCCTCCCGACGGTACTCATAAGAAGGGCCGGTGTTCATCTCAGAGCAGATTGACCTTCGTTTGAGGGATTACATTGCTTCTCTTGTTCCTCTCGAAGTGGCTCGATCTCATCAGAGGGATTACAAGCGATAACACATTAAGGGAAACAATTTCTGGGATAGATTACTAGTACAGAGTGGTTGCATTAATCACTCACACCAGTGATACAGCCATTCTAAACACGTCATAGCGTGGTTTAACGATTTTCCAGAAATCCCGCCTTCGTTGATTCATCTTTTTAAAGATGGACCCCTCCCTGTGTGCCCCAAATTGAAGTTTTTTCTCTTTTCAAGGACGATGGACCTTCCCGCGCACTTTATTGGGGAATCATTCCAATAGGGTGTGACAGTATCTTTTTATATAGTATTGGAGGATTTGCAAAATGACTCGGGGAGGTGAATTGGTATTAGGCCTTATCGGTGTTGTTTTCACTTTGATTCTGGGCGCATTTCTGGGTTTTATCATTGTAGGATTTCAAGCCTTAATAAGGGCATATGAACAAGACATGATCAATGACCCTACGGTTCCCTCACACGAGGTTGAAGGCGCCACCACTTTCTTTGGATTCCTCGCTTCACTGGGATGGTGGGCTTTTGCAATGCATATCATTGGGCTTATTTTAGGGTTTGTTGCCCTCATTATGTTAAAAAATAATCCCACAACATCAGGTATTTTATATATCATCGCCGGTGGACCGATGTTACTTCTCAGCTTCGGAATATCGTTGATTCCATCTGTTTTATTCATAATCGCGGGCATTAGGTGCCTCGTTAGGAAACCACCTGTTTCATTCGAATATGCACAACCTTATTGAACGCTTGCCCTACATTAGAAAACTTGACTTTTCGCCATGCCTTTATGGCGAAAAATCTTAGTTGCACTTATGTAGGTAATAAAGTTGATTTATACTTTCTTACCTACTAAAAAAGCCGCATTTTCTCCATCGAAAATGCGGCTTTTTTCATTTCACACGTTTTGCAACACCTTTTCTTCTGCATCCCAAAAATCGGAAACATTCTCATCAAGACGAAGAGAGTGCGCTGTTGACGTATGAATGTCACGGAAAAGATCCGGGTTCTCTGACAGTGACACGCCATAAGAAGGGATCATTTCCTTTATTCTCGGTTCCCATTCTTTCATTTCTTGCGGAAAACATTTTTCCAAGACGTCAAGCATCACGTGAACGGCAGTGGAAGCACCCGGAGAAGCACCGAGCAGAGCAGCTATCGATCCGTCATCGGCACTAACAACTTCCGTGCCAAATTGAAGTGTTCCTTTTCCGGAAGCCTCGGTATCTTTGATCACTTGTACACGTTGGCCCGCTGTCACTAACTCCCAATCTTCGATTCTGGCATTTGGAATAAACTCCCGCAATTCTTCCATGCGTTGTTTTTTCGATAACATTAATTGTTTGATCAGGTATTTTGTCAGTGGAATGTTTTTTGCGCCTGCGGCCAGCATTGTTGTGAGATTATCCGATTTTACGGAAGTGGCCAAATCGAATATGGAACCTGTTTTTAAAAACTTTGGCGAGAAACCGGCAAACGGTCCAAACAGCAACGTTTTTTTGTCGTCGATGTATCTGGTATCAAGATGCGGAACCGACATTGGGGGTGCTCCGACCTTCGCCTTGCCGTACACTTTTGCCTGATGCTGCTCGACAACTTCCGGATTGTTGCACGCCATAAAAAGCCCGCTCACCGGAAACCCTCCAACATGTTTCCCTTCAGGAATACCGGATTTCTGCAGCAAATGCAGGCTTCTCCCCCCTGCGCCGATAAAGACGAACTTTGCCGTATGGTGTTCGATGTTGTCGTTGGCCATATCATGCACTTTTACTTCCCACGAGCCGTCGCTCGTCTGTTTAAGATCTTCAACACTATGCCGGTAATGGATATCAACATTATTGTTTTGCAGGTGATCAAGCAACAAGCGTGTTAAAGCTCCAAAATTAACATCCGTTCCCGAATCGATTTTGGTTGCCGCGATCGGTTCATTTGATGTACGGCCTTCCATGATCAGCGGTATCCATTCCTTAAGTTTTTCGGGATCATCGGAATACTCCATCTCTTGAAACAGCGGATCATTGGACAGCGTTTCATAGCGTTTTTTCAAAAACTTTACATTTTCCTCTCCATGCACATAACTCATATGTGGCATGGGCATAATGAATTCCTGCGGCCTACGAATCAAATTGCTATTAACAAGATAAGACCAGAACTGTCTTGAAAGCTGGAACTGTTCATTAATTTTTATTGCTTTGCCGGCATCGATGGATCCGTCAGGTTTTTCGGTTGTATAGTTGAGTTCGCATAGTGCAGCATGGCCGGTACCCGCATTATTCCATTCATTCGAGCTTTCTTCTCCCGAACTTCCGAGTTTCTCAAACACTTTGATTTCCCACTCAGGTGCCAACTCTTTCAATAATGATCCCAAAGTCGCGCTCATCACCCCGGCGCCAATTAAAATAACATCTGTTGTCGTTTGTTTGTTACTCATTTTCTCCACCCTTTACACCCTAAAGTATGAAAAAAGAATGTAGGTACTCTTGCTCGTGCCGATGCACACATCCTAAGTCAACTATAGCCTAATTCTTCAATTTTTCACAGCATTTCCTTTCATGTTTAGCTAAACACCCAACGTTGATTTCTCAAGCATGGTTCCGTTTTTCGCAAAGTTTGTGTGCCAGGAGAACGCCTTCTCTAGGAGGTGAGGCGTGTGGCCTCCCTGTTCGCATGCTTCTTTGTAATAAGCATAGAGTTGTTCCCGATACATCGGATGGGCGCAATGTTCAATAATAAGCGGCACACGTTCTGTCGGTGCTAATCCGCGCAAATCGGCATAGCCTTGTTCTGTCACGATCACATCCACATCGTGTTCGGTGTGGTCGACGTGGGAAACAAAAGGTACGATGCTTGAGACATCCCCCCTCTTTGCTATTGATTTAGTAACAAAAATCGCAAGTCGTGAATTTCGGGTGAAATCTCCTGAACCTCCGATTCCATTCATCATTTCAGTGCCGAGAATATGAGTGGAATTCACATTACCATACAGGTCGACTTCGATCGGCGTGTTAATTGAAATCAAGCCCAATCGACGAATGATTTCCGGATGATTTGAAATTTCTTGCGGCCTTAACATTAAACGATCGCGATACTTATTCATATCCGCATAGACTTCTTCAATTTTCGTTTCAGACAATGTGATGGAACAACCGGAAGCAAAGCGAATTTTGCCAGCGTCCATAAGGTCAAAGACAGCATCTTGCAAAACCTCGGAATACACTTCCAGATCTGTAAACTCCGAATCCAAAAGACCGTGCAAAACGGCGTTGGCCACCGATCCAATGCCGGATTGCAATGGCGCAAGATTATCCGGCAGACGGCCCAATTCTTTTTCTTTACGTAAAAAATCAATCAGATGGTTCGCCATAACAGCCGTTTCCTCATCAGGCGGCACAATCGTCGATGGGGAATCGGCCTGATTGGTAATAACGACGCCTTTAATTTTTTCGATGTCGACGGGAATGCCTTTGGATCCGAGACGGTCGTCAACGTGCTTCAACCCGATGGGTTCGCGGTTTCCTTGCTCGCCTGCTTCATAAATATCATGCAAGCCTTCCATTTCTGCTGGTTGGGCAAGGTTCAACTCAATAATAACCGCTTCCGCTTTTTCTACGAAAATGGAGGAATTGCCAACCGATGTCGACGGGATAATTTCGCCGTTTTCCGTGATTGATATCGCTTCCACAATCGCGAAATCAACAGGATTCAGCGCATCCTGGCGAAGAGCTTCAGCAGTGTGCGATAAATGCTGATCCACAAAAAGCATATCCCCGTGATTAATTTCCCTGCGCATTGTGCTGTCTGCCTGAAAGGGAAGACGTTTATGAACGATGCCGGCGTCAGCCATGATCCGATCAATATCGGAGCCAAGTGAGGCACCGGTATACACATTCACTTTTACGTTTTCTTGTTTGGCTTTATCGACAAGTGCAGATGGAACGGCTTTAGCGTCTCCCGCCCTTGTGAATCCGCTAAGACCCAATGTCATGCCATCATTTATCCAGGAAGCCGCTGTTTCCTCCGAAACAATGCGGTTATGCAAACGTGAATCGCGTAAAAGCTGTTCTATCTTTTGTTCCATAGAAAACCCTCACTTCAGCAATTTTCTCCTCATTATATCAACGAATTGCCAAAGACTCAGGTGCTTCTGAATGAAAAGGCTTAAATGGATGACGAACCAGCAAAAGAAGAACATAAAGCAGAAAAATTAGAAGGAAAGGATTTTACGGAAATGACTGGCGTACGTTTGGCTAACGGGAATTCTCGTTTGGTCCTTCATCATCAACAAGAAAGTTGAATGCGTGTCAGGCTGTATTTCGGTGATAAAATTGACATTGATAATATAGGAACGGTGACAGCGAATAAAGGAATCATCGGGCAAGTGAGGTTCTAGCTCATTCAAACTAAATTTATGCGTACCCGTTCCCCTTTCGGATTGAATCCATGTTTTTCGGTTCTGTGCTTCAAAAAACATAACGTCTGGATAAGGAACGGGCACCCAGCGATCGTTCATTTGAACGGTCACTAAGGACGAAAGGAGACGCAACTGCTTGCTTGGCAAAATAGCAGTAACACACCCTGCGGGTCGCCCAGCGTCAAAAATGGGGACAGACGTCCCGAAGTAGGGGGTACCAAACACTTTGCTATTTATATGATCAGATGTTTTCCGTTGAATGGAGAGAGCCTTATAAGTCACGGTATTTTCATTGATTTTATCGCCGGGCCTGATTTTTAAATCAATGTGTTTGCTTGGCTTATAATAAATAAAGTGTTGGACGTCAGACACGGCAATGGAGGTCTCTTTCGGAAATAGTTCCCTGAACGTTTCCATCATCGAAGCAACCGAAAAATCGTCCATGTAGCGACACTCCTTGTCAGCCTATGAAAAATAATGCTATCTATCTTTATTATAACATCCAAACCGGGAACAACAATCCCCACACACTCCATCAAAAACAAACATGACGCCTCGCGATCAAATTGGAGATGAGACGGACATCAAACATTTTGTTACATTTGCGAACTATATTGGCGTTCGGCAACCATTATGAGTCCGCAGAACACAAGCCTGAGGACCCATTTGGCTTCAGAGCTTCCCTTCGAGTCCGCAGATACTCTTCCTGAGGACTCTTTTCGCTTCAGTACCTCTCCCCGAGTCCGCAGATACTCTTCCTGAGGACTCTTTTCGCTTCAACACCTCTCCCCGAGTCCGCTGATACTCTTCCTGAGGACTCTTTTCGCTTCAACACCTCTCCCCGAGTCCGCTGATACTCTTCCTGAGGACTCTTTTCGCTTCAACACCTCTCCCCGAGTCCGCTGATACTCTTCTTGAGGACTCTTTTCGCTTCAACACCTCTCCCCGAGTCCGCTGATACTCTTCCTGAGGACTCTTTTGGTTTCTAAGCTTCCCTCCGAGTCCGCAAAAACACACAGAACCCATTTAAAATTAAGCATTGGTTATCATTAGAAACTTCTGATGGCGTTTGCTCTATATTTTTTCCTGAAAAAGCCAATCGTTCACGTTCCCCTACTGCCAATCCTGAAACAGACTTTTCACTTTTTGCACCATTCGTTGAACCAATTCAGATTATGGAGCAACAAAAAGACAATTTCCATTGCCTTGATCTCGGCGATTGTTTTGGCTGATAAATCGTTTGTTTCGGCTGATATATTGATGTTTTCCGCTGATATCGAAGTATTTTCGGCTGATAAACGCTACAATGTTGGCACCCAGGCTATTAAGTTGGTATATGGTTTGTCCCAGCGTAGATCCCTCCTATCGAGTGGTTCGTTCTTGATCTTTTATCCATAGCCGACAATTTCTAATCTTATTCTAATCTCTTTTGCCGATTATTTTAGTATAATAAACGTAGAGAGTGAAGCGGAGGTGAACGGTTGTGGCCAGAATATTGATCGTGGAAGACGAGAAGCGCTTGGGGCGGCTTTTAACATTGGAATTGGAGTATGAGGGATACAGCGTGGAAGTTCAACATGATGGCCAATCGGGGTTAGAGGCGACACTCGAAGGGGGCTGGGATCTCGTGATTCTCGATGTGATGCTGCCGTCATTGAGTGGCATGGAGATTCTTAGACGCTTTCGTCGGGAAGATTCGTTGACACCCGTAATGATGCTGACGGCGAGAAATGAAATTCCCGATAAAGTGAGTGGCCTTGATCTCGGTGCGAATGATTATGTATCCAAACCATTTGAAAATGAAGAACTGTTGGCAAGGATCCGCGTCCAGCTACGCGATTATAAAAAAGTGGAAAAAAAACAGACAGAAGAGATCTTACAGTTTGAAGATTTGACGGTGAACGTCCAAAGCCGGGAAGTACAAAGAGGCGATGATCAGATCACACTCACACCGCGGGAATTCGATTTGCTTCATCATTTGATCGTCAATCAGGGTCACGTCCTAAACCGCGAGCAACTTATCCAGGCGGTATGGGGGTATGATTTTATCGGTGACACAAACATTGTGGACGTCTACATCCGCTACCTGCGCAAAAAAATAGATGCCGGCGCTGAGCCGTTAATCCATACAATGAGAGGCGTCGGCTATGTAATGAAAAGGCAAAGTCGATGAAATTAAAAACAAAATTGCAAGTATCAGCGGCACTGGCATTGATTTTCTTTGTCGCTGCTACAAACATATTTGTCTATGTGGTATATGAAAATGACAGTTGGTCCTCGGAAATTACGAGAGTGACCAACCAGGCCGAGGCGATGACCGAACCTCTCAGTGAGGCCATTGAATCCGGAACGGAATTAGACGGCATCATCCAGGCCAATCTTCCCGGAAACGGCATGGTGAGGATCATTGATCAACAGGAAGATACGATTCATACCTCTACGAGAGAGCCACGTTTCTCCGAGTTCCCCGCGCACTTCACGAATACACAAGATGCCCGCACATGGGTCAATGAAGATGGAGAGCGGTTTGTTTTCATTTATAAACCGATCATTTGGGAAGATGGGAGCATCGTCACATTGGAGGTTTCGGAACGCTTACAGGGCATGGAAGCCAATATGGAAGTGCTCCGCTATATTCTCGTAGCGGCATCATTCATTGTCCTCATCCCCGCAGTCCTTGGAGGTTGGGTGTTAGGCACCATCATTTTGCGTCCGATTAATCGCTTAATAGCGACGATGAAGAACATACAGGAAAAAGGAAATTTAAAACCGATTAAAAGCAAACGCCGTTCCCGGGACGAACTTCAGCAGCTAATCGAGGCATTTAACGACATGGTGGAACGTTTGGAACGTGAATTTGAAAAACAAGATCAATTTGTATCTGATGCCTCCCATGAATTACGCACACCGTTAACCGTGATCGACGGATATGCCACCATGTTGAAACGCTGGGGGAAAACAAAACCGGAAGTGTTGGATGAAGGGATTGATGCAATTACGGAAGAAGGGGCGCGGATGAAACATTTGGCCGAACAGTTGCTCCTGCTCGTCAAAGATGGCGAATACCTGCAACTGGCACCCGAGCATTTTCAGCTCGATGCGGTTGTCCGGAAAGCGGTGCGAGCAATGGAAACCGCTACGCAGCGCCAGATTTATTTTCAAGTCACTTCAGAGATGGATGCGCTCCATGTCTATGCCGATATGGAAAAAGTAAAGCAAGTGCTTTACATCATTCTCGATAACGCTCTTAAATACAGCGACAAGCATATTGACGTTTCCGTTTGGCAAGAGAACCGCATGGCCTATGTATCCATCACCGATTACGGTAATGGTATTTCCGAAGTGGACCAGGAACGTATTTTTGATCGCTTTTACAGAATCAACAAAGCACGATCGCGCGAAGACGGTGGCACGGGGCTAGGGTTATCCATTGCTGCCAAATTAATGGAAGCACAAGGCGGACGAATCACATTAGACAGCAACGTCGGCGCGTATACGACATTTACCATCGAAATGCCGGTTGAAGATGCCGGGGAGGTGTATGCATGAAAAAAATGCTATTTATAAGCACCGGCATTGTTATATTTTTGTTGACAGCAGTTGCCGTGACGCAGCTGAATGCCGGTACAGGCAGCGCGCAACTATCAGAGGATGAAATTCGGGAGAAAGTCGGGAACGAATACCCGGGAGACGTAGTAAATGCAGAGTCCACACAGCATAACGGCCAACCCGCGTATGAAGTAGAACTTGCAAACGACCAAGGGATCTATAACCTTCTGGTCGACGCTGCTGAAGGAGAGGTGATGAACCTGGAGATCATTGAAGCTCGAACGGAGAGCGACGGAGAAAGCGAAGAGGAAACGAATGGCGAGGAAGAAGAAACAGCGGGCGATGAACCTCCGGTCACTGCTGCAGAAGCCGTGCAAATCGCTGCGAATGAAGTAGATGGGGTCATTGAAGAAATGGAGCTCGAGATAGATGATGAAAGCACCTATTATGAAATTGAAATCGAATCAAGCAGCGGAGACATCGATATAGATATTGATGCGTATACCGGAGAGATACTCGTTTTTTCGTATGATGATTAGGGGAACGTCTCCAGCCTCATACGTTATAATTTCTACGAAAAGCCTGTTTTGAACCCTAAAAAGGGCTTTCGCAATGTCGCGAAAGCCTTTTTCAATCGTGTTACTCGTCTTCAATCTCCAATTCCTTGCCGTCCAAAAATTCGATTTCAATTTCCAGTTCATTGTAATCCGAATCTAAGTCAAACGCTTCAAGCGCAGCTTGCTTCACTTCCTCCTCATTTGAGTTTTCGTCAATGCCCACGTTTGGCAGGATATCGGAAAGCTCGTTCAGCGCCTCGTCTCCGCTGATTTCAGTTTCCTTGTCCCCGCGCTCATCCTCAATTTCCGCTTCCGGATCGCCGCCTTCATATTCGTAATCTGCTTCATATTCCCGATCCCCGTACTCTACGTCCAACTCAAACTCCTTATATGGAAGCGATTCGAACCAGTCATTTTCGCCATCTGTCTGCACGGTTGTTTCTTCCTCTTGGACCGACGTTTCACCACTGTCTTTCGGTGCTTGCCCATCATCCCCCGCACTAGCATTAAACTGGGAAAATCCGACGGCCGACAAAGAGATTGCAGCTACACACCCTGTGGCAATCATAAATTTTTTCATGTCATGTTTCCTCCTTTATTTGGTATACATTCACTGTACACCTCCCCGATGAACCTTCTCTGAATGTAACATTAAAAATTGATTAGAAAATAAAACGGTGCACCACTCTCGAAAGTGATACACCGCTTTCGCTGTTTTATTCGTTTCGTCCAAACGCGTCGCCTGCCAGTTGCATGATCGTCATGTCATCCATCGGTGGGTTATGCAGACCGGCGCGCACATCGCGGTAATACCGGCCGAGCGGCGTGTCGGGTTGCAAACTTTTCGCCCCGGCAACGCGCATGGCAAGGTCCACGATATCGACCGCGTCGTTGACGACCACGTGTTTGGCCGCGCCCAGTTCCGTTTTCATCTGCTGGCGGGTTTCCTGATCGCCTCGGTCCCATTTACCTGCGACCGAATAGAGGAAGTGGCGGCTTCTTTGCCGCATCAGCTCCGCTTCGCCGATTTTCTGCTTAATGTTTGGAAGATCAGCAATTGTTCCTTCGATGCTGTTGGGCGAATAGTGATTGGCATAATTGGCACTGTAATCAAGGGCCGCCTCCGCGATGCCGAGGTAGCAAGCCGGGATGTGCAAAAGCCATCCGGCTGCTTCTTTTTGCGGAGTGAGTGCTTGCACATAATCTGCATCCTTCAATTCTACATTTTCCAGCACGAGATCATCACTTCCGCTCGCACGCATGCCGAGGGCGTCCCACGTATGGTCGATGGATACTCCCGGCAAACTGCGATGCACCAAGAAGTTCCCGACTTCGTCCCTGCCTTCAATACCGGCGCTTACGATAAAATAATCAAGGGTTGGCGCAAGCGTGGTAAAGGTTTTGCGGCCGCTGATTATCCAGCCGTTCTTCGTTTTTGTTGCTGTTGTTTCCGGACGTCCGCCGCGAGTCGGGCTTCCCGTCGCCGGTTCACTGGCAGCCCCATTGAGCAAAGCGCCGTTCTCCACAATATCGCGGGCGACGGCCGCGTAGGTTTTTTCATCCCATGTCTCGTTTTCCCCGATTTGCATCGCGAGGCCCATATGCCAGCCGATCGATAGCGCGGTGGAACCATCGGCTTTGGCGATGGTTTCCTGCAACTCCAGCATCTCCGACAGGCTGATGCCCTGGCCGCCATATTTTTTTGGCACCGTAAGACCCGGATAGTTTGCTTCCCGCAACGCTTTAAAATTTTCATGGGGGAACGTCCCCGCGCGATCATGCTCGGCAGCTCTTTCTTTAAATGCAGGCGTAATTTTTTCCAATATTTCCAGTCGTTCTTGTTGCGTCTGGCATGTTGCTAAATTCATGGTTATCCCTCACCTTTTCAAGCATCTCCCTTAATTATACTAAAACGATCGGGATTATGCATAAGCGACAAATCATCATCCTTTGTGTTTTGGCTGATAAACCCGTCGTTTCCGTTGATATCATGCCGACGTCCCACACGCAAAAAAGCCCCGAGTTCTATTGACCCGAGGCTATCTTGATGGATTTAATCGTGAAAGTCGAGTCCCGAGTGCACTTCTTTTACATAGCCGGTTCGCACGACATAATCCCCAAAATGTTCACCTTCGTCCCGTTCTTTCGCGTATTCGGAAATGATCGGGCGTAATTCTTCCAGAATTTGCGCTTCACCGATATTTTCCCGGTAAAGTTTATTCAGCCGGTCCCCGGCAAAGCCTGCACCTAAATATAAGTTATATTTTCCTGGGGCCTTGCCGATAAAGCCGATCTCTCCGAGGGCTGGGCGGGCGCATCCATTGGGGCATCCCGTCATGCGAATGATAATTTCTTCATCCTTTAAGCCCGATTCCTCTAACATTTCTTCAATTTTTTCCAACAAAGACGGCAAGTATCGTTCCGATTCGGCCATAGCCAACTCACAGGTTGGGAAGGCAACGCAAGCCATGGAATTGCGCCGCAGGGCGGATTGCCGCTCCCCATCTTCCAACCCATACTTCTCGATCAACGCAGCAATTTGCTTTTTCTTCTGGGCGGTCACATTGCTGATGACAAGATTTTGATTGGGGGTGAGGCGAAAATCGCCGGTATGGATTTTCGCGATTTCGCGCAGACCGGTCATGAGCGGATAGTCTTCGAAATCTTTGATGCGGCCGTTTTGGATAAACAATGTCAAGTTCCACCGGCCTTTAATTCCTTTTACCCATCCATAACGATCGCCGTTATGGTCAAAGTGATAGGGGCGCGCTTCTTCAAGCGCCCATCCTAATCGCTCGTTCAACTCTTGTTTGATCCAATCGAGCCCATTGGCGTCAACCGTGTATTTAAAACGCGCATTCGTTCGTACCGAACGGTTGCCATTGTCCCGTTGAATCGCGATCACTTGCCAGGCGACATCAAATAGCTGTTCCGGTTTGCAAAATCCGATCACGCGGGCCAACTGCGGGTACGTTTCCGTATCCCCGTGCGTCATCCCCATACCGCCGCCGACCGCGACGTTAAACCCTTGCAGCTCTCCGTTCTCCACGATCGCGATGAATCCGAGATCCTGGGAAAAAATATCCACATCGTTGGAAGGAGGAACCGCGATGCCGATTTTAAATTTTCTCGGTAAGTAAACGTCCCCGTATAATGGCTCCTCCGTTTCTTTACTGTCTACGACTTTTTCTTTGTCAAGCCAGATTTCGTGGTAAGCGTTCGATTGCGGAGATAGGTCATCACTCAACCGTTTTGACCACTCATAAACGTCGGAATGAACCTCGGATTGATAAGGGTTGGGATTGCACATCACATTCCGATTCACATCTCCGCACGCGGCTAACGTGTCCAACAGGGATTCATTGATTTCTTGTATATTTTTCTTCATATTCCACTTCATAATCCCATGCAGCTGAAACGCTTGCCGTGTCGTCAACTTCAGCGAACCGTTGGCGTATTTATTCGCAACCTCATCCATGGCGAGCCATTGCTCGGGAGTGGCGACACCGCCGGGGGCACGCACACGCACCATAAATTGGTAGGCAGGCTCCAATTTTTGGCGGCGTCGCTCATTGCGTAGATCACGATCATCTTGCAAGTAGCTTCCGTGGAATTTCAGCAAACGTTTATCATCGTCGTTCATCCCGGCACTAATCGGTTCTTTTAGGCTTTCTTCCAGGGTTCCGCGCAAATAGTTGCTGTCCCGTTTGATCCGCTCTACGTCACTGGGGGACCGTGCAATCCTGTTTTTTCCTCAGCCATTTTTACCGCTCCCTTCTTTTATTAATAAACATCCCGTTGGTACCGTTTTTGAAGTTTCATGTCTTCAATATAAGTACCGGCTTCTTCCTCGCTCAAACCGCCTTCTTGTTGAATAATGGCCGACAGCGTGTCATGGACATCACTGGCCATCTGTTTTTCGTCCCCGCAGACGTACAGCACGGCCCCTTCTTGCAGCCATTGATAAAAATCGCGAGCATTTTCACGCATGCGATGCTGGACATAAACTTTTTCCTCGCCGTCCCTGGAAAAAGCCACGTCCATTTTCGTCAACACGCCATCCTTCAACCATTGCTGCCAATCCACTTGGTAAAGAAAGTCCGACGAAAAATATTGTTCACCAAAAAACAACCATGTTTTTCCTTCTGCTTCAATTTCTTCTCGTTCTTCCAAAAAGGAACGGAATGGGGCGATTCCTGTGCCGGGACCGATCATAATGATTGGCGTTTGCGGGTCTTCCGGCAATTTAAAATTAGGGTTGCGATGTACATAGACAGGCAACTGTTCTCCGGACTCTGCCCGTTCGGCACATTGTCCGGAACATACGCCGGCACGAGCGCGCCCATGTGTTTCATACCGAACCGTACCGATCGTTAGATGCACTTCATCGGGGTTAGCCCGGTAACTGTTCGCAATCGAGTACAGACGCGCCGGGATTTTGCGAAGAATCGCGATAAACGCATCGGCGGATGTCTCCCACGGTCCGAAATCTTGCACCAAGTCCAACAAATCCCGTCCGGTCATATAATCCCTTAGCTGATCCTCATTCCCTCCTGCCAAAAGATTTTTCAATTCTTCATGAGAAGACAACTCCGCGGCTTGCTGCATTAATGGCTTCGTCAATACCGTAATCTCAAAATGAGAGGTTAACGCCTCACGCAACGTCGCTTTCTCCCCTTGTTTATTCACCGTCACCACCGTTTCAGAATCCCAGTCCATAGCCTCGATCAACTGGCCAACCAACGTCGCATCGTTTTCAGGATAAATCCCTAAACTATCCCCCGGTTCAAATTCCAGGTTCGAGTCTTCCAGCGACAACTCCAAGTGACGGTTTTCCTTATTCGAGCCCCGGCCACTGATATTAATATTTTCCAGAATTTCTGCGCGGAATGGATTTTTCCTTGAGTATGTCTCCTTGGCGGGAGCCGGTTGTGCAAGCGGAGCATCCATCGCTGATCCGTCGCTATTTGCCGGACCCTCCGCGAATTTATTCAATTCAGCAAGCACGCCATCGATCCATCCTTCTGCGTCTTCATCGAAGTCAACATCACAATCGACACGCTGATAGAGACGTTCACCGCCCAATTCTTCCAAACGTTGATCAATATCCTTGCCCGCTTGGCAAAAATATTCGTAGGAAAGATCACCCAATGAAAGAACGGAGAAATGTACACCGTCTAATTTAGGCGCTTTTCTACTGCTCATTGTTTCATAAAATGAAAGACCGGGTTCGGGAGGATCCCCTTCGCCATGGGTAGCGACAACAACAAGGATATGATCGGCATTTTTTAAATTTTTTGGTTTAATATTAAGCATGGAGGATAAGGTAACATTGCACGGTTGATTTTCTAATTTACCGGAAAGATCTTCAGCCACTTCCTGGCAATTGCCGGTTTCCGAACCATAAAGAATGGTTACCTCTTGTGTTTTCGGTTGATTTTCCGTTTGTGTCAAGGTTGCCGTTTCCGGCGGCTGTTCCATGGCAACCGCAGCTGTTTCCGCAAAAGCCGTTGCTGTTTGCGGAGCCGGAGAAGCGAGATAGCCGCTTAGCCATATTTTTTGTGTTTCACTCAGTGTCGGAATTAAACGATTAAGAAGGTCCGTCTGCTCCTCGTTAAATGGACTATCCGTCACCTGAAGGGCCAACGCCACCACCTCCTGAAAATATTGTTGCACGAAAGGATGATTATCCATCTCTATGTAAGTATATATTATATTACTTTGATAATTCTTATGTGTCAAGTAGGTTTTAAATCGGGTATTTATTTTTTTAGCTGTAAAAACGGGACCAGGTTCACATCTTATTTTTTCAAACGAACATCGCTTCTATTGGTAGATCCTCGGCACTCGACAAACATTATACGTTCGCAAACCCCAATCTTGAGGACTAATATGGATACTGAGCAATGCTAAGAGTCCGCTAAACCATATTCTGAGGACTCAGTTGCATCACAAGCAGCGCTTCGAGCCCGCAAACTCCATTCCTGAGGACTCATATGGATCCCGCGCAACACAAAGAGTCCGCAAACCCCCAACCGCAAGGGCTAAACTGATACCGAGCAAATGATACCGCTGAACACCGCTATGCCTATAATTGTTTTGGAACTTGGAGAAAATTTATTTTCAACTTGCTCTTATCCTTAGCGCGGTAAACAGCGCAATCAGCTCATTTCACTAAGAAATTTCATAACGTGAAAGGCTTATGGGTGTAGAATCACGCAAATTCATTTATAATGGAAGAAAAGCAGGAAGGGGTCAACATAATGGGAATAGGTATTGCAATTTTAATCTTACTTATCGTCATCATTGGCGGAGTAGCCATACTGGCGATTACCTGGTTCACGTCATACAACGGTCTCGTCAAATACCGGAATTGGGTCGAAGAAGCTTGGGCGCAAATCGATGTGCAACTAAAACGGCGGTACGACCTGATCCCAAACCTCGTGGAAACGGTGAAGGGATATGCACAGCACGAACAAGAAACATTAACCCAAGTGATCGAAGCACGCAATCAAATGGCCAACCCGAACAATAGCCGCAACGAACAAATGGCAGCCAACAACCAACTAGAGGGTATGATGAACCGACTTTTCGCCCTTCGCGAAGCTTATCCGGACTTGAAGGCAAATCAAAACTTCCAACAGCTGCAAGAAGAACTTACGTCAACGGAAAATAAAATCGCTTACTCACGCCAGCTGTATAACAGCACGGTTAGGGAGTACAACACCAAAATTCAATCGATTCCGACGAATCTTGTTGCCGGGGTGCATAATTTTATTCAACAAGAAATGCTGGAAACACCGGAAGAGCAGCGCGAGAATGTAAAAGTTGATTTTAACACGGGCGATCGCTCATGATCATGTACAAACAAATCGAGCGCAATAAACGGCAAACCGTGTTTATTGTGGCGGGTTTTATCCTCTTCGTGTTAGCCGTCGGAGCGGCGATCACTTACATGATGAACGGCGAGATTTTCACGGGCATGATTTTAGCAGTTGTGCTCGGGGGCGCGTATACGGCAATGATGCTCATGTCCAGCACCAATGTCGTGATGCGCATGAATCATGCCCATGAGGTGAAAGATGGAAGCAAACACCGTCGTTTGTGGGATGCCGTCGGCAATATGGCCATGGTCGCCCGCATTCCCCGTCCGCGCCTTTTTATCATTAAAGATAGCAGTCCGAACGCGTTTGCCACCGGCACTTCGCCGGAAAAAGGGGCGGTTGCGGTCACGACCGGGTTGTTGGATAAGCTTAATCATGAAGAAATTGAAGGCGTGATTGCCCATGAGGTGGCGCACATTCGCAATTATGACATTCGTTTATCAACGATCGCCGTCGCCCTCGTATCCGTTGTCGCCATCATCAGCGACCTCGGCATTCGTATGATGTTTTTCTCCAGAGGAGGAAATAATAATAATAAGCACCCGATTTTGCTTATTTTTGCCCTCGTACTCGTGATTATTGCTCCGTTGGTCGCGATGATGATCCGCATGGCCATCTCACGAAACCGGGAGTATCTCGCAGATGCCAGCGCCGTCGAGTTGACACGAAACCCCGGGGCGTTAGCGAAAGCATTGGAAAAAATTTCAGGGGCCTCCCAGCCGGTGCGCGAAGCTTCCGGAGCCTCTGCATCGATTTATTTTGCCGATCCGCTCAAACGAAAAACGGCACAACTATTTTCTTCTCACCCTCCGCCGGAGGAACGGATCAAACGTTTATATAACATGTAAAGGAGTATCATCGCCATGACCCAACAGACATTAGAAGTGATACAAGCAACCACACTAAAAGAAAAACCGAATCCCGCAACGCTTGCATTCGGGAAACATTTCAGCGACCACATGTTTATGATGGACTTTACGAGCGATGAAGGTTGGCACCATCCGCGCATTGTTCCATACCAACCGTTGACGCTAGATCCGGCGTCCATGGTTTTTCACTACGGACAAACCGTGTTCGAAGGGTTGAAAGCATACCGGTCGAACGACGGGGACATCCGTCTTTTCCGCCCTGAAGAGAACTTCAAGCGGTTGAATCAATCATGTGACCGGCTTTGCATCCCCAATGTAAATGAAGAAGCGATGCTCGATTACTTAAAAGAATTGGTGAAACTCGATAAGGAATGGATCCCGACAGATTCGGGCACGTCCCTTTACATCCGTCCTTTTGTCATCTCCACGGAAGCCACGTTGGACGTGAGCCCTTCGCGCACCTATACATTGATGGTCATTCTTTCGCCGGTCGGTTCTTTTTATAAAGGGGGCATCGACCCTGTCAGCATTTTCGTCGAAGATGAATACACCCGAGCCGCTCCCGGCGGAACAGGAAACGCGAAAACAGCCGGCAATTACAGCGGAGCGTACAAAGCGCAGAACCGTGCTGCCGACCATCAAAAAGCACAAGTCCTCTGGCTTGATGGTGTTGAAAAAAAATACGTTGAAGAAGTCGGCAGCATGAATGTATTTTTCAAGATCGATGGCGAAATCCATACCCCCGTGCTCAACGGCAGTATTCTGGAAGGCATCACCCGCAAAAGCGTCATCGAGTTGTTGGAAAGCGAAGGCATGCCTGTCCGCGAACGCAAAATTTCCATCGATGAAGTCATCGCCGCCAACGAAAGCGGGAATTTGCAGGAAGTGTTCGGGACGGGCACCGCAGCGGTCATTTCACCCGTTGGTAGTTTGGAGTACAAAGGGTACGATTATGTCATTAACGACGGGGCGATGGGCGAGACTGCGAGCTGGCTGCACGAAACCCTTGTCGGCATTCAAACGGGTGAGTTAGAGGATCCGTTGGGGTGGTCGGTTTTGGTAAAAGGATAAATCAAATAGGCGTACGCTCGCCTTAGCGGGGCGTACGCCATCATAGGAGTGATAAGATTTTGATCATTAAGGAAAGAACAGTCCCCGTACAAATCCCCGCACTCAAGGCATTACACCGCCGCCTCCCTTCTGATCACCCGAAACAAGCGGTTATTCGAGAGGACCTCCGAAAGCGAGAAATCGGGTATCGCGGTGAATGTTCGCTTGATTATTACCTCGAACAACTCCCAAACTACTTCAGGCAATTTCGCGGGTTAAGGCTTGGCTCGTTCCAAATCGACACCTTGATCGTGGCACAAACATGCATCGTCATTGTGGAAAACAAACATTTCGCCGGCAACATCCGATTTGAAGAACGGATTCAACAGTTTACCCGCACGTTAAACGGGCAGACGCAAAGCTTTCCACACCCGCTCCCCCAAGTGAGAAGACATCATCAATTGCTCGCGCAATGGCTATATGAAAAATGTTGGCCGAACATGCCGATGCACCCGCTTGTTGCTTTCACGTATCCTTCATCCGTCATCTCTTCTAAAAAACCCCAACCTTTCATCATTCGCGCCGAATTCCTTCCAGAGAAAGTCCTTTCCATTGAAGAAAACCATTCCGTGCACATTCTCACTGATTCGCAACTTCATGTATTGTCCGAACAATTGAAATTCGCCCATAAAGAACCCAAATACGAACCGCTTAAAAGCTATGGGATCAAGCCATCTGAATGTTTAACCGGCGTGCATTGCCCTTATTGCAATCATCTGCCTGTGCAACGGACGAGCCGCTCCGGATGGCACTGCCCCCGTTGCAAACGTAAACATCCTACGGCTCACGTGGAAAGTTTGCGAGATTACCGACGTCTTTTTAATTCTAGGATTAGCAACCGAGAGGCTCGTATGTTTCTACATCTTCCCTCCGCATCTGTCACAAGACATTGTCTTGTAAAGTTGAATCTACCCCGGGAGGGCAATTATAAAAATGTTCGTTATTTACTTCACTGCCTTTGAGCTGGCTTCCCGCGGGTATTTTGATATTTCCCGTGGATATTTTGTTATTTCCCGTGGATATTTCGTTATTTCCCGCAGGTATTCACATATTTCCCGTTGGTATTCCGGTATTTCCCGTCGATAATGCTGACGTAAAAAAGCGCACCACGCGGACGGGTGCACTTTTTTTAATGAAGGCGTCATGATGCTGATGAAACTTAAATGCCGTTCACCTGTTTCAAACGGTTAATGTCTCTGTCATGTTCAGCCACTTTCTTGTTTAGCATATCCGTATCCGAATCGAATAATCGCAATTGGCGATCCATATGATCAAAGCGTTGGTTCGTTTCTGAACGAAATTGGTTGATTTCAGTTTTTAAACTTGTCACATCATTTTGCACACCAGCAACATTCGCATCCAATGCATCCAATCGATGCAATACGGCATTTAAAATCTCTTTTGTTTCATCAGACATCATCGCACCTCCTCATTTTCTAAAGTTTAAACGATCTTTTCTATATTTTTATTATAGGCCAAAAGACTCGGAAAGGCAAAGACTATTTTCCTGCATACGTGGAATATCGGCAAATAAAATAATACGGGCGCAACCGTTACTTCTTATTATTCCTCAAAAAATTTTCAATGTATTCTTTCGCCTTTTCCTTACTCCCGCCGTAATCCGCTTCTCTTTTTTCATCTTTTTCAATGCGGGCTTTTGCTTTTTCGGCCACTTCGCTCGCTTGATCCGCCGGTACGATAACGACACCGTCGACATCGCCAACGACGATATCCCCGGGGTTCACTTCCACGCCGCCAACCGTAACTGGAACATTAACCTTTCCTTCTTTCGTCTTTTTGCTCGCCGCTGTCGTCGTTCCTCGCGTGAAAACAGGAAACTCCAATTCACGGATATCTTCAATATCTCGTGTGACACCGTCAATCACAATACCGTGTAAACCGAGCGTTTTCGCCAAACCGATGACAAAATCCCCGGCGAGCGCGTTCGCTGTCCATCTTTTGCCGTCGACAACGAGCACGTCTCCCGGCTTTGCATTATATATCCCTTCCAACACGGAAATATTTTCACCCGCAGGTGCATCAACCGTGAACGCCCGCCCATACATGTGCCAATCGTCAGACAACGGTTTGATGCCGATATCCATGTGATTCTTCCCGTCCAATCCATCTGAAACCGGCGTTGTCGGCAAATTCGCAAATTCCTCCATATTCTTCTCCCCTTTATGTATTCTTGTCTAATCATAGCACAATTGCGGCTTAACGGTAAATTTGCTACCATAAAGGGAATGACAATGGAAAAAAGGATGCACGGCTATGGCTAAACATGAAGGAAAAATAATCGCCCAAAACAGAAAAGCGCGCCATGATTTTTTTATTGAAGAAACATTTGAAGCGGGAATTGTATTGCGCGGTACCGAGATCAAATCGATCCGCGCCGGAAAAATCAATATTAAAGAAAGCTTCGCACGCGTGGAGAATGGAGAAGTGATTTTACATCAGGCCCATATTAGCCCGTATGAGCAAGGAAATCGCTACAATCACGACCCGGTTCGCGAACGGAAATTGCTCCTTCACAAACGGGAAATCAAACAACTCATCGGCAAAACCCAGCAACAGGGATATTCGATCATTCCCATCAAAGTGTATTTAAAACAAGGACTGGCCAAAGTACAAATCGGACTCGCAAAAGGCAAAAAGAAATACGACAAACGCCAAGCGCTAAAAGAAAAAGATGCCAAACGACAAATGGACAAGGCGATCGGCCAGCGCATGAAAGGCATGGATTAATACGGTCTTAGATTCAGTTGCCCTTCTCCACCATTTTAAATCCCTCTATACCAAGGGTTACACCCTCTATGTGCTTGTCCGGCATAGAGGGTTTTTTCTTGCTTGTGTTAGGTTGGCTACGTTTTGGCTACGTTTCTGGTGACGGCGTTTAGACTGTGTGACTGCGGGGCACACATAAAACCCAACTGAATAGAACAGTTGGGCATGTAAGTTAACAGTTATTAAGAAATGTTGTGTGATCGTTCATTTCAACAACTATGTTTAGCACAGCAGGATTCTTTTATAATAAGGGTGAGTAGAGTACAATTCCTTTTTAAATGTTGAGGATTATCTATTCCATATAAAGGAAACTAATCATCTTAATAAATTCCGATGTTCTCTCCTGAAAATCATGCATATCTTCAACAATATGGATATCGTATTAGTGATATAAGTCCCTTGAACTATTCAACACCATAATTGCGGAATAAAGAGGCATGAAGATGATCAGCCTTATCAGTGGGCATCTTCTTTCTTTACTCACTCATGAAATCATTAATCGCATGAACATAAGCATCATGTTCCGTCATCGCTGTTTTTTCAGCAGATGATCCGCTCGAATGACTAACTTATACATCTGCGAGACCATAATCAGCACCTTTTACTACACTTGTTTCGTTTTTCTTGCTTCTTTCTTTTTGTTTTCAGGGCCAGCCATTACCTTCTCATAATTGGGAAAGCTTATGATGATAAGGAAAGTTAAGACAACCATCAGTATCAATGAACTGATCCCAATGATAGGATTATAAGCCGTTGTATCAACATTCGTGTAATGGACCAATCCTAAACCAGAAGTAATGGGATAAAAATCAGTTAAGTTTCTTCCAGCAACGAAAATGCCACAAAATCCATAAAAGAAAGCAAAGCCTACACCTGTAAAAAAACGATCTTTTTTTCTGCTGAAGTAAGCGATGATCGGTAATACAGCCAGGTAGTTACAGAATCCAATCACCGTGATTTGATAAAGTGCTTTTAATAAAATGGGGACAGAATAACCTTCAAAACCAAATATTGAGGAGAGAAAAATGGAAAAAATGAAGCTAGCCACCCCAAATACGAGTGTCAAAATGCCAATAGCCATCATTTTTCCTATCAGCATTTTACGAAAGGAAACGGGCACTGTCAGCATTGTTTTAAGTGTTTGATCCGTATATTCACGATTAATCAAGTAACCGCCAATTAATACAATCATAAACGGAAAAGCTAAACTAAAGTTGTTCCAAATGACATTATTGTAAAAAACCTCATAGGTGACCGAACCGTCATTACTATTGGATTGTAAGGCAGCTAAAATAGCTGCAATGAAAACAGCGATGATCCCTATCCAAATAATACTTTGACGTTTCAGTTTCAAAAATTCTGTTATAATCAGTTGGTACATGTTTATCCCCCCATTCAAATTTCCATTTTTTTATAAATAAACGTAGCGATGGAGATAAAGATCACCGCATAAATAAGCATGATGCTGGATGTCTCCAAAGTGGAGAATGTGTATGGGAGTAGGAAACTTAAAGCATCTTCTACAGGAAATAACGTTAAATACCATTTAAATACAATGGAAATAGGCAATATAGATGCCACGGCATTGATGGTCTCCGGACTGGAAGAGAAAATCATCGTAACAGCAAAACTAATCGCAGCGTATAGGAACGAGGCAATGATCGAAAAGATAAAGCTTTTATTAAAATAGACAATCACAAGGATAATGGGAAACGTGGCAATCGCAATAAATACACCCAAGACAATGCTAATGACCAATCGATAAAAAATGCCATCTACACTTCCCACAATGAATCCTCCTAAAATAGAAGCACCCAAACCAGCAACCGAATAAAGGACAGCTAAAATCACAATGACGAACAATTTAGCGATAATGATATTTCTTCTGGGAATAGGGATCGTGATTAAATTTTTCAACGTTTCATTATCCCTCTCCATAAAAAATAGCATGGAAGCAATAATCCCTAAGATGCAGGGTAACAATAAAAGCTCCCCAAACATAAAATTGGCACGGAACAGTTGATCGAATCCCATATCATCTGTGGCCATGAGAATGGTTAAAGGGAAAGGGAACAAAAATGCTGCCATTAAGGACAACTGAACAAACTTCAATCGCTTTAATTTAGCGAATTCACAAATGACTAAATCAAGCAATCCCTCCACCTCCTGTCACCCGTTTAAAGTAATCTTCTAACGTATCTTCCTGATAGCGTGCTTCTGATACCTCCAAATCATTTAAGATAAATGTGCGATTAATGGTTGCTACCGAAAAACTTGTATCATAGATGTTAAGCTGTTGATGGTCGGTAAGAGAAGACGCAGAGATTTTAAAATCATTGATTTGGAAGGTATCTTCTAAAATACGTGCAGCTTCACTGGCATTCGTCACCACAAAATGAATATATTTATTATTTTTCTGTTCCAGTTCTTCCAAACTTCCTTCCTCTAATAACTCTCCGTTATCAATAATGCCGATATCATCAGCCAGCTGCTCAATTTCAGAGAGGATATGGCTGGAAATCAAGATTGTTTTCCCTTTTTTATCACATAAATCCCGAATAAACGATCGTATTTCAGCAATGCCGATGGGATCTAACCCATTAATAGGCTCATCCAAAATGATGATTTCCGGATCGTGCATTAATGTTAGCGCAATCGCTAAACGCTGTTTCATTCCAAGAGAATACTGCGAAAATAGTTTTTTATCTTTATAAGGCAATCCAACCAAATCCAATGCGTTTTTTAAGGCATCTTGATTGGGCACTCCCCGAAGACGGGCAAATATAGTCAAATTTTCTGTTCCGGTTAAATTGGGGTAGAAACCGGGAGATTCAATGAGACTTCCGACTCTAGGTAAAATTTTTTTCGCACCGGTTTGAATATCTTGATCAAACATTTTAGCTTCGCCTGAAGTTGGCTGGGTCAATCCCAGAAGCATTTTCATTGTCGTTGTTTTACCGGCTCCATTTCGGCCAAGCAGACCATAAATGCTGCCTTTTCGCACATGAATATTTACATTGGCTACGCTTTTCTGTTCGCCATATTGTTTGGTTAGATTTTTGGTCTCAATCATGTATGTGCTCATGTTTAGCCCCTCCTGCTTATAATCAATTACAAGCATAACAAACGAACCTTGCCTTAACCTTGCCGGTATCTTACCTTAACCTTGCGTTTTAACATAAAAAATCTCTACATTGATGTAGAGATTAGCTGGTTGCTTGAAATGATATGAAGAAAGCAGCCCCTTTATTTGGTTCGCTTTGTACAGAAATGGACCCCATCATTTTTTGAATGAGTTGTTGAACTATAGCCAGTCCTAATCCACTTCCCTTATTTGAGCGAGACCGATCACCTGTATAGAGGTTTTCAAAAATATGGGGTAAATCTTCTGGGGCAATTCCTACGCCATTATCTTTGATGCGAATGGTAAAACGATCCGATTGTTTCTTTACAGTTAAGCATATTTTTGTCGCATGACTATGTGTAACGATATTTTGAACTAAGTTGTTGATGACACGCCTGTAACTTTCTCTATCAATCGTCGTCAGTATTTTTTGTTCCGGGATATCAAAATCATAGTCAACATTTGCCTCTTCAAATATAGGAATCCAATCAATTAAGATATTTCGGGTCATTTCCGTCATTTCTGTTTCCTCAAAAGAAAATACATAATCATCCGATTGAATCTTAAACCACTCAAACAGCTTATCCGTATATTCTTTTAAGTCACCTGCTTTTCTACAGGCAATAGCAATGTAAGTATCTTTTTCCTGTGCCGTTACAACCCCCTTTTTGACAGCATGAAGATAACCCATTAACGTTGTAAGCGGTGTACGCACATCATGCGAAAGACTTGTCATCAGCTGTTTATTTAGTTCTTCATTTTGTTTTAATATAGCCAGTTGATGATCATAATAATAAACAATTTCATTCATCTTGAAAGCGAGTGGTGCCACTAGTTCACGATTTTGCACTAAAATTCTGCGCTTACTGTTCCCTTGCTCGATATCCGATAACACATGAGAAATATGGTGAATTTGATGTTTAAAACGATTGACCTTTATCCCTAGTATAAGATTTAGAACCAGTGATCCAACGAAAGCAATGATGAACAATGCGATCAAGATATCCATTCCTAGACCTCCCTACTGAATCGGTAACCAATGCCTTTTACCGTTTGAATATAGGCGGGCGAACTGGGATTATCTTCAATTTTTTTACGCAGCTTACTGATGATAGCCATCATATTATTATCATCATATACGTAAGATTCTCCCCAAACCTTCTCGTAGATCTGTTGTTTTGTTAAAATCTTCCCTTGATTTTGTGCGCAATAAACCAGGATATCGAATTCCTTCGGTGGCAATTCCATTCTCCGGTTTTTTGTTGAAACACTCCGGCTTTCTAAATCAATCATTAATCCGTCAAATGTTAAAATCTCTTCCGGTTCAAAATGAGGATTAAAATTGGTATAGCGTCGAATAAGAGAATGGATGCGGGCAATACATTCATCCATATCAAATGGTTTGATTAAATAATCGTCTGCCCCGGAACGTAGACCAACGACTTTCGAGGCACTATCACTTTTAGCTGTTAACATCAATATGGGCAGGCTGCTTATTTCCCTTATCTTTTCCAATACTTGAAACCCGTCCATTCCCGGCATCATGATATCAAGAACAACGAGTTGGTATCTTTCATCCTTTAATGCAAAAAGACCTTCTTTTCCTGTATGATAGATATCTGCATCCATATTTTCTACGTTTAAATTTTTTTGAAGCAAACGACATAATTCCTTATCATCATCGATAATCAAAACGTTATGTCTCATCACAAGCCTCCTCTAAAAAAGCATTCAAACATATACTTTTTATTTCTATTTCATTTATATCTGCTAAACTTATCTTTCTTCCAATTTCCACAGTTCATCCACTGTCACAAACGTATATCCTTCATATCCCAAGTGATGGTGTCTATACCTTCCCCGCTCAAATAAAGGGGAGTCAGCACCAACTTTTTACCGAAAGGCGGTCTGAAATGAATAGCCTCTTCATATCCGGCATCACGGATCAGTTCATTTGTTGATTGAATTTCATTTCTGATGAATGAAGTTGTTTGAAACATCATTCTTGGATGGGAATAGGTGTGATTTCCGAACTATTAATGATCATCCGCATCTCTTCAGGATGGGTTTCTATGTCCCGTCCTACAAGAAAGAATGTTGCAGGCACCGAATACTCATCCAGCAGTGCCAACAATTCGGGCACCTTTTGATTTGGACCATCATCAAACGTTAAGGCAACCACCTTCTCATCCGTATCAATGCGGTCCACCATATTTCCAAACACCTGATACGATCGTGATTTCATCAAATGGTAGCCCCCTATGAAAACGGATCCAATGAGTACCAGAGAAAACAGGATCCTTATCCTTTTTTTCATATTGCAGCTACCTCCTAAATAGGAAATTGGTTTTTCTATTTTATTAGCAACTTTCTCTTTGCTTACCTTATTAAATCCATCTACATTGGCCATTGTTCTTGTAGGTTTGATTTCCTTATTATGGGGCATCCCAGGTTTTGGAATGAATCCAGCATTAAATGCATTCCTTATTTCACTAAATCCTACACAAGCATCTATGATTTTATCGTTTAGCGCATCAGCTCTTTACATGGGTATAGGCCTAGGTGCGATTGCAGGTGGTGGAGTCATTCGTTTTAGCTCTGTAAATTACGTAGGACTTGGAAGTGCGATTTTAGTTATTGTTGCATTATTGATATTCATTTTCGTGAATAGAGTAGCAAATAAAAAAGCGACAACAGCCAATTCTTATGTTAATCATTCAGAATAAATAGGGACTGCTGAATAACGGAAAAAGACGAACACATAAGTCTTTTCCGTTGGTGTTGTCAAAGCTGGATGCAAGGAAAGCCATTGCTGCTGTCACATATGCTTGAATTGGATTCGATAATGAGGGCATTTAATAACGTTCGACATTTCCAAACAAATGCCCTTATTTCATTAGTAAAAATCTACTCAAATTTTAATTTAGCTTATATAAAAAAAGTGCGATCATTGTCTGCTTGCGTTATTCGACAATATAGCCCTTGTACGCAAGACGAGCGCAATGTTTAGCCCGTACTTACACTTCGATTGTGGAAGTCACCACCTCGTTTCGAAATTTAATACTACCCTATAATTTCTTCATAAATTAGACCATTTTCATCATCTTGATTATTCGTATTAATAATTTTTAGGCGTTCATCGTTTTTTATGTAAATAGATTTATATTCAGGAATGCCATCATTTTCATAGAGAATGACTCGACTTCCTCCTTGATCGTTTTGTATATTGACTTCATCAAAATCCCTTCCGATTTCTTCTTCCACAACATTTAGCTCAGGTATTTCATTTCGATGATTTTCAAAGAACGGCTGATCACTTTCACCCACCTCTTCATTTCCCTCACTATTATCAGCCTCGCCTAGGCTTCCCGTTTCATCTGTGCTCTCATTTTCTGCTACACTACCGCTTTCATCTTCTTCTATGCTTCCACTTTCATCTACATCGTCTGTACTGCACCCAGCAATCATGACGACACTAAAAATTGTAAGAAATTTCTTCATGAACCAAACTCTCCTCATTCGAGATTCAATTCCCCCTTTGTACCATACCAACATCATGACAATTCAACAAAAAATATGTTTACTCGTTAAAAAGGTTCTTCACCAAAATCTATGGCTGACAAACTAGGGGCAATTATGATTGGTAGTGACCGCTACGGAAAAACCCTACGCTTTCCGTGGGCCCCGAGCTCAGCCTCCTCGGAAAAAAAGAAGTTCGCTTTTTTCCTGCGGGGTCTTCGCCTTGCGCTTTCCCATAGGAGTCTACGTGTGTTTCCTTCGCTCGCTAGTGGTATTACCATATTTAATCACGAATATCAACCATTGATTTTAGTGTTGACCCGTTAAAAAAGCACTTAAAGAATTCAACCACCGCATTCACTCTTGCGAAGGTCTATAAGACGATATTTAGGAAGTTCTCTTATTTCGGAAGTGGCGTTGCATGTGATTTGGGGTACACGTGTAGCCACATCCGAAAAAACGACACCGTGTGAGAACCATAAAAAATATTTTAAAAGAACTTTATATATTTTAAAAATAATCAGCTAATAACGTCAAGGAATTCACAGAAGGGTTCACAAGCGAATTTGATTTAGATGAATTTAAGAAAGCATATCCGGATGACTACGATTTTATACATGTGTATAAGTTTATGGTTGAAATCCCGGCGGATCACGTAGATATTTACATTCCGGATGATTATGGAGAGATTTTATACGTACACTCATCAATAATTACAAGAAAAATGAACGCTCAATAGTATGATTAAAAAAGGTCATAACCAGCGTCACATGCACCATATCATATTATGCCAAGTATCCGTACAGACCAAAAAAAGAATAAAATAGAACTTTTTAAATGATAAATTCAATATCCTGAGTAAAAGGCACTAGCAACCCTTGGAAGTTCCCCTGTAACTTATCCACATTTTATCCACGACAAACCTCTTAATACCCTTTTTGATTCAGGCGCGTTGATTTACCTTAAAATACCTTCTGACATGAAAAAGAAAACTGTTTACTATCAGATAAGTCCTTTCGAACATGATCTGCGGACTCAAATCGCCGCTCAGAAGCCAAAGGAGTCCTCAGGTCTGGGTTTTGGGGAGCCGTAATGGCTGTCGAATGCCAAATTAATCCGCAAATGTATGTAACATAACACGGTATGTTTAATACCCTTTTCGTCTAAACCCTTTTGTTGGAAAAATACGGATAATCAACGCGCCTGTTTTTGATTAAATAATTGAGTAACATAAGTAATTTTTCCTATGTAATTCCTTTAAAAGATTCATACATTCTGGTAACATTATAGAATATATTCCCCGCAAATTTCGACAAAAGGAGCATACAAAACATGAATACAATGGAAAATATGTGGTCCCAACTGTTACAAAGCGTCCCCAACATTATAGCAGCGCTCTTATTATTGCTGCTCGCGTGGGTGATCGCAAAAATCGTCAAGAGCATCATTTCATCTATCGTAAGAAAAGTTAAATGGCCGACCTTTATGCGAAACGAAAAAAGCGAAAGCGAAAATGTAAGTCGAAGCGATAAAAATGATGATATAAATCACCATGAGCAAATCGCGGAATCAACAGGTTCCATCGCGTATTATCTCGTGTTTATTTTGTTTATACCGGGTATTTTGGGTACGTTGAACCTGACCGCTGTTGCACAGCCGATCTCGAATATGATGGAATCGGTGTTGACATTTTTACCTAACATATTATTAGCAGCAATCATCTTAATCATAGGTGTCTTGGTGGCACGTTTAATTCGCAACCTCGTCCAGAGTGCCCTTCATGCGCTCAATTTTGATCGCTTTTTTGATAAAATGCAGACAAATCAGCGGGAACGACCAGATTCGGATACCCTCTCATCGATACTGGCCAATATCGTAATGGTGATTGTTTTAATACCTATTATTGTTATCGCCCTTGAGGCCCTCAATATTCAAACGATCTCAGAACCGATCGTTATGGTCTTATCCAGTATACTGAGCATCATTCCGAACTTGTTTGTAGCGATTATTCTAGTGATTGCCGGGTACTACATTGCAACGTTTATATCACGTTTATTAACCAGCTTATTAAACCGCACGAATATCAATCGCGTCTACGAAGCGATTGGATTCGGGCCTCGTGAGGGGCAAACGTTTGACCTTCCGGGCGTTTTGGGAAGAATCGTTCAGGTTTTGATTATCTTGTTTTTTACCGTTGAAGCATTGCATGTCATCGACTTAAATGTGTTGAATCAAGTCGGCAATGCCGTTATTCTCTATTTGCCGATGCTGTTAAGTGCGTTGTTGATCATTGGCCTCGGTCTTATCGCCGGGAATTTCCTCGAACAAGCCGTTGTTCGTTACACACGCAGCTCATTATCGGCATTGATCGTCAAGTATACAGTCATTCTCTTTGCCGTTTTTATGACGTTGGATCAACTTGGCTTCGCGGGCACGATCGTGAATATCGGCTTTTTATTAATCCTTGGTGGATTGGCCGTAGCTTTCACCATCTCTTTTGGGATCGGCGGGCGCGACTTCGCGACTAGACAGTTGGATAGATTTGAAAACAAACTAAAAAAGAAACAGCAGATTGAGGATGATCAGGAATCATAAGAAGATCATTCGGTAAACTATTATAGCTGTTGATTACAGGAACGCCCAATTTGATTAATTTAATAAAATAAGCGAGGATAAACCAAAACATGGAGGAGAATACGTTGGTAGAAAAGATAAAAGTTCAAGGAGGAAAGAAGCTGGCAGGAACCGTCAGAACGGAAGGCGCCAAAAATGCAGTTCTCCCTGTCCTCGCAGCCTCACTCCTAGCTGACAAAGGAACCAGCACCATCTATGATGTTCCTCCCTTAGCAGATGTATACACGATGAAAAACGTTTTAAGTCACTTGCAAATGGACGTCTCGTATGAAGATGGCGTCTTTACTGCAAATGCGGAGCAAAAGGCGTTACGACCGACTGCCCCGTTTGAATATGTCCAAAAAATGCGCGCTTCATTCCTTGTGATGGGCCCGTTGCTCGCGCGTACCGGTCGTGCGAATGTGGCTTTACCGGGTGGTTGCGCGATTGGCACCCGACCCATTGATCAGCATTTAAAAGGTTTTGAAGCCATGGGCGCCCAGGTAGAAATTGGGAAAGGCTATATCGAGGCGAAGGTAGACGGTCGCTTAAAAGGCACCAACATTTATCTGGATTTCCCAAGCGTGGGAGCCACCGAAAACATCATGATGGCCGCGGTTATGGCTGAAGGGACAACAATTATTGAGAACGTGGCCGAAGAGCCTGAAATTGTGTGTTTGGCAAATTACCTGAACGCCATGGGCGGTGTTGTTCGCGGCGCGGGGACCGATTCCATTCGGATTGATGGTGTCGATCATCTCGAAGCCGCCGATCACACGATTATTCCCGATCGCGTGGAAGCCGGTACCTTCATGGTAGCCGCGGCCATCACCGGCGGTGATGTGTTTGTGGAAGGCGCGCTTATCGAACATTTGCGTCCACTCGTAGCAAAGATGCGCGAGATGGGAGTTATCATTGAAGAAAAGGATAATGGCATGCGCGTCATTGGTCCGGATATTTTGCGGCCGACAGATATTAAAACCATGCCACATCCCGGATTCCCGACAGATATGCAAGCGCCGTTTATGGCATTGCTCACACAAGCAAAAGGAACGAGTATCGTTACCGAAAACGTGTTTGAGAACCGCTTTATGCACATAGAGGAATTTCACCGTATGAATGCTTCCATTAAGATTGAAGATCGGTCAGCGATTATTACGGGTCCGACGCGCCTGACCGGAGGAGAAGTATCCGCTACAGACTTGCGGGCAGCTGCAGCGCTTGTGATTGCGGGCCTCGTCTCGGAAGAAGAAACGACATTAGCGGAACTACGGCATATCGATCGCGGTTACGTTGATTTTCACAAGAAGCTGCAACAACTGGGCGCGAGAGTGGAGAGAGTAAGTGTCGAGGAAGAACCAGAAATGCCAAGTCAACGCTCGATAGAACTGAATAACAAGGCGATTAACTAGTAAGTGGAAAAGAACTGAGACCCTGGGTTTCCCTGGGGTTCGTTTCTTTTTTCAGCAGATAAGAAAGTTCCCATGTTTGTTGAAAACTTGTCGGCGCTGTAAGCAATTGTAGATACAATAGGATACAATATTTTTACCTATAATTGTGAGTTGAATTGAATTTCATTCAATCGGCTTCGCAAAAATGGAAACGATCGCCGTCGTTCCAAATAAATCATTGATACAGGGGATGACGATGCAAACATTAAAAAAAGTAGTTCCATATTTAGCTGTTATTGTCACTGTTACTGCACTTTATAATTTGCAACAAGAAGATACGCTCAGTAAAGGAGAATCACAGTATATAGACCAATTCTTCGAAAATCAGCAAGAAACTGGAGATGAAAACTAGCGATGAGATTCACGTTGCAATTTTCACTTCTAATGAGGACGAATCAACCAATCTTTTTTTAGAGAGCCTGGAGGGGGGATGACTCCGATCATCTTGTTCAAGTTCATAACTTTAATGTGGATGATTTTCAAGGTTATAACGAAACAGGGGCGGACCTGATGATTGATGAACTTCTCGCCCATCACGATGTCTTGTTGGAACAATCAAAATAAATGACGAGTGAGATTATCAATCATTTCCACGGTTACCCCAGTTTAGCAATACCCCCAGTCCGAATAATAAACATACTGAATCACCAGAACAATCCTTGTTGTAAATGTGCTACACTGTAACAAAGGAAGTGAAGAATACGGATGATTTCAATAAAAAATTCTAAAGCATTCTTTAAAATGCTTTTCCAAAAATTCCAGAATGATGAAACAACAGGTCTCGCCGCACAACTGGCCTATTATTTTTTGTTATCATTGTTTCCTTTATTATTGTTTATTCTTACCCTTCTTCCTTATTTTTCCTTGCCTATCAATCAAGTGATCGAATGGATTCAAGATTTCGCTCCAGGCGATACAGGCCAAATGATTGCAGGCAATGTCAGCTCTCTCTTAAGTGAAACCAGAGGCGGCCTTCTTTCCGTTGGCCTTATCGGTACGCTTTGGACAGCTTCCGGCGGCATCAGCGCATTTATACGGGCAACCAATCGAGCTTATGAAGTGAAAGAAACCAGGCCATTCCTTAAAGTAAAACTATTATCATTGACGTTAACCTTTTCCATGGTATTTGTGATTGCAATTACATTAATCATACCCGTCTTTGGCCAAGCCATTATAAATGTCATCCAAACTTGGATTCCCTTTTCTTATAACATGGAATTTCTATTTCAAGTGTTAAGGTGGGTCATTGCCATCTCGATTATGATTTTTGTCCTGATGATGTTATATTATGCCGCGCCAAATGCCCATTTTAAAATGCGAGAAGTCTTTTGGGGTGCCTTTATCGCAACCATCGGGTGGCAAATCACTTCTCTCGGCTTTTCTTTTTACGTTAGCAATTTCGGAAATTATGAAGCTACGTATGGCGCCATTGGCGGTATCATCATCCTCATGCTCTGGTTTTATTTAACCGGCATTATCTTAATTGTTGGCGGGCAGATCAATGCGTTGCTTTATAAGTGGAAACATAGTTAGGTTGAAAGGATACGGGCGTATAACAGATGTATACTGTCGGCCAAAGAAGTACGAAAACTGTCAAACATCTGGGAACGAAGATCAAGAGCAACAAAAGACTAAATAAACAGAAGAAGAATGAGCTCCCAAAAGTAATGGTAAGAGCCCATTCTTCTTTTTTAATGATTTTTATTCGTCGTCCTCGACGTCTACATTTTCCTCTTCTTCATCTTCTTCATCTTCTTCGTCTTCTTCATCTTCCTCGTCTTCCTCGTCTTCCTCCTCTTCTTCATCTTCTTCGTCTTCTTCGTCTTCCTCTTCTTCTTCGTCTTCCTCGTCTTCTTCGTCTTCCTCGTCTTCTTCGTCTTCCTCGTCTTCCTCGTCTTCCTCGTCTTCTTCGTCTTCGTCCTCCTCTTCTACGTCTTCTTCCGGTTCTTCCTCTTCTGTTCCTTCCTCATCCGGTGTCTCCGGCTCTGTTCCTTCCTCATCGTCTTCCTCTTCCTCCAACTCTTCTTCTTCTATTCCTTCTTCGTCCGGTGCTTCAGGTGTCTCTTCATCCGTTCCTTCCTCATCCGCTTCTTCGGTTGCTTGTGCCGGAGGCTCTCCACATCGATAAAGTTCACCATCGGTCTCACAAATGGAATTTGGCCGTGAAAAATCTTCCGTTTCCTCGCCTTCGTGAACGTTTGTCATGATGATCCGGAAAATATCCTGAGCAATATTCTGTTCTTCACCGATCAAATAGCCACTGTCGCGTCCACCACCAAACCCGGTCCAGACAGCTGCCGTATAGTCAGTCGTGTAGCCGTTAAACCAAACATCCGGCACACCTCCGTCAGGGACGTCATAATTCCCTAACTCTTCCTGGGTAAAATTCGAAGTTCCAGTCTTTCCGGCTAGCGGCAGTCCTTCAATGTTCGCACGTTGACCGGTTCCAGAACCGTCGCTCACGACATCTTTAAGCATATCTGACATCATATAAGCGGTCGATTCGTACATCACTTGTTCTGATTCAGGGGAGTTCTCCATCTCACGTCCATCACGAAATTCCACTTTTCGAACGCTATAAGGTTCATTGTAAGTTCCTTCATTTCCAAACGCGGCATTGGCGCCAGCCATGTCCATACTGGATATACCTTCATCAAAACCACCTAAGGCATAGCCTTCGGTAATATCCTGATCGAAACCGAGACCGAGACCGAGACTTTCAGCAAATGACTGGGCATCGTCCAAACCGACTTCCTGGATCGCCTTTACAGCCGGAATGTTTAAAGATCGTACAAGCGCTTCTCGCATGGAGACCTCGCCACTATAATTACCGCCATAATTACGAATGGAAGTCCCATCCGAATATTCGTGGGGTTCATCATCAATCGTTTCTCCGGTGTACCAACCCAACTCCTCGATAGCAGGTCCATAATCAAGGATGGGCTTGACCGTCGATCCCGGTTGACCGCTGGTGGAGGTCGCGTAATTTAAACCTCTTTCCTCTTCTGTCTCCTCACGATTACCTACCATTGCACGGATCGCACCGGTTTCCGTGTCAAGGAGGGAAAAGCCTACCTGGAACTCGTCATTATCAGGATATTGGGAAATATATTCATCGCTTTGAATAACATCCTGTGCAGTCTCCTGCGCCTCCGGATCAATCGTCGTATAAATATCAAAACCGGCCGCATACATATCCGTGCTTTCAATACCATTGATATTTTCTACTTCTTCCATCACTTGGTCAATGATCGATTGATAGGCAATATTCTCCGGAGGGGTATAATCCAGCTGATCTTCAATATTTACAGCCATAGCCTCGGCTGCTTCATCTCCGCTAATCAATGCTTGCTCCTCCATCATGGAAATGATCATATCCCGACGCTGTTCAGCCTCCTCGGGATTATTTTGCGGATTATAATAGGAAGGACGCCGCGGGATGGCTGCCAAAACAGCAGCATCAGCGACCGTAAGTTCGTTCAGATCTTCTTTATTAAAATAACGAATCGCAGATTCTCCAACACCCCAGGCAGAACTGTCGAAGTAACTGCTATTTAAATACATTTCCAGGATCTCATCTTTGGAATATTGCCGCTCCATTTGCAGGGCGAGCCATTGTTCCTGCACTTTCCTTTCCATCGATTGATCGGCGGATAAGAAGGCTTGTTTGACGAGCTGTTGGGTAATCGTACTCGCCCCTTCAGAACCAAAACCATCCGTAATATTTGAGGCAATCGCACCGCCAATCCGGTAAAGATCAATGCCACTATGTTCATAAAAGCGATAGTCTTCTACCGCTATAAACGCATTCTTCAGATGTTCGGGCATGTCATCAATGTCCCGATAGCTACGATTCTCCGACCCTTGTAGGCGTCCGAGCTCATTATCGTTCATATCATAAATCGTTGCCCCTTCCGCAAACTTAAGTTCCTCTTCGTTAAGTTCGGGGGCATTTCCAATCATTGAAGCTGCTACTGCTGTCACCGTTACCGTACCAGCAACCGAAACCCCGATGAAAATGAAAAACACTTTTTTTAACAGGGATCGTTTTCCCTTCTTTTCAGAACGGCGTTTTTCCGTTCGCGATCGATACTGCGCCATCCGCTATTCCTCCTATGATGAGGCACCACATGGTCAAAGAAAGCCATGAGATTAGGGTTATACAGGATAGGATATTTATTAAGTTTCGCTGTAGTATTAGTTACTGTGGGGGAATTTGTGGCATCATCTAAAGATAAGATTTGATACTTATCGTAAAAGAACATAGAAAATAAGTCTAGTTTAATGCTTATCTATCGGTTGCCCAGCGTGAACCTCTCCACCTAAATCCAAGATTTAGGAAATCATACAAATGTATGAAGCATTTGGATTCGGAGACCTTGCGTTGATTTTTTAACAATAGACGGAGCAGATCGCTTTGAAGCAAAAATAATGGGCTGTAAAAGCTCTTGGTTGATGCTGGGCCTCATATGTATATACCCATATATCGCCCACAGAGAGTCTCTCAAGGGTCAAAGAACGGAAATGAATAGTCAATAAGAAACAGGGTCAACACTAAAATCAATGGTTGATATTCGTGATTAAATATGGTAACACCACTAGCGAGCGAAGGAAAAACACGTAGACTCCTGTGGGAAAGCGCAGGGCGAAGACCCCGCAGGAAAAAAGTGAACTTCTTTTTTTCCGAGGAGGCTGAGCTCGGGGCCCACGGAAAGCGTAGGGTTTTTCCGTAGCGGTCACTACCAATCATAATTGCCCCTAGTTTGTCAGCCATAGATTTTGGTGAAGAGCCGGAAAACATAGAAAAGAATATTGAATGGTTTGGAGAAGCATCCAACACCTCAATCGAGAATCACATCCCAGAAAAACCTTAATATCAAGGTGTGTTCGTTTATTCCTTTTAGCGGCTTCTCTCCGGCTGAGACTGCACAGCCGTCCATGGAAATAGCTCATCGTGCAGAAAGAAAAACCGGAAAACTTGATTGCCGAGCAACAAGTAAATCTTTAGCTTCATTCTCAATCCAATAGGAAATCGTAATACCTACAAGTACAATTGGGATACCGTTCATTCGATCCTTACACCGGTTCCATAAGCAACAATTTCTGAAGCGTTTCTCATGATGGCAGAGTTTTGCAGGCGAAAGCCGACAATCGCGTTAGCTCCTTTTTCTTCAGCTTCTTGAACCATACGGCTTATAGCCACTTGTCTTGCTTTATTTAACATATCATCGTATTCTTTAATTTCTCCGCCAATCAAGGCTTTCAACGAAGCCATAATATCATGGCCCAGATGTTTTGTTTTAATCGTGTTTCCTTTGACATAGCCGATCACTTCTTTTATGTCGTGATTTTCCAACTGATCAGTAGTCGCGATTAACATAAACTTCTTCCTCTCTTTTTTCTTTTCTTCGTTCAGTTATCAAAATGACAAAGAGCAAAAACAACGCAATAACGTAAACACCGGCCATCAACCATGCTTGAGACAAATCAATGAACACATAGAAAATAACTCCTGCCTGTGCAAAAATAGAAAGAAGCAATAATATATATTTCAAAATAGTCCGCATATGTCTCCTTTCGCGCCTTATCTCCGGAGCTGCGCAGTACTGTCGCCTCAAATGCTTTTACATCAGCCAATCCGTCTTTTTCATATAACGTATAGAAGCTGTGATGAGCACCGCAATCAGCATCAAACTCACGATAATCGGAATTACAACGGTATCCGTTTCTACGCCTGCAGCAATCCCCGGGAGAATGCCAGGCGTCCATGACATCAAATCCCCAAACAATGATGCTGAGACATTAAGTAAAAGCAGCGTAATAAGAGCCCCCGCGGCAGCGACACTCGTATGTTTACTCACAGTGCTCCAAACGAGTACGATCGTAACGACAAACATGAGCCACACCAAATATGCAATCGTTGATAAGAGGATCTCCCCGGCTGGTAGCGGTTCAAACAAGGCAAAGATGTAATATATTGCTGCAGTGATGCCTACTAAATAACTAACTGTCGTTATCCCTAACGCTGATACCCACTTCGAGAACCAATATGCGTAATATTTCGTTGGTTTGCTTAGTGTAAGCAATGCTTCCCCGCTCTTTCGCTCATTGCTTAAACTTCCCATAAACGCAAGAACAAGGGTAAATGTACCGATTTGTGTGAACTGACCAAGTGTTTCACTATAAACTTGCTCGGCTGATGGTGTTGGAATGGTCATCATTGTACCTTCGGGCATACTACCGAATTGCTCAACAATATCCTCCATATAAAAACTCAGTAGCGGCTGCATGATCGCAAGCCCGATGAAAAACACAGGGAGCCACAACCAGCGGTAGCTACGGAATGTTTCGAGCAGCTCTTTCCTTAATAGAACGTTAAACACGTTTAATCACCTCACGAAACAGTTCATCCAACGATCCTTCTCCAGCGATTAAACTGCGAATTGCTACTCGATTTTCTACGAGGCTCTCCATCACTTTTGCTTGCATTTCCACTCCTTCTATAGGTCCTTCGATATCTGCTTTTGATTCTCGAACATGAATAGTCCAATCAGGGTAACGTTTTTGCAGCTTTACGCCCCAATCATCCAGTAATTCTTCAGCATGAACGGTGAATTTTGTTCGATTCGACGATTGTTGCATAAGCTCATCCAAACGTTCAAAGGCGACGATCTTTCCTTTGTGCATCATGAGAACGTCATCGGCAATTTGCTCCGCATCGTGTAAAATGTGCGTTGAATACAAAATTGTCGTCTTCTTTTTTAGCTCACTAAGCAGCGAAATAACGTCCTTTCTTCCTTGTGGATCAAGCGATGACACCGGCTCATCCAAGAGTAAAAGTTTTGGGCGATGAATGATCGCTTGTGCGATACCAAGCCTTTGTTTCATTCCACCAGAAAATTCTGAAATCCTTTGGGCTGCACTTCTCTCGAGCCCCGTTTGCATAAGTACTTCATCCGCTCGCACATTAGCATCGCCACGAGATAATCCGCCAAGCTCCCCCGCCATGGTTACGTATTCCCGAGCGCTCATCCAGCCATGAAACGTTGGGTGTTGGGGCAAGAAGCCTATTTCTTTGCGTGCGTCCTTGACGGCTTCGTGCATGACGACCCGCCCGGCGCTTGGCTTGAGAATTGTCGCAAGCATATGAAGCGTCGTCGTTTTCCCTGCTCCATTCATGCCGAGAAGTGCCGTAATCATGTTCGAACGTAAACGAAAATCAACATGCTTAATAATTTCTTTTCCTGAAATATTTTTCGAGAGATTTTCTACGCTAATCACTGTATTACGCTCCTTTCGAACGGCCGAAGATGAAATAAATAATCGGTCCAAATGTGCTCACGATCAAGATCGCAAGTGTCCACATCCACTTTGGTCCGTTAGCTCTCGGACGACGGTAAAGGTCAATGAGTGCTACGATTTTTAAAGTAAGATCGATCAGTACGATCGGCAAGATGAGTAAAAATAGATCAGTCGTCATTTGTAAGTCTCCTCTCCCTATATGGAATGATGAATGTAATATAAAGAACGTAAACGATGAGCGGCGTTGGCAAATTGAGCATCCCCCAAATCCCCCAAAACCAGCGAAGATGGCCATTTCTACGGCTATGGATAAAGAGGAATGTGCTTTGCGCAAACAACCCGAGGAATATCAGAAAAAACGCCCAAATCGGGATTTCTTGAAGTTCACTCATACTGAAACCTCCTTTCGACAACTAGAAATCCAATCCCGACCACCGTCACAACCACTTGAAAACCTGCAAACAAAAGAGGGGCTCTAGCAATGAACAATACGGTGCTCATAATAAAAACGAGAGCGATGATAAGGAAAATATACATTTCTTTTCGCTGTTTCTCACGTGTTTGTTTGATGAGTGTGATCATCTCGCCTGAAGTAGGTTTCTTACTTGCTCTAGAACGTTCAGTCGTCGACAGTGATTGTTTCAAGCGTTCTTTCACTTCATCTTCTTTCATTGGAAAGCTCCTCTCTTAGACGTTTAAGGCCACTATTGAGTCGTGATTTAACTGTCCCTGCCGGGACCTTACAAATTTTTGCGATTTCTTCGTAACCGTATCCGTAGTAATGCTTTAAATAACCGGAATCCGGTGTTTCTCTTTTAATTGCTCAAGTGCAGCGGTCACAGTCAGCCAATCATCGGATGGTTGGTGGCGTAGTTGCCACTCGAGTTGATTTTGATTACGTAATTTTTTTGCCCTTTCTTGTCTTCTTTTTTCATCGATCCATAGGTTCGTTCCGATCTGGATCAGCCAAGTCGATAGCTTGGCTTTCTTCGGATTGTATTGTTTAATGCGCTCGATGGCTTTGATCATCGTATCTTGCGTAATGTCTTCAGCCATTGCCGGATGCATTGTCAGCTTCAGAAGGTAGTGATAGACGAAATCATATTGCTCGAGCAAAACGGTAGCGAGCGCTTGTTCATCACCCTTTTTCGCCCGCTTTATTCGTTCATTTGTTTCATCCACAACCTCACCCCTCCTTTTGCTTTCACAGTTACTACGTTTAACGTAAGCGTTTTGTTCATTTTTATTTTTATTTTTATATTTTTTGACGGCACTAAAGCCTATTTAAAATACGGAAAAACCTAGCTTGACAAATTGCTCAAGCTAGGCTCTTAAAGATCACTGCCTTTCTGAAAGCTAGAGAAAATTACTACAAGCAAGCTTACCTTACAATTCCTTGTTCTTCACTGACGATAACTCCTCGAGAAAAATAGTTAAACAGGCAGGGAGCCATTTATTTTTATGATAAGCAGTGTAAATGCCGACATATTCAGCAGATATCCCAATCTCTGATTGCAGCAATTTTCCATTTTCGATTTCGGCCTTGACTGCGAAGAACGGCAATAAAGAGATCCCTAAGCTGCTCATAACACATTGCTTGGTGGATTCAATGCTTGGGAGTTCTATGGTTTTACCGGATCGTTCCCCAGCTTTTTGTACATACTCCTCAAAAACAGGACGCCAGCTGCACGATCGTTCCGGCAGGAACATCGTTTCCTCAGAAGTGGGTTGGTTCAAACCAGTGGAAGAACCAACAAGAACTAGCTTTGATTCTGTTAATGTTTGAATCGTTAATTCATTTGATTGCCAACCGGACATTTCTACAAAAAGAACCACATCATAATCTCCACGCTTGAGTTGTTGCGTGACATTTTGATAATCAATCGCTTTAACCTCCAAATGGATAGCCGGATATTTTGCCATAAAAGATGGAATGAACTTGGGAAGCCAATAGATCATTAACGATTCAGAAACACCAACGGTTAATGTCCCAGAGGGTTCCTCATCTCCTCGAACGGCCTCTATGGATTGATGATATAGCTGGATCATTTCATCAACATATGGATAAAAACGTTTCCCTGCTTCAGTTAGAATGACTGTTTTCCCAAGCCTGTCAAACAATGGTGTATCCATTTCCTTTTCCAATTCTTTGACATGTGTCGTGACAGAAGACTGAGCGTACCCCAATCTTTCTGCAGCTTTTTTGAATCCCCCGACATCAACAATGGTTTTAAAGGTTACGAGTTGTCGTTGTTCCATACAATCCTTCCTGTTCAATAATATTGAATTATTTATTCAAATATATCTATTTTACCGAATAATAAACCCATTATATAATAAAGGCACAACATAATTAAAGCGACTACAGGAATATGGCACCCTGTACTCCACATTTACAACAGGGAGATTTTTCATTGTGTTTTACTTTTTATTGATATTATCCATTATTTTTGAAGTAGCCGGGGCTTCTTTTATGCCGGCTGCCGCTAACAATTGGAACATGTTCATTGTAGTCATGGGGTGTTGGTATGTAGCACTCATCTTATATATCTATTTAACCAATCAGTCAGAAGTAGGGATTATTAGTGCTATTTTCACGGGTGGGGGAACGGTTTTTATTGCAATGTCAGGGATTATTCTTTTTGGCGAAACAATTTCTTTTCTGAAATTCCTTGGTATTGGTTTAATTATTGCAGGAGTGATTGGTATTAATGTAAAACCAACATCTGCTTTCGGAAAGGAGACTAAACATTAAATGGGATATTTTTTGTTCGTCCTTAGTTTAGCCACTTCCGTAACTGCCAATATCTGCGTCAAATTATCCTATGGCTTCACAAAAAAGTTAGCCAGTATAGGAGCGTTTGTTTTTTACGGTTTATGCGGACTATTTTTAGTGTTAACCGTAAGATACATGGAGTTAGGGATTTTATATGGAATTTGGGCAGGCCTCACTGTATCAGGGACAGCCTTATTAGGAATGTTTTTCTTCGGAGAAAGCAGCAGCCGAAGAAAGATAATTTCCATTGGTATCATTATCGTTGGTGTGGTACTGTTACAATTGGAAACGCATTAGCAATAATGGCATCCGACTTGAGTTACCATACCAATGCTACTAAAACCTACATTTCAGCCACACCGCCTGTCAACGCGCAGGCGCTTTTTTCATTACGATGAGCAAAATCCCGATCATGAAAAAAGGCAACAAAAAATAGGATAGGCTTTGTCCGCCTTGGATGATCCATGAAACGAGCACAATCGCCACGGCAAAAATACCTATGCCGGGCAAGATCTTCCGAATGTTCACGAACGTGAACTTGCTGAAGTGATTGATAATAAACAAAAGGAATGCGCCAATCAACAAAAACGCCAGCAATTGGATCACGACGATGACCGCCATCGTTGACATTTAATATTTCCTCCCTCTGTAATGCAACACAATATTCCGAATACAAAACAATTGGATCGCCAACGGAATGACCAGCATGAATGTGATGCTATAGAAATTTTTCAAAAATCCAATAATGATCACTGCACCCATCCCGATGATAGCCATGATATTGATGCGGAGAAATTTGTGCATGCTCACGATTTGATGGAAACCTTTCAATACGAAAAAAAGCAACAGCAAGAACACAATAAACAAAAAACCAAACGATAATAATAGTCCCGGCAGATTGCCCATACGCTCACCTCATCTTCTTATCTAAACGTATGACAAGCCCCGCTCCCTATGAAAAAAGTTTAGCCGCGGTGGCTAAACTTTTCGTTATTTTTCATATAGATCGACCAATTCGCCTTGCATAATATAGCGTTCAGGCGCAGCCCCAATATAATCGAACGGATAACAAGTTGTCACCGTCAGTACCGGTTCATCTTTTTCGACAATCACAGTACGGTCGTCTGCATCGGTAATCCAAATATCATCAATTTCATATTCATACACCCAGCCATCGAATTCCACTTGCATAACGTCGCCTTCCTCAACATCTCCCATTTCAGTGAAGACCGTGTCTCGGTGGCCGCTTAAAACCGTATGTTTTTGAACATTGGGAGTCTCCGTCCACTCATCGGAATCATACATGCCAACGCCTTGATCGAGTGTCGCATCATCCGTTCCCCAAAACACTTCAAAGCGGGAATCAATGGACGGGATTTCAAGGGAGGCAATTTCATCCCCTTTTTCAAAGTCAAATGTTTTCGTTGAATCCGGTTCCGATTCCTCTATCTCTTCTTCTTGCACTGGTTCAGGTTCCGGCTCGGGTGCGGGTTCTGGCTCAGGTTCAGGTTCAGACGCTTCCGCTTCTTCCTCGGTAGATTCGACCGATTGCGTGCTTTGCACCCAATCGTAGCCTGCCCAGCCAGCCAGGGCAAGCCCGAAGGCGATAAGCATATAGAAAAACACGCGCATCGTTACAATCTCCTTTCACAAAAAACATAGGCGGTTGATTACTACTCCTATCATAACTTGAAACGCGAATAATCACAATCTTTTTTCATGACGGCATAACACATCAAAAAAGAGCTTTTTTCAATTGAATGATCCCCTTTTTTATTTCAGTTTCCGATAAACCCCCAAATCCAAGTAATAGCAAAGGGGAGCTGTGATTTTCTTTTTTCTCATAATAAATCGAGGTTGGATAGACGTTCACATTGTGTTTTTCTGCTGCTTTGATTAACTCTTCTTCACTCATGTTATTATGCACTTCCAAAAGGATGTGCAAGCCCGATTGATCACCAATAACTGTAACCCTTTTTCCTAGCTCTTGATGAATCGCTGCAATTAATGTCTTATGTTTACTGCGGTATACGGTTCTCATTTTATTTAAGTGTCTTTCCCAATAGCCATCCTTCATAAACTGACACAGGATATCCTGATATAGGCGAGGTACTGTTTGTTTGTTTATGCTCATTGTTTGGTGGTATTGGTTTAGCAGCTTTTCCGGTAAGATCATGTAGCTTATGCGGGCAGAAGGGATTAATGATTTGGAAAAAGTTCCAAAGTAAATAACATTTTCTGAAGCGTCAATCCCCTGTAAGCTTGGAATCGGTTTTCCTTTATATCTAAACTCGCCGTCATAATCATCTTCGATGATATATCCTCCTGTTTTTTCTGCCCATTTAAGGAGCTCCAACCTTCGTGAGATCGGCATAACAATCCCGGTCGGAAATTGGTGGGAAGGGGTAACATAGGCAATATTGGCTGAGCTATGCTTTAACCGTTCTATGTCGATTCCTTCTTCATCCAGAGGGATTGGATCAATAGAAATGCCGTGGGTTTCCAACGCATGTTTCGTCCTATGGAAACCCGGATCTTCGATTGCTACAATGGAATCCTTATTCATAAGCATACAAAGAATGCCAACTAAATATTGTGTCCCTGCCCCAATGACAATTTGATTCGGAGAACATTGAACACCTCTGGATTGAAAAAGATACATAGAAATCTCTTTGCGTAAATGGAATTCTCCTTGAGGGTCACCGTTTAATAAATGTTCCTTGTCGTTTAAACAATCGATACTGATTTTACGCCAAGTTTTGTGCGGGAAATGATCCAGATCAATTTTTCCATGATGAAAATCATACTTCATTTTCTGTGATATTTGTGGTGATTCTGTTGTATCAAACTGCGGCGCATTTTGGTCAGGGATTACATCGTACTCCACTTTTTGTACAAATAACCCTTTTCTAGGTTGGCTTTGGATATATCCTTCTGCTTTCAGTTGATCATATGCAGACTCGACTGTGAGTTGGCTGACTTCAAGATGCCGGGCAAGTTTTCGCTTTGATGGAAGCTTTGTTTCCTCCTCTATCCTACCCGATTGAATTTCTTGCTTAAAGTATTGATAGATTTGGAGATACAAAGGAGTATTACTTGTAGCGTTTAAATGAACGGTGATTTCAAACATCGAGCCCACCCCCGTTTTTCTATCTGGCATTGCTTAATGTGATGTATCTGGCTATTTTAATAATGCCAGTGTGAAGATATACTCATTTTATTCCTTATCACTACTTAATGATAGGGCTTAGATAAAATTCAAGGAGGGGCTAAGTAAATGGATGTAAAAGAATTAATCTCCAAGCATGAATGGTTGGAAGCGTTCCCGATTATGAATCAATTGCGTTCTCATCTTAACGAAAAAGAATACGTGGAATTGGTGGCAGAGGCGAGAGAAAAAGATATGTATCGATTGTTTGCCTTATATGATCAAGGAGAAATCGTCGCTGTTACTGGATTTAAGCCTATGATAACCTTATACTATGGACGGTTTATTTGGGTTTGCGACTTAGTTACGGATGCAACTAAACGTTCAAAGGGCTACGGAGAAAAACTCCTCTCTTTCGTTCACGAATGGGCATTAAAGAATAACTATGAAAGTGTTGCCCTTTCCTCGGGCTTACAACGCTACGATGCCCATCGCTTTTATGAAGAAAGAATGAATTATGATAAAGTTAGCTATGTTTTTAAAAAATCATTGATTTAGTAACGGAGAGAGCAGAAAGGGATGTGGCGGTGATGAAAGCAGGCAAACTAACAAAAGGAGATAAAGTGGGAATCATATCCCCTTCCACCCCGGCACCGGTAAAGTTTCCCAAGCGTTTTAAAAGGGGCAAAGCGTATTTGGAAAGCATGGGGTTAGATTTGGTTGAGGGTTGTTGTACAAATAAAGAACAGAGTTATCGGTCATCTACTATTCGTGATCGGGCAGAAGAAATAAACGAATTTATAAGAAATCCGGAGATTAAAGCTATTATCAGTACGATTGGGGGGATGAATTCGAACTCTTTATTGCCTTACATCGATTATCAAACCTTGGAAAAGCACCCAAAAATTATGATGGGTTACAGCGATATCACAGCATTACTTTTGGGAATTTACAAAAAAACTGGTCTGCACACGTTCTATGGTCCTGCTGTTGTTCCCTCTTTTGGAGAATATCCAGAAATGCTTAAATCAGGTGCAGACTATGTAAAAAATGAACTATTTGCCGAAAAAAAAGCTCCCTATACACTTGAAATACCTGATAAATGGACAGAAGAACTTATCGATTGGCATTCACAAGACAGGGCAAAAACGATGGTTACTAATGAAGGGTGGAAATGTGTCAGAAGTGGCAAAGCAAGCGGAAAACTAATCGGCGGCAATTTGAACGTCATGTTTGGCTTTATAGGTACGGCGTATTTTCCGGATCTGAAGAATGCTATTCTTTTTATCGAAGATTCTTTTAAAGACATGGCAACAGAAGAACGGTTGTTTTCCATGTTAAAACTTCACGGTGTTTTTGACCAAATCCAAGGGTTGATTATAGGCAAACATGAACATTTTGACGATCTTGGGTCTCCTTTCACGCAAGAAGACCTTTTACTTGAGGTCATCGGTGATCGAAGCTTCCCAATTCTGGCAAATGTTGATATCGGCCATACCTTTCCTTCTCATGTGTTTCCGATTGGAATTAAGGTGGAGTTAGACGCAGATAATGGGGACATTGTTTTTGCTGAGAAGGGTGTTCATTAGGGATTCGTTCTTTGGCATTTATGTAAAGAATGTTTCTCGCATCTTTTTTTCAAATGGTCAAAATATCCCCCTTTATAAATACAGCATTTTCATTTATCCTTAAGGTGCTATACCCTTTTTGGGATTATAGTCTTCTCTTGGTATAAGCTCACCTTTTTTATGAAAGAGGTGAGCTTGATTTAAATGACACGATACCAGTAGGTGATCGAGATTATATTTACAATTTTTGGGGATATTGAAGATCTTAGGGGACATTACTGATGGAAATTAGAGTAGCAACTGCAAAGGACGTAAGTGCATTAGCCGAGCTGATGAAGCATTTAGGTTATCCAACGACTACCGAGGAAATGACTTTAAGATTCAGCCATATAGAATCACACCCTGACTATCACACTTTGGTCGCCCTATATAATGATAAAATCGTGGGGATGACCGGTTTAACTAAAAGCTTTTTTTATGAATTGGATGGCATGTATGTTCGAATAGCAGCCATGGTTGTAGATCCCGATTATCAAAAACTTGGAATAGGAAAAGAACTCATTAAAGTAGCAGAAAAATGGGCGAACAATATAGGAGCTAATGTGCTTGCATTAAATAGCGGGGATCGGCCAGAGAGGTCAAATGCACACAAATTTTATAAGAACATGGGATTTGAAGACAAGAGTACCGGATTTAAAACCTTTTATAGTACAATTGTCAAACGATAAGGAGACAGGCCCTCATGACTCAATCACAACTAATTCAACAATCTAAGGCACCACAGACACGTACTTCGCTTGCAAATGACTTAAGAAAGCTAGGCTTAGGCGAAGGCATGGTCGTTATTGTGCATTCTTCGATGAAATCGTTAGGTTGGGTCTGCGGTGGACCAGTTGCTGTCATTCAAGCTTTACAAGATGTGATCAGTTCAAAAGGTACGATTATCATGCCGGCACACAGTGCTGATGTATCAGACCCAAGAGAATGGGGCAACCCGGCAATTCCGGAAGAATGGGTCACCGAAGTGATGAATGAATTGCCGCCATTTGATCCCGATGTAATACCAACCGTAGCAATGGGGACCATTGCAGAGTCATTTCGCACATACCCGGACGTGAAACGCAGCTATCATCCTGTACACTCTTTTTCAGTGTGGGGGATGAACCGCGACGAAATTGCAAGGAATCATTCATTAGATCATGGCCTGGGTAATCAATCGCCGCTTGGTTTTATATACCGTAATAGTGGCTACGTGTTGATGCTTGGCACGGATTATGAAACGAACACATCCATGCATTACGGAGAGCATAAAGCTGTAGGAATAAAAGAAGTTAAAAAGATGAGCCCAATTCTTGAGAACGATCAAAAGGTATGGAAAGAATATACGGAGCTTGATTATGATGAGGAAAAGTTTCCGGCAGTCGGTGAGCAGTTTGAACAGGATAATGGGCTGAAGAAGGGTTACGTTGGGCATGCTTACTCAAAGCTGATTTACCAACCTGATTTAGTTAACTTCACCGGGAAAAATATAAAATAATCTTATGTTGGGTCAACACTAAAATCAATGGTTGATATTCGTGATTAAATATGGTAACACCACTAGCGAGCGAAGGAAAAACACGTAGACTCCTGTCGGAAAGCACAGGGCGAAGACCCCGCAGCGCCGGTTTTGCGCGAGGATGCTTGACCGTTCGTCCACGGAAAACGAAGCCATGGAAGCGCCATCCCGGCTTCAGCTGATAGCTGCAAATTGTTCAGCAATCCCTATTTAAATACAAAAACGATCCCCTGATTAAAGACAAGGGATCGTTGAAGGAGGACAACGAAGGGTTACAATTAGTCACAATCAACATAAAACTTGACTGTGCACTCTTTCTCGCGCTTGCACTCGTCTTTTTTCTCACATCCACAGTGATCGTGGCATTTATTACACCCGCAATGGTCATGTTTCTTTTTGACAGGTTCGCATTTACATTTATAACGATCACCATCAAAGTTAGCGCCAAAGACGAGTTCGTCCCACTTATTAAACATTTAGTATACCCCCTTTCTTTATGAGGTATACAATACTTTATGTAGGAATGAAAAATGCTTGTAATGCATGTACCTACTTGTACAAAAAAACAAACGTTCAACCAAAAATTATCTGCTAAATATTAGGGACAGGAAGCCTTTAATAAAATAGCAGTGGTTACACACACGAATAGGGATTCCTTTAATTAACGCGGGCTCCGGCTCGTATTTTGTTTGGAAAGTGTCTTTTCTTTTTTCTCGACGATCCTTTGAAGAAAATACCCTTTTATAAACATCGCAGCTTTATTGCATCCCAAATTATTTTTCTTCACCAATCTTACGAAAAGTAATGAACCACAAGCCCATACACGCGAGCAAGAAACCTGCCGAGATCAAATACACCAAACGAATACCGGTATTTTCAGCAATAATTCCCACCGTTAACGCGCCGATGCCGAACGCTAATGTTGTTACTGCTTCATTAACAGCATAAACGTACGGTAATTTTTCTCCGGAAATTTTCTGTTGCAAAATGGTGTGCATGCCGACCCCTCGTAGCTGCTGGGAGACCCCAACACCTACAGACAGCAAAAGGGCAAGCAAAGGCAGTGTAATTAATGCATACGTGCCTGTAACAAGTGCCGATCCTAGAAAACCAATTAGCACAATTCGTCTGAGCTGACGCCGAAAAAGGTGCTCCCGTGCATAAACGATAACCCCTGTCATAATCAGGCCAAGAAAAAAGCTAGCATTGATCCATCCCCACCAGACCTCGGAAACACCAAGTGCTTCCTCAACAAAAATATAGACAATCGCCGCAATCCATACGACACCTACCGCTGCATCCATGAATGAAACGGCAATGAAATTGCGAAGCCAAGAAAATCGTCGTACTTCTTTCCATCCCATGAGCATTTCTTCAAAGGGTGAGCTTTTTCGGGGCTGATCCTTGAGCACAGAAGCTTCTTGTCTAATCGTCCAAAACACGGATGTTGCAATAACGTACAAGGTGAAAACCACGATCAATAAGGGTTCCGCACCGAATATAGCAAGAAATACGCCACCTAACGCCCAGCAGCCGAACTCAATCGTTCGGTAGACGATGGCCGCTGTGCTGTTCGCTTTGACAAGTGCTTCTTCCTGCACAAACCGGGGAATTAATGCATCACTTGCAGGATCGGAACATCCATCAAGAAAAGCGAGAAGACTCATGAGGATGAATATCAAGGACAGCTCTCCATAAAAAGCAACCAAGATTAACAGGATAAAGAATGCCGACTTGAAACTTTGTGCGTATAAAAGAATCATTGGCAACGGGAAGCGTTGAAAAAACACGGGAACGACTAGACCCGAAATAAACCTTGTAAACGTGATCGTCACAGGTACGAGACTCATAAGAATTGGCGAATGACTGGCTTCATATATCATCTGCATTAAACAGACGATATAGAGCACCATACCTGCACCGTTAAACGCTTGGCCTGTCACAAGGCGGATGAACGTACTGTGCATATATAACATCCTCTCTCTATATTCAATTTTCTGTTGTGTTAGAGAGAGGATGATTTACATATGTGTGATCGCTCCTATTGATTCATTAATAATAGCAATAATTTTTCAATCAACAAACCTTTAACTGCGAAATACACAGCTCGTTTTCCACCAACGGTTATTTCACAATTATGAAGCTGTGACTAATAAATCTCCGATGTGTTAGAAGGGAGATTTCTAACATGCTTTAAATAGCGAATAACATGTTGTGCCTCTTCGTGTGGGCACTCAAAATGGAACGCATCTGCAACGATTTTTGCATTCTTCTGAAATATTTCTTCCATTGTGAACAACGCTTCCCAAATCCCTTCATACCGGCCATCTGCATACGTAAGAAGGAGCGCTTGCCAATCTTCTTCCGTTAGAAACCTTTCTAAATACTTACCGGATTTCCCGATACTAACAGAAAAATTTGTTTCTAATCCGACTCGCCATTCCAGCATTTTTATTAACATTGTCCTAACAATGTTCAGATGCTCATGTGCATAAAGAATTTCTCTGCGCCACAAACCTTTTGCTACATACGTGGTCACCCACCAAAATTCATTGCAACAATTAGCAAAAAACTCCGCAGAAGGACGATTCACCCAGTATCCTTCATCCGTTGGTGGTGGAATGTTCGGTAGATTATTATCCTTATCGAGCAAAATAATGGTTAGTTTGTCTTCAGTACAATAACTGTCTTTTTCTTCAATCGGCACCAGAATCAAATCAATACGGTTTCCATCTTCAAATAACATCAGATAAGAGTACCTTCCGCCTAATTCAGCTGGAAACATTGCCATATCCTCTGGTGTTTGCATCATGATTCTTTCCCCAAACACATCAATCCAACTAGGATCATTCAAAAACGAATGAACATCCGTAACAAGGTAAACAATATCATAATCTTGAAATGGATCCCTTGGTGCATCCGGATTCGCTCGGGAACCATTCATTCCTACAGCGCGAATTCGTTCATCACCTTGCGCCACGTTTAAAATCATTTGCATCATTTGTTTTTCAGAACGCATCTTGGTCACCCCTTATATTCAGCAATATGTCTATTCAGGCATAATCCCTTTTATTTCGAATCAGCTCATAACTTCATCAAACGATTTTTCCTGATCAATATTCATTGAAAATGGTATCATATAATTATTCGGGTCTAAGCTCACGAGGATTCCAAGGGCGATCAATAGGCCCTTCTATAATCTCTGCATTGGTTTCACGGGCTTTATAAAAAATAAATCAACATTGTCCACGATCAAGTTTACAGTGATGCCCTGCCCTTTTTTTTAGAAATAAAGCAAATAATAATTTCGGCAACATAGTTGACATTTGCCGAATTGCCGACCGCCCCACCATTCATTTATTAACGACGATAATACATCGTAATCTGAACTGTTCACTGTTCGAATCTCCATCGTTCATCCTCCAATATTAAAGCAAGTTCTAACATGCCAAATTAAACATAAAACTCCATATGTGACTTTTCCTGTTTATAATAATCCAGTCTATCTTGCAAAGTCCCGGTATGAAACTCAAATTTATGACCATCAGGATCCGTGAAATAAATAGACTTCTTGTCCTTCTCGCTCCTGGGACGACCAGTTAAGATATTTACGCCCAATTTCTCTAATTTGTTATAAATACAATCAAATTCAGTCGCTTCAATGGTAAAAGCAACATGCGTGTATGATTGATTTATGTCATTGCGAGGAATATCTTCTTCTACATTAAGCGCCAACCACATCCCATTCAAATCAAAATAAGCGGTGCTGCTTCCTTTAACCAATAATTTAGCTTCAAATACATCCTGGTAAAACTCAATGGATTTTTCCAAATTTGAAACAGAAAATAAAAAATGATTAAGTCCCTTTATAAACACTATATTCACCTCGAAATAACTTTTAAAAGTCTCGCTGCTAATCGTACTTATATCCCCCAAAAAGAGCATGGCCTGCTTTTGCTCACCATGCATCCGAGGACATCGAATGTTCAAAAAAAGGGGGGGGGGCACAAAAAAATCCTTTCTACTGGAAAGACGGGTGATAACTTGCCCAAATCCAATATCAAGGACCCTAACTTATGGACAAGCATACCCTATTTTCTTCATTTGGTAAATGGATCAAACCGATCCTTTGCTTTTCCTTATTTTTCCTGTATCCCAATTGACTTGGACGAACAAAAGGTATATAATGATAACAGAAATAAAGTTGGTTGGTTACCAACGGACATTTGCTAATAGCGAAAAACACCTTGTATGAGTGATAAGACCCCCCATGGTCTTATCACTTTTTATGTATATTTCCTTGTTTTATACGTAATAATAAAAAAAGACCGCACACATCATCCCAAACCCCAGATTGAGCCATCGTCTTCTTACATCAGTTCCCCCATGAACTGATCATCGTAAGAAATGGGAAAATGTTTGCGGCTTTCTTTCACTTAGTCTTTACTGCAAAGCAGTAAAAGGAAGTGAACTGCTCGAAAAGCTAAGTCAGTGATTTTCCACTGCTTGGCTCTTCGCATTTTTGTTTTTTGATGCAGTTTTTCAACTCTGCTGGTTTTTTAGGACAATCTCTAATAGCGTTCACCTCCTCCCCCTCAATTAAGAGAGGATGGGGTGACGATGCTTGCAACGGCTCTCTATCAATGTACTAAAACCAAACTCAAAGATAAACCTCTTAAGTTTAACAATGAACAATCTTTAAGTTTAATAAATTCCCTTCAACCAATATTACACCCCCGTTACCCTTAAACGAAGTGAAATGATTAATCCTTTCGCTTCGATCTCCGCTGCTCTCAACATTTATGATAAAGGCCCTGCTGCTATTCGTACTTATACCCCCCAAAAAGAGCATGACCCGCTTTTACCCACCATGCATCTATATCAGAAAAGCCCGCTTGCTGAAGGGCATTTAATTGTTCCAACAACGTGGACGGTTTGTCGACAGGATCGTCCGGATGCTCAAACAGATTCCATTCTGTATTGAGAAAATATTCATAAGCTTGAAGGTTCCCCTCTAAATTCAGGGATTGTTTTTTCGTGACATCATCCCAACTACGACTCATGCTGCGCCTGCCTATTTCATTTACCGGTTTTACAATGTCAGCGATCAAAAGGGCTCCGTTATTATGTAAATTCGAATAAAGCTTTTTAAATAAATCTTGTTTTTGTTGAAAAGTAATATGATGAATGGCAAGGCTACTCACAAAGCACCTTACTTTATTCGGTAAATCATTTAGCCATGAAGCGTCAAAAAGATCGAAATGACGAAATTCTAAACGGTCAGCGTACTGTTCAAGTCGATCTTTTGTATATTTCAACATTTCCGGAGATCCATCCAAAGCAATAACATGTGCTTTAGGGAAGGTGCTTGCAATGGTTTCAGTTAACCAACCTCCACCCGTAGCGATGTCTACAACGACGAAATCTTCATCATGATTTGCTGGAATAAGATCGATAAAAGTCTTCGCCAATTCGCCCCGTTCTGGGACAAAAACTCGCCCGTAACGGAGGAACACTTCCGTATCTGATTCATTCCATTTTTGATCCATCACTGTTTGCTCCTTCCAACGTACTGCAGTCGTAAATATCCATTGTCTAAACCATCTGTTATTATTATAAGGATCTGTTTGCTAAACTTAGAATTAAACGAGGAGGCCTACAAAATGAACGTTACCGAATTTCAATCATGGGTCAAAGACTATTATGAATCAAGAGGCTGGTCTGAACTTGATAGTTTCATACGTAATGACTTTCTCGCTGAAGAAACAGGAGAAGTTGCAAGGGCTATAAGAGCTATGGAAATTGGTCGTGATCGACCTGACGAGTATAAAGGAACAACTGATGAGTTAAAACAAGACCTGACAGAAGAATTAGGAGATGTTTTAGGCAATATCCTCGTGATTGCCAATAAATATAACATCGCTCTGGAGGATGTTTTTCAATCTCACCATGAAAAACTATAAAAACGTGATGACACATAATGCTTTGAGTAGGAAATTTACTATTGTGAATGTGCCCTTTTTATCACCAATTCACGAAAAAACTATAAGATCTTACGATAAACGTCTTTAACCAAATCCTCTTTTGCCGAAGTTCCAATACTGGCACTTAAATGCTTGTTCACTCTTTCAAATTCCGGTTTCATATCCGAAATTACTTTTATGGCCTTATCCAGCTGCCCAGAGCTATCCCATCTCTGTAACAACTCTAATTGCCATTTTTTTAAAGGGCTTCTTTCCCCCTCAATCTTTGCCCAATCACCAAATGAATTGGGCTGTAGTCCCATCTCCATATACCAACCTGCAACGATCGATAGCCGCAAACAATCCATGCAGTGCATGGCATAATAATACTCACCTCTCACGGCTCTTCTATATGCTTCGTGCAAAAAAGCATAGTGTTTTGTGCGCCAAGCTTCTAGATCTTCAATGCCAAATTGATAGTGCAGTTGATTTGATCTCAGCTGAACCTCATTCACGATGTTGTAAGGATCATAAACAATATGCAAATCTTGAAGCCAGACGGATGGTATAAGCTCATTTTCTTTATAATAAAAAATATCGGCTTTAACAAATGAATCAAAATGGGCGATAATAAAACTTTCGTGTTCATAACCTTCAAAAAATAATATGTTCCCCCAATGATGAGCTCTCTCTTTCTTCTTATCCCTGTATTCCTGAACCTTACGACCATCCACTACAATCCTTAAGTCGATGTCTGAAAATATGTCGGCATGCCCACTGCCTATTGAACCGCCATAAAATATCGCTTTAACATTCTCATCCTGTGTCAGATCATTTTCAATATGATCCATCAATCGCTTTCGATGTATCGGTAATTCCAAGTCTCTCTGCTTATGTCCATGAAACTGATCCATCACCCACCACCCCCAAAAATTTCCTGATTTCAATCAAAAATTGCACCCTTATCTGTTTTATTGAATACCATTTTTATTTGGGATTCCGTGTTTCGAGCGATCGAAAGCGGCGGCAAATGATCATGTTCAAAGAATCCAACCTCGCTCGTTTCCATCCCTTTCGCCGCCTTCCCACCTACAATCTCGCATTGGATAAACATTTTGTAAATATGATGCAATGTAGGTGGATGCGGGTGGCGTTTCATATCCAGCACTGCCAACAACCTTGTAGGTGTCACATCAAATCCGGCTTCCTCTTTCACTTCTTGGACAGCCACTTCGCTTGCGGTTAAACCGATATCCGCCCAACCGCCTGGCAAAGACCAATAACCACTCTTCTTTTCTTTCACCATAAGAATTTTATTATCCTTAAAAACAGCCGAGCGCACGTCTACTTTAGGGGTGGCATACCCTGTGTCATTGGCAAAAATATCTTTGGCTTTCGCCTGACTCATGTCTGATTGCTCGGCAATCATTTCAACGCTTATGTTTCTAATCAACTCAAATCTTTCAATGTCAAATTCATCAGTTGAATAGGCTAAACCAGATTGCGCAATGGATTGAAGCTGCTTGGCCCATGCTAGCCATTTTGGTTCAGGTTCCAATCTTTCATCACCACCCGCGATTTTTACTACTCCTTATACAACACTGGATTCTATCAATATTATGCGTTTTTGCTTGCAATCAATCTCTGCCATAGTACCCATCGGAAGAATAGAAAATGGATCTGTATGGCCAAAATCCATATTGCTGATGATCGGCAAATCATATTGATGAAATTCATCTTGAATAACGTTCATTAATACATTATCCAATTGTTCCTTATCTTGAATCGAGTAATCTCTAGCCCTGCCAAACATCAGCCCTTGAATGCGGTCGAAAACCCCTTTCATACCATAACTTCTTAGCATCCGTTTTATTTGATTGACTGCCGTTGTCCCTTCACCATTCTCTAAAAACAGAATCTTATCATCAAAAAATTGATCTTCAGGGAAATACTTTGTCCCTTTCATCATCTCAAAAACTTCAATATTACCCCCAAATAGTCTTCCCTTTTTTATGCTTTGACCTTGCAACCAGTTCCATCCCTGTGAGTTCAGATTTTGTTCATTTATTTTGCCTGTGTTCTCAGGATCAGACCAATCCGGATAACCTTCCGACCAATACTGAAAAGGTTTATACTCATAGCCATCATTTTGATTAAATAAAAGATCTGTAATGTGTTGCTTGTATTCTTCACCTATACCCTGTAGTTGAGAGATACCCCCTGCCATGATCGTCGGTCCGTAAAAAGTGACCAACCCTAACTGATTACAATAGGTGAGAAATGTTGTATTGTCAGAGAAACCCATAATAATCTTGGGGTTTTTTTGAATAACTTCCTGTTCCAAATAGGGAAGGATTCTTACGGAATCGTCTCCTCCAATTGAACTTATAATCGCTTTTATATCTGGATCTGCAAAAGCTTCATTGATATTCTCTGCTCTTTCTTTTGGATTGTGATAGAGGTGATTCGGATCGGCTCGTGCTGTACTCCATTCCTTAACGTTCAGGCCAAATTCTTCCTTTAATATCTGTATTCCCTGATCAAAAATGTGGGGAAACAAGCTGGGGACACCGGCTGAAGGAGATAAAACAGCAACAGTATCCCCGCTTTGCAAGCGTGATGGAGCAATAAAATTCATTTTAGAATTCCTTTCTAGACACCAAAATCTATCGTTGATATCAGTGAATAATGATGACAATGACACTAGCTAGCGGAGGAAAAACACGTCCCTTTAATTGAGCAACTAAAGTTTTTTCTCCATTGAAACAACTTTAATATTCATACCATTTGGTTTATGTACAACTTCTTCATCATAAACAGCATAACCCAGAGAACTATATAGCTGTATGTTCTTTTGTACAGTCATACGGACTTTGCATAAAATTGTAGATAGTTCAGCCTTATTTGCATAGTCCTCTAAGGATTTTAATAACTCTTTTGCAATGCCTAGCCCTTGTTTTTCTGGAATAACCGATAGACGATAAAAATTTAACCCTTCATTTTTTAATCGAAATCGCACCATACCAACCGGTTGATTTTCTTCATAAGCAATCAGTGCCTTTTCCCCTTTGCCTAATGCATCCGAAACTGACTGAACACTTTCATCTAAAGCGCTAGATGGCGGAGTTTCATGTTTATATTCCAAAAAAGCTTGAATCATTAAATTATGAATGACTGCCGCTCCTGAAGTTGTTGCAGGATTAATTACCATTTTCATCACCTCTACATTTTTAACTATAAGCATTCCGGCAAACGATGCTTATACATGTCGACCGCATCTGTATTTTCTCTTAATGTGACAATTGTTTTGGGATGTGGTTTTGTATAAATGATTGGGTAATCCTTTTCGCCGGCCACTTCATCTATCCTAAAAGCTATCAATTCTTCATCCGTGGAAAATTGGGCGTCGATAGCTTTTTTCCTCGAGCATCTACTCGAATCCATTTATTAAGCGTTCTTAGAAAAATGGCATTTAGGGCATGGATGCAATACCCTTTTTCGGGTACATCAAACAACATTAAGCGTTGATAACAAAAGCCCGTTGGGATATTTTGCGAGCGTAATAATGCAGCAAGTAAATGGGACTTTGCATAACAGATTCCTTCTCTATAAGCCAAAGTATCTGAAGCTGCACATGTCACTCTGTTACCTTTAATATCCCACGAATGACGAATGTCATCTCTTACAAATTCGAAAGCAATTTTAGCTTTCTCTACTTCTGTTTGAAAGCGATCAAAAAGTTCAGCAATTTTCTCCTGAATGATCGGTTGGGAATAGTCAACTTCATTAGTGTCAAGCAAATAATTATTCATTTCCACAGACTCACAGACCAAGTTCATAGCTTAGCACCTTTCCGTTTATGTATATTTACTATTATTTAAGTATAATTATACATTACTATTCGACCTTTTCAAAGTGCTTACAATATGCAAGTTATTCGCGCCTCCATTACTTTCACTGATTTTCCCACTCATTTCGTAAGATCCCCATTTTAATCGCATCGTACCTTTGGCCGTCCACGATCCTCGCTTGCCGAATCCTAGCTTCTTCCACCATGCCTACTTTTCGTGCAACTCGCATCATGCGGTCATTACCGGACCATGTTGATATTCCCAGACGGTGTAATGAGGTATGAGTGAACCTCTCCACCTAAATCCCAGATTTTGATGGAGCTTCCCTTTTCATAGACGATAACTTTATTCTATATGAACCGAGTCTTACATCATCTCCCAGGGCTTTGTTTTATACTGCTCGGACAGGACCTTGCCCTACAGTGGAAACAATCGATTTATAAGGTTGGGCTCAAACCCAAGAGATCCAGCCCAATTTTTTCAATATTGATGGCCGCATTATGGTCGCGATCTAAAACGACCCCGCATGACTGGCATACATGCGTGCGAACGGACAGGGCCTTTTTCACACGCTTCCCGCAACTGGAACAGTCTTGACTCGTATAATGGGGTTTAATTCTTATAAGTGCTCCGCCATTATTTCTACACTTGTATTCAAGCTTACGACAAAAAGCGCCCCAACCAGCGTCATGAATCGATTTTGCCAGATGACGGTTTTTCACCATATTTTGAATTTTTAAGTCTTCCACAAAAACGAATTTATACGTTTTCGCAAGATGATAACTTCGCTTATGGAGAAAATCACGCCGTTGGTTCGCCACTTTTATGTGCAGTTGCTGCACGTTTTGACGTTGTTTCTTCCAGTTATTTGAGCCTTGTTTCATGCGGGAAAGTTTCTTTTGTGCTCGTTTCAATGTCTTTTCTGCTTTCAAAAGGAATCTCGGATTCTCGACGTTGCTTCCATCCGATAGCACGGCAAATTTTTGAATCCCAACATCAACGCCTGTTGATTGAACTGGGAAATCAACCGTTTCGTTTACGTGTCTTTCGACGCTGAAAATCGCAAACCAACGATTACTCTGGCGTTTGATCGTGACTTGTTTCACTTTTCCTTCTAATGGGCGATGAAAGTTGACATACACGGCCCCAAGCTTTGAAATAAGAAGATGATTATTCTCGTCTAACGAAGCAGCATAACGCACATCCTGTACGTTGACGTCACCGGTTTTCTTATTTTTTATCTTTCGTTTATCCACCCCAAATTGTGTAAATGTCATTGACGTATAATCCTTATGCTTCTTGAGCTTTGGATAGCGTGTACGTCCCTCGAAAAAGTTCTTGTACGCTTTTTCCAGACGGAAGAATACCTCCTGCAAAGGTTGCGACGGCATTGTTTTAAGAAATTTGAATCTTTGTTTATCCTTTGTTTGCTTTTTTTGCAATGCATGTCGGGATAGTCCAGTCTTATTTTTTTGATAAAAACGCTGTTTATCCAAAAGAGCGGAATTGTACTGATGACGACAAATAGACAGCCAACAATTCATTGTTTCCATCTGTTCTTCGTTTGGAAACATTTCGTATTTATAATTCATGCGTACCAGCATTTGTTGTCAGCCCCCGAACATTTGATTCATCTCCATTATACCAAACGTATGTTTTTTATCAAGGTTTCTCCTATTTTTCTAATAAAAAAAGCCGATTCATCCCCCACTAAATCAAAGATTTTGAAGGGGACTCAAAACAGTTAAATAGATAGTCCACCCACATTCTGAAAGCTTTGGTTCCGTAACCTCCATTCCAAAATTCGGGGTTTTAAATCACGATGCCTATTTCCAACCAATCCGTATTCTTATCGACCCAATAGGAATTTAATGTGCCCATAAATTCACCATCAACCGTCACGACTAATAAGCTTGGAACTTCATCTTTATTAATGTCTTGAAAAGATTGATGAAATTCATCTTTGGTAAGATGGGGCTCCTCAATATACGGTCCATTCCATTTTTTTGCTTCTTGTTTTTCTTCCTCATACTTCCAATAGTAAATGTCGTTTACATCTTTGTTCGAGGGTTCTCTTAACATTATCTTTGACTCTTGCTCTTTCATTTGTGCCAATTCTTATTCATCCTCACTCGTTTTTAGGGTTTTAAGTTACTTATTCGTCTTCACTTGAAAGTATACAAGAGAACGTTTATCTTGAGAAATAACACAAAAATACCTCCTCATTTTATAGTGCTGGTCTTTACGAACGGAAAGGTTTAAAAATTAGATGGCATCACAAATTTGAAAAGGAGATAATTTATATTCTTTTTAGCGGGGAATAATGTCGTATATAGTATAAGGGATAGAAGCCAGTGCATATTCCAAACTTTTTAAAAAATTAATTTCAGCATTGAACCTCTACCTACGTCACCTTTTACACTTAAAGGAGTTAAAAATGATGTAGGAGGGGCACAACAATGAGTCAACCATCGAAGAAAGAAATTTTGATCGTACAATTAATGCTTGGCATATCCTTGTTCTTAGGAATATTTCCTCCACTTATTATGTACACAGTGACGAGAAAGAAAGACACATTTTATCGCGAGTCCAGTCGGAAAGCACTCAATTTTCATTTAACCATTTTCCCTTTCTTTGTCTTGAGTTATTTTTTTTCGCCAATATATCCCATGTCTATCGCTTTGGCGGTGTTGGCTACAGAACTATTATTCATATTAAATGCAATGGTACGGATTGCTTTACGTAAGCATCACTCCTATCTTATTGCCATTCCTTTTGTTAAAAAGGAAAGGAAAGAGGTGCAAGTGCCGACATGTCAAAAGACAAACTCACAATAGGTCAACTGTCACAAGAAACAGATGTAACAATTCGTACACTGCGGTACTACGACAAAGTTGGTTTACTAACGCCTAGTGATTATAAAGAAGGAGGTCATCGGCTATATGGCAAAGATGAACTTCTAAGACTCCAGCAAATCCAGTCTTTAAAATTCATTGGATTTTCTCTTAAAGATATTTCAGGTATGTTAGAAGATACACGGTGGATGGATCAAGACGATCTTAAGCAAACAATCAATGTAAAACGGAAAGAACTTAAGGTTCAATTAGAGGACATTCAACAAACCATTGATCAACTGGATCATATGCAAACAGTCATTGAGGACCAGTGGCATGTAGATTTAAGGGTGTTTTGCTTTATGATCAACGCCATCATCTGGGAAGAAAAACATCTGAATAAGCACGAAAATCTCCAAAAGTTTTATCATCATTCCCGCCGTGAAAGGGCCAACCTTGACCTGAGGTACTTTAATCTGTTTACAAGAATAAAGCATTTAGTTTCGCTAAATACCAGCCCTTCTTCCACCCAAGCGCAGGCATGTGTCGAAAAACTTGAAACGCTAACTCACGAAACGATGGCCGGAGCAACAGACAAGGACATAAAGCAGATCAATGAACAAAATTTAGTAAATGAATACAACGTTCTTCATCCGTTGACGAACGAAGAGCAGAAATTTCTTGAGTATGCAATGTATTATTATTATAGCGACACAACTAAATTTTGAGTCATATATATTCTGTGCTTGTGGTTTTATTGGATTTGGTTCAGAGCCTATTATGTCATCACCGAAGGCTACCTGATTATCAAACAAAGGGCCATTTAAGAAAAATATTGACCTCTATGAGTTATCGGAGTTCCTAGAGATTCATTAGGCAAAAAATCGATCTGCTCAGCATGATCGATCAATCATAGATCGTTGACACCCCCTCAACGTGTGGCACAAGAGACTGCCACTCAAACCTCTTTATGAAAAAAACGAAGGGTCTTACTTACAAGCGGTGTGAGAACAGAACTATGATTTTCTTCTGGAAATTGATAGTACTCCACACGCAGTGTTTCTAATGATTTCAGTTGGCTGAACAAACATTTTGTGTTTTTAATCATCCCTTCCGGTTCTTTTTCCCCAACCGTCAGCAACAAGTTTCGAGCTGCTGACGGTCGATTCATTTTACCCTTTAATAAGTATTTATTTTTCCACCAAAGCGAAGGACTGCCAGCGATGTGGCATTGAAAGCTCGATTGTTCTTTAAGCAGAAGATTCAAAACAAACAGCCCTCCCAGGGAGTGACCGAACAACCCCTGTTTTTGCTTATCAATTGAATAAGTATTTTCTAAAAATGGTTTTAAATCCGTTTCAATCCATTTTTGAAAATGTGGAGAACCGCCACTCTTGGGCCAAGCTTTTCCATTTTTTCGCTGCGGAAGCTCAGAATGGTTGGCTTTCACCGTATAATCCCAAAATCTCTTCTCAACGTGAAACGGCTGATCACTATCATAGCCAATGCCTACAATCATCGTCGGTTCACAGCCCAGGGGTTTTTTTATCTTTGATTGCAAGCGTACCGCTTCTACGAATGATCCAAAAACTGCATTAGCATCAAGAACGTAGAGCACTGGATAGCCATTTTTGTTTTCAGGGGGTTGTAGCGGTTCATAAACGTGAATGCGATACGTATGGATTCCAGCTTGCATATGAAACACATTGGTACCGGGAATTTGGAATGGTTCAATCTTCATTGTCATTTTCACCTAGGTTTTCATTAATGGCTTGGACAAATTCCAAACGACTCCATGCCGGTCCCCCTTCACTCATGGGAGGGATACTGTTGATATAGACGTCCTCATTCTCAAACGCAGAGATGTTTTGAAAGGCTGGTTCATTTTGAAAATCTTCAAGTGCATCCGCTGCCTCTGTATTTTCTTCTCCTGCAAATTGAACAAAAAGCACATCAGGATCCAGTTCAATCAACCCTTCCCGAGAAATGACCTGTTGGGCTTCAACATTCTCTACAACGTCAGGAACATCAAATTCAAGATCCCCATATAAAACCGGATTCAAAAAGATATCCTCAGGATAAATGTTAACTTCTCCCCCTCGAATGCGCACCGCAAGTACAGTGACATCTTCAAAATCGCTAGCGAATGTGTCCATGGCTTTAGCAATTTCTTTCTCGTATTCTTCTATGGCTTCTTCCGCTTCTCCTTCTTTGTCGGTTAATTCAGCAAATAAGCGCAAATTGTCTTGCCAATCATCGGCTATATGGGAAACTTGAATGACCTCTGTCACTTTTTCCAACTGTTCCATCATCTTATCCGGAAACTTCGTTGTAGCCAGTAAAAGGTCAGGGTCTAGCTCCAAAATTTGTTCGACGTTTGGCTCTGTTTTTTCTCCGACTGCTTCTGCATGGGTGAGGATTTCGTCGACATGACCAGCAAACTCTCCTCCGGAAGTACTCGCTGCAAACGGTTCATACCCCAAAATGAGTGCATCTTCCAAAGCTTCCATCGATCCTGCTATTGCAATTTTGTCGACTGGCGTATCGAGGTCATATTCTTCTCCAAGATATGTAATCGTACTTTTCACTTCCTCCCCGGTATTCTCGTCTGTTTGCGTTCCCTCTTCTGCACAAGCGTTCAAAAAGAACCCTCCTACAGCCATCGATAAAATAATTGAATGTTTCATGCTCCTCCCCCTTCATCCTAACGTTTTATTCAGCATTATAACGATAATGATAATCATTTTCAATTAAAATAAGAAAGAATCACTCCTCTTTGATATGTTTATCATGCGTCCGCGCGTCCTTTGCAAGCGCCGGAAAGGCCTCATCGGGGGGATTCGCTTACGTGTACCCCCAGGCTAAATGAATGGAATTTATTGTCTGTTTTCGCCAGCATTTTTCAATTAAGGACTTGACAGGTTTTTTTAGAGGCATTAAAATTTGATTCAATAATTGATAATGATTATCACTATCAATTAATTATTTTAGTATAAAGAAATTTTTAACCAGGAGGTTCTAATGATGACGCTGACCGACCACGTCGGTAAAAGCCGGGCTGAATGCTTACTTTCAACATACAACGAGCAGACCACTTCTTTTTTTCTTGCTTCCCCTAAGGGAACGTTACTTACCGAAGGATGTCACTCTTTTTTGCCGTGGGAAGGACATCTTCCATTGCATAAGCAGGTAGCAACGGCTTTGCGATCTGCGAGACCTTTCGTTGGTCAACGGCCGATAATCGTTGGTGCAATACCCTTTGACTTGAAAAAGACATCCCCCCATTTGTTTATACCCGAAACAACGATGTGGACAGGGAGAGGAAATGTACCCGAAAGCGTGGAAGCTGTTGATTCCCCCTTTTGCAACGATATTAGGCCTGAACCTGATGCAGATGATTATCTGAGAAGCGTTAACCGAAGTTTGCAAAAAATTGAAGATGAAGTTGTAAACAAAGTTGTCTTGTCACGATCGCTTCATTTGACGATGAAAGAAACAGTTGATGTCAAAATGATGATTAATCGTTTGGTTTTAGAAAATAAACATGGATACACGTTTGCTTCAGATTTACCTAAACGCAATCAAAAAAAGCGGACATTGGTCGGTGCCAGTCCGGAACTTCTTCTCTCCCGATTAAGAAATAACGTGAAGGCGAATCCGTTGGCAGGATCAAGGCCTAGGGGCAAAAATTTCGATGAAGATCAAGCACAGGCGAAAGAACTGCTTCATTCCTCTAAAGATTTGCATGAACATGCGGTAGTGGTTAAAGCGGTAGAGGAGGCTCTTCGCCCCTATTGTCGTTATTTAACCGTTCCTGAGAGTCCTGCATTACTTCATACAGCGACGATGTGGCATTTATCTACGGAGGTAGAAGGAGAACTTCTAGATGAGGCGACTTCTTCGATAGAACTTGCCCAAGCGCTTCATCCGACACCGGCAGTGTGTGGCACACCGGTCGAAGAGGCTCGTGAAACCATTCAGGATCTTGAATCGTTCCAACGCGATTATTTCACCGGAATGGTGGGATGGTGTGACGAGAATGGAGATGGTGAATGGGTGGTCACCATCCGTTGTGCCGAAGCAGAAGATAAGAAATTACGTCTTTTCGCCGGAGCTGGGATCGTGAAAGGCTCTGATCCCGAAGAAGAATTGGCAGAAACAACAGCTAAATTTCAAACGATGCTCCGCGCATTAGGGATTCGGTACATGGAGACAGGGAAATAGACAGGAGGAAAAGTTATGGAAGAACACCCGACATGGCCGCAGGAAATGGCAGAGTATTATCGAAAAAAAGGCGTCTGGCGAGGGGAAACATTTAATGACATGTTACGTGAAAGAGCCATGATGTTTGCAGAAAAAATTGCGGTAAAGTGCGGAACTCAATCCATCAGCTATCGTCAGTTGGACACAAAGGCAAAAAAGCTGGCCAGCGGTTTTCATACAGAAGGCCTTCAAAAAGGGGACCGTGTAATCGTTCAGCTTCCAAATTCCATTGATTTCTTTATCGTCATCTTTGCGCTTTTTCGCATCGGAGCTTGGCCAATATTCGCCCTTCCATCCCATCGACGAAGTGAGCTGGTCTATTTATGCCAGCATGCAGAAGCGAAAGCGTACATCACCGCCAATGGCCAAAACGGATTTGACTATCCGAATCTTGCAAAAGAAGTACAAGCTCAAGCTTCAAGTCTTCAACATATATGGGTGGCAGGTATAGTGGAGGCCTTTCCATCATTAGATGAAATGGAGAAAAATGCAGAAAATCAGAACTGGCCTGATATCCAGGCGAGCGACATTGCTTTTCTGCAATTATCGGGGGGCAGCACGGGCTTGCCTAAGATGATTCCACGTACGCATGATGATTATCTATACAGCATCAGAAAAAGTAATGACATTTGTAAGTTGAGGGAATACAGCGTATATTTGGCATCTTTACCTATTGCTCACAATTATCCGCTCAGTTCCCCGGGCGTGCTGGGGACGATGTATGCAGGCGGTCGTGTTGTCTTGGCTCAAGGCAGCAGTCCCGACGAGGCATTTACACTTATTGAACAGGAACAAGTGACGATTGCAGCGCTTGTCCCCCCACTTGCACTTGTGTGGCTGGAGGCTGCGCCTGCCCGGAATGATGATCTCGCTAGCCTGGAAATTTTGCAGGTAGGAGGCGCTAAGTTTAGCGCGGAAGCTGCCCGCCGGGTGAGACCAGTGCTCGGCTGTCAATTACAGCAAGTCTTTGGTATGGCTGAAGGACTGGTGAATTACACACGGTTGGACGATCCGGAAGAAACGATTGTTCATACACAAGGACGGCCGATGTCCCCTTATGATGAAGTGCGTGTCGTCGATGAAGACGGCACTATCATGAAAAGGGGGGAGGTTGGAGAGTTGCAGACGAGAGGCCCATACACGATTCGCGGCTATTACAGAGCTTCAGAACATAATCATCGCACTTTTACCGATGACGGTTTTTACTGTACAGGGGACATTGTACGCCTAGCCAAGGACGGTTCCATCATTGTTGAAGGGAGAGCCAAAGACCAGATTAATCGCGGAGGGGAAAAGATTGCTGCTGAAGAAATCGAAAACCACTTGCTTGCCCATCCTGCTGTCCATGACGCGGCTGTGATCGCCATTCCCGACGAGTTTTTAGGAGAACGCTCATGTGCAGTTATTGTACCCAAAAAGGGAGCTTTGGCGAATACCCGTGAAATAAAAAGCTTTCTCCAGGCACGAAGCATGGCGTCCTATAAAATACCGGATCGGTTTGAATATAAGGAAAGCTTCCCTCAAACCGGTGTAGGAAAAACAAATAAACAAGCGTTACGAGCGCAACTTGCTAATCAATATACATGAAAGGGTGACATTAATGGGGATACCTTCCATTTCAAGTTATCCGATGCCATTAGAATCTGATCTGCCTAGAAATCGTGTGAATTGGACATTTGAACCGAAACGAGCGATTCTACTCGTTCACGATATGCAAAACTATTTCCTTTCCGCTTACGATCAGCAACAACCGCCCATCCCTGCATTAGTACAAAATATCCAAACATTAAAAGCAGCGAGTCAAGGGGCGGGAATTCCCGTCGTCTACACTGCCCAACCAGGGGGCCAAAGTTCCGAAAACCGAGGACTGTTGCAAGATTTTTGGGGCAAGGGTATTCCGGATGATGCTGATCAGACATCCATTATGACGGGATTAGCCCCGGAAATTGAAGATATTCAATTAATAAAATGGCGTTACAGCGCATTCAAAAAAACTAGACTGTATGAATATATGCAAGAAGAAGGACGCGATCAATTAATCGTCACAGGAATCTACGCGCATATCGGCTGTCTTTTGTCGGCTTCTGAAGCGTTCATGCTTGATATCAAACCATTCTTTGTCGGGGACGCATTGGCCGACTTTTCAATGGAAGATCATGCTTTTGCCCTTCAATACGCAACAAAACGTTTCGCAATGACAATGTCTACTGACCACTTGCTCAATGAGATTGATAAAGCAAAAGATACAAAATGTGAAAACGAAAATGTGGGGATCGTCCACAAGCAAGTGGCAGACATATTGGAAGAAAATCCGGAAGATGTCAGTGAATGTGAAGATTTGTTTGAGCGGGGATTGGATTCTGTCCGGCTGATGAGCCTTGTTGAGCGATGGCGATCGTATAATGAATCGGTTACGTTTGTAAAATTGGCAGAAGAACCGACGATAAAGAACTGGAGATTGCTCGTAGAAAACCATTCTAAGTCAAGCTTGCCAAACCAAGATTATATGTAGGGGGGGAAAGTATGTCAACCGAGTTAGCGCTTAAAATGCCTTTAACCGATGCCCAATCGGGCATCTGGTTTGCACAACAATTGGACCCGTATAATCCTTCGTATAATACCGCGGAATATGTCGAAATAAAAGGAACGATTGACACTGCTTCTTTTGCAAGAGCCGTTTCTCAGGTCATTCAAAAGACAGAAACATTGCATAGCCGTTTTGGTGGGGAAATTGAAAAACCATGGCAAGTATTGGACCCGGTTGTTTCATATTCTTTGCCTCTTATGGATGTTTCCGAACAACCGGACCCTTATCTGGCTTGTGAAGAAAGGATGAATGCAGAGCTTTCACGTCCGGTGGACTTGTACTCTGATCGGGTTTTTGCCATGATCCTTTTTAAGCTTGCCAATGACCACTATATTTGGTTTATCAAAATTCACCATATTGCCATAGATGGGTTTGGCTTCTACTTATTTACTCAACGAGCCGCCGAACATTATACGTATGATCAGACAGGCGCTTCTATCCCGGTAGCAACGAAGGCGAGGTTTGATGAACTAATCAAAGAAAATCAAGAATATAAAGCTTCGAAAACATTTGAACGTGATCGTCAATTTTGGCTGGATCGTTTTGCCGATGATCCGGATATTGTCAGTTTTAGCAACCGAACGGAGATGGTCAGTTCCTCTGCTTTAAAAACAAGCGGACAGCTCTCTGCTCATGATGTTGAAACGCTTAATAAAACTTTTCAAAGTTGGCATCAAGGGATCTTCGCAGCGATTTCCATCTACCTACACCGTTTAACAGGAGCGAAGGATGTTGTTCTGGGAATGCCCATAATGGGACGTCTAGGCTCTGTTGCATTGACGATCCCGAGTACGGTTATGAATATCGTTCCCCTTCGTCTAACACTAAGTCCCAATATGACTATTCAAGACTTAAACAGGCAAATCTCTCAAGAGATGAAACAGGTTAAAAAACATGGAAATTACCGCCATGAGCATATGCGACGTGATTTAAATCGGGTGGGTAATGAACGGCGAATCTTTGGTCCGCTTGTAAATATTGTCCCTGTGGACGAGCCTCTTTATTTTAACCGTATTAAATCAAAACGGCACCCGCTGGCAGCTGGTCCAGTGGATGATCTAACCATCAATGTATATGACCTTACAGGAAATGAAGGGTTGCGCTTTGATTTTGAAGGTAATCCTGCTATTTACACAAACAAAGAATTGCACACGCATCATAAACGTCTTCTCACGTTCATTCAAACCATCACCCAAGTGTCCCCGCAAACCCCCATTGCCAGCCTTGGGCTTTTAGATGAAGAAGAGAAGTCTCGTTTGCTTAATGAGTATAATCCGATGCTGACTGAGCTGGATGACGTATTTTTAACGAAAAAAATAGGAAGATTGGCAGCGACGAATCCTGAGGCAATCGCATTGAAATGTGAAGACCGTGCCCTTACTTACAAGACTTTGAATGAAGAAAGCAATCGTTGGGCTCGCTACTTCCTTTCAAAAGGCATTGGTCCGGGGGACTATGTTGCGATTGCCCTTCCGCGTGTCTCCAGCGTAGTGATCGCCATGCTAGCGACACTCAAAGCGGGGGCGGCCTACATTCCGCTTGATATTGATTATCCTGCGGAGAGACTGCGTTATATGATAAAAGATGCTGATCCCGTTTGCATTGTGACGACTGTCACGTTTGTAACATTATTGCCGGAACAAGACGCTAATCCCATCATTATGCTGGTCGACCATGTTAACGACCAGCCCTGGAATGATTGTTCTTCCCAACATTTAACGCCAACCGAGTTCTCTGTAGCTCCTGGGGAAGAAGACCCTGCATATGTCATTTATACGTCAGGGTCCACAGGCAGCCCCAAAGGTGTTGTGATTCCAAGAAAAGGTTTGCATAATTTCATTGAAGATATGCGTGAACGTTTTCTATTGAATGAACGCGATGAATGGCTTGCAGTTACAACGATTGCTTTTGATATTTCTGCCTTAGAGCTTTATCTCCCACTTACCAGCGGGGCCTCGGTTCTGTTCGCTTCTAAGGAAAGTGTACAAGAACCGGGTAAACTATCTTCGCTGATGACCCGCCAAGAGGTCACCTTCATGCAGGCTACCCCTACATTGTGGCAAGTATTAATGAATCACGCTCCGGCTAGCCTGGCGGGTCTTCATGTACTGACTGGGGGAGAAGCGCTCCCTAAGCATTTAAAGGATCAGCTACTGGCCCATGCTTGCGAAGTTACAAATTTATATGGACCGACGGAAACAACGATTTGGTCAACAGCTAAATTGATTGACATTGAAGACGCAACGACGCCTTCAATTGGAAAGCCTATCACTAACACGAGCGTTTATGTACTTGATAACGGACTGACACTAGTTCCTGAAGGGACGATAGGAGAACTATATATTGCTGGAGAAGGGTTGGCGTCCGGCTACCACGGAAGACCGGCACTGACAGCGGAACGATTTATTGCTGACCCATTTGGAAAGCCTGGCTCTCGTATGTACAGAACCGGAGATTTGGCAAGATGGCTGGAAGATGGGAGCCTGGATTACTTGGGACGTGTTGATCATCAAATTAAGTTGCGAGGTTTCCGGTTGGAACTTGGGGAAATTGAAGAAGTCTATGCCGGGCATTTTATGGTCGAACACATCGTTGTTACCATACGTGAAGATACCTCTGGGGATCCATGGCTAGTGGCTTACATTATTCCGGCAACCGGAGATCCTATTGACAGTGAACAGGTGCGGGAATACGGTCGAAAGTATTTGCCTGATTATATGATCCCTTCGGCGTTTGTAACACTTGAGAAGTTTCCGGTCACACCAAATGGCAAAGTGGATCGAAAGGCGCTCCCCGTCCCTTCGATTTCTCATGGGAGGGAGAAAAAACTTCCGCGTACTTCACAAGAAGAGGTTCTCGCTGCTCTTTTTAAAGAGGTTCTTCCTGGAGTGGATGTCGGAATTGATGAAGACTTTTTTTATTTGGGAGGGCACTCCCTTCGAGCTGTACGTCTCGCAAATCGAATAAAGGATGTATTCGGCGATGAGATTGGTATTGGAAAAATTTTTGATTTCCCTTCAGTTGAAAGACTTGCCCAGCAGTTGAACGGTTCGAAAGAGTCCTTCCAGCCGGCGCTCATTAAACAAGAACGACCCGAACGTGTGCCTCTTTCATTTGAACAGCGCCGTTTATGGTTTCTTTATCAAATGGAAGGGCCTCAACCTACGTATAACATTCCTCTCGTTACTTGGATTCGGGGCGAGCTGGATCTTGAGGCACTGGAGCAAGCACTCTTTGATGTGGTCCGTCGTCACGAAACACTGCGCACCATTTTTCTCGAAAAAGATGGAGAAGCAGAACAGCTGATCTTGCCGATTGAACAAGCGATTCCCGTTTTGTCAATCACAGAGTGCCAAGGGGAAGATATTCAAGCCTATTTGAACGAAGCAGTGCAAACGTCTTTTAAATTGGAACAATCCCCTATGCTCAAAGCCCAAGTGTTTAAACGTGGGGCAGGCGATCACGTGTTTATGCTCCTTCTTCATCACACGATTGCTGATGGTTGGTCACTAGCGCCGTTGAACCACGATTTAAGTCTTGCTTATACGGCAAGAAAAAAGAAAACAACGTTAACATGGCCAGAATTGCCATTGCAATATGCGGATTACGCCATCTGGCAAAAACAATGGATTCGTGAAGTGGATAACCCTGAAAGCCATTCCGGAAAACAGTTAAACTATTGGAAAAAAGCGCTGCACGGTTTGCCCGAACAATTGGATCTCCCATTTGATGGACAGCGGCAATTCAGTGGAAATGTTTTAGGTGACACGGTGGAGTTTGCATGTTCGGACGTGACGCATAAACAGCTTCTTGATCTTTCCAAGTCCGAAGGCTGCAGCCTTTTTATGGTACTTCAATCCGGACTTGCGGCATTGTTATCTCGCTTAGGTGCAGGCGCCGATATTCCAATTGGAAGTCCAATTGCCGGACGAAATGACGATCAGCTTACCGACTTGATCGGCTATTTCGTGAACACACTTGTATTACGTACAAATACAGAAGGTGATCCCCCTTTTCATGAATTACTCCAGCGCGTCAAACGTTTCAATGTGAAAGCTTACAAACACCAGGACCTTCCATTTGAAGTGCTGGTCGAGCATTTGAATCCCCAGAGGATACAGGGGAAGAATCCATTGTTTCAAGTCATGCTGGCGTTCCAAAATACGCCGGAACACAGCCTGGATCTTCCGGAAGCCACTGCTGTTTCTGAAATTCGAACGGTTGGCGCTGCCAAATTCGACCTTACATTTGAGATTGAAGAAAAACGTGACAATAAAGGCCAACCATTGGGTTTGAACGGAATGATTGAGTACCGGACGGATCTTTTTGCGAAAGAAACGATTGAACAGATGGCCTTCCGTTTTATACAGTTGCTGAAGAATGCAGTCGTAGATCCCGCAACAGCCATCAGCCAATTAAACGTGCTCACACCTAATGAAAAACACTTTCTTTCACAAAAAGAGGATACTGGAGAACATCGCACATTTCTTCCACCTCAAATTTTTGAAGAGCAAGCGATGTCAAATCCTGAAGCGGTTGCAGTGGTCTGCGGAGAAGAGAACGTTTCGTATCGAAGCCTAAATGATCAAGTCAATCAGATTGCCCGTTTGTTTATTAGTTATGGGATAGGACCTGGACATTTCATCGCGATTGCCTTGCCACGTTCTATCAATATGATTGTTGCCATCTTGGCTACGCAAAAAGCCGGAGCAGCGTATATTCCTTTGGATCCGTCTCACCCCAGAGCCCGCCTTGACTATATGATTGCGGATGCACATCCGACGTGTATTGTCATGAATTCGGAGGTGAGACTGTCTGCCCCGAATGCTCTGCTGTTCACCTTGGATGATCGTGATACAACTGCTAAAGTCCATATGTTTGATAAGGGCAATATCGAACAATGGGAACGAACGCGCGCTTTATCCATTGAAGATGCAGCGTATGTGATTTACACATCGGGATCGACCGGAAAACCTAAAGGTGTTGTAATCCCCCATCAAAATGTATCACGTCTTTTCTCGGCTACAGAAGGGTGGTTTTCATTTACAGCGACTGATGTATGGACGCTATTTCATTCATATGCATTTGATTTTTCCGTCTGGGAGATGTGGGGCGCTTTTCTTAATGGCGGGAAGCTGATCATTATTCCACACGAAGTTTCACGAAACCCAGAAGCTTTTCTTGAGGTGCTCGTCAACGAAAAAGTTACGGTTCTCAATCAAACGCCCTCTGCTTTTTATCAATTGATGCAGGCAGAAACTGACTGGGAATATCTTCAGGAGCAGCTTTCTCTTCGCTATATCATTTTCGGCGGGGAGGCACTCGACTTTTCCCGACTCCAGTCCTGGTATGACCATTTTCCATCGGATAAGCCACAGCTTGTTAATATGTATGGCATTACAGAAACCACCGTACATGTGACTTATCAGCCGCTCAGCCGAGCAATGGTCCACTCTTCAGGAAGTTCCATTGTTGGCAAGGAAATTCCTGATCTAAACGTTTATGTATTGGATGAACAATTGCAGCCTGTTCCTGCCGGAGTGACCGGAGAAATGTATGTAGCTGGGAAAGGCCTTGCCCAAGGATATCTCGGCAAGCCTGCATTAACAGCCGAGCGTTTTATTGCCAATCCTTTCGGCGAACCGGGGAGCCGCCTGTATCGAACGGGGGATATGGCTAGATGGAATCTGGATGGAACACTTGACTATTTGGGCCGTGCGGATCATCAAGTTAAAATCCGCGGCTTTCGAATTGAGCTGGGGGAGATCGATCACGTTATTCTTCAGCACAAAATGGTCAAGGAAGTTGCGACGGTCGTTCGAGAGGACCGACCCGGAGATCAACGAATTGTTGCTTATGTCGTATCTGCCGGTGAGGAAAACGTCGATACTTGGGAACTTCAAAAGCAGACTGGAAGCATGCTGCCCAATTACATGCGTCCTTCAGCCTATGTATCGATACCGAATTTACCGCTGACACCAAACGGTAAACTTGATCAACAAGCGTTACCAGCGCCAGATATGAAAAAGCAAACAGCACATGCCATAACCGCACCCCAAACCCCGCATCAAGAGATGTTGGTTGAACTTTTCAGCGAGATCCTTGGTGTAACGCGAATCGGCATCCACGATGGATTCTTTGATCTTGGGGGCCACTCTTTATTGGCGGTTACATTAATGAGCCGAATCCAAGAAACATTTGGAGAGAAAATGAGCATCGGAACATTATTTGAATCGCCCACCGTAGAAGGTTTGGCTGAAAAAATAGAGAGCGGGGAGCAACATGCCGCTCTTGATGTACTCCTCCCACTGCGGAAAAGCGGAGAAGAACAGCCCCTGTTTTGCGTTCATCCCGCTGGTGGGCTCAGTTGGTGCTATGCAGGGCTTATGAGTGCCTTGGATCAAAAATATCCATTATATGGGCTTCAAGCACGAGCTATTTCCGAACCGGAGAAACGCCCAAATTCTCTCGATGAAATGGCAGCTGATTATATCCGGCAGTTGAAAACTGTTCAATCAGAAGGCCCTTATCGGCTGCTCGGTTGGTCTCTAGGTGGAAATATTGCACAGGCAATGGCTGTTCATTTACAAGCGGAGGGCGCTGAAGTATCGTCCCTCATTATGCTGGACGCTTATCCGGATCAATTTTTCTATGATCCTGAAGAAGAGAGTAATGTCGTCATGGGGTTGCTTGCGTTGGGGGGATTTGACATCGAGAATTTAGAGGGAAAGGAAATTTCTCTTCAAAATGCGATCGAATGGCTGCGCCAAGAAGGAAGTGCGCTTGCCAGCCTTGATGACGAAACCATCCAGAATTTAAAAAACAATTACGTAAACGCGGTAAAGTTATTAAATGGATATCATCCGCAAACATTTGATGGGAACGTTCTTTTCTTCCGCTCGACCATTATCCCCGAATGGTTTGAAGGCATTGAACCAGAAAGATGGTCTCCTTATATTAATGGGACTATTTATCAATATGAGATCGAATGTGCTCACAAGGATATGTGCCAACCAGGGCCTATTGCGGAAATCGGCACCTACATTACTAACTATCTCAAAGGGGGAAGCTTATCATGAATCCATTTGCCCAAGATGCATCTCTCTATTTTGTTTTACAGAATGCTCAAGGCCAATTTTCACTTTGGCCATCCTTTGTTCAAGTGCCAGAGGGGTGGACTGTCTTACTCGAAGACGAATATGAAATATGCGTGCACTACATTAATGCAGAATGGCATGATCTAACGCCTAAAGGAGAAAGATCATAAGAAGCATGATAAAAATCAGAACCCCGAAAGCTGCCACTTGCACCGTTTACGTCATGTCGATGTTTATGGTTTCCATGGACACGACGATGCTAATTGTGGCATTGCCAGTGATTGCGCATGAATTCGGCGTCTCACCGAGTAGCGTTTCGTCCGTTAACATCACCTATTTGGTCAGCCTTGCCGCCTGTCTTCCGGCGGCCGGGTGGATCGGTGATCGTTTTGGCAGTGAACGAGTCCTTCTGATCGCAATAACGGTATTCACCGTAGCCCCTCGGCCATACGATTGGAGCCATCCAATTTTCTGTGTTTGCCAATATTTCAGGGCCACAAATGTCCTATTTCAAGTTCAGAATCGAATCGGGGCAGCAATTGGAATCGCAATTCTGGCCAGTGCTCTCTCCATGTTTGGATCCGGAGCGGCCGGTGGTTCAGATGATGGGCTTTTCGCCTATAGGGTTGCAATGCTTACAACAGCTGGATTTCTTCTGGTTGCCTTGGCACTATCAAGTCGAATCCATGATGCTGACGCGCAAATTGCTATGAAACGATCAGCTGAACAAGCAAAGGCCGGGTAGTCATAAAATAAACAGAACGGAGGCGGTTCATGTGACGATAGAGCTGTATACCTGTTCGTTTCCCCGACATTATAGTCAGCACCACCTCTCCATAACGGTAGATAAACTACCGAAAATTTCACAAGAAAAAATCAAACGTTTTCATTATTTGGAAGATGCGTACCGAAGCGCACTCGGAGAAACCCTTGTTTTACATCTTCTTGAAAAAAAATATGGGGCAACTGTAAGAAAGGGAATTAGAAAGGAAATAACTGAATACGGCAAACCGTATTTTCCTCAGTATCCTTTGTTTCATTATAATCAATCGCATGCAGGAGAATGGGTGGCTTGTGGCTTGTACCATCAAGAAATCGGAGTTGATGTGGAATGCATTCAACCCATAGATAAAAATATCTTAAAGAGCTGTTTCACCTCTAGTGAACGATCATTCATTTTCCATGCGGATGACTCAGATGCAGCAGCATGCCAGGTTTGGAGCATGAAAGAAAGTTACGTCAAAGCAGAAGGGAGAGGGCTTTTTTTACCGGTAGATTCTTTTGAGGTCCTGCCCACTGGTGAAGGGTATTTCATGGTCCAACAGAAAAGCGATACTGGGAGAGATCAAGAGGCTTATGGATGTTCCTATCCACTTCAAGAAGGCTATCAGTTGTCGGTTTGTGCGCTTGGTGCTGTGAGAAGTGATTTTCCTTCAACAGTTATTTTCCAGGATATAGAACATATTTGTTAATCTCTAAAAATTAACAGGTGTTGGGCAAACGAAAAACAGATGCTTAAAAGAAACACCTGTTAAACATGCATATTGTATTGAGAACGTTTTTGTTCACATTGTTCCCACAGCCTCTATAAGCTCTGTCATATAAGTATTGGTGGAGACGGCGGGAGTTGAACCCGCGTCCAGAAATATTGCCGCTTAAACGTCTACGAGCGTAGTCGCCGTATTATCATTCGCTGTCATTTCAGCCCGGCGACGGGCTTACATGCAGCTAGTCTGATTAGTCTCTTCTGCCGGCCTCAGACGGTGGCCGGTCAGCGTAGCCCGCTATGAGTGAGACCCTTCAAACTTCCACGCGGGCGATGGAAGGAAGGATCCGCAACTGTTACGCAGCTACTGGTGCAGCTGGTGTTGCGAAAGTTTCTTTAGCTTTGCCAGTTATTATTGGCGTGGGCCTTTCTCGAGCATGCCCAGCTCGGCTCGCAGTTTAAGCTCAATCTATCCCTGTCGAATCCGTATCGTCCCCGGATAAGCAGAGGAACTTCCCTCTGGACATTATATGATAGCATGTTACCAGAGAGATGTAAAGGGGGTATTTTATTTTCTTCGCTATTCCATCACATAAGTCACATTCTCCATCGTATCCACGTCAAGATCCGCGGGAACACGTAAATAAAGGAGCGTACGCCCTTGCTGACCGGCGAAGATGTTGTCATCCTCTTCGAATTGATGAAAAGGAAAAGGCTCCTCGAAAACGCTATATTCCACTTCAAACAATTCCGGTTCAACGATGGTCAATGTGTCATCTTCCACGTCCACTTCGGGAGGATATGGGTTTGCGACTTCCTGACCTTCAACTGTCGATGGGACTTGATAATAGGCGATTTCCAAACTGCTATCATTTTCTTCTTTTTCTTCGATATAGATGGATAAATTGATCCTGTCATTGTCCGGTGTTTCCAACGCCAACTGCTCCTCATCGTAAGCAAATGCCCAGTGCTCATGGAGATACGTGTCATCAAGATCGCCGCTTTGCGCCGCCTCCTGTAACTGCTCACCTTCCTGAGCAACGGTTTGAGCGTCAAGTCCTTCGCCGGCCGTTTCATGTTGATTTGCAATCACTACAAACAACAGCATGGAAACGACTAAAACAACCGCATATCCGCCCATGAGCCATAATGCTCTTTTCCCGCGCAAAGCTGTTTTTGAAACGAAACCACTGATCAGCACAATCAAAAATACAAATATAAACATTTGCAACAGCATGCTCATCTTTTCACCTCTAACCGGTTCGATATCAAGCCCGAAACTGTAAAAAGAACCGCTATGCTCAACACTGCTTTTATTACAAACATGGGGAATGAAGACTCTTCAAAGAAAACTCCCATTGCATTCAAATTCAGTACGTTCGTCACAGCAATAATCGTCGCGGGAACGACAATCACCCATACCCAATGCAACTGTCCGAGCATGCCCACGAAATACCCGAGGGCGCTGAAAAGAAAAATGAACAAAACAGCTGCCGTTGTCCCCGTCAACATATACAACGGATCCGTATATCCGCCGGATACGAGCACATCTTGATAGCCGGCACCATAGTACATGAGCACTTGCAATAAAAAACCGGATAATACTGCTGTGATCCCTCCCGCGACACTGAAAATACCAATAAATATAATAGACGAAAAATGGCTGGTCATTCGATTGGTAACAAACGCAAAGGCATCCTCCCTGTAGGCTTTCGTTGTGAGCAACAGAGAACTAATAAAGCCCCAAACGATGGTAACCCCCATCACAACATCCGCCGTGTAATATTGGACTTCCATCTCAGTGGCGACACCACCGTAACTTGACATGGCAGTGCCGTTAAAAGATAAAAGGACGCCAAGTAATTGTACGATCACGAGTGTGGCAAACACATCAAGGTAAGCTTTGAACTTGTAGCGCACTTGATTGGCAATCACACCGGTTCGGCTAGCTTCAGTCAAAGACATCGTCTATGCCCCCAGTCGTTTTCGCGGTAAGGTAAACACAGGCATCACTTGCTGATATCGGGAAGAGATGAATGCCCGCCTGCTTCATTTTTTGCAATTCTGCCGTCGAAAAGTCATTCCTTGCCACAACATAGACATTTTTAGGTCCAACCTTTTTGGCATATAAAATGTCCCGATGAATAAGCCACGGATAGACCAAATCTTCTTTTCCGGTGAAACCAATGGTGGTGTCTTGCAGATCTTCCATCGACATGTGCAAAGATTTCTCTCCATCATCCATGAGGACAACCTCTTCCAAAATATCCTCGATTTCTTCGAGATGGTGGCTTGATAAAAGCATCGTCCGCGGATAGGCAATGTAATCTTTTAACAAAGCACGGTACATATCTTTTCTCACAGCCGCATCCATGCCATTTGTTGGTTCATCAAGAATGGTGAGCGGACAGCGAGCAGCAATGCCAAGTACCATGTTAAATGTGCTACGCTGCCCTTTGGAAAGGTGCTTATGACGTTGATTACGGTCCAGATCGAAATAAAGAATAAGTTGTTCGGCCAATTCCCCGTCCCAATTGCCATAAAAGTTCCCCGCTTCCTTCATGATGTCGGCGACTGTCAGCGTCGTCGGAAAATGCATGTCTTCATCGATAAAAATCGTATTTTCCGATACAAACAAGTTATTAAATGGCCGCTTGGAAAAGACGTTCACCTCACCTGACGTTTCCCGTAAAAATCCGGCGATAATTTTCATTAAGGTCGTTTTTCCGGCCCCATTCCGACCGACAAGTCCGACGATTTTGTTTTCATCGATCGTCATTGATAGTCCGTTTAGCGCATTTGTTCGTTTATAGGATTTCGCCACATCCTTACACTCGATGATAGTCATTGTTCGTCCTCCTTGCTCCCGGCCTTTACAGTTCTTAACAGTGCGATCAATTCTTCTTCGTTTATACCCAGTCGTTCCGCTTCCCGAACGATATTTTCCATCATACTTTTTAAATTTTGGTTCTTGCGTTTATGGACGATGATCGCTTTGGCCTCGTTTGTAACAAACTTACCAAGCCCTCGTTTGTCGTACAAAATTTTTTCCTCCGCCAGTTTCGTTAACCCTTTGGCCGCCGTCGCCGGATTAATGTTGAACATGTCCGCAAGCGTGTATTGGGAATACACCTTGTCATCGATTCCAAAGGCCCCATTCAAAATTTCACCTTCGATCCATTCGGAAATTTGGATATAGATCGGCTTTAGTTCATCTGGATTAAGAATCAAGGCTTCTCCTCTCTTCTACATCAGTGCATTAGTTGTGTAACCTAGTATAGTAGCCACTGGTGAAAAAATCAATAGAGTCATGTACACAACTGCTACCAACAAAAAAACGGCTAAACAATCGACCATAGTGATGAAGGATTCTGTTATGTCAGATTGCAATCGTTTGGACGCCATGAACCTTCTGAATCTCGCATATTATGGCGTCATCGGATCGTGATGACGCCATAAAACAGCGCATTTATACATTTAATGGCGTCCACCATTGGCATCAATGACACCATAAAGCTTCCTATTCTTGATTATGATGGCGTCATCCGAATGCTTTTGACGACACGCTCCGCGACACCCCGATGATAGATGGTGGCTAACGGGAATGTATCCACACTCGCCAATAAAAAAAGCCCTTCGAAAAGAGCTTTCTCGTTACGATCGTTTACTTTTCTTTTTTTTCTTCCCTTTCTTGCCTCCGCTTTGGCCTTTTGCTTTATTTTTTGACGGTTTATGATCTTTCGGGCGTCCGCGTTCCCCTTGTATGACCTTTGGCCCTTCCCGGGGTGCTCTTTTTTTCCGTTCCGGCATACCGACAATTTCAAAATCAACCGATGATTCGTCCATGTTCACGTCGAGGACGCGTACATCGAGACGATCACCAATACGAAACATGTTTGCAGTTCTTTCCCCGATCAGGGCGTATTGGCGTTCGTCGAAATGATAATAATCATCGGTCAAATGACTGACATGGACAAGGCCTTCAATGGTGTTTTCCAAACGGATGAACAAGCCAAAATTTGCCGCGCCGCTCACAAAGGCCGGAAACTCTTCCCCGATTTTATCTTTCATGAACTCTGCTTTTTTTAAATCATCCACATCCCGTTCGGCATCAACGGATCGGCGTTCCATGGCCGATGAATGTTTGGCGATATCCGGAAGCCGCCCTTGCCAATGGTCCACCGTCTTTTTGCCGGTTTGATTTTTCACTAAGTATGTGCGGATTAAGCGGTGCACAATCAAATCCGGGTAACGTCGGATTGGTGAAGTGAAATGGGTGTAAAAATCAGCGGCCAATCCAAAATGCCCGATATTCGCCGGATCGTACTTAGCTTGTTGCATGGAACGTAGCATGACCGTATTGATGACCGTTTCTTCCGCTTCCCCTTTCACCGCTTGCAACACTTCCTGCAGCGCCCCGGGATGAATGGAATCTCCGCGCCCTTTCATTACATAGCCAAAACTCGTAATAAACTCGAGAAAACTTTGCAATTTTTCCTCGTCCGGGTCTTCGTGAATACGATAAATGAACGGAAGCTTCAACCAATGAAAATGCTCGGCAACGGTTTCATTTGCCGCGAGCATGAACTCTTCGATTAACCGTTCGGCTACGGAACGTTCGATGATACGGATATCGGTGGGATGGCCATCCTCGTCCATCTCGACGTTCGCTTCTTTAAAATCAAAATCGATCGCTCCACGTTCAAAACGCTTGTTTCGTAAAATGCCGGCCAATTCTTCCATGTCTTCAAAGAGCGGCACGAGCGAGCGATACCGTTCTCTCGTCTCTTCGTTTTGATCGACGAGAATTTCTTTCACTTCCGTGTACGTCATGCGTGCAGAAGTGCGGATCACACTTTCAAAAATATCATGATCAACGACATCCCCTTCGGGGCTGATTTCCATTTCACAGGAGAGGGTGAGGCGATCCACTTTCGGGTTCAACGAACAAATGCCGTTGGACAACCGGTGCGGGATCATCGGGATGACACGATCAACGAGATAAGAACTTGTCCCACGGTCTTCGGCTTCTACATCAATGGCGGAACCTTCTTTCACATAATAGCTGACATCAGCAATGTGAACGCCGAGATGATAATTACCGTTGTCCAGGCGCTTTACTGTTACGGCATCATCAAGGTCTTTAGCATCGGCACCATCGATAGTGACAATTGTTTCTTCCCGCAAGTCATGGCGTCGCTCGATTTCATCCGCTTGGATCTCATCAGGCGCAGCAGCCGCTTCTGCCTGCACGTCTTCCGGGAACTCCCCCGGGAGTTCATGCTTATGAATGATGGACAAAATATCGGTTCCGGGATCGTTTTTATGTCCGAGAATGGTAGCGACTACCCCTTCGGCCCCCATGCGCCCTTCCGGATATTTCGTTAGTTCAACGACCACTTTATGCCCATCGGCAGCACCATGCTCTTGGCCTTTCGGAATAAAAACATCATCATACAAACGTTTATCATCAGGGGTAACAAACCCGTAACGCTCATAGTCGAGAAACGTTCCCACGACTCGGCTCGTTCCCCGTTCAAGAATGCGAACGACCGCACCTTCGGCCCGATCGCCGGAATGCCCTCCCGAACGGGACTGAATACGCACAAAAACAGTATCTCTATTCATGGCACCGGCAAGATCACCGGGGGCAACATACACGTCATCTTGCCCTGAATCTTCAGGCAATATAAAAGCAAAACCTTTGCGATGGGCTTGTACCGTTCCTTTTATTAAATTCATTTTTTCGGGGATACCATAGCGATTGTTGCGCGTACGGATTAACTGGCCGGTGTCTTCCAAATGGTTCAACGTTTTCATTAGGTCCTTCCGGTTATTTGCTGAATCCATTTCCAATGCTTTTTGTAATTCATGGACGCTCACCGGTTTTTTTGCTTCGTCACGAATATGGGCAAGCACTGGTTCTATCGTTTCTTCAACCATCGTTTTCACTCCTCTTCTCCCAATCTAATTGTTCCAAAAACGCGAGAATATGTTCATAGACTTTTTCTTTTTCCTTCCATAGCGTAATCACGTGCGGCGCATCCTCATAGCCTTGCACATGTTTTTGCCGAGAGGATACTTCGTCGTAAATCACATTCGCACTATCCGTATCAACCATTTCATCTTTGCCAGCTTGGATGATTTCAATCGGAACCTTTATTTCATGAAGCTGTTCACGAATCGTGCTGATCAATTGATGAATGGCGGACAACACCGTCGCAGTATTCTTTTTAAAATCAATTATTTCTTTTTCAATGGTTTGTTCATCTTTTTTCTCATAGCGCTTGTATTCTTTGGCATACTGCAAAAGACCGTTATATAAACGTTGATCTTGTTCTTTCGTGATGGCGGGCGCGCACATTGGAATGATGCCGTTCACCTTGAATGTGTATCCGGCTTTTAACGTGAACAGCCCTCCAAGGGAGAGGCCGCAAACGGCAATGTGTTCAAACCCCTGTGCCCGTAAATGATCGTATCCTTCTTCAACGGCTTCCCACCAGTCATCAGGACCCGTTTCCAATAGCTGTTCAGGTGGCACTCCATGTCCGGGGAACATGGGCGCGTGTGTTGTGTATCCATTTTTTTGCAGAAAACGACCGAGCATACGCACATCTGCCGTTGATCCGGTAAAGCCATGCAAAAGCAAAACAGCGCGCCCGTTATCACCGTTAAACGTAAACGGTTTCGGGGGTACGATTTTCAATGGTTCTTTTCCTCCTCCATTACGTATGGACTGCTGAATAACGGAAAAACACTGGCACATAAGCATTTTCCGTTGGTGTTGTCAAAGCTGGATGCAAGGAAATCCATCCTATAAGCCAAAAAATCCTTGCACTTCTGGCAACGTACGGAGGGATGACGCTGCAATGGCGTCGACATCAAAACGGACGCGTCAAGCTCCCGCAGCGCCGGTTTTGCGCGAGGAGGCTTGACCGTTCGTCCGCGGAAAGCGAAGCCATGGAAGCGACATCCCGGCTTCAGCTGATAGCTGCAAGTTGTTCAGCGATCCCTACGTATGCCTTTCATTATGTTTCCCGTCTTTCGCTTCTTATAATCTTTAGACGCATTAAAGTGTAAAAAACAACGGGAACGTCTCCCGTTGTTTCACTATAGAAAATATGCCAATGAAATGGTGCCGATGAAAAATAGCACGGCAAGCACGACCGTTGTTTTCGCAAGGAAGGACTCAACCCCTCGTGCTTTTTGTTTCCCCATTAATTGTTCCGCTCCGCCGGAAATGGATCCGGCTAAACCTGCACTTCTTCCCGGTTGCATGAGAACAAACGTAATCAGCGTGATGCTTACAATAATTAATATGATCGTAATAATGGATGCCAAGTGCGTCACCTCCTGAACAATCCGCACGTCTAAACCTGTACTTACTTTATCATATGGAGTAAAAGCAGACAATAGGGAGACATGTAAGGGAGAGCGCGTTCGGTGTAAGCAGTTCATTCTAAAAAGGCACCCTGTCTTTTTGTCAGGATGCCTTCCTATCGAATCACTCGATACGATTGATGATTTCCGTTGCAAGCTCCTGTGCTTTTCGGTTAATGGATAGAAAGTCCATCGCTTGCCCATAATATTTTTCCAATTCATCGTGTATTTTTTTTGCTTCGTTTAAATAATGCGTCCCTTGTTTCATTTTATTCTTATAAGACGTTTCCGTTTCGCGGATCGCAGCGGCCTTCTGCTTCTCGATTGATGGATCCATACAACGCACAAACATATCGACGATTTCGTCATTTTCCCGACTCGGATCAAATGGATGCGGGTCCGTTCCGTCCAAAATAACGGTTTGCAACGCCGGAATGATCACCATGTCTATGCTCTCCGGATCAAATGCACAATAATAATACTCAACCCCATAAGCCTTACTTTCCGCATGTTTCCCGATTTTTTTCATTATCGATGATTTCCCGCTACCGGCACGCCCTTTTAAGATGTATCGCTTCCTCACATCTTCCGTTAAATTATCGTAAAAATGAACCGGACCTTTAGGTGTGGCTGCACCGAAGAATCGATGCTTATTTATCGGGACACGTTCGGCTTCCGCGGTTTCAGAGAAAATTTTTTCAATCAGTTCCTCCGTGACTTGATCCGCCTTCTGAAAGTCCATGGCAGTTAAGTAAATGGCTTCTAGATCGTCGTGCACGTTCCGGGCATCAGCAAATGCCGCATACGCTTCGGAAAAAGCATTCTTGTTTTTATCGGTCAATGCCACGATGTCTTTCTTGTGTTCGTTCAATTTTGTGTCGTCTCGAAAGTCCCCCAAATGAACGATATCGTCAACCACACCCGGGTACTTGGGATCCATCATGTGCGGTGCTGTTCCATCTACGATCCCGACCTTTAAGGAAGGTATGATCACGCCGTCAAGAGAGTCGTTGTCAGAAGAACAGTGGAGAAATTCAATCGGTTCGCCTTTTTCCGCTACAGCGTTGCCGACATGTCTGATTAGCGTCGATTTACCTGTTCCCGGTCCACCTTTTAATATATAAAGTTGCTCGAGCCCCTGCACCGCCTCTTCATAAAGCGAATAAAAGCCGAGGCTGGAGTTACTGCCGGCATAGTAATTTTTAACGTTACTCATCGTGCTCCCCCGTTCCGTTATTAGGCATGTAGCTAATGATTAGCCTATGCGGAGGGAGCTGTTTTCGTTACCTCTTTGCACACAACAAAGGCGCCCAAGGGATTACCCTTCAAGCACCTCTATGCTCACTGTTTTAACTGATAAAACGTCTCTTTTCCCGGGTAGATAGACCGGCCGCCGAGCTGGTCATGAATGCGTAGGAGTTGATTGTATTTGGCAACACGGTCGGTTCGTGATGGAGCACCCGTTTTGATTTGCCCGGCATTTGCAGCAACGGCAATGTCCGCAATGGTAGCATCTTCCGTTTCTCCGGAACGATGGGAGATCACAGCTGTGTATCCGGCTTTTTTCGCCATTTCAATCGCATCAAATGTTTCCGTGAGCGTTCCAATTTGATTTACTTTAATCAGGATGGAGTTTCCAACGCCGCGCGCAATGCCCTCGGATAGCTTTTCCGTATTGGTAACGAACAAATCGTCGCCGACGAGCTGCACACGGTCACCCATCGTATCGGTTAGTTTTTTCCACCCGTCCCAATCGTTTTCATCAAGGCCATCTTCAATCGAAACAATCGGATACTTGTCAACGAGGCCTTTGTAAAAATCGATCATTTCATCGGCATTTTTTATCACGCCTTCGCCTTTTAAATGATAGTTGCCGTCTGCATACATTTCCGATGCAGCTGCATCCATCGCGAGCATGACGTCTTCCCCGGGTTTGTACCCTGCTTTTTCGATGGCTTCCATAATGACTTCAAGCGCTTCTTCGTTTGATTTTAGGTCCGGGGCAAATCCACCTTCATCGCCAACGGCCGTATTGTGCCCTTTTTCTTTTAATACTTTTTTCAAGGTATGAAAAATTTCCGCACCGATCACCACCGCGCTCCGGACGTCCGTTGCGCCGACGGGCATCACCATAAATTCTTGCAAGTCGACACTATTGTCGGCATGTTCACCGCCATTTAAAATATTCATCATTGGCACGGGCATGGTTTTTGCATTAAAGCCACCAAGATATTCGTATAATTCAAGTCCCATCTCTTGGGTAGCGGCGTATGCACAAGCCATCGATACGCCGAGAATGCTGTTCGCGCCCAATTTTTCCTTGTTCGGGGTACCGTCAAGTTCAATGAGCAAACGATCAATTCCGAGTTGGTCGGTCACATCAATGCCGACAAGGTGGGAGGCGATTTCTCCATTTACATTTTCCGCTGCTTTGAGCACACCTTTCCCCATTAAACGATCGCCGCCATCGCGAAGTTCCACCGCTTCATGCTCGCCGGTTGAAGCTCCGCTCGGGACGAGCGCCCGCCCGAGGATTCCTTCGTCTGTAACCACTTCCACTTCCACTGTCGGGTTTCCCCGGGAATCAAACACTTCCCGGGCAAACACATCCGCGATCATTGTCATCCTTCGTCATCCTTTCTCAGCCTTTGCTATTAAATTTTGTCCTGTCATTTCGGCAGGCTGGGCAATCCCCATCATCGCAAGCAATGTCGGCGCCAAATCGGCAAGAATGCCGTCGCCTCGTAATTCAGCTCCCGCTTTTGTGACGATGACCGGCACTGGATTTTTCGTATGTGTCGTCATCGGGGTTCCGTTTGCTTCCGTGACTTCATCAGCATTGCCGTGATCGGCCGTTACAATCACAGCTCCGTCTTTTTCGTGAATAGCTTCCACAATTCGTCCCAAATGCGCATCCACTGCTTCCACCGCGGCAATCGTAGGCTCCAATTTCCCGGAATGCCCGACCATATCAGGGTTTGCGAAATTAAGGACAATCGCGTCATGCCGGTCATTTTCGATTGCATCCAACAATGCCTCTGTCACCGGTCCCGCACTCATTTCCGGTTTCAAATCATACGTGGCAACTTTCGGAGAATCAATAAGAATTCTCTCTTCTCCATCAAAGACCGTGTCCATTCCGCCATTTAAGAAAAACGTAACATGGGGATATTTTTCGGTTTCCGCGATGCGCAATTGTGAATAACCTTCGTTGGAAATAGTTTCTCCAAGCGAGTTTGGGAGTTGAAACGCTTCAAAAGCAACATCGGCCGTAAACGTATCATGATAGTGCGTCATCGTTACATCATAAAGGGTTTGCGGATGCTTTTCGCCCCGATCAAAAGCCTGGAACGTTTCCGTTGCCAATGCTTCGGTCAGTTGAATGGCACGGTCAGGCCTGAAGTTAAAACCAATTACGGCATCCCCATTGGAAATTGTTGCTACGGGGCTTCCGTCTGCCGTTTGCAAAACGATCGGTTCCACAAATTCATCATAAATCCCTTGTTCATATGAGCGGTCAATGGCCGCCATCGGATCGTCTGCTTTGTTCCCTTTCCCATAAACAAGGACTTCGTAAGACTTTCGGATCCGTTCCCAACGCCGGTCACGATCCATTGCATAATACCGGCCGTGCATGCTTGCCAGTCGTCCGACACCTATGTCATCCATTTCTGCTTGTAGTTGTGCAATGTAGGTTTTCGCACTTTGCTGATCCACATCTCTGCCATCGAGAAACGCGTGAACATAAACGTTGGATACCCCTTCTTTTTTTGCAAGCTTCAAAAGAGCAATAACGTGGTCGATGTGGCTATGAACCCCGCCGTCCGACAATAAACCATAGAGATGGAGGGCGCTTTTCTTTTTCTTCACATGGTTTGTCGCGTTAAGAAATGCCTCGTTTTCAAAAAAAGTTCCGGCTTGAATGCCTTTGCTAATCAATGAAAGATTCTGATGCACAATGCGGCCGGCGCCAATATTCATATGGCCGACTTCGGAATTTCCCATTTGACCGGCCGGAAGACCCACACTTTCACCCGAGTTCAATAGGGTAGCGTGAGGGTACACACTCCATAAATGGTCAAAATTAGGGGTCCGAGCTTGCGCAACTGCATTTCCATATGCTTCATCCCGAAGGGCAAAGCCGTCAAGGATAATTAATGCGTGTGGCGCTTGCTTTCTCATTGGGCAGCCTCCAATAGCGCGAGAAATGAATCCACCTTGATGCTGGCTCCGCCCACGAGTGCTCCATCAATATCATCATCCGCCAAGTATTCCGCGATATTTTCCGAGTTGACACTGCCTCCGTATTGGATGCGGACGGCTTCGGCCGCTGATTGGCCATATTGGTCACGAATGTATGCACGAATGGTCCTTGCCATCTCTCCGGCTTCCTCGGGATTTGAGGATTTTCCGGTGCCGATCGCCCAAACAGGTTCATAAGCAAAGACGCATCCTTTTACCTGCTCGGGTCCAATTCCCTGTAATGCTTGCTCCAGCTGCTTACGCACGACTTCGCCAGCGCGGTTCGCTTCTCGCTCTTCCAACTTTTCGCCGATACATACAATGGGGGTCATGTCATGTGCCAAGGCTGCATGAAGCTTTCGATTCACCCGTTCATCGGTGTCATTGAACATTTCCCGCCGTTCGGAATGGCCGATAATGACAAGGTCAATTCCGATCGATGTTAACGCCGGAGCGCTAATTTCACCGGTGAAAGCGCCATAATCCTCTTCATGCATATTCTGCGCGCCGATCCTTAAATCGGTGTTTGCGGCTTTTTCCGTCATTCCTTTTAACGATAGCGCTTGTGCACAAACCGCGCTTTCCACTTCTTCGTTTGAAGGAACGCGATCCTTTACGGCATCGACAAACGCCAGCGCTTCCCTATCGGTCACATTCATTTTCCAATTTCCCGCGATAAATGGTGTCCGCATAAGCATCACCTCTTGTTATTCTATTTGATCGTCAATCACTGCAATACCGGGCAACTCTTTTCCTTCCATGAACTCCAGGGACGCGCCGCCTCCAGTGGAGATATGGTTCATTTCCGCCGCAAAACCAAACTGTTCTACGGCTGCCGCAGAATCGCCCCCGCCGATAATCGTATAAGCGTCCGTATTTGCCAATGCTCCGGCTACTTCTTTCGTTCCTTCTGCAAATGGCGCCATTTCAAAAACACCCATGGGACCGTTCCATATCACCAAGGAAGAAGCTTGTATTTCTTCTTTATAGGCTTTCACGGTTTTCGGGCCGATGTCAAGGGCTTGCCAATCGGCAGGAATGCCATCGATATCCACAATTTCGGCCGTTGCATCTTCCTTAATATCATCAGAAACGATTGCATCCATCGGAAGAAGCAACTTTACGCGATTACGCGTAGCTTTTTCCATAAATTGTTGTGCCAATGCTATTTTATCTTCTTCAAGCAAGGATTGTCCGATTTCATACCCTTGCGCTTTCACAAACGTATAAGCTAATCCACCGCCGAGCAATAGGACGTCAACTTTGTCAAGAAGATGATCGATGACCTCAATTTTATCTTTCACTTTCGCGCCGCCGATAATTGCGGTAAATGGACGGTCGGGATCTTCCAAAGCCGATCCGAGAACTTCGATTTCCTTCTCAAGCAAAAGACCGGTCGCGGAAGGCAGGTGATGGGCAATGCCTTCCGTAGAAGCGTGAGCGCGGTGGGCAGCGCCGAATGCATCGTTTACGTATACATCGGCAAGCGCTGCCATTTGTTTGGCGAGGCCGGCATCGTTTTTCTCCTCACCTGCCTCAAATCGGACATTTTCCAATAACAGAATGTCCCCGGAAGTGAGTTGATCAAACGTTTGTTTAACGTTTGCGCCAACGACTTCATCAACCTTATGAACCTTGATTTCCGACAGTTCTTCCAGCCTGCGGGCGACCGGATCCAAACGCAATGCCTCTGCAACTTCTCCTTTCGGCCGCCCAAGGTGGCTCGCGAGAATGACCGTTGCCCCTTTTTTCCGTAAAAACCGAATCGTAGGCAAAGCTGCACGAATGCGCGTATCATCGCTTACCTCCCCATCTTGCAAAGGGACGTTGAAATCAACCCGGCAAAATACGGTTTTCCCGGCGACACCGAGGTCATGAATGGTTCTTTTCTTCACGTTAGGCTCCTTCCTCTCTTATGTATGGTGGAAAGAGAAAAGCGGGAGCAAAACATACGTGTTCTGTCCCGTTTCTCTTCTTCTGCCTATTATAACCCTTTTTGTGCCATATGTGCGACCAAATCTACAACACGGCTGGAATATCCAAATTCATTGTCATACCATGCAATGACTTTTACCATATTGCCTTCCATCGTTAATGTTGAAAGGCTGTCAACAGTGGACGAATGATTGTTGCCATTGTAATCACTGGAAACGAGTGGCTCTTCACTGTAACCGAGGACCCCTTTCATGTTCGTTTCCGACGCTTTTTTCAACGTCGCGTTTACAGCGTCTGCCGTTACGTCTTGATCCAGTTCGGCAACGAGATCAACGAGAGAGACATTAGGGGTAGGCACTCGCATGGCACCGCCGTTCAACTTGCCTTCAAGTTCGGGAAGAACAAGGGAGACGGCCTTGGCTGCACCAGTCGATGTCGGGATGATGTTTTGCGCGGCTGCTCGTGCCCGGCGGTAATCTTTATGCGGCAAGTCCAGAATTTGTTGGTCGTTTGTATAGGAATGAACGGTGTTCATAAAACCGCGACGGATGCCGTATTCGTCATGAAGTGCCTTCACGAGCGGTGCCAGGCAATTCGTCGTGCAGGAAGCGTTGGAAACGACATAATGTTTCTCAGGGGAATAGTCTTCTTCGTTAACCCCCATGACGAAGGTTTGGTCTGCTTCCTTACCCGGGGCGGAAATAACGACTCTTTTTGCACCGCCATCGAGATGCTTTGCCGCATCGTCCCGCTGTGTGAAACGTCCCGTCGCGTCAACGACCACTTCAACGCCGCGATCGGCCCATCCGATGTTTTCCGGATCTTTTTCCGACGAAACATGGATTTTTTTCTCCCCAATGATGAGGGCCTCGCCATCGACACTTACGTCTTCTGCAAATTCACCGTGGACCGTATCATACTTCAGTAAATGGGCAAGCATGTCCGCATCTGTAAGGTCATTGATGGCGACGACTTCAACTTCACTATTTTCCATTGCTGCCCGAAAAACCAAACGCCCGATTCTGCCAAATCCGTTGATTCCTACTTTTGTTGCCACTACAGATTCCTCCTTAACAGGTTAAAAATTAAAATCGCAATCTATGGTTGGATAGATGCTTTAATGGCTTCGGCCGCCCCTTCGTCGGTGATCAGCAGATCACTTGGACGGTACGTCATATAGGCGATAATCGCCTCGGCTTTCGATGCTCCGCCGGCCATGGTGATAACCTTTTGTCCTTCCCCCAGATCATCAAGTTGCAAACCGACCGTTTTTTCCTTCTGAACAACGTTCCCGTTTCCGTCAAAATAGTAACCGAAGCTTTCAGCAACAGCGTTACATGTTTTTAAACGCTCAAGTTTTTTTTCGTCGGCGTTTCTTCTTGTAGCCATCGTATGAGCATCGCCTACACTATGGATAACCATACGCGGGGAACGAATCAAGTTCAGCAGTTCTTGAATCCCCGGTTCTTGCGTTAGCGATTCATAAGCGAGGTCGCTTAACTGATCGGGCACATGCAACAATCGATATTGAGCGTTAGCACTTCTCGCCAACGCCGCGCAAATCGTGTTCGATTGCAAATCAACATTTTCCCCAAGACCACCGCGAGCGGGAACAAATGTAACATGTTGCAAGTTTGGATGAGGAGACACGGATTCCGCCAACGTCGCGAGGGTCGTCCCGCCTGCAACGGCAACGACATCGTCGGTGCGGAGGGTTTGAATCATCTCGCTGACACAGGCACGACTCATTTCTTTTTTCACCCACGGTTGGCCATCACTATCGCCGCTCGTCACAATCACACGCGAAATATGAAGGGATTGCTGTAAATCAGCTTCCAACTGTGAACGCCCGGAAATGTTTTGCATGCTCGGCCCCAGTTGATCAAGCAACATACGCCCTTCCTCCGTCAAATCCATTCCTCCGGATTTCACTTCCAACAGGTTTTGTTCCTTGAAAAGTTCTACCTCGTTGCGAAGGACTCGTTCCGAGATTTGCAGTGAAGCGGAAATTGTTCGCCTGCCCACCGGAGCACTCACACGGATAAATCGCAAAATATCAAACCGGCGGTTTAAATTCTCCATAATGTCGGGTTGTAGTTTCTTTTGCCATTCCAGAAGATCCAACATTGAAAAGATCACTTCTTTTTTCGGGAACAATATTGTCCCTATTAGTCATTTTCGTTCCCAATAAGTGTTACCTTGATTATAAATCATTCTCTTTTTGTTTGCAATGTTAAAAATGCCTCCATTCCTGGCCAAACAAATGTACATGTGATTTATAAGCTTGGGTATCATTAGGGACTGCTGAATAACGGAAAAGGATTGGCACATAAGCATTTTCCGTTGATGTTGTCAAAACTAGATGCAAGAAAATCTATCCTAAAAGCAGAAAACCCTTGCACGTCTGGCAACACACGGAGGGACGGTGCTGCAATGGCGAGACTCCAGCGGAAAAACGGACGCGTCAAGCCCCCGCAGCGCCGGTTTTTGCGCGAGGAGGCTTGACCGTTCGTCAGCGGAAAGCGAAGCCATGGAAGCGGCATCCCGACTCCAACTAATATATGTAAGTTGTTCAGCAATCCCTCATTATGGTGCTGCATGGTGACGGTATCGTTTGTTTCTGATGCCAGCCGGTCACCATGACAGGTTCATGGCGACCATATTCATCTCTTTTATCTCTGTTCCAAACAAAAAAACCGCCCGATGAGGACGGTTTATGCAAAGCGCTTTCGTTTGGATGAAGCCTGGATGTTAAGTTCATCACGGTATTTGGCGATCGCGCGCCGAGAAATTGTAACCCCTTCTTCCTGTTTAAAGCGATCGGCGATTTTCTGATCAGAGATTGGTTTTTGTTTATCCTCCTGCTCAATCCAGCAACGGAGCGCTTCTTTCACCATCATTGCCGAAATATCTTCGCCGTCATTGCCGGATACACCTTTACTGAAAAATGCTTTTAACTCATAACATCCGCGTGGGGTCTGTACATACTTCCCATTTGTCGTTCGTGAAACCGTCGATTCATGAACATCTGCCCGTTCGGCAATATGTTTGAGTGTCATCGGACGCAACTCGCCGTTTTCCAAAAAGCTTTGCTGATATTCGACGATCGCTTCTGTTACGGCACGAATCGTTTGTTGCCGCTGGTCAATGCTTTTCAACAGCCACACGAGTTGTTTGTATTTGGACTGGGCATACTCAAACGTTTCTTTATCGTTTTTTTGATGAAGAAGATTTCGGTATTGGCGATTCAAACGAATCCTCGGCAAGGAATCATCATTTAAAACGACCGTCCACTCTCCATTGTTTTTTTCTATATAGACATCCGGTGTGATATAATCCGCTTCACTTTCACTAAACCCTTGGGCAGGGCGAGGATTCAGCGTTTGGATGAAATCATGGGCATCTTGTATTTCTTCAAGGGTAATTTGCATTTCTTCCGCCAACCATTTCCATTTTTTCTCTGCGAACGCTTGCAAATAATGGGCAACAATCGTTTCAACAATCGGATGCTCCTCAGGAAGCGCTTGCAACTGCAACAACAGGCATTCCGATAAAGATCGCGCCCCCACGCCAACGGGATCAAAGTTTTGCAAAAGCGCACATAATTCATGGAAACGGTCGGGGGTGATGCCGAGTTCAATTGACGCTTCTTTTTCATTCACAACTAAATAACCGTTTTCATCTAAATTATGGATAAAATATTTCAGGTGTTCCTTTGTTTCCCCCTCACAATCAAGCATTCGAAGTTGATCAATGAGATGAACCGTTAACCCTTGACGGGCATTTCCCAAACGATCAATGAAAGGTTCTTTCCCCTGCTCCCCGCTGCTTTCCTCACGATCGTTCCATAACACCGGGCTATCCCGGATCCCTTCGTCCCTATCCGCCTCATTGACATCCAGCAATGGATTTTCCAACGCTTGTTCTTCTATATATTCAGATAATTCCAATGTAGAGTATTGCAACAAAGAAATGGCCTGTCGCAATTGCTGGGTCATCACGAGTTTCATCGTTTGTTGTTGAATAAGTCCCATTTCAAGATTCATGGTGCGCCCCCTAGTTTTGTAAGCGCTTTCTATGAAGATAGCACAAAATTATTTCTGTTCCAACCATGAAAAAGTTAGACGGACGGTGTGCGTTTGCTTCTTTTGCACATACTCGCTATTCATCGTTATATAAGAAGGGATATGAGCTTGCACATACGTGCGATCATCCTGCAAGAAATCAAATGAACCGGTGGTTCTTAAGGCTTCGGCCAGCTTTTCGAGTTCAGTAGCTGCTTCATTCGCCGTCAGTTCCTGCTCCCGGGCATACCGTTCCGTTTGCTCTAAGCGTTCTTGGCCAAACATGGAATCCCCCTCCGCGAATGTTACAATTTCATTTTACACTATCAGAATGTATTAATTCTTCGAATGATAGTATAAGTAATACTTTGACCTTCGCCATCCTTGACGATAAGTCAAGTTTTTCTAATGTAATTATATCGCATTTAACATCCAGAAGCTAGGGTAGTGTGTCATTCATTCTAATATCGATTTAAAATTGCATTCTCCTGTTTCTCGCGGATATTCCCTTCTAATACCGATCCATATCAGGAAAAAACGGTTTGAAGTTTACGAAAAAAGGTAAACATAGTAATGGGTGATGAATAAATGCAATGTATTTGACCTTTATTGACCAATAGGGTATGATATAAGCAGTAACCCCATATTGCAAACGAAATGAAGGAGGATTAGATTTATGCATCTAATACCAACAGTTATTGAACAAACAAACCGCGGGGAGCGGGCTTATGACATTTATTCACGTCTGTTAAAAGACCGTATCGTCATGCTCGGATCAGGGATCGATGACAATGTGGCCAATACAATCGTAGCCCAATTGCTTTTCCTCCAAGCGGAGGATCCGGACAAGGACATCTCCCTTTATATTAACAGCCCCGGAGGTTCCATTTCCGCCGGCATGGCCATTTATGATACGATGCAATATATTACACCTAAGGTTTCGACTATTTGCATCGGCATGGCTGCTTCTATGGGCGCTTTCTTGCTCAATGCAGGAGAAATAGGCCAACGTTTCGCCCTCCCGAACAGTGAAATTATGATCCACCAACCGCTTGGAGGAACACAAGGGCAGGCATCCGATATTGAAATTCATGCGCGTCGTATTCTGGAAATGCGGGAAAAATTGAACAATATCTTCGCCGAGCGAACAGGCCAGCCGCTCGAAGTAATCCAACGGGACACCGACCGGGATAACTTCATGACTGCACCAGAAGCAAAAGAGTATGGGCTCATCGATCGAATCTTCGAGAAGAATGAAAGCACAGAAAAATAACCGATCCTTCCCCACCTAAAAAACCACGCGACCTGCGTGGTTTTTTTCATTCCTCGCTTACAAATTGCCCAAGCGCTTTTACTGCTTCTTCTTCATCGCCGCCATCAGCAGCTATGCGAATCGTTGTCCCATTGCGGACGGCAAGACTCATTACTCCCATAATACTTTTGGCGTTGGTCTCATGTGTCCCTTTGATAAGGTTGATATCCGCATGAAAGCGATTGGCTTCCTGCACGAATAGGGCGGCCGGTCGCGCCTGCAAGCCCATTTTTAAATTCACTACCACGTCACGCTCGACCATCGCGACCCATCCTTTCTGCTGTTTATCATCCTTGTGGCAACGATTCGCGATTACGAATTCGTTCAGCCAGTTCGTCGATTTTTCGCAACCGGTGATTGACCCCGGATTTGCTCACCTTCCCGCTCTCTGCCATTTCACCCAATTCCTTCAAGGTGACATCCTGATGCTTCACACGAAGTTCGGCCATTTCACGCACTTTGGAAGGCAAGCTTTCCAAACCGATCTCTCGCGTGACAAGCTCTATATTTTCCACTTGCCGCAAGGCAGCTCCTACCGTTTTGTTCAAATTTGCTGTCTCACAGTTTACGAGTCGATTGACAGAGTTACGCATATCCTTCACAATCCGAACATCTTCAAAATAGAGCAGTGCTTGATGAGCACCGATAATATTGAGAAACTCGGTGATCTTCTCGCTTTCCTTAATATAAACAATATACCCTTTTTTTCTCTCCAGTACACGGGCATCCAGATCAAATTCCAACATTAACGCCAAGAGCGATTGATTGTGTTCTTTATAATAAGAAAACAACTCCAAATGATAGGATGATGTCTCCGGATGATTAATGGACCCACCTGCGAGAAAGGCTCCCCGTAAATACGCTCTTTTGCAACAATGATTCTCAAATGTATGTTCTGAAATCGACTGCGCAAACGTATGCCCGTTGGCCGTCACGTTTGTATCAGCTAAAATTTCTTCCACAAAACGGTACACGCGAACGATGTAAATATTGTTTTTCCTTAATCGCATTTTTTTACGAACGACGAGTTCGGCCTTCATGTGTTCATACCGTTGCTTCAGAAGCGTATAAAACCTTCGTGCAATCGCCGCGTTCTCGGTCGTTATATCCAAAGTCGTACGCGATTCCGAAATATTAAGAGCACCGGTCATTTGGATAAGTGCGGAAAGTTCCGCTTTTACACAGCAATCATCTGCACGGATCTGTGTGAGTTCTTTTTTCGTCATTGCCGCAAACGAAGACAAGCCACATTCACCACCTTTTTGATCAAACTTCCTTAACCTTCGAGAATCATCCGGGCAATTTTTTCCGCATTATGACGCAACACCGAGCCGTCTGTTTGGATGAAATCATCTTGGATCGCATGCAAACCCAGCGCTTTTAAATGGTCTTCATCACAAATCACAGCCTCCGAACCTTCCTCGGCATATCGTTCGATCATTTCCGGTGAAATGTTTCCGTCATGGACAAAAATTTGCTCAATCATCGATTTCCCGATATGGGCATAAAGCGCCTTAATATGATCGGAAGCAGTAAATTCATCCGTTTCCCCGCTTTGCGTCATGACATTGCAAATATAGATTTTATCCGCTGACGACCGGTTTATTTCTTCCGCAATGCCGGGAACGAGCAAATTAGGCAACACACTGGTATATAAACTCCCCGGTCCCATAATAATTTTATCTGCTTGTCGAATCGCCTGAATGCTCGCCGGCAATGCCTCGGGAAAGGCTGGATCAAGGAACATTTCATCGATTTTTTTCCCTGCCTTCGGAATATTGGACTCTCCCCGAACGACACTGCCATCGGTCATTTTCGCCACAAGTTCAATGCTATCATTGGACGCAGGTAACACCGTACCGCGTACGTTGAGCACAGCACTGAGTTCGCTAATGCCGCGGGCAAAATCACCTGTGATAGACGTCATACCTGCGATCAGCAAGTTGCCGAGCGAATGCCCGGTAAGCCCTTCCCCATTTTCGAAGCGATGCTGAAATAAACGTTCAATTAATGGTTCAACTTCCGCCAATGCCACGAGCACATTTCGAACATCCCCGGGCGGCGGGACATTTAACTCCTTGCGTAACCGTCCGGAACTTCCTCCATCATCAGCTACGGTAACGATTGCCGATAGATCAACGGGGTAGGTTTTTAACCCTCGCAGTAAAACGGACAATCCCGTACCGCCTCCGATAACAACTATTTTCTTTCCATTCGTCACTCGATTGTTTCTCCCCTGTCCTTATGTTCGCGATGGCTCTTATACACTAGGTAATTCTTAGAATAAACATCAGCAAGATGTTCCACAAGCGTAACGGAACGGTGATTCCCGCCCGTACAACCAATCGCGATGATTACTTGGCTTTTTCCCTCTTGTTTATACAAAGGCAACAGAAAGGTTAGCATGTCTTCCAGCTTCACGAGAAATTCCTTTGTATCCGCCCACTTCATGACATATTCGGCAACGTCCGAATCCATCCCTGTTAACGGGCGCATCCGTTCAATATAATGAGGATTCGGCAAAAATCGGACATCAAAAACAAGATCGGCATCAATCGGAATCCCGCGTTTAAACCCAAAGGACATAAAATGTACGTTAAAGGTCAACTCCTCGGGAGCAGTGAACAATTTGTTAATTTCCGAGCGTAACTCTCGAGGGGTAAGCGTTGTCGTATCAATATGGTAACGTGCCCTTCCCTTGATCTCATCCAGTATTTGCCGTTCTTCTTTGATGCCGTCTAACAGCGGGCCGGACGGAGCAAGGGGGTGCGAACGCCTAGTTTCTTTAAATCGCTGCACAAGTTTGCTGTCCTCTGCATCGAGAAATAAAATGTGCGTGTGCAAATTCGGCTTATCTCCAAGCATGCTTACCGCCGAAAACACTTGTTCAAAAAATTCCCGGCCCCGTAAATCCATGACAAGCGCGACACGGTTCATCGACCCGCCTTCCACGAGATCCAATAATTTCGGAATCAACGCCGGCGGCAAATTATCGATGCAAAAAAAACCGAGATCTTCAAGGCTTTGCACGGTAACCGTTTTTCCCGCTCCCGACATTCCGGTAATCACAACGATCTGGATATCATCTTCCACACCAACATCTCTCCGTTCACACTGTTTCGAGCTTTGCGTCGAGCAACTCGTAATCAGGTGTGTAATAAAATGTGCTGAACAACATTCCTTGTTTTCCCAAAAGATGTTTGAATAAATCTTGATCACCCAAGGCCATTGGCAAAGAAAGAACGTTCGTTTCTTTTTCCCAAAATAGCCTGCCTTCAGGTGAATGTTCCAACATTTCCCCTTTATGTTTATTCGCAAAAAAAGAAAACATCATCCATTCGGAAACTTTCGCGTACCTTTCCTGAATGACAATCGTAGAAACTGCCCGTAACTGTGGGTTCAGCAGTTCTATTCCGGTCTCTTCCATGAACTCCCTGCGCACGGTGGCAAGTGGGGTTTCTCCGTCCTCCATCTTCCCGCCGGGGGCGACAACCCAGTTTCTTCTGGGCTTTTGCAACAATAAAACCCGATCCTCATGTGTTAACACGCAGTTTGCCACACGCCGCATGTTCATCACCTCACATTAATTATAACGTGAACCGATGCATCCCACAAATCTAAGCCTCCGGTCACTGCGTACGCACCGCGTTTTCGATTAGAAAACTTGGCTTTCGACAAGCTTTTCTGTCGAAAGCCTTAGTTGCACTTATGTAGGTAGGGATTGCTGAACAACTTGCAGCTATCAGCTGAAGCCGGGATGCCGCTTCCATGGCTTCGCTTTCCGCGGACGAACGGTCAAGCCTCCTCGCGCAAAACCGGCGCTGCGGGGGCTTGACACATCCGTTTTTCCGCTGGAGTCTCGCCATTGCAGCACCGTCCCACCATACGTTGCCAGAAGTGCAAGGGTTTTGTTGCTTATAGGATGGATTTCCTTGCATCCAGTTTTGACAACACCAACGGAAAATGCTTATGTGCCAGTCTTTTTCCGTTATTCAGCAATCCCTAGGTAAGAAAGTTGATTTATGCTTTTGTATGAAAACAACCATAATTGGAGCAGCGTAAACGAATCAGTATAACCAACGTATGTCTCGATTATATTTTTTTACGCTAAACTAGTTGTTCTCATTATAGATGGTGGCGACATGCTCAACCGCCATGAGGGTTTCTTACCTACCAAAAAAAATACGCAAGGCGATGTACCTTGCGCATCCAAAATATATATAAGGGGGGTCAATTAACGTACTTCCATCATAACGCTTAATTGTTTCACAGCTGTTACAATAGCATTAAAAACACATAACTTTTTTTCGTCATGTTCTTCGGGAACTTTTCTTATGCCTCTACCGTCTTCTCCAATTCTTCGACATAGGACTGCGCGTTTTGCGCCGCTAAACTTCCATCACCGGTTGCTGTCACAATTTGCCGCAGCGTTTTTTCGCGAATGTCACCGGCCGCAAAAATCCCTGCACGATTGGTTTCCATTTCTTCGTTCGTGACGATATAACCTTCTTCGTTCGTAATCCCCAAATCCTTCACAGCATTATTGAGCGGCAACAGACCGATATAAACAAACACACCATCGGTCGGAAAATCATACTCTTCGCCGCTTTTCACATTAACGAGGGTCACGCTGCTCACTTTTCCGTCCGTATCATGGATTTCTTTTACAACATGGTCCCACTTAAAATCAATTTGCTCATTGGTAAATGCCCGTTGTTGAAGAATTTTTTGTGCACGCAGTTCATCACGGCGATGAATGACCGTCACCTTTTTGGCGAAACGCGTGAGATAAACGGCTTCTTCAACCGCGGAATCACCTCCGCCAACAACGATAATTTCTTTGTCCCGGAAAAACGCGCCGTCACATACGGCACAATAGGAGACACCGCGACCGCCGAGTTCTTTTTCCCCGGGGATGCCCAATTGTTTATATTCCGCACCTGTAGTTACGATCACAGCGCGAGCTTTGTACGTTTTATTCCCCGCGTATATCGTTTTATATGCACCGCCGTCTTCGATCTTTTTAATGTCCCCGTAGGCATATTCAGCACCGAATTTGCGTGCATGCTCAAACATTTTATTCGATAGATCGGGGCCAAGAATGTGCGAATACCCGGGATAGTTTTCCACATCTTCCGTGTTGGCTACCTGTCCGCCCGGAATCCCGCGTTCAAGCATTAATGTTTTCATTTCCGCTCGGGAAGTGTACACTGCAGCAGTCATGCCCGCGGGACCCGCCCCGGCAATAATGACATCATAGATGGTATCTGTTTCTCCTGACATCGACCGACGCTCCTTCCAATTACCTTCTGTCTCTATATTATCCCGCTTTTCGGTTAACGTCTATTCATCTGCTCAATCCAACCCAAACGATAAATCGTGCAGATGTTCACACTGTACTTCGTCGCTTTTAAGGGCGCGGGTTTGCCATGCTTGCAAAAGCGTTGCTGCTTTATCATCACCATGATCACGCGCGAGCTTCCAGGCTTTTTTGCTTTTTTTATGGTACCCGCAATGAAAAGCGGCTACTCCGTAACGATAAAAAAATGCGCCGGCCATTTCAGGCGGGCTGTGTTTTTGTAAAAAATGGAACAATAAAAGTGCCTGCTCGTATTCCCCAAGCCGACAAAGCGTGGCTGCCAATTTGTGAATATGGCCTTTATTCAACGGCACCAATTGCCTAAGTTTCTTTTTCAACTGTTCAACTTCCCGGTCCTTACGCTGATCTTCGAGCAATAATGTTAATTGGCATAGCGCAGGCACATACATCACTTCCTCCAACAGGGTACGCAAGCAATGCATCGCCTCATCACTGCGCCCTTGAAGGTGAAGCGTTCTCGCATATTGATTGTATGAAGCATAATAAGCGGGATAATCCATCATTAATCCTTTGAGCAAACGCTCTGCTTTTTCATAATTTCCCTCGTTGATGAAGCGCCCAGCGCGCTCGTACTGTAAAATAAAGTCATCGGGGAAGGCAGGCTTTTCTTCATATTCATCGGCAAAAAAATCTTCATTCCCATCAAGTTTTACCAACTCAAGCAACTCTTGCGCATCTTCCACAAATTCTCCCTCCGGCGAGGAGGACAAATAGTGAAGCGCCGCTTCCTTTGATTTATCAAAAAGTCCGAGAAACGCGTAGTTGTTGGCGAGAAAATAATAACAATCATACATGTCGCCATCTATATGATCCAAGACGTGCAAGAGGGTCTCATTGGAACGTTCATACTCGCCCATGTCGGATAATATCGCTGCAAGTTGACAATGAAAAACCCCTTCCAGGGGCCTTAATTCAATCGCCCGTTTCAAATAACGGATCGAGCGATTCCACTCTTTATTTTTATAAAACGTGATTCCCCGGTCAAAAAAATATTCCGGATTTTGAAGAAAAGGGATCAACTGCCCCATGCGTTCACACGCCTTCCACATACTTTGATCATCGTTATTGTAACATAGTTTATGGCGCATCCCAAAAGATGGTGTATAGGTGATGTTTTAGGATAAGTCTAAAAAGTAGTAATTTTCAAATTTATGTGTATAATTTCCCGAGTCGGCAGGACTTCCCTTTTTTCAAAATTAGAATTTTCCTCAATAATCATTAACGATATAACTGAGTTTCCTAGTGAGGTTTAACCCTATAATAAAAAATGGATACCGAAACTTATCCATTTCCTTTCGTTATATCTTCATCCATAAAGATACAAGGCATCCGGTTAAGACTGTCTGCCTCCGATCACTAGTGGCGTGTTTCAGAGATCCTTTCCCCATTGAAAAATGGAACAGCATTCGTAGAGGATGAAGTTTAATCCCTCTCGGAGCAGCTCACCCTTCATTAGAGGGATTACTTTGTACTTCCGAGCAGAACGTGATTCGTTACCTGTTACCTCCCTCGCATCGGATATACGAATTGCTTGAATCGCCCAACGGACCACCGGAGACGCTCACGCCATTAGACGACCAGCCTTTACGGCTGTTACCGGACCTTTTATGCCTTTCTCTGGCAAAACTATCCGAAGATGCTCCGAGTTCGTCCATTTATCGTGCTATTAACAAAGGTTTTGTCCGTATAACGCCGGGAAGGAACTTTTGAAACAGTACACTAGTGCAGGGTGATTAATTAATCACTCACACCCATATTGTCATTCAAACCACGTCATAGCGTGGCTTAACTATTTTCCGGAAATCGCGCTTTCGATGATTCGTCTTTTTAACTTTCCAGCGTCCCTCATATTGGGGTTTATTCTTTTTTTAGGGACGCTAGGCCTTCACAGCGTCCCTCAAATTAAGATTTATTCTTTTTTCAGGGACGCTGGACCTTCCATCGTCCCCCTAAATGAGGCTTATTCTATTTTTAAGGACGCTGGACCTTCCAAGTGCATCCCCTCTTTAGAATGATTACAATTAAAGGTGCGACATCCCTTTATTGTCGCTGTTTGGAAAACCAATGCGAAGAAACGATCGCTATTTATTTCCCACGCCGTTCCGTTAGCGTATCCAACACTCGATCGAGGGGCAATTGCTGTTCTTCGAGCAAAACGAGAAGGTGATAAATAAAATCGGCACTCTCCCACGCCAGTTCTTCTCCATCCCGATTTTTTGCCGCTATAATAATTTCGGAAGCCTCTTCGCCGACCTTTTTTAATATTTTATCCACGCCTTCTTCAAATAAATACGTGGTGTACGCTCCCTCCGGGCGTTCATGGTTTCGTTCTGCAATCGTCGCAGCCACGGTCCGCAAAATCGTAAGATCATTTGATTCTTGCGCCGGTTCTTCGGAGAGCATGCTCTCCGTAAAACAACTGTATGTCCCGCGGTGACACGCCGGGCCTTGCGGGTGCACGAGCACGAGGAGGGTATCGCGGTCGCAATCATAACGAACATCGCTCACCTGTTGCACATTCCCGGACGTTTCGCCTTTATGCCAAAGGGTTTGGCGCGAACGGCTGTAAAACCACGTTTCCTTCGTATCGATCGTTTTATTTAATGATTCCCGGTTCATATACGCCACGGTCAGCACTTCCTTGCTATTCACATCTTGCACAACCGCGGGTATCAATCCATCGGCATCAAAAACAATGTTCTCCATATTCACCTTACGTTCACCCCCTGTTTCCTCAGCGCATCCTTCACTTCCGACACAGCCGTTTCCTTGTAATGGAAAATGGAAGCCGCCAATGCCGCGTCCGCTCCGGCATCCAGAAAAACATCCACAAAATCTTGTTGTGCCCCCGCGCCTCCGGAAGCGATCACCGGAACGCTCGCAACCTCGTTCACCGCGCGTGTAAGCGGCAAATCATATCCTGTTTTTGCGCCATCCTGGTCCATGCTCGTGAGCAAGATTTCTCCCGCGCCTTTTTTCACGACTTCTTTTGCCCAATCCGTAACTTCCAGATTCGTCTCACGCCGTCCTCCGTGGGTATACACACGCCAAGATTGTAATTTCTCGTCCCATTTGGCATCAATGGCGACGACGATGCATTGGGAGCCAAAAAAGTCCGCACCTTCAGCGATTAAGCCTGGGTTTTTCACTGCCACCGTATTCAACGATATTTTATCCGCTCCGGCACGCAAGATTTGACGCATATCATCCACGCTATTAATGCCACCGCCGACCGTAAACGGAATCGCAAGTTTTCCGGCGACTTCCCGGACGACATCCACCATCGTTTTCCGCCCTTCATGAGACGCCGATATATCCAGGAAAACGAGCTCGTCCGCCCCTTCCCGGTCGTAATAGGCCGCAAGCTCTACCGGGTCTCCCGCATCTCTCAACCCTACAAATTGGACGCCTTTGACTACCCGGCCTTCTTTTACATCCAAACAAGGAACGAGCCGTTTTGTTAACATGTTCGCTTCACCTCTTTTAACGCTTCAGACAAGTCAAGGGCTTCTGTATACAGCGCCTTGCCGACAATCGCCCCGCTTACGCCTGCCTCTCGATAACGCAACAACGCTCGCACATCATCCAAGTGGCTTACACCGCCCGATGCGATGACGTGGGCGCCGCTCGCTTTTGCAAGGGTGGCACTGGCTTCCACGTTTGGGCCCGTGAGCATACCGTCCTTTTCGATGTCGGTAAATATAAACGTATCCGCTCCGGCGGCTGCCATCTCAGCTGCAAGCACTTCCGCCTGCACATCGGATGACTCCAACCAACCGTTCACAGCCACGTTTCCATTTCGGGCATCCAAGCCGATCACGATTCTGCCCGGATAAGCCGCAAGCATTTTCGCTGTGAAATCAGGGTTTTGCACCGCAACCGAACCGAGGATCACCCGATCAACACCTCGCGAGAGGTAATGCTCCACGTCTCGTTCCGTACGGATGCCTCCTCCCACCTGAACACGAGCGGCTGTTTCTTCGACAATACGAAAGATAGCCGTATCATTGACCGGATGTTTATCACGGGCACCGTCCAAATCAACGACGTGCACCCATGTTGCGCCATCCTCAACGAAACCTGCCGCCATCTGTGCCGGATTGTCTCCGTAAATTGTTTCCCGGTTGTAATCGCCTTGCTTTAACCGCACACATTTGCCATTGCGAATATCGATGGCCGGGAATAAATTAAAGGCTGTCACTCGTCTGTACCTGCCTTTCTTTCACGTAAGTCACGTAATTGTTCAACATTTGCATCCCGAGCGCACTGCTTTTTTCCGGATGAAATTGAGTACCGAAAATATGATTCCGGCCAACAACCGCCGGCACTTCCCCGTCATAATCAGTCGTTGCCACGACGACCTCTGCCGTATCGGCATGAACGACATAGGAATGCACAAAATAAGCATGTCCTTCTTTCGTTCCTTCGACGATGACGTGGGTAGGTTGACGATATCGGAGGAAGTTCCAACCCATATGGGGGACTTTATATTGAATGCCTGCCCTTGTTTTCCCCGGAAAACGACGAACTTTCCCTGGTAACAAATCAAGCCCCCGGGTAATCCCGTTTTCTACGCTTTCGGAAAACAATAGCTGCATGCCGAGACAAATGCCAAGCAAAGGTTTTCCGTTCTCGACCAATTGTTTGATGTTTGTATCGAGGTTTTTTTCTTGGAGGATAGCCATGGCATCTTTAAAAGAACCGACACCGGGCAAAATCAAACCGTCCGCTGATGCCAACACATGCACTTCTTCGGTGATGACGTAAGGCGTGTCCAGACGTTCAAGCGCTTTGCTTACGCTGTATAAGTTTCCCATCCCATAGTCTACGACTGCGATCATCTACAAAACCCCTTTCGTCGAGGGGATCCCCTTCACACGCGGATCGATTTCCGCCGCTTCCGATAAAGCCCTGGCTAGCGCTTTAAAAATAGCTTCAATAATATGATGCGTATTCCAGCCGTAATGCACGATCACGTGCAAGTTCATGCGTGCCTCAACAGCAAACTTCCATAAAAATTCGTGCACAAGCTCAGTATCAAACGTCCCTACTTTTGCAGCGCCGATCTCTCCGCGGAATTCAAGGTGGGGGCGATTGCCAAGATCAATGACGACTTGGGCGAGGGCATCGTCCATGGGAATATGCACGGTCCCGTACCGCCGGATCCCTTTTTTGTCGCCAAGGGCTTCTTTTACCGCCTGCCCCAGGCAAATTCCAATGTCCTCACTCGTATGATGGTCATCCACTTCCACATCGCCGTTCGCTTGCACACGCACGTCCATCTGCCCATGCTTGGCAAAGAGATCAAGCATGTGGTTCAAAAACGGAACCGGCGTCTGAATATCCGCCTGGCCGGAACCATCCAATTGCACATCGAGTTCTATATCCGTTTCCCCGGTTTGCCGTTTTACCGTTGCTTTTCGTGTCTCATTCATCCTTTTGTCGCACGTCCTTTTTTTGACGAATTTCCACCGCCCGGGCGTGGGCTTCAAAGTCTTCCACACGCGCAAGCGATGCAATCATATCGCTATTTTGAGAAAGTGCTTCCTCGCTGTAATGAATGATGCTTGATTTTTTGAGGAAGTCGTCGACCGTTAACGGGCTTGAAAAACGGGCCGTTCCATTCGTCGGCAACACATGGTTTGGACCGGCAAAGTAATCACCGACCGATTCCGCACTGTTTTCACCGAGGAAAATAGCGCCTGCGTGCTTGATTTTTCCAAGGTGTTGAAACGGTTCATTGCAGAGAACTTCAACATGTTCGGGAGCCAATGTATTGACAACATCAACCGCTTCGTTAAGATCGGCAGTCAAATAAATAGCGCCAAAATTGTTGAGCGCCTCTCGGGCGATCGATGCCCGCGGCAAACCTTTCAATTGGCGCTCTACTTCCGCAGACACTTTTTCCGCAAGCATTTTCGAAGGCGTAACGACAATAGCCGTCGCCCGTTCCTCGTGCTCGGCTTGCGACAGCAAATCAGCGGCCACATAGTCCGGGCGGGCAGAATCATCGGCGAGAATGACGATTTCACTCGGACCCGCGATCATATCAATATCCACTTGCCCGAAAACCGCCCGTTTCGCTAATGCAACGAATGCATTTCCGGGACCGACAATTTTATCGACGGCGGTTACGGATTCAGTTCCATATGCGAGCGACGCAATCGCCTGTGCCCCGCCTACTTTCAGGATTGTTTCTACACCTAGCTCGGAGGCCGCTACCAAAACGGCCGGATGGAGCAGCCCAGATTCATCCGGCGGAGACGTCACCACGATGCGGTCAACACTTGCCACTTGCGCCGGGATCACATCCATTAAAATCGTCGACGGGTAGGCAGCTTTGCCCCCCGGCACATAAACACCGACGGCATCTAGCGGCGTGATTTGTTGCCCAAGGATCGTACCGTTTTCCTTCGTTGTCATCCAAGATTCCGTCCGCTGTCGCTCATGGAAATCACGAATGTTGGCGATCGCCTGCCGAATTGCTTCCACTATCCGCGTATCTATCACCTTATAGGCTTGTGCTCGCTCCATTTCATTCACAAACAGGGAATCGAGTGCGGCGCCATCCAATTTTTTTGTATATGCCCGTAATGCCTCGTCGCCATTTTTTCGAACCTCCGCAATGATCTCGTCTACAATCACCTGTGTTTCTTCATTGCCGCTGTCGGGGTCCCGGCGTAAACTGACATGTTCATCTACTTGAATGATTTTCATGACGGGCTCCCCTCCTTAATGACCGCTGATAAACGCGCGACAATATCATCAATTTGCTTATCTTTCATACGGTAACTTACCGGATTGACGATTAACCGGGACGTCACGGATGCGATCGTCTCTAGCTCGACGAGCCCGTTTTCCTTTAACGTTTTTCCGGTAGAAACGATATCGACGATTCGTTCGGCTAGTCCGATTAAAGGAGCAAGTTCAATCGATCCGCTTAATCGGATGACTTCCACTTGCTCGCCTTGCGCTTTAAAATATTGCGTAGCGATATTCGGATACTTGCTCGCAATTTTCGGCGCCACTCGCTCCTTCCTTTGCTGTGGAAGTCCGGCGACTGCCAAGTAGCAAGCACTAATGTGCAAATCAAGCACTTCATACACATCACGCTGCTCTTCGAGTAAAACATCTTTCCCGGCAACACCGATATCGGCAACGCCGTGTTCTACGTACGTGGGCACATCCATCGGCTTCGCCAGAAAAAATTTCATGCCGGCATCCGGAGCTTCCAAGATCAGCTTTCGGCCCGCCGAAAAGTCCTCTTGCAGAGGATAACCGGCATTTCGGAGAAGGTCGGCCGCCTCTTCAAAGATTCTGCCTTTAGGCATGGCAAATGTTATCCAATCTTTATTCATCACTGCTCCCCCTTTCCGATCCGTCCGTGAAGGAGACAACTTCCGGATATTTCTCCGTGAAAGCATCGATGTCCGGGACACTTTCGATATTTTGCACCACTATCGCTTCACCGTTATTGCGGCGACGGTTCGCTTCCTGCAACGCTTCTTGTTGACGTTTTTTATTAAAAAGAATGAGCGTCGGGCGGTTTTGGGAATATCCCTCGTTAATATGATTCAATGCTTCAAGCAATCGATCCAAGCGTATCCCGAAGCCGGTCGCACTAGCCGGGCGGCCAAATTTTTCGAGCAATTCATCATAGCGCCCACCGCTCGCAAGGGGGAATCCAAGCGCCCCGCCGTATCCTTCAAACACAATCCCGGTGTAATAATCGATTTGGCCGACGAGGTTAAGATCGATTTGAATGACATCCTGGACGCCCAAATCTTTCAAAATCTCCCATAAATCTTCTAGATCATTGATGGCATGATGTGCTTTCGAACTATGAGCCAACGTTTTCGCACGATCGAGAACTTCCGGACCGCCGCGTAAACGTTGCAATTGATGGAGACGGCTTTTATCAGCCTCCGAAATCTCCAATTGATCCACTCGTTGTCGGTAGCCTACGAAGTTCTTTTCATAAAGATAACGTCTGAGGGCTTCTGCAATTTTCGAATCCTCGATGATTTCCTCAAAAAGAGCATTCATATATTTAATGTGTCCCACAGCAAGACGAAACGGAGACAGACCGGATGCGCGAAGGTTAGACGTCAACAAGGCGAGCACTTCCCCATCGGCATTCATGGAATCGTCGCCGACAAGTTCAATGCCAAATTGGTCAAATTCCGCTCGCCTGCCTCCCTCATGCTGTTGCGCCCGATATAAAGCGTTGCAATAGAAAAGGCGTAACGGCAAGGGTTCTTCTTTCATGCTTGAACTTATGACCCGTGCGATCGGTGCAGTCATATCCGGCCGCAACACGAGTGTTTGCCCTTCCCGATCCAGTAATTTGAATAATTGCTCGTCCCGAATCGCGGAAGCATTCCCAACCGTTTCGTAATACTCCAATGACGGTGTTTGAATGGGGCGGTATCCCCAATTTTTTGTTTCCTGTTCCATATATCTTCGCACCTCGCGCGCGCGTTCATACAGCGCGGGAAGCGTATCAATCATTCCCAGCGGTTTCTCAAACATCAGTGGCATGTGTACAGCCTCCAAAATCCTTTAGTTCGCCTGAAATCCTTTAGTTCGATAGAGAAGTAAAATGTTTATGTATTTTAGTTTACACTTGGAATTTAAGTGCGTCAACGCATGTAAACAGCCTAGCGTCACGTGGACGCCCTTGAAAAAACCGAAGAATGCTTTTTCCGTTCCGAGGCAAATCTCCGAGCACGCCTCTTGAGCTTCAATCCCGTGCAGGCTTTGCAAAAGCTCCCAATCAGCTTACGCTTGTATACGCTTTTGATCACATAGAGGGGGCATACGTTATACTTTTGCAAACACCCCGTTTTTATGTCGGATAACGCCGTCTTTCATGTTAGTAGGACTCCGTTGTTCAGTGTGAATAAAGTCATTTAAACGTCCGCACGCTATATTCTTCCATCCACTTTTTGCTCCGATCATTGTATAGTTATTTACTAAATTCAATGGTCTTTGCTATACGATCTGAAGCAGGCTTACCCAAAATTGCTTCAACGAGATATAAAGCCATATTAATTCCTGACGATACACCTCCGGAAGTAATCAATTTCCCATCTTGAATCACTTTAGCGTTAGTTTCTACGCTGATTTCAGGATATTTTTCTTGTAATTTACCTAATGCTAAATGATGAGTTGTGGCTTTTCTACCGTTAAGCAATCCAGTCTCACCTAACATGAATGACCCAGTACAAACGGAACATATATATTCAATATCTTCATTTTCGATGAGCCAATCTCGCACTTTTTCGTTTTGAGCCATCGAAAGAACAGCCCTTAATGGTCCACCGGGAATAATAATGACATCCAATTTAGGACTGCTATCAATGCTAAACTGTGGTTCAACTCTAATTCCTGAGTGAGTCTTTATTTGCTCACTTGTTTCAGCAATGGTAAATACTTCAAAGGGCATTTTAGGCGGCAGTTGTTTTTTATACACAGAAATGTACTGCTGCGTTTTTGTTTTTGCAGCGAGTGATAAAACCTCAGCTGGACCAGCAAAATCTAAAATGTCTACAAAATCGAATAATAATATTCCTACATTCTTCTTTTTCACTGGAGAAAGTCTCCCTCATTAACTCGGATAAGCACTCCAATTCTGGAGCGATTTTGCCGGTATTAGCTGGTTATTGAAGGTTAACAAATATCTTACACCACCCATTCTAGGCTCTTCACCAAAATCTATGGCTGACAAACTAGGGGCAATTATGGTTGGTAGTGACCGCTACGGAAAAACACTACGCTTTCCGTGGGCCCCGAGCTAAGCCTCCTCGGAAAAAAAAGAAGTTCGCTTTTTTCCTGCGGGGTCTTCGCCCTGCGCTTTCCCACAGGAGTCTACGTGTTTTTCCTTCGCTCGCTAGTAGTGTTACCATATTTAATCACGAATATCATCCATTGATTTTAGTGTTGACCCCCATTCTAAAGTTTCTTTTCAGTAATAAATTCACCATAAGACGCCTCCATGCCACCCATATCATGTGTCCCATATGTTCACGCCGTGTGCTCCTGATTGACAGGCCTTGCTTCATTATTTCTAATCACAAACGTAGCGATTATCCCGACAAGGCCTAATGTTACTATTGAAAAAACGAGCAAAATGACGTATTGATCACTATACTTCCTGAATACCTCGAACAAAGCATACATCATCAATCCTAATGTAGCAAAAGACAATAACATTGACACAATAATGATCGGCGGGAAAATGAACTCGACCAACATGAGCGGAATTTGCGCTGCGGCTAACCCGATCATCAACCAAGGAAGAACGTCCCGAAATCCAGCCGGAACACGGTCCCACACCACCATGCCAAGCGTGTAATATTGCGCGATCGGGATAAAAGCGAGCCAGGCATTTGCGATTTCATTTCTATTGGCAAGCCGAAAAAGACCGAACGCAAACAAAAGATAGAGCGCAATTCCTCCCGCGAAGATGAATAGCACGAAGAAAAGTAAAAGTAAGATGATTGCCTCCATCAAGTATCCTCCTCCTTTTGTGTTCCTTCACGAATGACCTGCATCGGGTTCCCCCCAACAAAAGTTCCGGCAGGCACGTCTTTATGCACGAGCGTCATCGCCGAGACGACTGCTCCATCACCGATCGTCACGCCGGGAAGTACCAACGACTGGGCGCCGACCATCACATTATCCCCGATATGAATCTCCCCAACGCGATATTCCTCAATTAAATATTCATGGGTCAAAAGCGTTGTCTGAAAACCGATGACACAGTTGTTGCCCACAGCTATTTTTTCCGGAAACATAACGTCCGGCGTCACTTTCAGGGCAAAGGCAGTTTTTGCTCCGACATTCATGCGCAAAAACGTTCGATAGAGCCAGTTTTTGACACTTAGAAAAGGCGTGATACGGGCGATTTCGATGACAATGAAATTTTTTACAACTTTAAAAAAAGGAACCGTTTGATAAATATGCCAAAGGGAATTGTTTTTAGAAACGTGGTAACGATCGGTCCGGCGGGTCATTGCCCAGGCACTCCCAGAATGCCGAGAAGGTCGCGCATATCATCAAGAATAACGTCTGGCTTGTGCTCCTTCAGGACATCAACGCCCTTGATCGACCAGGCAACCGCGGCGGTTTTCGTCCCCGCGTTTTTCCCCCCTTCAATATCGTGCACGTTATCGCCGACCATAAGCGTTTCTTCCGCTGTTGCCGCCAATGCTTTCATCGCATTCTCCAGTGGTTCGGGGTGGGGTTTGGGGTTCTTTACCTCATCAAGGGTAACTACCGTTTGGAAAAAAGGCTTTAAACCCATCAAATCCAGCCCTCTCCACGCAGTCTCCCCCCGTTTCGTCGTCACGACCCCTAATTGGAATGATCCAGCCGCCAATTGTTCCAACGTTTCACGTACCCCAGTGTATTCCTTGACTAATGCGTCATGGCGAGCATGATTGTGTGCACGATACATCGTCATCATTTCTTCTGCCCGGTTTGCGTCCAAGCTATGAAACGTATCGGCCAACGACGGCCCAATAAAATCAAGGATATCCTCCCGCTCAAACCTACCGGGATAATAGTGTTCGAGCGTGTGGACAAAAGATGCAATAATCAAATCGTTCGTATCAATTAACGTTCCATCAAGGTCAAAAAGAACTGTATTCACGTTGTCCATCAACATTCGCCTCCTGTTTTTCCGCACGATTCCAGAAATAAGCGATCACCATTGTAAGCATTATCGCAGTCACTACCCGAATGATGAGCAACGGCAATACCGGAATCCCGAGCGGAATGAAAATGAGTGTGTCTTCTACGATCCCATGACAGGCGATCAAAAAGATAAAAACGAGGTATAAATCTTTTTTCTTCACGCCGTTTTCCCTTGCCTCTTGAATCATAACCCCCGCGCCGAAGGCTAGCCCGAAAAAGATCCCGGATGCCAACGTCGTCGATGTGTTGGGCTGGATGCCAAGCATACGCGTAAAGGGTAGCATCTTATTGGAAAACCATTCGAGCATATTAAAATCTTTCATCACTTGAACAATCATCATGATCGGAAACACAAAAACCGCGATTGTAAAAACACCCATGGCAGCACTCGAAGTCGCTTCCAAAAGAGCATCCAGCCAGCCACTAACTTCCGCAGGTTCCGTGCCGCTCGCCAATCCGTATTGAGCAGATTGGCTCCCGCCTTGCCAAATCCATTGAATGAGAAAGGCAGACACGATGGCAAGACCGATGCGTACCGCCAAAACGACAGACATGCGTATTCCCAATTTGACTGCAACTGCTGATTCAACGAATAAATTGTGAGAAAAAGAAAGCATAACCGCAAGAATAAAAACTTCTTTAACCGTAAAATCAAACGTCAAAATCGAGCCGATGGCCGCATATAAATTTAATACATTCCCAAGGACGAGCGGGATAGCCGCTTCTCCGGGCAATCCTATCCAAGACATAAACGGTGCCAATTGCGCCGCAAGCCAATCCAAAGCCGGCGTGAACGACAGGATGGTCACGGCAAAGGTAATCGGAAAGATGATCTTCGCCAATGTCCAGGTCGTAGTCAGCCCTGATTTCAGGCCCCTTTTCAGCGTTTGCATTTTATCTTTCCCCTACTTCAAACTCACTTTTTCTTCTTTTTATTCCGGTTTTTTTTCATAAGTTTCTCGTCTTTATCCCAATAACGCGTTTCTATGATCCCTTTTTTGCGATGATAAATCATCAAAATGATCGCACCTATGACAAGCACGACAGAAATGATTTGTGCCGTTTGCAAAAAGCCTCCGATCATCAAACTATCCGTTCGCATTCCTTCGATAAAGAAACGGCCGAACGAATACCAAATGACATACGTCAAGAATATGTTTCCGCGACGCAAGTTCATTCGACGTAAAAAGAAGATCAATAATGCAAAGCCGAGCACATTCCAAATGCTTTCATACAAAAAGGTCGGATGATGATAGGCTCCTTCTATAAACATTTGATCGATGATCCAATCCGGCAACATGAGGTTTTCCAAAAATGAGCGGGAAACCTCTCCCCCATAGGCTTCCTGATTCATAAAATTGCCCCAGCGGCCGATCGCTTGAGCGAGAATGATGCTGGGCGCGGCAATATCGGCCAGTTTCCAGAATGAATAACCGCGCTTCTTGGCAAAAACAACACCCGTGATGACAGCCCCGATCAAACCCCCATGTACGGCCAACCCACCTTCCCAAATGGCAATAATTTGGGCCGGGTTTTGCGCATAATAATCAAATTGAAAAATAACATAATAAAGACGGGCACTGATAATGCCAATCGGAACCGCCCAAATAAGCAAATCCGCAAATAAATCGTCCGGATAACCGTGTTTTTTTGCTTCCCGCGCCGCTATTACATAGCCTATGGCCGCACCCAGCACGATTAGGATTCCGTACCACTGGACCGGAAACCCTCCAATTTCAAAGGCTACGGGATCAAACGGCTGTGCATGAAAAAGCATCCGGATAGCCACCTCCTTTATTTGATTCTTTTAAGATGTGCGTTATTACTTTTAATTCGGGCACTGCGTTAAAATTCATCTCGATCATAATCTTCGATCACACCCATCAATTTGTCCGAAAATTCCTGTGCTGCATTAATGCCCATGCGTTTCAAACGAAAATTCATGGCAGCGACTTCCACAATAACAGCCAAGTTACGCCCCGGGCGCACCGGAATTGTATATTTGGGGATATCCGTTTCAATGATCCTCATCGTATCTTCGTCAATGCCTAACCGGTCGTAAGCCTTATCTTCATCCCAAAGCTCAAGGTGCACGTTAAGGGTGATCCGTTTAAACGGCCGTACCGCTCCGGCACCGAACAAAGTCATCACATCAATGATGCCGAGTCCACGAATTTCAAGCAGATGCTTAATCAGTTCAGGAGGGCGCCCCATCAATGTATCCCCATGCTGTTGACTGATTTCCACCGAATCATCAGCAACGAGCCGGTGCCCCCTCCGCACCAAGTCCAACGCCGTTTCACTTTTTCCAACCCCGCTGGCCCCGGTAAGCAGGACACCAATTCCGTATATGTCTACAAGGACGCCATGCACCGCCGTCGTTTCCGCGAGCTGCGCTTCAAGAAATTCGGTCAGTTGGCTGCTGATTCGTGTCGTCGTATCATTGGCACGCATGATCGGAACGCCGGATTTTTCGGAGATACTCAGCAATTCCGCCGATGCTTCCAACCCTCTGGATATAATGACGCCGGGTGTGTTGGCCGTACATAATTTATCCAGACGTTCCAACTTCACGTCGCCATCCAACTGTTCAAGAAACGTAAGCTCCGAGCGTCCTAACAACTGCAACCTTCTTCGCGGATAATAGGTGAAAAAACCTGCCATTTCCAAGCCGGGACGAGAAATGTCACTCGTTGTAATCAGCCGATAAATCCCCTCTTCACCGCTTAATAATTCCAGGGAGAAACGATCAATCAAATCTTTTGCCGTGACCTTGGTCATCTTGTTCCCTCCGAACTCGGATGTGCATCCCGGAGGTCAGATTTCAGAGTCCAGATGTCGGAATCCAGACTTCCGACATCTTTCTGACTTCCGGAAAAACGGGTGATTAACACTCCTATTTGTTCAGCTAGCCATCAGAAGAAAAAGCCCCCTCTGATGAAAGTTACGCTTTATAAGTAGGGATTGCTGAACAACTTGCAGCTATCAGCTGAAGCCGGGATGTCGCTTCCATGGCTTCGCTTTCCGCGGACGAACGGTCAAGCCTCCTCGCGCAAAACCGGCGCTGCAGGGGCTTGACGCGTCCGTTTTTCCGCTGGAGTCTCGCCATTGCAGCACCGTCCCTCCGTACGTTGCCAGAAGTGCAAGGGTGTTTTTGTTTATAGGATAGATTTCCTTGCATCCAGTTTCGACAACACCAACGGAAAATGCTTATGTGCCAGTCTTTTTCCGGTTATTCAGCAATCCCTAAGTAGCAGCGACTGTTTTTGCAAAATCATCACACTTTGTACATTGTAGCATGTTTTTCACCGAAAATGGTATGGTCGTGGTTTGCGAGAATGAATGTCCACGATTGTAGGCGAGATAACCTCACTTTTGATTCCTTCACGATCAGATACTGCGTGGGTTGGGGGGCATAAACCGCTTTATGGTGACCGTATCGAGCGGTTTTTGATCTTTTCGGGCTCCATGAACGCCTCATCCAATGGCTCCGAATAAAAAAAGAGCACCCTCGCTTAGCAGGTGCTCTTCGATTAAGCTCTTGCCGGTTTAAAAACGACATTAATGATCGCGTTAAGAATAGCCATTACGACCGCTGCCAATATCGCTGTCCCGAATCCATCTATGACAAACGCGCCACCCATTATCCACGCAATTAACATTAGCATGGCAGCATTAATGACAAAGAGAAAAATACCTAATGTCAGCACCGTAACCGGCAGGGTTAGAGCGACGAGTATCGGACGAACAATCGTATTGACAATCGCGAGAAGGGCAGCAGCAATCAAAGCTGCCCAAACGCTTTCCAATTTAAAACCGGTGAAAATCAATCCCGTGACCATTAAAACAACCGTATTAATGACAATATTGACGAGGCAACCCATTATGAACGAAAATCTCCTTCACTTGGCACCAACACGGTGAGCAACAGATAGATAAGCAATGTGATGCCAAGGCTAATAAAAAGGCTGATTACGGCTAGTATCCTAATAATGATCGGGTCAATATTAAAATATTGGCCAATGCCTCCACAAACGCCAGTAATGATACGGCTGTTGGCAGAACGTACAAAACGTTTCATTTTTTTCCCGCCTTCCTGGTTTTCCACATTAACGGTTATGGGTTTTGACAGACACGGATCCTGTTTTCGTGCCGGCATCTACCCGCAATACCGCTGATTGATCCGGATTGGAAACGAACGTTAATGTTTTTTGAATAAAATCTCGTTTTTCATCGAGCACTTCAACATTTGGAAGCTTCCAATGGTAGTTCCCGACATTTGTTTTCAATTTTCCTTCTGTGCGAATATCTTCCGGGACAGCGAGAAAGACAGAGCCAGTCGTTGCTGCTAACGAAACGTGACCGCCTTCCTTGCCGTCAAAGTAACAATTAACGGAGCCGTTCACGGATTCGGCATCAATATCTTCAATGTTTCCGTTAATATCAATGCTTCCGTGTACAGTGCGCAAGTCGGCACGCTCGCTTGTTGCTCCGTCAAGGTCAATGACACCGTTGACCGTTTCCGCTTCAAGCACATCGGCACGAACGTCTTCCATATTAATGCTTCCATTTACGACTTTCGCCGACAAAGCTACGCTGTTTAGCCCATTCATGTTCAGATGGCCGTTAAACGTGTACAACGATAGTTTTTCAAAGCGCTCACGTGGCACATATACCGTTGCCTGCAGTTTGATTTTTTTCGATTTCGTATAAAAGTGGAGCTCTTCATCAACGGACTCAAAAACCGTATCTTCAAGAAAAATACGGCGGGCATCCTCTTCGTTTTCCGCCTTGTAGATTTTGGCACTACACTCGATTTTTCCATCTTCGCCATCCCATGGTTGAATATCAATCGATCCATTTTCGAGCGATAGTTCAAAAATTCGCTCCTGCATGTTCGTGTGTTGGAAGATATGGTTGATTTCCTGTGCAGAGCCAAAATTGAAGTCGAGGTCGAGTTCTTTGATTTTATGAACCGCCGAGTCCACAAACTCCGTAAACCAGCGTGCTCCTTCAGAAAAAGGGGACCCTTTTGCATCCCGGTCTTCCCGGTAGTTTCTCCATGATTCATCGTAATGGCGATTGCTTTTATCCCAATCAATCGTCGTGCTTAAATCCGTACTGCCGGATGTTTCGGTTTTATCTTCTTCTTTGCTTTTTCGCGTTGTGGCCGAACTTGTCGTCGTCTCTTTTTCTTTCCCTGATGACAATGCCTTAATCAACTTACTCCCGTCTTCCGGACTGATTTTGCCGTCTTCCACCATTTGCAGGATCATTTTACGCTCTTCTTGCATGATTTTTTCCTCGCTTTCATTTTTTATACGATTATGAACTGCCCAAAGTCAGTTGAAAAAATCACTTGACGACGGCTTCATCCTGTTCCAACGCTTCCATCCGTTGATTTTCCCGTTCTAAAATCGGTTTTAAAAAACGCGCGGTATAAGAGTGTTCAACGTTGGCGACTGTCTCGGGGGCGCCTGTTGCAACGATTTCACCACCACCATCACCACCTTCGGGTCCAAGATCAATAATATGGTCCACCGTTTTAATGACGTCCAAATTGTGCTCGATTACGATGACTGTATCTCCATTATTAACGAGGCGTTGCAACACTTGCAATAGCCGACGAATATCATCCATATGAAGACCGGTCGTCGGTTCATCCAAAATGTAAAGGGAACGGCCCGTCGTGCGCCGATGCAGTTGGGAGGCCAACTTTACCCGCTGGGCTTCCCCGCCGGAAAGCGTTGTGGCCTGTTGCCCAAGTTTAATATACCCAAGTCCTACATCTTTCAATGTTTGCAGTTTCCGATTGATTTTGGGGATGTTTTCAAAGAATTCCACCCCTTCGTCGACCGTCATCTCCAGCACTTCCGCAATATCTTTGCCTTTATAGCGGATATCCAATGTTTCCCGATTGTAACGTTTGCCACCGCACTCTTCACATTCCACGTATACATCGGGCAAAAAATGCATCTCTATCTTTATAATGCCATCTCCTCGACACGTTTCGCAACGCCCGCCCTTTACATTAAAGCTGAAACGTCCTTTTTTATAGCCGCGCACTTTTGCTTCGTTAGTCATAGCGAATACTTCGCGGATGTAATCAAACACACCGGTGTACGTCGCCGGATTGGAGCGCGGCGTACGTCCGATCGGTGACTGATCAATGTTTACAACGAAATCGAGTTCTTCCATGCCTTTGATTTCTTTGTGCTTCGCGGGCTTTTCTTTCGCACGATGCAATTTCTTGGAAAGTGATTTCCTTAATATATCATTAATGAGCGTGCTTTTGCCGGAACCGGAAACACCGGTAACGACATTAAAGACACCAAGCGGAAGATCAACGTCGATATTTTTTAAGTTATTCGCGTCCGCACCTTTAACCGTAAGCTTTCGTTCCGTCGTTGGACGGCGATGCTTCGGCAATGGAATGAACTTTTTACCGGACAAGTAGTTGCCCGTCAGGGAGTCAGGATGATCACGGATCGTTTGCGGCGATCCTTCTGCAGTAATATATCCTCCCTGCAAACCTGCACCGGGACCGATATCCACAATGTGGTCCGCTGCGAGCATCGTATCTTCGTCGTGTTCAACGACGATAACCGTGTTCCCGAGGTCACGCATGTTTTCAAGTGTGTGGATTAATCGCATATTATCACGCTGGTGCAAGCCGATGGAAGGTTCATCAAGGATATAGAGAACCCCCATTAACGCTGAACCGATTTGGGTAGCCAGTCGGATTCGTTGGGCTTCACCACCGGACAAGGTCCCGGCCATTCGGCTCAAATTCAAATAATCGATGCCCACGTTACTTAAAAACCCTAACCGGTTGTTAATTTCCTGGATGACGAGGCGGGCAATTTGCATTTCTTTTTCCGACAAATCAAGCGTTTCCATGTAAGCTTTAGCCCCGTCAATGGACAAGTCTGTCACTTCACCGATATGCTTCCCATTGAGCAAAACGGCAAGGGCTTCATCCTTTAAGCGATGACCATGACAAGCTTGACAAGCTTTCCGGATCATAAACTGTTCCATCTGTTCGCGCGTATAATCCGATGAGGTGGAGTAGTATCGCCTGGATACGTTTTTCAACACGCCTTCAAAATAGATTTTGCGTTCTCTTACATTGCCGAACTCATTCTCATGTCGAAAATGAATTTGTTCTTTTCGATTGCCATGGAGCACAATTTTTTGATCCTGCCTGGACAACTGCTCAAAAGGAACATCCATGTCGATCCCAAAATGTTCGCAAGCGGCACCGAGCAGTTGCGGGTAATATTCGGAACTTGTCGGCATCCATGGAAGAATGGCGTGTTGGCGCAAGGTAAGGGATGGGTTCGGGATAACCAATTCTTCATCGGGTTCCAACTTCGAACCAATTCCATCACAAGTCGGACAAGCACCGGACGGGTTGTTAAAAGAAAACAACCTTGGCTCCAATTCATCGACGGAAAATCCGCAATACGGGCAAGCATGATGTTGATTAAACAATACTTCTTCCCCGTCGATGACATCAATGAGGACGCGCCCTCCCGATTGTTCCAACCCTGTTTCCAATGACCCGGAGAGACGGGATTCCACTCCCTCTTTTATAATTACCCGATCAATGACGACTTCAATAGTATGTTTTTTATTTTTTTCCAATGAAATGTCTTCGGACAAATCACGGATCTCTCCGTTCACACGCACGCGCACAAATCCTTTTTTCTTTAAATCCTCAAAGACTTTTACATGCGTTCCCTTTCGTTCGGCTTCCAAGGGAGCGAGAATTTGAATACGCGTCCGTTCGGGATAATCCATCAACTGGTCGATCATTTGCTGGACGCTTTGCGAGGTAATCGGAATGTTATGGTTCGGGCAATACGGAACACCGACACGCGCGAATAGTAACCGTAAATAATCATATATTTCCGTGACCGTCCCAACTGTAGAGCGCGGATTTTGGCTTGTCGTTTTTTGATCGATGGATATCGCCGGGGACAATCCTTCGATCGAATCTACATCCGGTTTATCCATCTGCCCCAAAAATTGCCGCGCATAGGAAGATAACGATTCCACGTATCGCCTTTGCCCTTCGGCATAAATCGTGTCAAACGCCAACGACGATTTACCCGAACCCGATAACCCGGTAAAAACGATCAACTTATCCCGGGGAATCGTAATATCTATCCCTTTCAGGTTATGGGAACGCGCTCCTTTTATGCTGATTCTCTCATTGGCCATGGTTCCGGTCACTCCTTGTACTAGAGGTGGGATATGAGAGGTAGGAAGCGGAAAGACCTCTCGTATCGTTATGATGTTTTCTTTCCCTTTAATTCAATCATCGTATCGCGAAGTTCCGCGGCACGTTCAAAGTCAAGTTGCTTCGCGGCATCCTTCATTTCCTCTTCTATTTGTTCGATTAAACGAGCCTTTTCATCCTCCGTCATTTTCTTGTCTTTCGGCGCTGTGTAGCTTGTTTCATCTTCTGCGGCTACCGTAGCCTGTATCGCCTGCGGCACTGCTTTATCAATGGTTTTTGGAGTAATTCCATGCTTTTCATTATACGCTTCTTGAATGCCCCGGCGTCTTTTCGTTTCATTTATCGCAACTTCCATGGAACGCGTTTCCTTATCGGCATACATGATCACTTGTCCATCTGCATGACGTGCCGCCCGCCCCATCGTTTGGATTAAGGAACGTTCGGCGCGCAAAAACCCTTCTTTATCTGCGTCTAAAATCGCCACGAGCGATACTTCGGGGATATCCAACCCTTCGCGCAAGAGATTGATCCCGACAAGACAATCAAAATCGCCAAGGCGAAGTTGGCGAACAATTTCCAAGCGGTCCAACGTTTTTATATCCGAATGTAAATATTTTACTTTAATGCCGACTTCTTTTAAATAATCCGTCAGGTCTTCCGCCATTTTTTTCGTAAGCGTCGTCACTAACACCCGTTCATTTCTTGTCTGCCGGTCGTTAATCTCGCCGATTAAATCATCGATCTGCCCTTCGATCGGTCGCACGCTCACTTTCGGATCAAGCAGCCCGGTCGGGCGAATAATCTGTTCGACCACCTCCGGGGCCTTCTCCTCCTCGTAGGGACCGGGAGTCGCGGAAACATACACGGCTTGCGACACTCGCTTTTCAAACTCCTCGAATTTTAACGGGCGGTTGTCCATCGCTGACGGCAACCGAAATCCGTGGTCGACCAATACTTGTTTTCTCGCCTGGTCACCATTATACATGCCCCTCACTTGCGGCAATGTTGCGTGGGATTCGTCGACGATCATAAGAAAATCATCCGGAAAGAAGTCCAGTAGCGTGTACGGCGCTTCGCCCGGTTCGCGAAACGTTAAATGCCTGGAATAGTTTTCAATTCCGGAGCAAAAGCCCATTTCTTGCATCATTTCAATGTCGTATCGGGTGCGCTGTTCCAACCGCTGCGCTTCCAAAAGCTTGTCCCGGCTTTTCAGTTCTTGAAGTCGCTCGGCCAATTCTTGCTCGATATTGACGATCGCTTTTTTCATTTTTTGTTCGCGCGTAACGAAGTGGGAAGCCGGAAAAATCGCAACATGGTTGCGTTCGCCAAGTACTTCCCCCGTTAGTGCATCCACTTCGGTCATCCGGTCAATCTCATCCCCGAAAAATTCCACACGAATGCAATGTTCATCACGGGAAGCCGGGAAAATTTCCACGACATCCCCGCGTACGCGGAAGGTCCCTCTTGTAAAATTAATGTCGTTACGATCATATTGCACATCGACGAGATTATTTAAAAGTTCATCTCGTCCTTTTTCCATTCCGATACGAAGGGAAACGACCAAATCGCGGTATTCTTCCGGCGAACCCAGTCCATAGATGCAAGAGACACTGGCAATAATGATGACATCATTGCGTTCAAATAAAGCGCTCGTCGCGGAGTGCCGCAGTTTATCGATTTCATCATTGATACTGGCATCTTTTTCAATAAATGTATCCGACTGCGGGACATACGCCTCCGGTTGATAATAATCGTAATAACTGACGAAGTACTCTACAGCATTATTGGGGAAAAATGATTTAAATTCGCTGTACAATTGACCGGCGAGTGTTTTATTGTGAGCCATGACAAGCGTCGGTTTGTTCACTTCCCGAATCACGTTTGACACCGTAAATGTTTTGCCCGTTCCTGTTGCTCCCAACAGCACTTGGTGTTTCTTGTCCGCTTTAATTCCTTCTGCTATTTTTTCTATCGCTTTGGGTTGATCCCCTTCGGGTTGATAAACAGATTCAAGTGAAAACGTTTGTTGCAACGTTCACCCTCCTTCACTGGCGGTACAATCCTGTATCATTTATTATAACACAATTTGAAAATAAACGAACGTTTATTTGCTTATAGATGGAAAAAAGCCTTCCGAATGCATCTGAATGCTTTTTCGGAAGGTTCATCCATTTATTCAGTTTCCCAATGTTCCTCATGGGGATGCAAAAATAGCAAGCCCAGCTCATGATGTTGATTGTCATACAAGGCTGCTTTTTCCACCCGACGTTCCCCATTGGCATCGATCAATTCAATACGGCCGTATGCCGGGTTGATCTGTAATTGTTGATAAAAACTGCCTTCCGTATGGATGGGATTGCCATGCACTTTTGTCACAATTTCTCCGGGCAGCAGCCCCATCTTCTCCCCGGGAGATCCCGGTAATACACTGAGAATGACAATGCCTTCATTTTTTGGAACAAAATGATGATCTTTCATACGGTCACTAACATACTCGTACACTTGCAAAAGAATCCGGCCGAAGATAGCGATAAGCACGACCGGCAACCATGCCCATCCTGCGAGGTACATAAATAGAGCGACACCAATCAACATCAACGCCCCAAACCCTATCACTCTCGTTCCGGCATCTTTTATTTTTAATTGCATTCGTTGCCCGAGCGTCGTTAGGCGAAACCCAACAAGAAAAGGCGCCAACAGTAAAGATACATCATCCGTAATCGGCAACAATGGCCACCAATCTCCTGCTGCAAAAGAGTCCCCGGGAATGAATATGCATACGGGAATGAGCCACATCCGATCAAGGCGTTGACCTCCGATCCATTTCCCTCTTTTACTCCGTAAGCGAAGCGGTGAAAACTCGCGCTTTGACTGTAAGCGCATGAATACCCCTTCAACGAATAACAATACGGCGATGAGGATAAGGACGGGTAATGGATCTACAGACATTGCGCCCCCGAAAGGCAGGAAATAGGAAAGGAGCAAAGCCAACCCCAACGCATAAGCAGGTGAGGCAAATCCCGCGCCACCAGCAATAATCAGCACAAGATAGGTTACTGTCATTGTCAAAAGAAATTCCGGAGTGAGCACAATACCAAAAGCCACTGCAACAACCGATAGAAGCCCTCCAGCCAAAAACCCAGGCAATAGACGGTGAAAAACGTCTTTCCCAACAGGGCCGGTGGACGTATGAAACATCTTTCTTTCCCTTTTTAAACGGCGGTAGCCAATTCCTACCATTGCCAACAAACCGATATAGGTCAACGGCTGGATAAGGAAGCTTCCTACACCGATCAATAGATCTATAAACCAATGATCCATTATTTGATCTCCTTCTAAAAACATCGTTGCTATCTATTTTACTATACAATACAGGATAAAAAAGAGAAATACACCCTAGTGCTACGGATGTATTTCGACACAAAGTCATGGAATTCCTGCTTTTTCCCGAAATTAGGACACTTCACTAACCAAATAGCCAATGGCCGTATCGAGTTGGCGATCATTTTCATCGTCACGAATCTCATCCACGATTGCGCTATGAAGGTGCTGGGCAGTCTCTTCATCGATTCCCCCGCTTTCCTCTAAATCGTCCGTCTCTTGTTGGAAAGCAGCCACTGCTTCTTCTGTTTGTTCATCAAAATATCCATCGGTTCTGCCCGGATCATAACCCAATCCGTCTAAAATATGTTGCGCGTTGCCCACTTGATCATTGTTGTCATCAAACGTGAGCGTCTCATCTACAGCAAGCGCGGCTGTATAGAAATAATCCGGTTGGCTTTCCTCAATCGTCGGCTCCACTCCTTCTTCATGAATATTGTTGCCGTCGGAGGTTAACCATCTGGACATTGATAAATTCATTTCACTGCCATCCTCAAATTGGTATCCTTGTTGTACAGTGCCCTTCCCGAACGTTGTTTCGCCAATGAGGTCATAGTCACCTGCTTCATTAAGAGCAGCTGCCAATATTTCCGACGCAGACGCGCTACCTTGATTAATAAGCATAGCCATTGGGTATTCTTTCTCTTCTTCGAGTGTAGAGGGAGTAGCGATAACTTCTCCGTCAGGTTGCTCGATTTGGACGATCGTTTCCCCTTCAGGGAGCAACAAACTGCCAATATCCTGAACACTGTTCAAGTATCCGCCCGGATTATCGCGAACATCGATGAGCAACCCGTCAATGCCTTCGGATTCCAACCCATTCAATTCATCTTCAAATTCTTGGGCTGTCTCTGCGGAAAAAGAAATAATCTCGAGTAAACCGATGGTTTCTCCATCCCGGTCAATCGTTCGACTTTCGACTGTTTCCATCGGGATCGCGTCACGCTCCACGTCGACTTCAAACGGCTCGGAAGCAGAGGGGCGCTCAATTGTCAGCGTAACGGAAGTGCCTTCCTCCCCGCGAATATCCATCACCGCTTCATTCAAAGATTGACCTTCCGTTGAATTTCCATCTATCTCCAAAATTTGATCGTCCGGCATTAAACCAGCCTCTTCTGCCGGTGAGCCTTGAATCGGAGAAACAATCGTTACATTTTCATTTACCATGTTAACTTCTGCACCGATGCCTTCAAATTCACTGTCCAACGATTCCTCAAACTGACCCGCCATTTCCTGATCCATATAGACGGAATAGGGGTCGCCCAATTCGTCTAACATTCCTTCAATTGCGCCTTCATACAAGGTGCTTTCGTCAACATCATCGATGTATTGTTCCACAATCAAGTCATGCGCTTGATGAACTTTTTCCCAACCTTCTTCAGATGAAGTTTCACCGTTTTCTTCATCCATTTGCGGAGCAGCATTTTGACCTTGTCCCTCTTCGCCGATAGAGACTCCCGCGATCACCCCACCGGATCCGGCTATGATGACCGCACTCGCTAAAATAACGAGCCACTTGCCGCTAACATTCATACTGTCACCTCTATCTCAGCTTTTGAAAAACATGACATACTCATCCATTTCTATCTCTCTCTAAAGCATCGTCTGCTTTAGGCGCTGTCCTTTTCCAGTTTGCCGTCCTCTTTTGCATATGCTATGTTTCTTTCTCCCATTTAAACACATTTTAACTGGCGAGACAAAAAATCTACGGTCCGATCGCTAGAAAACTTAGCTTTTCGCCCAGCTTTTATGGCGAAAGCCTTTGCCCGACTTGTGCAGATAAGAAAGTTGATTCCAAAAAATCGAGCGGGAAACTCATTTCCGCTCGACTATTCTTAGCTTATAGATAATTCATTGGGTCGACGCTATTCACACCCGAGCCGGCCCAACCGCCTTCATGTACTTCAAAGTGCAAATGGGGACCTGTCGTATTCCCTGTATTTCCCATGATGCCGATCTGTTCCGAACGGTCAACCGAATCGCCTTCGGATACATTGGAGGAAGCCAGATGGGCATACAATGTCGTGATCGTTTGTCCATTCATTTGATGCGTAACCATCACCGTATTACCGAAACCGCTCATGTACCCGACGTAACTAACTGTGCCTGATTCAGCGGAATGAACCGGAACACCTGAACCGCCAATATCAATGCCATTGTGCATCCGGCCCCATCGCGGCCCATACTCTGAAGTCAACGGACCCGATGCCGGCCTTGCCAGCGTGCCACTTCCGTCTCCGCCGTCGGAACCGGAATCGCTGACATTTGCGGTTGACGGTGACGAAGATGATCCGCCGCTGTTATCGTCGCTTCCTTCGGATTCTTTTAAATCATTTTCCTCATTGTTTCCGGAATCTCCGGATTCTCCAGCTTCCTGTTCACCCTGTTCATCTTTTTCCTGTTTTCTTTCCTGTTCTTTCTCCTGTTCTCTTTCTCGTACTCGCTCTTCTTCACGTTCGATTTCGTTCTGTTTAGCAATTTCTTGCTGTTGTAAGATTTCTTCTTTGTTTTCGACTTCTTCCAAGTCGTCAAACAACTGACGCTGCTCTTCATCAAGTCCGTCCATCACAACTTCTTTGTCCTCTATTTGTTCGTCCAAGTTTGCCTGTAAAGTTTCTAATTCTGCAAGAGTAGATTCCAAGGTTGCCAGATTTTCTTCAACCGCTTTTTTATTTTCTTCTAGTTGTTCATGATCGGCAATATGCTCATCAAGTATTTCCTGATCTTGTCCGGCAATCGTTGAGAGGGTGCGAATTCGATCTATAAAATCCCCGAAACTTTGCGCGCCAAGTAACACTTCTATGTATTCAACTGTCCCGCCACCATTTTGATAAAGAGTCACGGCTCGTTCTTTCAACATTTCATCCCGTTCTTCGATACGTTCTTCAAGTTCAGTGATTTCATTCTGTAACCGTTCGTTTTCTTCTTCCAATTCAGCACTTTCCGCTTCTTTGTCTCCGACTTCTTCAACGGTGGCAGACATTTCTTCGTCCATTTCACGAATCTCACCTTCGATTTTTGCCAACTCTTCCTCTACGCCTTCTAAATCCTCTTCTGCCTCTTCTCCATCATTTCCCGTTTCTTGTTGGGATTCACGGATGTCGTCCAATTCGTTTTCCAACTCACTGATGGATTCAGCTTCTCCAACATCGCTAGCTTGCAACCAACCGGATAATCCAATCAGAAAAGCAGAACCGAGCAATAATGGTTTTTTTCCTTTCATTTCCTGTACCCTCCATCGCTATACTTTCAAGAATTTACGTACAGACATTTGACTTCCCAACATACCAACGACAACGCTAATACCCAACAATACCAATGCCACTTGCCAAACCATCGGAAAAGGCTCAACCATCGTAATAAAGGGCAACTGGGCATCAAAAAAATCATAAAGATAAACATAACCGGCCATAAGTGTTCCAACCGGCACCAAAGCTCCGATCACACCGATGAGTAACCCCTCGATCATGAAGGGGGTGCGCACGAAACCGTTCGTCGCTCCCACGAGTTTCATAATTTCAATCTCATCTTTGCGGGAGATAATGGTAAGTTTAATCGTGTTTGAAATCAGGAATATAGAAGTAAACAACAAACCGATGATCATAGTCGCGCCAAGTACACGCACATAATTTGTAATCGTGAACAATTGCGTAAGAATGGTCTCTCCATATTCAACCGTTTCCACTTCTGCATATTCAATGACGGAGGTTGCGACAGCTTCTGTCAGTTCCGGTTCGGTCGCTTCGATAACCAAAGCATCATTCAAGGGGTTCTCATCTCGGATGCTTTCATAAACAGCGCCTTCGGATCCGAGGCTGTCGATAAATTGGTCCAACCCTTCGTCCCTGTCAAGATACGAAACGTCTTCCACCGCATTGGCGCTTGCAATGTCTTCCATCACTTCCGCCTGTGCATCCTCTTCGGTTTCCGTTTCCAAAAAAGCACGGATTTCAACTTCGTTTTCAACATCGAATGCTAGGCTGTTCATGTTTAAAATCAGCAAGGAAAACGCCCCGACGACAAGCAGCATAATCGCCACGGCACTAATGGAGGCAAAGCTCATCCACCCATTTCTGCCAACGTTTTTAAAACCTTCTCTTACGTGCCTCGCAAAGGTGCTACGCTTCATAGCTGTACGCACCTCGCATTTCATCCCGCACAACATTGCCATTATCAATGGCAATCACCCGTTTTTTTAAGTTATTGACGATGTGGCTGTTATGCGTCGCCATCACAACAGTTGTGCCTCGATAGTTAATATCTTCTAAAGTACCCATAATGCTCCACGTCGTTTCCGGATCCAAATTGCCGGTCGGCTCATCTGCGATCAAAATTGCCGGCTTGCTTGCCATCGCCCGTCCAATAGCCACTCGCTGTTGTTCACCGCCGGATAACTCACGCGGTTTACAACGGGCTTTATCTTTTAATTTGACAAGCTTCAATACTTCCATCACACGTGGTTTGATGCGATCGGTGGGTTCTCCGATAACCTCAAGTGCAAAAGCAATGTTTTCAAATATGGATGACTTATGAAATAGTTTAAAATCTTGAAAAACAACCCCGATTTTGCGCCTTAAATATGGAATTTGTTTTTTTCTGAGATCACCAAGGTTTGTCCCGTTCACATGCACGGTGCCTTCTGTCGGCTTAACCTCACGGATGATTAGCTTAATGATCGTCGACTTTCCGGCACCACTAGGCCCAACGACATATACAAACTCCTCTTTCCCGATATGTATGTTAATGTTGCTTAACGCTTGGACCCCATTTTGATAGGTTTTTTGTATCCTTTGCATATTGATCAAATCTCTCACACCCAAAAATTTTCCTTATTCTGAGGGTTTTTGACAAATACCCACATCCTTAGTCATATTATATCATCTTTACGTCTTTATAAAAGACTTTTATATTACAGTTTGTTTTCAAATCGATTACAAAAATTAACTAAATGTGAGCCTATTGACTCAAATGACTCCAATTTTTTGGCACTTTCAACAGCTAAATTGAATCGAAAAGAACAAAAAAAAGCCCTGCCATCATCGGCAGGGCGTCCGTTACCTTTATTGAACCTAAGCTTCTTCTTCTACGTATTCCGCAACAGCATCAGCGTCGTCACCGGAAACAAGGTCTTCCGGCATGGCACCAGGGCCTTCTTCAATCGCATCGTGAACTTCGTCGGCGCTATATCCGTCAAGCGCCGGGCCTTGACCGCCTTCCAAGTCCCCGCCGTGGCAACTCATGCAATTCTCTTCATAAAGATCCATGCCTTCGCCGGCATCAACGGTTTCGCCATTGTCCTCTTCTTCCTCTTCTTCGGCCCCGTTGTCGCCGCCACCATTTCCACCATTGTTATCACCGACAGGCTCCTGTTCTTCACCTGCTTGACCATTACAGCCGCCGATGATAAAAATCGCCGTACCTAACACTAGCATTGCTTTTTTCATGATAAATCTCCTCCATTATCGTGCTGTAACGCGTAAGGATAACGCTCCATTTATTATACACGATTTATTCCATTTTAAAACCACGCCCTAGCACTTCTGTCGCATTGGTAACAACAATGAACGCATCACGATCGATGTCTTGCACGACTTGTCGCAGAAAAGGAATTTCATTGCGGTTCACAACACACATCAACACCGGTCGGTCATCTTCCGTATAGCCACCGTATGCCTGAAGTTTGGTGACTCCACGGTCGACATCATTTAAAATGGTTTTTTTTATTTTCTCCTGTTCTTCCGTAATTATGAATGCAATCTTATCATAGCCAAAACCAATTTGTACAATATCTATGGTCTTTCCGGTGATAAAAAGCCCAATGAGTGCGAACAACGCAAATTCGATGCTAAACGCAATTGCAGCCATGCCAACGATTAGTCCATCCATGATAAATACACCGGCACCAAGAGAAACACCGGTATATTTATGAATAATTTGAGCCGCCAAGTCGGTACCGCCTGTGGATGCACCTGAACGAAAAACAAGGCCGAGCCCTGTTCCGACACCGACACCGCCAAATATTGCCGCCAGGAGAGGCTCTGTCGTTAAAGGCGGCCAATGTTGTGTCAAAAAAACGACAAATGGGAGGAACAACGTTCCCGCCAATGTCATTCCCCCGTATCGAAATCCTCCGAGCAAGAGCATTCCCAATAGAAATAAGGGGATATTAAGAGCGTATAGGGTAATGTGCGGAGCGAAACCGAACACTTGATACATAATAGTGGCAAAGCCGCTAAGTCCGCCCGAGGCGATTGCATTTGGCAATAAAAACAAATTAAATGCGATCGCCACAATCGCCGAGCCACTCAAAACGAGCAGCACATTTATGAGCACTCGTGCCAAACCTTGTGACGGTTTACGCCGCTTTTTCCGCCTCATCCAAACACTCCATTCCGAAAAATCCGGATCGCTCTCATATGAGGGATGCCTGGCATCCTTACTTTATTCTTGAGCGTAAGTATGCGTCAATAAAGACATCGATCGCGCCATCCATGACAGCCTCCGTATTCCCGACTTCATAATTGGTACGGTGATCCTTCACCATATTATAAGGGTGGAAAACATAAGATCGAATCTGGCTCCCCCACCCGATTTCACTTTGCTCACCGCGCATTTCGTCCAATTCTTGTTGTTGCCGTTCAAGCTCCTGTTGATAAAGGCGGGCTTTAAGCATCTTCATCGCATGTTCCCGATTTTTAATTTGTGAACGCTCATTTTGGCATTGCACAACCGTGTTTGTTGGAATATGCGTGATTCTTACGGCAGAATCCGTCGTGTTTACGTGCTGGCCGCCGGCACCGCTTGCACGGTACGTGTCAATTTTCAAGTCTTCGGCAGCCACTTCAATATTAACATCTTCATCCATCTCCGGCATCACTTCACAGGAAGCAAAAGACGTGTGGCGCCGGCCCGAGGAATCAAAAGGGGAAATGCGTACCAAACGATGAACTCCTTTTTCCGCTTTCAAATGGCCAAAGGCATCCTGCCCTTTGATCAGCAACGTGACACTTTTCAAACCTGCTTCGTCTCCCGGCAAATAGTCAAGCGTCTCCACTTTGAATTTACGTTTTTCAGCCCAACGAGTATACATGCGAAGAAGCATCTGTGCCCAATCCTGGGATTCCGTCCCGCCGGCCCCGGGGTGTATTTCAAGGATCGCATCTTTTGCATCATGGGGATCTGACAACAGCATTTTCAGCTCAAATTGATTGATTCCCTCTGAAAGCGATCGAATGCCTTGTTCCAGATCCGCTCGCAACTCATCATTTTCCTCTTCTTGTAACAGTTCCCGGGTCACTTTTAAATTTTCCAGTTCTTCTTCCAACGCACGAAACGTATGAGCGGTTTCTTTTAATGAATTGGTCTCGCCAATCACTTCTCTGGAGGCGTCCGGATTGTCCCAAAAACCGGGAACCGTCATTTCTTCTTCCAGTTCTTTGATCCTGCTTTCTTTCGCTTCCAGGTCAAAGAGACCCCCTAAATTCCGCGAGACGATTCGCCATTGTCGTTAATTCCGTTTTTATTTCGGCACTATCCATTCTCTCACCCTCTTTTCCATGATAAGCGTGTGCTTTTAAGCATTCTGCACCCCACAGCAATGTTTGTACTTTTTCCCGCTTCCGCACGGGCACGGTTCATTTCTTCCAACTTGTTTTGCTTTGCGTATCGGTTGTTTTTTCTTCTTCTCTTGCTCTTTTTTATTGTTTCCGTGCACAGCTTTGGACTTACTCTCGTCTGCGACTGCTTCCCGTTGCATGTTATTTGTCAAACGCGCTTTTATCACATAGCGGGAAACTTCTTCTTCAATACTGGCGATCATGTCTTCAAACATGTTGTATCCTTCGAAACGATAATCCCGAAGCGGGTTGCTTTGTCCATATGCCCGCAGGTGAATACCTTGGCGAAGCTGGTCCATTTGGTCAATATGATTCATCCATTTGCGGTCAACGGCCCGCAGCATAATGACCTTCTCAAACTCACGCATTTTTTCTTCGCCAATCTCTGCTTCTTTCGCTTTATAATTTGCTTCGGCCTTTCCTTTGACGAGCTCCTGGATCTCATCCTGTTCCAAGCCGTACAAATCATTTTGCGTAATGTCGCCATTATAAAGAACCATCGCGTTCAGGTCTGAGACCAAGCCGGCCAAGTCCCAGTCTTCCGGAACTTCTTCTTCCGAAGTGAAACGTGCAACCGTTCGGTCTACGACATTGTTGATCATGCCTTGAACGATCGTTTCCAGGTTGTCCGATTCCAGTACTTCCATCCGTTGTTCATAGATGATATCCCGTTGTTCCCGCATGACATCATCATATTCAAGGATTTGTTTACGCGCATCAAAGTTATGCCCTTCCACGCGTTTTTGCGATTGCTCCACGGCACGGCTGACCATACGGCTTTCCAAGGGAGCGTCCTCTTCCATGCCCATTTTATTAAGCATGTTTTGCATGTTTTCCGAACCAAATCGGCGCATGAGCACATCTTCCATCGACAGGTAAAATTGCGAAACCCCCGGGTCACCCTGACGTCCGGAACGACCGCGTAGTTGATTATCGATTCGGCGGCTTTCATGCCTCTCCGTGCCGATGACAAAAAGACCGCCGAGTTCCGGAACGCCCGCTCCCAATTTAATATCCGTGCCGCGACCGGCCATATTGGTAGCGATGGTAACGGCATTTTTTTGACCGGCGTTTTTAATGATTTCCGCTTCATTGGCATGGTGTTTCGCATTTAAAACCTCATGGGGAACCTTTCGCTTCTTCAACAATTTTGATACATACTCAGACGTATCTACGCTTGCCGTGCCGACAAGGATCGGTTGCCCTCTTTGATGGATTTCTTTTATATCATCTGCAACAGCCTTGAATTTCGCATCCATCGTTTTATAAATGAGGTCGGCCTTGTCCTCTCTGATAATCGATTCGTTTGTCGGAATGGAGACCACATTCATATTGTAAATATTTTGGAACTCCTCTTCCTCCGTTTTGGCCGTCCCGGTCATGCCGGCAAGTTTTTGGTACATTCGAAAGTAATTTTGAAACGTGATCGAAGCCAGTGTCATGCTTTCTTTTTTGATCGGAAGTTGTTCCTTTGCTTCAATGGCCTGATGCAGGCCATCTCCATAGCGGCGCCCTTTCATGAGCCTTCCGGTAAACTGATCGACAATCACAACATCCCCGTCTTCCACGACGTAATCATCGTCGCGTTGCATGGCGCGGTGCCCCTTTAGTGACTGATTGATATTGTGGGTCAGTTGCACGTTTCCCTGATCATATAAGTTGTTCAGATTAAAGTAGTTTTCCGCTTTATTGACCCCTTCTTCCGTCAAACGGACATTTTTCGATTTCTCTTCGTACGTATAATCTTCCTCTTCTTTTAACAACCGTACGAATCCATCTGCTTGTACGTACATCTCCGTGGATTGCTCTACCGATCCAGAGATGATCAGCGGCGTTCGCGCTTCGTCAATGAGGATGGAATCCACTTCGTCGACGATGGCATAATGAAGCTTCCGTTGCACCATTTGCTCCTTATAAAGAACCATGTTGTCACGCAAATAATCAAAACCAAATTCATTGTTCGTTCCATACATGACATCGCAGGCATAGGCTTCGCGTTTTTCATCTTTGGACATGCCTTTCTCGTTTAGCCCTACCGTCAAGCCGAGAAAATGATATAGACGTCCCATGTCTTCACTGTCCCGACGCGCCAAATAGTCGTTCACGGTGACGATATGAACCCCAAGGCCCGTTAAAGCGTTTAAATACACCGGCATCGTCGCTACCAATGTTTTTCCTTCCCCGGTTTTCATTTCCGCCGTATCACCGTGATGGAGCACAATTGCCCCCAGCAATTGAACCGGATACGGAGTGAGCCCGAGCACACGAGTAGAGGCCTCACGCACGACAGCGAATGCTTCCGGAAGAAGACTTTCCAAGTCCTCCCCGCCATCGTATCGTGCCTTAAAATTTTCGGTTTTTGCAGCCAAATCAGTGTCCGACAGCAATTTCATCTCATCTGCATAACCTTCGATTTCATCGACGGTTTTTTGCATTTTCTTCGTTTTACGCTGGTCTGTATCACCAATGACCTTTTTTATTAAACCGATCATGTCAGTATCATCGTCCTCCCGCATCACGAATAATTTTTATCATTATTTGTGGCATGCGCCTTGATTTGTACACACTATATATTACATTTTATCAACTTGATCCCTTTGTTACAAATACCGAAGATCTTCAGATGTGGATAAAGGGCGATAAAGTACTTTAACGATAAAAAAGCCCCCTCTGCAATGATGGGGGCTCCCTTTATTATTTTCCGCTTTCAAGCCTCCGGTTCAATTAACCCGTAACGTCCGTCTTTTCTTCGGTAAACAACGTTTGTGTCTCCGCTCACTGCATTGGAAAAGACGAAGAACGAGTGGCCAAGCATATCCATTTGCAACACGGCCTCTTCCGCATCCATCGGCTTAAGGTTAAAACGTTTTGTGCGCACAAGTTGGAAGCCGGCATCGTCATCTTCTTCCGACCAACCATTCTCCAGTTGCGTAACGCCCATTTCATTTTTAAATACATCTTTCGTGCCGCTCTGTCTAAACTTACGGTTTACTTTTGTTTTATGTTTGCGGATTTGCCTTTCCAGTTTCTCAACGACAAGGTCTATAGCAGCGTACATATCCGAATGGTCCTCTTCGGCACGCAGAAGAAGGCGAGACATGGGAATTGTAACCTCAATGCTATGTTGTTGGTTATTTTGAACGTGCATTTTTACGTAAACATCGGCGACTGGAGGTGTATCAAAATACCTCTCCACCTTACCCACCTTTTTCTCCACATATTCCCGCAATGATGGTGTTACCTCCATGTTTTCCCCACGGACATTGTAATTCATCACCAAAACTCCTCCTTTCATGCTCTATACTTCTCTATTCCTTTTTTTATTCCTGCTAAAACGACAAAATATATTCCAATTGATACCTATTTGATCAAATGTTCCTTCGGTATACACTTATTTTTATGTTGTTGCCCTCCCCTTAGAAGCATCAATTCGTCTTATACATACCAAACCGCGGGATTTATGCTCTCAAAATTACTTTCCGCTACTTCCCACTTGGACATGCGCATTTTGCTTTCCAATTAAAAATGTGCAAAAAAACAAATGTACGTTAAATCAATGATTGCTGCGTTCCCAAGAGGAACACTCTTTCGTCGCCGAGCATTCCCGCTTGCCTCCTATGCGAAATTTGTCGAATTCATGCACATAAATAAACAATCGTTGTTTGGCAACGCATAATAAATATGATTCACTACTCTATACCGGATCACCGCCCTCCCTTTATTTTCCCCGCACAGCACTACGGAACATTCGCTTCCCTTTTCCCTATTTGTATACCCCCTTCCTCTCACAGCGGTGATTCTTTCTCTCATTTCCAAAGAAAGTATGATAAAATTCATGTACATATTTTTGGAGGAAAAGGCGATGATTACATGAAATGTAAGCTCGGCTTCTTGATACTGCTCATCATACCAATCCTTACCGCCTGCGATGATGATGGGAACTCTGAAGAAACGGATATTCCTGACGAAAATGGTGTAGAACAAAATACGGAAGAAGACAGCAATCCAACAGCACTCTTACAACAGTCTATCAAAACAATGAGCGACCTGGACAGCTTTTCGGTGACCATGACAACAGAGCAAGACGTAGCTTTTGATGAAGAAACGTCTCGCACCGAAAGTACGGCAGATACAATCGTAACCTATGCCCCTTTTGCCTATCATGAAGAAACAACTATCATTGAAAAAGACGAGGGTGAGGAAATGAGCATGGAAACGTATTTTACGGATGATGGCTTTTATTCCTATGAATCATTTCTGGACGAATGGGTGAAATTCCCCGAAGATATTGAAGGTGATATAAGGAAGTTGTCTGCCCAACAACAAGATCCGGAGCTGCTACTGGAAATGCTAATGACGCAAGTAGATGATGACAGTATGAATGCAGAAGACGAGCAAGATCATTATGTCATTACCGTACAGGGAGATACAGAAGGTTTGCAGGAAGTGAGCGCAGCGATCATTGATTCTCTTAATGGCGGCATGGATATGGTGCTTGAAGATATTCTATCCGTCGTCGATATAAATGATATTCATTATGAACTATTGATTGACAAAGAAACGCATGCTTTTCAAGAGTTTAATGCGCAAATAGATATGGACTTTGAGGTGGAAGAAGGGCAAAGGGTCGCCTCCCAACAAAAACTAACAGCATCCTATGGATCTTTCAACGAAATTGATGAGATCACCGTTCCCGAAGACGTGGAAAGTGCCGCAGAAGAGATCGATTTTCAAATGGATTTGGATGCTGAAGATGAGTAAGCATCATAACGCAGCGCCGGGAGAGAGGGACAATCATTGTATCAGCCTTCCGAAAGGATGGACGCTACAATCGTGCGCCAACGTTGAAATGCCGGGAGTGTCCTTTTCGTAACGTGCCCAACCTTTTCAACAGGCTCCGAAAAGGTTGGGACTTCCAACGTTTCATTGATTTGTTGTTGAAAAAGATCCCACTCATGCAAATGTTTTTCGTCCCGGCCAAAGACACTTTGCATGGTCATATTTTCTTCGCCGAATCGCTCAAAACCTGCCATCGTTTCCGCCAACAGACGATCCCCTTGTTCTTCATGGCCGTCGCGATAAAATTGGACAACCATCATCAAAGCATCAACGACCTGATCGATCCATTCCTCATATCGCCGCATAAAACGCTGTTGTTTTGCTGTCAGTGTCTCCACGCCTAATCGCCCCTTCAGAGGTTTATTAAGTGGGAGATTCCCTTACCGTCAAATTTTTAAACCTAAAATGTTGTGCTTATACTATGTGCCAGAAATCCTTCCTGTATAAAATAGCTAATTAGGGATTGCTGAACAACTTGCAGCTATCAGCTGAAGCCGGGATGTCGCTTCCATGGCTTCGCTTTCCGCGGACGAACGGTCAAGCCTCCTCGCGCAAAACCGGCGCTGCGGGGGCTTGACGCGTCCGTTTTTCCGCTGGAGTCTCGCCATTGCAGCACCGTCCCTCCGTACGTCGCCAGAAGTGCAAGGGTTTTTTGCTTATAGGATGGATTTCCTTGCATCCAGTTTTGACAACACCAACGGAAAATGCTTATGTGCCAGTCTTTTTCCATTATTCAGCAGCACCTAATTATTTGATAAAAAAGAACAAGGGGAGTAATGAACTTAGCGCCTCCTAACCCGAGGCCCTAAGTTCATTTAATTTTTCTTATCAAAATAGATTCCTTCTAAAGTTGGCGAAGAAAAAGCGTTGGTATACCGATTTTCTACATGTAAACGGGCGCGGGTTTGATTTAAATCCCGACCGATCTGCGCTTTGACCGCTCTTATTTTTTCTTCGATCGATGCATTCATTTCCACCATTTCCTTGGCGATAGGCGGTTCCACAGTAGATGGTGTCGATGTAAAAGAGGTCATCATTAGACCTCTCTTTTCCAACAAAAAAGCAATGATATCAAGATAATCCTCACGTGCCTCATCCTCAGACGGCAAAGGATCACGCAGATGATTGGCCAGTTGCTTCGTCACTTTATAAATTGCCCGCATCTCGCCCATTATCTATTAACACCTGATGCGTGCCTTTGTTTACGATCAATCTTTATAACTTCTTTCCACGTATCACGAAATTCAGTGATTATGGAAGCTGCTTCTTCCAATGCATTTGCATCATTATTAATATTTGCCCGTACGAGCGCATCAAGGGAAAAATCGTACAATTGCATCATGTGTTGGGTCGTTTCATTCTCTATCCGCAGCGTGACCATCAGTTCTCGTATGATCTTTTGCGCTTTCGTGATATTGATGTTTTTTGCTTCATAATCTTTTTTTTCCATGGCATTTGCGGAAAGCCGGATAAATTTCAAACATCCATTATAGAGCATTAACGTTAACTCTCCGGGAGAAGCTGTTTGAAAAGCATTTTGTTGATATTCGGCATGCGTTTGCGTACCCATTCCCCCATTATACATTCGTATCCCCCCTACATCATTTGATTACCGTCACCAAACATAAAGTTCATGAGCATTTGACTTTGGTTGTTCGCTTCGCTGATTGCCTGCTCCATAGCAGTGAATTGGCGCCAATACCGATTTTCGATCTGTTCCAAACGCCGATCAAAATTTTCAATCCGATCATCAAGCTGATTAATCTCACGCCCTAATGAGAATTGATGATTCTGATACCGCCCATTGGACCCCCCAGCTTCCCTGGAAATCGCTTCTTCCATCTCATTGATTGTCTCGCGCAAATTCCCGGCAATGCCATTCTCCGCACCGCTTTGCGAAAAGAAATTGGACGCTCCTTCCGGATCTTCTTCCACAGCGGAACGTAACACCCCTTCATCAATATCCAATCTGCCGCGCTCCAGATAATCATTCGAAGTCGTGATCCCCAAGTCACTTAAATGCCCGATATCGGATCCTTCCACATTGACCGTTTCATAAAGATTCTCACGCATTCGGCTCATGAAATTTCCCAGTTGGCGATCATGGCTTAATAAGCCGCTTTGCGCCTGTTCCTCCCAAAGTTCAATCTCGTGTTCCGTCATGTCTCGGCGTTGTTCATCCGTAAGCGGTGGGTAATCACGGTTTCGGCTTTCTCCAAGTTTCTCGTGAACCTCTGTCAGCAAAGCATTATATTCATCCACAAATTCCGTAATGTTTTCCACGATTGCATCTGTGTCCACCGATGATGACACGGTGACGGACTCGTCAAATTCATCATGCAAGGTGATCGTTAAATTATCCATAGCGAAGGTGTTGGAGCGACGCTCAGTTTCCAATCCGTTGATCGTAAAAGAAGCATTTTGCGCTCCTTGATCCGTGTTGTTGCCCAAGTTTAGAAACTCCGTAAAAAAACTGTCGTCATCAAATTCCATTTCTTCGCCGCCATTTGGATTAAAGATCCCCGTTTCCGTGCGGGAAACGGAAACTTGATCGGAATGGCTATCATAAAAAGCGTTAATGCCAATATCGCTGTTATTAAATTCATTCAGTACATTTTGCAGACTGTCTTCCTCGGTGATGAACCCTTCATGACGGAGTACCTCTCCGTCTTCTCCGTAGGTCTGGGCACCTGCGAACATAAACTGCCTTTCCGAATCATTATCTACATACTGAACTTCGACACGGGCGCTGTTCGCAACGGGTTCTGCAAACGTCAAGGTTTGGTCATCAGCATTTAATAACACTTCCCCATCACCGGGCTGTCCACTTCTTATAACTGTATGGGAAACACCATCCACATTTACAATCATAGGATGTTCATCATTCAGCCCTGTTTCTTCGGCAAATTCAAAAGTATCTGTTTCCCCTTCCCCTCGCAAAAGCTCAGTGTGAACCGTCCCGTTCTCCCAATTTAATCCCTCTACCTCCCCTAATGGCCGTGAAGGATCGAATGCCCCTTCCTCTTCGCTAATCGCCTCGGTACTCTGCGTCGTAGCCGCCATTGCCAATTGATTGACTTCAGAGACAGTATACTCTGAATTACCGGTGCCGGAAGAGGAGGTCACGGAAACGAGCGAATCGTTCGAAGATGTCCCCGTCCGCTGAAGAAAGCTGCTTGGCGTCAGAAGCCGGTCAAACACAGATTCTTCGAAGGCGCTAACCTTCGTGTTAAGTTCACGGTAAGCATCCACTTGCCAATTCGCAAATGTTTGTTCCTGAACATACCTGTCCTGCGGCATGCGTTCGGCACGCATTAGATCATCAACCATTTGGTCGATATCCATCCCGGAAGCCATCCCCGTTATTCTCATTTGCCATTCACATCCTCAGTAAAATATCAGGTCACAAAAAATTACCATTGTTCATCCACGATTATACCTGCTTGTTTTAAAATGGCCGCTGTCATGTCAAGCAGCTTTTCAGGTGGAATTTCTCGCAATATTTCCTCGGAAAAACGCTCGACCACATGCACATAAATACGATCCAAATCCTCGTGAATATTAAATCGTAACGACGTCGGCGTTCTTTCCAGAATGTCGTTGAATTCTTCAATGTAGCCCTCCATTTGCTCCTGCCCGATCCCATCGTTTTTTTTCTCCATCCTTTGTGCATGCTCATTCGCCAACGATAAAAACCGTTGCATAGGAAACGTGCTTCCACCTCCTGCGGAAGTGATTTGACTGGAATCCATGATCGCCCCTCCTGGTTTTCTGGATCAACACTAAAATCAATGGTGAAGTGCTGGGTTTCTTTGTTATTTTTCACTTGCATCCTTCCTGCTATTTCGGAAACAACCCTTCCTGAAACCGTTTTAAGGCCGGAATCAAATGGTATTCCAGCATCTCCATCGCCTTCTCGTACTGTTCAAATTCCACCGCCGTTTTTGCATCTTGAAGCTCGCGTTTTACCCGTGTGAGGCGTGCCTTTATATTCCCCTTTTGTCTATGTCCGTCTATGGTTAAAGCTGTAATCTCCAACTGTTCATAACTACCCATCATTTGTTCGAATAATTGCAACATCTGTTCCTTGCTGTTTTGCTCCATCTTACGCAAACTTTCTTCCATCTCGTTAATTAAGTGATCGCAAGTAAAAATGACTCTTTTAAACATGCCCCCATCATTCATTTGTTTTCATCCCCATTACCCTATTTTCAGTTCTTTTATGATCGTTCACCAGTGGTCTTACTATTCTTATCGGCGATAAGTGCCAAACGTTTAGATCCCTTCCATTATATTTATAATTCTCATAATAAGAATTTTGAAATATTATCTTTTAATTAGGTCATTTATCCATTATAATAGAACCAAATATAAATTATAGGGTGATAAGACCTATGGAGAAATCAATGAAGGCGATGTACCGGGTTAGCGCCAAAACAATGGCAATCTTGCCGGCTACACAAGGTTCGATCATTTATGAGCGAGGACAAACGGTTGTGTATTGCCGTGAGCGACCGTTACACATCATTCGACGATCATGTTTGGATGGGGGAGCATCGTTGGAAGGAAGGTTAGATGCCGTGCGGCATAAAACAAAGCTGGCGAGGAAGCTCCCCATACCGGTTAATGTGGAAGAAAATTGGTTTGCGTTTCCAACATCAGGATTACGCGATCATGATTGTTGCTGGGTATTCTACCATCACATTGATACTGTTGTAGCTTCCCATGGAGGATTATGCAATATTTTTTTCCATGACCAACAAATGATTTCCGTAAGGAAAAGTCTGTACACGCTACATAGACAAATGCAACGGACAGGCTGGGTAATGTCATTGTTTCTATTCCGATAACGCATCGGGGTCCATGGGCGATGCTCCAACATTGTTAAATGGAATCCGAACCAAATAATCGTCCGGACTCCATTTATCAATTTTAACAATGGCTCACAGGAATCAGTGCGCAGTGCGCTAACTGTAACGTAGCCACCCCAGTTCTATGACTCGTTTTACCGTATGGGTGCGATCATTGGCATCCATTTTTTTCGTTATTTGACTGACATGATTATTAACTGTGGACACCGATAAATAATCGTCTTCGGCAATTTTTCGGTTGCTTTTTCCTTTTAACAGAGCATCAAGTACCCGACATTCCGAAGCGGTAAGCTTTTCCGATGCCTGTGCATTATCCAAGTAAAGAACCCCTTCATCATGACCGGCAATCGCGGATGGATCATGGTCTTCTTTACCGGAATTGCTCCGTCGCACAGCTTGTAACAAATCGTTCTGCAACAATGGATCCACATACGTTTTATACAATCGTGCCACAGAAAAATGTTGGATCATTTGCCGAAATGATTGGTTGATCGAAAACAAGATCATAACTTCTGAATCCATCGTTCTCTCCATCAAACCCGGAGAATGGGGAGGAATAATCGCGCACAGACGGTATGCGTTCGCTAAAGCATGCAACACCCCGCTTTCCAACAATCGAAAACTCTCTTCCGCTGATAAAACAATCACCTTTTCTTGACTTAGCGGCTTCTTCTTCGGCAAACGTCTGTGAAATTCTGCAGAATATCCATTCTCCTGTAAGGCCGTTAGTAAATAATCATCATTTTTTTGGCCACTAAGCTGCAACCATAAATACGAGCATAGTGACGTGGGATTTTCTCCCAAATGATGTTGAGTTCTCCTCAGCATCAAGAGTTTCCTCCTCTATATGTACATGTTAAATAAACGCTTGTTTAAATATCGTAATTTTCGCATGCATAAATTGGATTTCCTTTCCATCTGCAAATCGTAGCAATGATTTCCCTAAGCAACAAGGGACGATAATCATCGTTGAATACTGTGAAAATTTAGGAAAAATGATCTTAACGCTGAGAAAAAAGACCTGCATTTATTCATTAAGCGATAGCGACGATGGGATTTTCGCCGAAGAAATGACAGCAACTTTATTTTCTTCCTGGATAGAATCATAGATTTCTTTCCGGTGAATGTCCACATGTTTCGGTGCGTCTATGCCTAATTTCACTTGATCTCCTTCAATACTGACAATTTTCACTTCAATTCCATCGCCGATTTGAATCGATTCGTCATGTTTGCGAGTTAATATGAGCATGCTGGGGAGACGACTCCTTTCTTTGGTAGGTAGGGATTGCTGAACAACTTGCAGCTATCAGCTGAAGCCGGGATGTCGCTTCCATGGCTTCGCTTTCCGCGGACGAACGGTCAAGCCTCCTCGCGCAAAACCGGCGCTTCCGGGTCTTGACGCGTCCGTTTTTCCGCTGGAGGCTCGCCATTGCAGCACCATCCCTCCGTACGTTGCCAGACGTGCAAGGGTTTTTTGCTTATAGGATGGATTTCCTTGCATCCAACTTTGACAACAGCAACGGAAAATGCTTATGTGCCAGTCTTTTTCCGTTATTCAGCAGTCCCTACCTCCATAAGTGCAACTAAGGCTTTCGCCATAAAGCTTGGTGAAAACCCAAGTTTTCTAACAAGAGTGGGAATTGCCGAGAGTATTCGCTATCTTGCAAGATATATTGCTTGCCCTTTTTTGAATCCACATTTAAAACAAGAGGCGCCGCCATATTCGCCGTCGAAGTCTCAAAAGGGTCTTTTATCGTGAGGATCGTCCATAAGGAAGCCTGTTTTGTATTCGTTAACTGCAAGGGCTCGGTCACGGACGAAGGCAACTCTATTTGGTAATCCGGGAAAACAGAAAAGATTTCACAAACGAGAAAGGCCAATTCCACCGTATGAACCGATTGCAATACGTGAAACGGACCTCTATAAGGCTGTAAGATCCAACGTGTTTCATTTTCAAAGGCCGGTAATCCATTTGGAAAATCAATCACCTCTGATTCAGAGACCTCAATTTCTCCGCTATACGTCGTTGAGATTCTCAATCTCATCCTTCCTTTCTCTTCGCGCAATTGCCATCATATATTTTACCATGTTTTCGACAAAAAAAAGAAGCAAACCAACGAGGTTTGCCGGTACGGACTGATAAATCAAACATGAAACGAATATTACCTTAGGAAATCCATCAAACTTGGTTGGATAATGCGTGCACCTGCCGACAATGCAGCTTGGTGCAAACTTTCTTGAGTGACGAGATCCATAATAACCTCGGCGACATCCGCATCTTCATTATCGGACATGATCCGTGTGGCAATCTCGTTCTGGTCCCCTAAGCGATCCTCGATCATTTCAACCCTGTTTACCCGTGCACCGAGTTTCGCTTCAACGCGCAATACTTCATCCAAATGCCCGTCAATGGTTTCTAAAAAAGCGTCGAATGTTTCGTCGGACGTGTCAGGGTCTTCAAGTTTGCTTTCAAGCGTTTGTAGATCAGTGAACATCTCCTCATGGAACACTTGATCAGCAGATACGTTAATCGGAACTTCAACGCCATCCATCAATTCGAGTGTGACCTCACCCGCGTCCGTGTCTGGATTCGGGAAAATTCCTTCCGCAAGATCCACAGGTGGATTTGCCGTATCTGTTCCATTAAAAATATATTTGTTGTTTACTTGCGTGTTCGCCAAATCTTCGATATGGCTGATGAGCTGGCCAACTTCTTCAGCCATCGCCTGCCGCTGGGTTTCATCATACGTATCATTGGAAGCTTGTACAATAATTTCCCGCATTTGTTGCATCGCCTGATTTACTGTATCAAGAGAACTGTCAGCACTTTCCATCCATGTTTTTGCTTCCGAAACATTTCGCTCGTATTGCTCAATCCCACGCAATTCTGTGCGATGACGCATGCTGCTCGTGGCCACCACCGGGTCTTGGGACGGGCGATTAATCTTTTTTCCGGTGGAAAGCTGCTCCTGTAAATTTGCGAGTTTCCCATTGTTCTTTTGTATATTCGTGAGCGTTTGGCTGGAAACCATCGACTGCGTGACCCGCATGCGTTCTCCTCCTTTCAATTTATCGTCCGACAATGCCCATCTGATTAATCACTTGCTCCAACATCTCATCAATCACCGTAACCATCCGCGAAGAGGCATTGTACGCATGCTGAAATTGAATCATATTCGTCATTTCTTCGTCGAGGGAGACACTGCTCACCGATTGACGGTTCATTTCAATCGTATCGCGGCGCACCATGGACGTTTCGTTCATAGTACGGGCCTCATCCACTTCAATTGCCATCTCCCCGATGATGCTCTGATAGGTGGAGTCAAAACCGGAGTCTTCTCTTGCATTCGCCAAAGCCAAAGCATTGGAACCATCACCGTCGTTATTGCTTTGTGCAGCAGCAATTAAGTCGGTGTCGTCCATTATGTCCTGGTTCACACTTAGTACACCCTCATCATCGAGATCAAAGAAATTCATTCCCTGATCCCCATTTAAATCGACACCCTCTTGATGAACATCATTAAATTCACCAATGAAAGCCGTCATCAAATGATTTAAATCTGTGATTTTACTCTGATATAGACCGTCCTCTTCTCCATAACCGAATGCATCCACCAGGGCACCCAACTTTCCGTGATGATCGCCCAAAAGCTCAAGATCAGCCCCAAAATTGATGCTTTCTACCACGCTTTCTTCATCATCTTTTTCCACAGCAAGTTCAAGATGGCCTTCATTTCCACTTTCTCCTTGAACAATTGCAACGCCATCACCATCTCCGAGACGATTCCCATCATCATCAACTACGTAGACGCTAATCCCACCTTCTGCGGCGGGATGTGTATGTGAGCCCGGATTTTCAGGTTCAATTTCAATGTTGATATACTCGGACAATTCGTCAATGACCCGGTCACGTTGATCATAGAGGTCGTTCGGTATTTGCCCTTGGGCTTCGATTTGTGCGATCTCTTCATTTAAATCATTCGTTTGTGCCAGCAGGCCATTTACAACTTTTACGGATGTGTCTATTTCGTCCTCAATCCCACGTTTATTCGTTTGCATCGAGCCCACCATATGATTATATGTATCGGCAAGTGCAGCGGCGCGCTGTGCGGTAATCTCCCGGGTACTGGCATCATCGGGGTTTGCCGACAGGTCGTGTAACGACCCCCAAAATTCGTCCATCGCCTCTGCCAAAAGCCCGGTTTCGGATTGTTCATTCATAACCTCTTCCATGCGCTTCATAGCGGTTAGCGTTTGTTCCCAGTATCCGGCATTTGCATTCTCCTCCCGGTACTGTGCATCAAGAAAGTGCTCTCGAACACGTTCGATATTTTCTACATCCACTCCCGTTCCTACTTGGCCGGGGATGGAAGGCGCATTTTTGCCAGGTGCCGGATAAGCCTGGGAGGCGTTGAAATTCACACGTTGCCGTGTATACCCTTCCGTGTTTGCATTGGCAATATTATGGCCGGTCGTTTTTAAAGCTGATTGTTGTCCCATTAATCCTTTATATGCAGCTTGTAGTCCATGAAACGTCGAGGTCATTGCTTATGGATGCCTCCTTTTTGTTCTTCACGCCCTGGAATCGAACGTCGAAAACCGTTCGTGCTCATTCGTTGTCTTCGTATTGGCAGTCGATGTGTACATCGTATAATCTTCAAGTCGGATGGCATCCAACATTGCGCCTACAATCGCAAGCCCATCATTCAACAATTGCTGATTGAGATCATTCTTATCTTGCAAATGGCGGATTGCCGTCTGTAATCTATCCCGTTGTTCCTCCACTTCCAAACGTTCCTTCTCCGGCACATGAGAAATCCACTGCATCATGGGAGCATCTGTTTCAAGATGTGGGCAATGACGGCCAATGAACGTTGCCACGAAACGTCGGCGTTCCTTATCCAATTGCCGAAGCGTCCGCACTTCCCCTTGTTCAAGACGCACAATTTCTTCAAGGGTTTTATGGTCGGATCTTTGAATGGCTCTCGTTTTCTTGCCGGCGAGCGTTAACAAGTACTCGTGATGTTTATTCAGGTTTTCGAGGCTTTCTTTCAGCGCCGCAATTTCATTCATTTCTGTTATCCCCGTTCATTCCAAAATTGGTAAAACCGATTGGCGACTGCTCGTTCATCCACCCGGTATTCTCCCGCATCTATTTGTTTCTGTAGCGCATCCATTTTTGCTTTGCGTGTTTCATCGATCCCCGAATGTTGCATTTCTTTTGCCGCTTGAGAGATCTCTACCTGATCTTGTTTTTCTGCTTTCGGTTTTTGTTGTTGCTTTACTTGCTCTGTCGTTTGTTTATAGGAATGATGGATTTGACTATGCGGATTAATTTTCATCACGATCACCTTTTCATTCATTTTTGCGTGAATGAAGCCGTTTGTTTACGTAGACATTTTCCGTGTATGTCTTTTTTGCATCGTTTATATTCGCGATATCTCCCTGCAATTGCTTTTCGCACGATTTACATAGCCGGCCGTTGCGGGTAGCGTCTCCGCAAAATGCGCAGCGCATATGAAAATTGGGGAACTCTGCAAGTTGTAGCCGTCCTTCACGAATAAATTCCAGGATTTCCGTTTCAGAAACTCCGGTGCGCACCGCCGTTTCTGATATTGTCGATTCCCTGTTCTCCTTCTTTCTCAAAAATTCATAAACCTTATTAAAACGCTTTTCCTTCGATTGACGACAACGGTCACATAGAGAAATAACTGTTTTTACATATAACGTCCCACATTCCGGACAGTTAGCTAACTCTGCCATCGTTGCTCCCCCAAAAATGATTGTATCTATCATATCGGACGCTTTTTCGTTAAGTTTAAGGGGTGCTTTCATTTTCACAAAATTTTTAGCTGTGCGCACACGCCCCGTCATACTTTTGTTAGCCTCTGGCGACCGTTAGTGCGGACACTTGTTTCGCGCCTTGTTCCAATAAAGGGACGGCGGCTTTGCGTAAAGTGGATCCTGTCGTATAAATATCATCGATGAGCAGCATGTGTTTATCGGCCACGCACGCCGCATCCCCTTGAAAGGAAAAAGGCCGGACGTAGCCGCGCAAACGCCCCCTACGGGATTGTTTGCTCTGTTTATCCTCGTTGACTGTCCTCACTAAGCACGCATTGTAAGCAACCGGCAACTGCTCTGCCAACACAGCCGCTTGATTAAACCCCCGCTCCAGAAGACGCTCTTCACTTAGCGGAATCGGCACCGGTATTGCTCCTTTAAAATTTTTCCGGTATGTTCGTTTTAACGTGTCTGTAAATACGTGTGCAAGCGCTACGTCCCCTCGATATTTATAAGTGCTTATCAATGCTTGCAAATGATCATCATAAGAAAAAAGAGAAACATTTCGCGCAAGCAAACCGGACCAATGCCTCGTTTTTGCCCACCTTCGACAATCCGAGCAGCAGTCGGTCCGTTCCAGCGGCCGACTGCAATACAGACACCACGGAGCCTTCAACAACTTTAATTTGCCTTGGCACTTGTCGCATAAATTTTTCTGCCTCCATGAAAATAACGCTTCCCAACTTGCATTTCCATTCAATGGTTGTAAACACTGCGGGCAACGGTTACGAACCATTTTCACGCCCATCCTTTCCATTCATGGCCAAAATTTGTTTCCGGCAACGATGCATCGCTTTGGTTTTTCCATAGTGAAAAAAGGTGACCTTGCCGTCCGGGTCTTCAGCACTTCTTCCTGCTCTGCCTGCAATTTGCACAAGCGCAGACGCCGTGAACACTTCATCTTCTGACCCAAGAACTGCCACATCGATTCCGTAAATGGTGACGCCTCGTTCTAAAATCGTCGTTGTGATTAACAACGGCATATCCCCATTCCGAAAATTTTCAACAATTTCTTTGCGCTCCGGGTCTTCGGCGTGCACACTTCCAATCGATGGCTCTCGTTGCTGCAAGACCTTGCATATCGCTTTGGCCGTTTGAACACTCGGAACAAAGATCAGCGCTTGTCTTCCTGATGCCAGTTGTTGATCGGCCCAATTCGAAAAAGTTTTCGGCAATCGCTCTCGCAAAAGTGTCTTTCGCCAATCCCCGCACCATTGAAAACCGGGAATGGGTAACGGGAACCCATGAAAGCGTCGATTGACGCGGATGACCGCATCTTTATTTTCGCATCTTTTTCGCAATCGATCATCAGGGGTGGCCGTTAAATAAATCGTAGCCGCATTCTTTCTCGTCGCTTTTTTCACTGCATAAGCCAGACTTTCATCAAAACGATAAGGAAACGCATCCACTTCATCAATGATGGCAACATCAAAGGCATCTTGAAAACGTCGCGTTTGATGGGTCGTTGCCACCACAAGTTGGCCGAAGGAAAGACGTTCCTCGCTGCCTCCGTATAACCCGGTCAATGCTGCCGTCGGAAACGCCTGTCTTAAACGAGGCAAAAGTTCAAGGACAACATCTGTCCGTGGCGTAGCAATGAGCACCCGTTTCCCTTTCTCTAGCCCACAGGAGATTCCGGGAAACAACATTTCGGTTTTTCCGGCTCCGCACACCGCCCAAACGAGTAGTTCCGCGGACCGCGATTGTTTAATCGTTTGGGAAATACGGTCAGCCGCACGTTGTTGCAAAGAGGACAGTTCTCCTCCCCAGGCCAATATGTTCACACACGTTTTTTCCCCGCTAAGGGCAGGACCTTTCCACGTGAAAAGAGGGGTGCATGTCGTTACACGCCCCATCGAAATACAAGCACGGCAATAGAGGCAAGCGTCGTCACACCACGCGCAGGCATATCGGGAAAACCAATGCTTATGGTTGTTGCCGCAACGGGTGCATTTCAAACGGGGGCGGATATGGATACCCGCTTGCATATGCACATAACCACGCCGTATAAAGGGCTCCAGTTTTTTATATGAAAAAGGGAGTTCATCGGGAAGCAACGCACGCCCATCCAATAATTCCCGGACCTCATGCCAGCCTGGCAGATGGTTGGAGGAGGATTCCGGGATAGGGATTTGCGAATAGTTAAGCGACGAAATCGTAGACGGATCTGACTGAATCTCATCATGTTCGTTTACACAAGCAAGAGGGAGAATAACCGGGGAGTGAGTATCGCGAGGTGTAACAAGGGCTACTTTCATCGATTGGCTCCTTTGTTATTTATAGAGGTGAAGAGGCGGGGAGTTGGAAGTTCCCACTCCCACTTCCGATATCTATGATACGCGGTTATTTTTTGTACCAAGTGAGTCCGAGGGATTTTTCACCGAGATGTGTGCCGATCACCGGACCGAAAACCCCTAAGTCAATATCAAGGGTGTCGTATTTTTTATCAAGAGTGGATCGTATTTCTTCCGCCTTCTCGGGGATATTGGCATGAACGACGGTTGCTCGAACCGGCCCGTCTGCGACGTCCTGCTCCAGCAATTCCATCACCCGTTTAATGGCGCGTTTTTCGGTACGCACTTTTTCAAAAGGGACAATGACTTTATCTTTAAAATGGAGAATCGGTTTTATTTGCAAAGCACTGCCGAGGAATTTTTGTGCACCGCTCATACGGCCCCCTCGATGGAGATGGTTTAGATCAGCAACGATAAAGTAACCTGTTAACGTGTCACGAATGGATGTTAACGATTCAAAAATCTCATCAACCGTCTTCCCTTCCCGGGCAAGTTTTGCCGCTTCCACTGCATAATACCCTTGAGCGCTACAGCTAATTTCACTGTCAAACGGATAAACGTTAACGTCTTCTACCGAACGGGAAGCTGCTACGGCCGTTTCAAATGTTCCGCTAATTCCGCTTGACAAGTGAAACGATAGAATCGAATCTGATGTTTCTCCCAACTTTTCGTACAAATCAATAAACTCACCAATGGAAGGTTGCGTAGTCGTTGGCAATTTTTCGTGCGCACGCATTTTTCCGTAAAATTCTTCCGTCCCTATCTCCGTTTCCGGGATCGTCTCTTGATCGAATACAACACTCAACGGGATAACGGCTATCTCGTTTTCCACTAACGTCTTCTCATCCAAGTACGCGGTACTGTCCGTTACGATTGATATTTTTGACATAATGCTCCCTCTTTTCGGTTCCATGGTTAATCACTATCATAGAACGGGAAAAAGCAGGACGCAAGCGAGGAATTAACGTACTTTTACCCAGCCTTTTTTAATGGATTCAACGACCGCTTGTGTACGATCGTTCACATTCATTTTTTGCAAAATATTGCTGACGTGGTTTTTGACGGTTTTTTCACTAATGTACAGTTCTTCCCCTACCATGCGGTTACTGTAACCATCGGTCATTAACTGAAGTACATCGCATTCCCGCCGGGTTAGAATATGCAAAGGCTTGCGATATTCAATCTCTTTGTAACCCACATGACCGGTGGAATGATCCCCGTCGGCACTTGCGAGTCTACGATATTCTTTAATTAAATTATGGGTAACTTTCGGATGGATGTACGCACCGCCGGCACCGACAACTTTGACTGCCTCGATCAACGCATCTGCATCCATTTCCTTTAACAAATAACCGGCTGCCCCTGTTTTTAAGACATGGGTGACATAGGCTTCGTCATCATGAATGGAAAGAATCAATACTTTAACATCGGGAAACCGTTCAACCAGGTTTCGAGTAGCCTCAACACCGTTTACTCCCGGCATATTAATATCCATTAATACAACATCCGGCCGATGTTGGGCAGCAAGCCGGGTTGCCTCGTTCCCATCATCACCTTCAGCGACGATTTCCAACTGATCTTCCATCTCGAGAATACGTTTAACGCCTTCCCTAAATAATTTATGATCATCGATAAGTATAAGTTTAATTTGTCCTCGTGCAGCCATATTGCCCACCCTTTCCGGATTATCCGTATGGAAGTTTCATTTTATTTAGTAACGAGATCTATTCGGTATTAATCGGCACGATAATTGTAATTTTGGTTCCTTTCCCTTTGGATGATTCAATCTTTAAATCGCCTTTGAGCTCGTTCACTCGCTCTTTCATGCCTATAAGACCGAAGCCAGGCTGTGATAATTCCTCCGGATCAAATCCCCGACCATCATCATGAATGATCAAATGAACTTGTGTTGCACGCATCTCAGCTTTCACTGAAATTTGCTTGGCGTTCGCGTGTTTGAGTGCATTTTGGACAGATTCCTGAACCAGCCTGAACAAGGCTACTTCCAGATTTACTTCCATCCTATATTCATTGCCGTGGAGGACAAAACGAATATCTGTCTCAGTTTGTTCATCCGCAATGCCGTCCAAATACTTTTTTAACGTTGGGATAAGCCCCAAATCGTCGAGCGCCATGGGGCGAAGATCATAGATGATACGCCTTACTTCGGCGAGACTGCCCTTAATCGCTTCACGAACATCCTGTATTTCATTTAAGGCAGCATCGAGACCGTGCTCGTTGTAGGTTCGGCCAATGATCTCCGATCGGAGAAGAACATTCGCCAACAATTGCGCAGGTCCATCATGAATCTCCCTCGCCACTCGCCGGCGCTCTTCTTCCTGGGCTCGAATGATCTTCAACCCAAATGCCTGTTTTTCTTTTGCTTCCTCGACCATTTCCCCAACCTCACGCAAATCGCCATCCAGAAAATTATGCACCACCGATACTTGTCCCACAAGCAACTCTGCGCGGTTCAACGTATCTTCCAACTGTAACAGCTGGCGCTCAATTTGATCTCGTCTTTCCCGCAACTGTTTTTCTTCATTTTCCATAACGGCGAGTTGGAGGCGATGCTCATTTGCATCATCATACACTTTTTTGGCTTCTTCATCGGAATATGTGTTAAAATCTCGATTAATTGCAGCGAGGCGATTGCGTGCCAATTTCGCTTGTTGCCGTCTTTCATCTGTTTGTTTAATAATTTCAGTCACTTTGCAGGTCGTGTCCTTTAGTTCCCTCTCCAATGTTTCATACTCTCGCCTTGTTTGCTCGCATATTTCAAAAATCTGTTCTTTGCTGTTTTGGATCGTGTCCTTCATTTGTATGATGATTTTTTCAAGGGTTTCCTTGTTATTTTCCAAGTTGCACCACCAACCTCACCGAATCTAATGTTTGACATCAACGCTTGATTCGATATGATTATTTTAGCACACTCTTGGATGATAAAAGCCATTTGGAAATAAAAGTTTAAGAAATCACACATTTTGCCAGAATTACGGGCAACTCCCTCGCTAATCTGACATTACCATTTTTTTAGGATTTCAGCTATTACAATGAGATTATAATGCAATTACAGACACTAGAATTAAGGAGGGGTTTGATGTGTCAATCGCACTATACCATAAAAAATGATGGCATATATGAACAGACGATCAAAAAGTCGAGGTTCATTGCACACATGCGAAGGATTCAAGACGAAGACGACGCCAAGGCTTTCATTGCAGAAATAAAAACCAAACATCTCAATGCCACCCATAACTGCTCCGCATACGTGCTTGGGATGGGAAATGAAACACAAAAAGCAAATGATGACGGAGAACCGTCGGGAACAGCCGGCGTTCCAATGTTAAATGTGTTGGTGAAACAGGAATTAAAAAATACAGCCGTTGTCGTTACGCGTTATTTCGGAGGGGTTAAGCTGGGCGCCGGAGGATTGATACGCGCATACGGAAATAGCGTCACCGAAGCCATTAACGATATAGGAACCGTACATCGACAGCCGATGCAGAAATATAAATTAACCATTGCTTATGCGCTTCTCGGAAAAATTGAAAATGAACTGCGGGAATCCCCTTATAAGCTAGTATCCAAAGATTATGGCACGCATGTGGACATCCATGTCGCCGTAAACATCAATGATAAGGAATCATTCGAAAAGTGGATCGTCAACACTTCCAACAATCGTGTAACGATCAGCTCATCAGGAACGTCATATATGGAAAAGGACGTTTGACTACTTGTTCGACAAATTTCCTGGGAAATAAAATTTTTGTCGATATTCCCAATCTATCATTTACTTTTTCTACACTCTTCTTGTAAAATATGATCGTGTGGTATGGGCAACATCCGGATATATTCCCGGAAGGAGAGAATGAAATGCCAAAAAAGGAACCTTCTAGAGCGATACGACATCGACGTAAAAAAAGGCGAAATAAAAAAATAATCTTCACTTTGATGGCACTTGTTGGCCTTGTCATTATCGCCGCAGGCGGGCTCGTGTTTTACTTCATTACACAGGCGAACAATCTCGTCGAAGAGACACAAAGCCCTCTGGAGCGGGGAGAACATTCGGATATGCGAGAAGTTGCCGTAGACCCCGATGAAGATAACATCTCCGTTCTGTTTCTCGGAACCGACAATCGCGATGGCGATTTGGACGGTTTAGCCGATGCAATTTTATTGGCAACGTTTAACCGGGACGAAGGATCGGTAAATGTAATCAGTATTCCGCGGGACTCCTATGTGCAAATCCCCGGGCGGCCAACCCAGGATAAAATTAACCATGCCCACGCCTTCGGCGGAACGGATATGGCAATTGACACGGTGGAAAACCTGCTCGATGTTCCTGTCGATTACTATGCAACCTTAAATTTTGACGCTTTTATGGATACGGTTGATGTATTCGGGGGTATAGAGGTAAATTCATCTCTCTCTTTCACTGAACAGAACGCGGACGGAGATATGGATGCGATTGAAATTGATGAAGGTCCCCAAGTCTTAGACGGGGAAGAGGCGCTTGCTTACGTTCGCATGAGAAAACAAGATCCTGCCGGCGACATCGGACGCGGGGAACGGCAACAAGAAGTGTTGGGTGCTTTAATTGACGAAGCCACTTCCCTCTCTTCCATTGCAAACTACAATGAAGTGTTTGAACGTCTACAAAAAAATATGAACATGAACATGTCCTTCAATGAGATCCTTGGTCTACACACTTACGCCAGTTCTGTGAATGAGATCGAATATCATCAATTGGACGGCGAAAATTTTCGGGAGAACGGCGTTGATTACTACCAGGTCGATGACACAGATCTCGCGAACACACAGGCGATGCTAAAACAGCATCTTGACCTGGAGGAGGAACGTGAACACGACGCGAACGAAACAATCAATGCCGAGGAAAGTACGGAACAACAATAATTTTCACGAACCTGCTCTTCTTTTGAGGAGCAGGTTTTTTGTTCGCTTCTCTTACTCTTGATTGGGGTACAAGGTATGGTAGAATAAGGTCAGAAGACTCTTGCTTGCCCTTCGTTTCCACAAACTTGATTTTTTGAAAGATGAAAAACAGAAAGTAGGTCACTCTGAATGAAATTAACAATTTTAGGCACCGGATACGTTGGACTCGTCTCCGGGGTGTCCTTTGCCGAACTTGGGAATGATGTCGTTTGTGTCGACAAAGACGAGGAAAAAATTAAGCAACTCAAAAAAGGGATCAGCCCGATCTATGAAGAAGGATTGGAACCTTTATTGGAAAAAAATATCCATAATGGGAAGATTCATTTTACCACTAACTTAGCCGAACCCGTTGCCGCTAGCGATATTATTATGATTGCCGTAGGAACGCCTCAGGCAGACGATGGCTCCGCTGATCTTTCTTTTGTGCGGACAGTTGCCGGCGAATTGGGAGAAGTGCTCCCATCTGACAAGCGCACCGTCGTCGTCAATAAGTCCACCGTTCCGATCGGAAGCGCAGAAGAAGTGGAAAGCATGATCCGTGAAAAAAATGCAACTGCCGATGTCGCTGTGTGTTCCGTTCCGGAATTTTTACGAGAAGGTTCTGCCGTAAAGGACACGTTCCATCCGGACCGCATTGTCATTGGCACGAATGTGTCATGGGCAAGAGAACGGCTCGTCCAACTGCATGCGCCATTGGCAGATGCCAATGACATTATTACCACTTCATCGCGCAGCGCGGAAATGATTAAATATGCCTCGAATGCCTTTTTGGCAACGAAAATTTCTTTTGTTAATGAAATCGCGAACATATGCGAAGCGTACGAAGCAAATATTGACGAAGTGGCTCAAGGGGTTGGCGCCGATCGAAGAATTAGCCCCCACTTTCTAAACGCCGGACTCGGTTACGGCGGATCTTGCTTTCCAAAAGACGTACAAGCACTTATTGCCTTGGCAAGAGATAAGAATTATGAAGCTAATTTGTTAAATTCTACCGTCGCTATCAACGCAACACAACGATTAAAACCCGTGGAAATTTTACAGCAACAATTCCCGCGAGGACTCCGGGATATGAAAGTAGCCGTACTCGGATTAGCTTTTAAACCGGGGACAGATGATATGCGCTACGCGCCCTCGATCGATATCATCCATGAACTCGTCAAAGCGGGCGCTGACGTACATGCCCATGACCCGATCGTTTTGGATGATGCGGCGCCGTTGCTTCCCAGAGCGGTTTCGTTGCACGATAACGTCGGACAAGCAATAACGGGCGTAGATGCAATGGTGCTCGTCACCGAGTGGGATGTATACAAACAATACTCGATTGCCGAATTTTCTTCTGCAATGACCGGGAAAATCGTCATTGACGGCAGAAATGCACTCGATGCGAAGACGTTTAAAGAACATGGATTCGACTATTACGGGATTGGGCGCAGGTAAGGATGATCCGACAAAAGTGACTACTTGTAATTGGCGACAAGGATTGGATTAAGGCAACCCAGGCTCACGCCTGGGTTGCCTTTTTTAGCAGGTAAGGCTTTCGCCAGAACTTGGCGAAAAGCCAAGTTTTCTAATCTGGTTCAAGCGTCCGCCAAACCTTAAATATCTAACTGTCTGATATAGGCTTTCAAGTCTTCGCTTAAATCTTTGCGATGGAGTGCAAAATCAAGAGTTGCTTGGATAAAGCCAAGTTTATCCCCGACATCATAGCGGTCTCCATCGAATCGAAAAGCGTTCACTTCTTGTATACCTGCCAGTTTTTTGATCGCATCGGTAAGCTGAATTTCATTCCCTGCTCCGGGCGGCATTTCTTCCAAAATCGGCATAATTTCAGGCGTCAACACATATCTGCCCATAATCGCCAACGTCGATGGCGCTTCTTCTTGTTTCGGTTTTTCTACAAGATCGGTAACATTAACAATGCTCGAATCTGTTCCATTTGCTGCCGAAACGATCCCATAGCTTGAAACCTTGTTCTCCGGAACATCTTGTACACCCAATACGGAAGCTTCGCTGTCCTCATATATGTCCATGAGCTGTTGCAAACAAGGTTTGCCTTCGGAACGGACGATGTCATCCCCGAGCATTACGGCAAATGGTTCATCTCCGATAAACGTGCGCGCACAAGCAATGGCGTGCCCTAATCCTTTTGGTTCTTTTTGACGGACGTAATGAATGCTCGCCATGTTAGAGATTTTTTTTACTTCTTCCAATCGGTCCCATTTTTCGCTTCGTTCCAACGTCTCTTCCAATTCATACGATTTGTCAAAATGGTCTTCAATCGCTCGTTTTCCGCGTCCGCTTACGATAAGAATATCCTCGATCCCTGACTCTATGGCTTCTTCCACTATGTATTGGATCGTTGGCGTGTCAACAATCGGCAACATTTCTTTTGGCAAGGCTTTACTCGCCGGCAAGAACCGTGTACCGAGTCCTGCTGCCGGAATGACTGCTTTTTTTACTTTCATCAAAATCCTCCTCTCGCTTTCATTATATGATGCAATGTGCCTTTTCTTCAAATAAATCTCTTTCCGCAAAAAAATTTGTAAATCTTTTGGATTATCTATTTAAAATATGACAGGACTTATGTTACAATTATTTTGACTCCATGAAAGGAGGTTTGCGATGAACTGATAACGTTAAGATTACATCGATTTCTCAACTCCGAACAGTTTGGCAGCATTCCCCTCCGCTGTCATACACCCACCCTTTTATTCCCATTACAAAGTTTAGTTCTACAATTGCATAGAAGAAGGGTCGTGAAAATTTGTTAAATCAAGTTACTTTGATTGGCCGTTTAACGAAAGACCCAGAGCTAATGTTCACAAATTCCGGAGTCGCTTATGTAAAATTGTTTCTTGCCGTGCAGCGCCCTTTTAAAAACAATGAGGGGATAAACGATGTTGATTTCATCCCTTGCACCATTTGGCGAAAACGTGCGGAAAATACGGCAAATTACTGCCACAAAGGCTCACTCGTAGCTGTTACCGGCCGTATCCAGATAAGACAATTTACGAACAAAGATGAAGAAAAGGTATTTATCACAGAGGTCGTCGGTGAAGATTTAAGATTTTTAAAACTTGAATCCAACCGTAGGCAACAAGAACAGACAGAAGCAAAAACGAACCAGCCGTCTTGACAAGAACATCAGGCCTACAGGGTATACTAACCACTCAATATAGAACAACCTCCGTATAACTGCCCTTGTACGCCGAGGACTGCATTGGGGCTCTCTCACAAGATATCCTAACCGTCCTGTCAATCTTGCAAAGATGGTTAATTGTATGCAAAAGGCTACAACATACAACTGATCGTTTCCCCTGACGGTCACATATAGATAGACATCATCGAACATAGCCTACGCATATCAACCATTTCGGTGCCGATTTCTCCTCAATCGTTCCTACGCTTCATCGCTTTATTACCCACGTAACATCCCTCAACAGAAATAAATCTCTTCATTGGCACCACCGCCCCGGGTGTGTAGGGGCGGTTTTTTATGGCAAATAATAGCTTTCTAATCTATATTCTTGTACGAAAGTCTTCCTATGATAGTATAAAAGAAGCTGAATAACTCATGTGCGGGTATGGTAGGGACTGCTGAACAACTTACATATATTAGTTGGAGCCGGGATGCCGCTTCCATGGCTTCGCTTTCCGCGGACGAACGGTCAAGCCTCCTCGCGCAAAACCGGCGCTGTGGGGGCTTGACGCGTCCGTTTTTCCGCTGGAGGCTCGCCATTGCAGCACCGTCCCTCCGTGTGTTGCCAGACGTGCAAGGGTTTTCTGCTTTTAGGATAGATTTTCTTGCATCCAGTTTTGACAACAGCAACGGAAAATGCTTATGTGCCAATCTTTTTCCGTTATTTAGCAGTCCCTATGGTAACTCTCCTAAGAAAGGGGGGTTACCTATGATGACAGTATTCTTTAAAACATTCAATTCGATGATTACTCTGGGGACTCTCATTGTGGCCATACTGTCATTGAAAAATGAGCAAAAAAAATAAGCCGCTATGAGTTGATGGTCTCTGAAGGCTTATTTTTCCCTACGCCATACCCGTACAGGGATTCAGCTGCAACTGCTCAGTGATCGTAACACTGGGCAGTTGTTAAAGTGTATCCTTATTTGAAACTATTTTACACCACGTTTTCGTTCATATCAAATCATGTTGTCACCGTTATTTACACGCATGCAACAGGATCGATTCCCCGTCGAATGTGCGGACGTGACCATCATCATCGTATCGAATGTTAAACTTCTGCCGAGTCGATGGAGGGGCTTCGGCAAATAGCTGTTGTAACATTCCTCTTTTTTCAGCCGGGACGTCGAGCCGCGCGCACCAATCTTGAAAATCGAACGTTTTCCGGAATCGTTGCATATGTTCCACGGTAAAACCGGCCTTTTCTATTTTTGCGATCCATTCGCTCTTTTTCCATGCCCGGATATGGCTTGGATCGCGCAGCTTTTCAACCTTATTATAAAACGTGTCAAATACATCTGCTTCCGGAACTGTATTATCCAACAAGAAAAAAGAGCCTCCGGATTCCAACACCCGGAAGGTTTCCTGCAAAAATGCGCCCGGCCGGGAAAAATGATGGGCAGCGATTCTGCTCACAGTTACATCAAATGCTTCATCCGAAAATGGAGTGGCCTCAGCGTCCCCCTCGATAAAACGAACGTTTTCATGTCCGTTTCCATGGATAAACGCTTCTGCCGATTGTAGCATTTCTACAGTGACATCCATGGCGACAACTTCTCTTGCCAATGGTGCCAGGGCGTTCGCCACATGCCCGCCGCCCGTGGCAATGTCGAGCACCGTTTCTTCACCGGCTAGGTTTATTGTTGCTGCCAATGCTTGTAAATCTTTTCCTTTTGCGTGCAGGGAGCTATGTACATACTTTTCTGCTGAAGCAGAAAATGTTTTTTGCACCGCTTTATGATTGTTTTTCATCACTCTTTACCTGCCTTTTCCAAACGTCATAGGGATGTTCTTCGACAAGACTCGGTTTAAGAGGGATAAACGAAATATCCCTTTTATCGTTTGGTTTTGCCACTTGCTCGTAAACATACGGAGAAGCCAAACCATATTCAACTGCTTCTTCAAGGGAATATGCGACGTAGACATTTTCAATACCTGCCGCATATATAGCTCCCAAACACATTGGACAGGGTTCTCCGCTGGCAAAAAGCTCATAACCTGCCAAATTTTCGGTTCCGAGCTGCTTTCCTGCCGTTCGTATGGCAAGCAACTCCGCATGCGCTGTCGGATCGTTTCCGCTGGCTACTTCATTAGCTTCCCCGCTGATGATTTTCCCATCTTTTACGATCACGGCTCCAAATGGTGTATTGCCATGGTCGACCGTTTCACAAGCTAGCTGGATTGCTTTTCTCATAAAGGTTTCCTTTGTCATATTTCACCTCCTACTTTTGGTTTAACACCTTTTTGAGGTTTGCCATTTCAATCGCGGCAGTTGCGGCTTCTACCCCTTTATTTCCTGCTTTTGTGCCGGCACGTTCAATCGCTTGTTCAATGGTTTCCGTCGTAATCACGCCGAAAATAACCGGCGTATCGAAGGAGAGCGACAGAGACGAAACGCCTTTCGAAACTTCGTTACACACGTAATCAAAATGAGGAGTTGAACCGCGGATAACGGTGCCAAGTGTAATGATCGCGTCGTATTGTCCAGTTTTTAGCATTTGTTTTGCGGCAAAAGGAATCTCAAAAGCGCCGGGCACTTTGGCGACATCAATGTTTTCCGGGCTCGCCCCGTGCCTGACCAACGTTCCTTCTGCGCCTTCAAGAAGTTTGCCGGTGATGAATTCGTTGAAGCGTCCGACGACAATGCCTATTTTTACATCTGTTCCAACCAAGTTTCCTTCGAATGTTTCTCCCATGATGGACCTCCTAAAATTCAAGCAAATGTCCGAGCTTGTGAAACTTTGTTTTCAGATAAGATTCGTTGTGTTCCAAAGGGGGTAGTTGCAGCCCAATACGGTCATCTACATTTATACCATAACTTTCGAGACCGCTGATTTTCCATGGATTGTTCGTCAATAGTCGTACCTTTTCTACTCCCAAATCCCGCAATATTTGTGCACCGATGCCATAGTCGCGCAAATCCGCGGAATAGCCGAGTTGCTCATTGGCGTCCACCGTGTCGTACCCCTCTTCTTGCAGTTTGTATGCGCGAAGTTTATTCATGAGCCCAATGCCCCGGCCTTCCTGGCGCATATAAAGCAAAATGCCCCGGCCTTCTTCCTCGATTTTTTCAAGCGCTGCGTGCAGCTGTGGTCCGCAATCACAGCGTTCAGACCCGAATACATCACCGGTCATGCACTCCGAATGAATGCGGACGAGGACCGGTTCTCCGTCGGCAATATTCCCTTTGACGAGCGCAATGTTTTCCTGCCCTTCATCTACATCTGTGTACCCGACTGCCCGAAAAGAACCAAATTTCGTCGGCAGTGCCGTTTCCACTTCACGCTGAACGAGCGAGTCGTGTTCGCGGCGATAATGGATGAGATCGGCAATTGTAATCATCGGGAGGCCGTACCGATCAGCAACGACTTTTAAATCCGGCACACGCGCCATGGTTCCGTCTTCATTCATGACTTCGCAAATCAATCCGATCTCCGCGTTTGAATCGGCGGCTCTGGCCAGATCTACAGTAGCTTCCGTGTGCCCCGCGCGCTTGAGCACACCGCCATCCTGGGCCACAAGGGGGAAAATATGCCCTGGCCGCTTAAAGTCGGAAGCTTTTGCCGTATCGGATGCAAGTGCTCGCACTGTTTTTGCCCGTTCCTCGGCGGAAATGCCCGTTGTCGTCTCATGATGGTCCACACTGACCGTAAACGCCGTGCCATGTGGATCCGTGTTATCATGAACCATTTGCGGAAGCGACAAGCTGCTTGCGCGTTCTCGTGTAATAGGGGCGCAAATAAGCCCGCGGGCGTGTTTAGCCATAAAATTCACCGTATCGGCAGTCGCGGTGCTCGCGAGCGCCACCATATCGCCTTCATTTTCTCGATCTTCATCGTCACAAACGATGATAACTCTCCCTTCGCGAAGAGCTTTAATTCCCTTTTCCACCGAATCAAACATTACCTTTCCCCCCTTTCGTTTTCTCGAGAAGTCTATCAATCATTTCCTCCGACTGTTCATCCCTATTCGTTGGCTGTAGTAATTTTTCTACATATTTGCCGATGATATCCGTTTCTATATTCACATGGTCTTCGACAGATTTACTACCGAGATTTGTTTCTTTAAGCGTATGGGGAATGATCGCGACGGTAAAACGATCAGCATGTTCATGGGCGACCGTCAAGCTGATCCCATCAACGGTTACCGAGCCTTTTTTCACAATATAGCGCAGTAAATCATCCGCAACTTTGACCTCAAAATTCACCGCTTGGCTTTCGGTCGTGCGTTTTATGATCTCCCCAACCCCATCGACATGGCCCGCAACGATATGTCCGCCAAAACGATCCGTTGCAGCCATGGGCCTTTCCAGGTTGACCGGATCATTGGGCTTGAGTTGGGAAAGGCTCGTGCTCGCGAGCGTTTCTGCCATGATATCTGCTGTAAATAGAGCGTCGTGGATCGAGGTAACCGTCAGGCACACCCCGTTAACCGCGATGCTGTCACCAATGCGAGCGTCTTCCAATACGTGCGCGCAACGGATGGCTATTTTTCCCTTTTGTCCGGTTTGGACAATGTTGTCGACCACTCCGACTTCCTCAATCAACCCTGTGAACATGATCCATCCCCCTTCTTTGCTGTCGCTGTAATTTTTATATCGCCGCCGACCAATTGCGCATGTTCCACCTCAAGTTCCATCGCGGCATCTGTACCGAACAATTTCGGCGCGACATAGGAGATGTAGCGTTGAACTTCATGCTCGGCTATAAACGCGGAAATAATCGTTTTCCCGCCCTCGACCAGAACGGATTGAATGTCGGCTCGGCCGAGTTCAGCGAGCACATTTTTCGGCGTTACCGTTGGCAAGGAGATAACCCGGACGCCTTTTTGTTCCAGCACGGGTGCGTTTCCAGATTTCGGGCTTTCTTCCGTAAAAATCCATGTGGGAGTCTTTCCATCGGTTACAAGTTGCGCATCTGCCGGTGTGCGCAAATAGCGGTCCAGCACAACCCTGATCGGATTTCTTCCTCCGATTTCCAAACGGGTCGTGAGTGCCGGGTCGTCATTCAATACGGTGCCAACACCTACGAGAATCGCGTCATGAATATGGCGAAGTTGATGAACGTCTTCAAGCGCCGCTGCTCCAGTGATCCATGGAGATAGGCCCTTTGGTGTTGCCATTGTCCCATTGAGCGATGAAGCTGTTTTAACGGTGACATAAGGCTTGCCGGTTTGCACGTAATGAAAAAACGTTGCATTTAGCTTTGCCGCTTTCTCCTCCAGCACGCCTACCTCTGTTTTCACCCCGCCATTCCGTAGCGCTTCGATGCCACTCCCGGCTACTTCCGGATTCACATCCTTTGCAGCAACGACAACACGGGCAATCCCTGCCTCTATGATTTTCTCTGTGCAAGGGGGGGTGCGTCCGTGATGATTGCAAGGCTCAAGCGTCACATACATGGTCGCGCCATCTGTACAGCCCTCTGCCATGTTCAACGCATGCACTTCGGCATGATCGCCGCCGGCACCCATGTGAGCGCCGGTACCAACGATTCTACCGTCTTTTACAACGACAGCGCCTACCATCGGATTCGGCGACGTCTGCCCTTCCATCGCAGCAGCCAAATCCAAGGCGCGCTGCATATACCAATGATCATTCATGGCCAGCGGTCTCCTTTTTTCAGGACGAAAAAAACCCCGGAGTTCCTGGGCTCCGAGGTTTGTTTTTTTGAATGAAGATGAAAAACGAATACACGAATGTATTGCCAATCACGACACATACATCTCAAGCACGACGATCGCTTGATAATGCGCATCCAAACTTCTCCCATCCAGACTTTCACTGTCGGCTCTGGAGTTCCACCAGATCCACCGTTTTGCAAACGCAAACCGGGTCACGGACTGTCACCGCCGGTAGGGACTTTCACCCTGCCCCGAAGTTTTTTATTAAAATATTTATAAACACTTTATCATTATTCATCATGGATCAGCAAGTGATATGTTTTAAGTTACCAGTTCGCTTCAAAAACAGTCCTCATCAAATCTATTTACGAACGCTGTACACTGTTTTGGCGTTTGGCTGATTGAAAACACAACATGATGGTGTGTATCATTCTAGGTAACATAATGGAGGGGAGCGAGGGAGGATGAACACCGTTCAGCCCATCCGAGAGCCCGCCAAAATTGGGGAAGTGAAAGCGCATCTGATGCAAAGCAGCTACCTCATGGGAATCAATACCGGCCTTAGGATCAGCGATTTGCTTCACCTCAAAGTGGTGGATATCAAAGGCAAGGATCACTTGATGACCTAGGAGGGAAAGACCCAGAAGCCGAAACGGGTCCGGATCGCCGAGGCTATTAAGAGGGAATTGGTGCGATATATCGAGGGGAAAAGCGATGAGACGTTTTTATTCGCCAGTCAAAAAACCCGAAAGTCCCGATCAGCCGCATCCGAGCATACCGAGTGCTAAGGGCGGCGGCCCCAAAGGCGGGCCTGGAGGAGATCGGCACGTATATGCGCAAAACGTTCGGTTATCATTTTTACAAGCAAACCAAAGATGTGGCTTTATTGCAGGAGTTATTCAACCATGCGGCCCCGTCGATCACGTTGCGTTATATTGGCATCAATCAAGATGTGATGGATAACGCCATAGACGATTTCAGCTTATAGGGGGGAGGGCGTGTATGTAGCGGATGCAAAGAAAGCTATCCTTTTCACAATTCTTGGCACATAAGTATATTTGTAATGATTGCTTTTTTTGCTTTATCCCAGTACTTACAAGACCGAAATAAAAGAAAAATAAACAGTGAAAAATGATTTTGCGAAAAGATGACCGCCATCGAGGTGTTGGAACGTTACAACGGCATCTCATTCGAGATGATGGGAGTGTAAGCAGCATGATTTCTGCTGCTTCCTTTCTTTAACCATTCACCTTGCTCTTTAAGGGACGTTCGCTGATTCTTCCCCCATAGTAAGATTATAATAAAGTAACTCCTACTAAAATTAATGAACTACACCGAAGAAAATAATTAATCTCCTGAATTATTCATACCTCTAGCAAAAACGTGATTTGATATTAAATCAAGGAGTTTTATGCTTCGAATTACTAAAATGCAGTGGTTATTTTAGAATAATGACAGGATAAAGCCGTCATCGCCAAAAAAATCACGGTTTTTGGACACACGTCCCCTTGGTCTTAATCGGGCTTTTGAAAAATGTGCTATATTCGATCCCTGTATCTCACTCTAGTTTTAATGTTTGAACGCGTTGGAGCACTTCCCAGAAAAATGCTTGATAGACAAAACCGGATGATAACTTAAAATACAGTGAGCGCCCTGATTTGACCAATTTGCTTGCAACAGGATAAACATGAGTATTGACGACAGAACAGTGACAGCAGAGTCAAGGAGACGATTCATTGAGACGGTCCAGAAACCACCGTTCGTTTATCGATGGTCGGATTCATCTCCTGGAAACGGTTTTTTACATTTCTCGAACTGAGCAATGAAAAAACCAAGGGCAGAAACGTTGTGCTATTTGACCAGCCGAGCGTGAGCATCTGAAATCCTTTAAAATAGGCGCCTGTGGTATGGTCTTTGACACGCGCGAGAAGTTCGACGGCTTTACTTCGATTGCGGTCACAGGTTGAGTCATCGACGATCAACACTCCATCGCGATCCGTCAACGGTTGGAGATAGATCTCGATGAGATGCGCGCTAACCAAGACGAGGAATTTCCGCCAGTTGCACGTTGCGCGTTTCATCAAGCGTACACCGCATCCTTTTCCGGTGCATCAGGGAGACGATTGGATTCAAGCGTCCGGTAAAGATTTCCCCTTGAAGAACGAGAGAAAAGATAAATTACACAAGGACGAGCGCAGAAAACCTTTTTTCTTTATGAATATTGGATTGTTGCAAAAACGTACCAACTTTGGCTTGTTTGAAAAAGCGCGTCACGCGAGATTGTTGTTGGTTACCTTGATCCGAATCTGGTATCATTGAAACCACAGAAAACATCCTTATCTTTGGTTTTGGTAGTTGTACCTTTATTATACAAAGAACAGGGTGTTTTTTGCTTTTTTTTGGATAAAAAACCTGCCACAAATCCTGATTTTACAAGGGCTCACCTGTGATTTTTAGCTCCGAAAGTTGAGTAATTAATTTGACACAATCATATTGTGTCGAGTTCAATAAAAAGCACCAAAGCACTGATGACAAAGGTTTTGGTGTCTTTTCTTTCTTTCTTGATTCAGTAGTTATTTGCCATAAAACCGATGTTATTGTATACTACGGATAGAGAAGACATACATTAAAAAAGACCGTTCGGTGCGGATACACCGACGGTCTTCCAATAGAACAGCCCATACCAAGGGTTTTGTTCACCTTTTAGATGAAGTAATCACCCATCCGGTTGGTGTCCAGGGGTGATTACTTTTTTCTTTGGTCGTCATTTCTGATTATCATGACCACTAACGTGGCCACAGCGATGCCAAGCATCGCCGTTTCGTATGAAATAACAATCATAGACGATTCACCTCCCTTCTCCCTTAGAGAAAAGGGCGCCCGTGGCACGAAGGTTCAAGTGGTGAACAATCACCCCTGGATGGATTGTTTATTGTATTTCTAGTATATCATATATTCAATAGATCGGTTCCCTCCCTCCGATACATTTTGTTCACTACCTCGCATTAAAATTACTCATATATAGCATAGTGATTAGAATGTTTTTTTATAGCAGCAGTAATTTCCCTCATTTAATTCATCGTTCTTCCTGTCCTTTTTTGACAAAACAACCTTTTTTATATTACCGTTCAAATCACTTGTCATATATGTTGCCTTATCGCTCATTCCCATTCGCTCCTTTTAAATAATGTGTGTTTGTAAATGTATGATGTATACGCCGATATGCAAAACGACTTCCGCCAACATACATTATGTTATTACATACGTCCCATAAACCCTGTTATATTAACCTTGATGCGTGTGCGTTGATTTTCTCTCTTAATGCAATCCAAAAAACCGCAACGTCTTGCGGTTTCCGTATTGTCAAGCAGCGTATAAAAGTGTGCATAAAATCCTCTTTTGAATAAATAAATGGGGAGCGATAGAATCAGCAAGAAAAATACCAACAATTTTTTTAAGCCATACAACAAACAGACGTTTCCCGAGACTTGGGAGTCCAATTCTTCATAATTGCTTTTCATGACCGGATGGGTTTTCACCCTTCCTTGCTATACCCCTCTTCCGCTTCCCGTTTCACTTCCGCAAGCGTTGGCGAACCCAAGCCGGCGGTCACTGTCGCCACGTAGCTCCCTTCGATGATCGGGGCATTGCAAATCGCGATGTTTCGGTCTTCATACATTTCCTGTACCATTTCCGCGTTCATTTTCGCGCTTCCAATGTCATAAAAAATAAGAATAGCGTTTTCCGGATCAATTTCTTCTACGACTGCTTCAATACGGTCCACGCTTGTGCCGATTTCGCCTCCGTCGAGCCCACCACAAGCATAGACGCCCACCTCCGGATTCGCTTGCTGCAATAATTCCCGCGCGCCTTCCGCCAATGCCTTAACGTGGGAGATTAAAAGGATCGCCACTCGATTCTCCGCCATTATCCTTCCCCCTCATTCATTGTCTTCGCCAATGCTTGAAACAAATAAAAGCTGGATACTGCTCCCGGGTCGAGATGACCCACCGACTTCTCGCCGAGAAGTGCTCCGCGCCCTTTTTTGACAACCATGTCTTCGGTTTCATCCATTCCTTTTTTCGCAATCTCCTCGACTTTCTTCCAGTCCGGTTCATTTTCATCCAGCGTTGCTGCCACCGGAGACCATACATCCAAAAGCGTGCCGTCACCGGCTTGGGCTTTCCCTCGCTGGGCAATCCCTTCCACCGCTTTTGTCATCCCCGACATCCACGCCGGACCATCCGCTTGACGCTCATCCTTCCAAGCTGCACCCAGACGCATAAAAGCAGTCCCATACAACGGACCTGCGGCACCACCAACGTTAGAGACGAGTGCACTGCCGATTTTTTGCATTAGTTGTGACAGAGGTAACTCCCGCCAATCGTCCAGACGCTCAACTACGGCTCGAAAGCCCCGTTCCATATTCACACCATGATCACCATCGCCCACGAATTGATCTAGCTTGGATAATTCATCTTTATGTTCGACCAGCTTTTTCGCTGTTCTCCGCATCCACTGAGCTGCCTGCTCACTATTCATTTCTCTACCCCCTCAACCTTGCGTCCATTGAACCGTTCGCGCCGGTGCTTCTAAGCATTCAGACAATTCTTCATCGAGTGCCAACAAAGTCAAGGACACGCCTGCCATATCAAGGCTTGTCATATAATCCCCGACAAACGTGTGTTGGATATCCCGATCCAATTGCTTCATCACATCATTCGCAAACACATGCTGCTCCATAAGCGAAGTGCCGCCCATGCCATTGATCATGATCGCCAACGGCGCTTCCGAAGGAATTTCTTTTAAAATAGGTTCCAGTAAAAGTTGCGCCGTCTTTTCGGACGTCGCCACGTCCCGGCGCTCCATGCCCCGTTCCCCGTGAATGCCAATCCCAACTTCCATTTCGTCTTCGGAAAGATCAAAACTCGGCTGAGCAACCGCCGGCAATGTACAGGGCTTGAGTGCAACACTCATGCTCCGAATCCGGCTCACCGCCTTTTCTGCGACACGCTTCACGTCGGGCAATGATGCACCTGTTTCCGCAAACGCACCCGTAATTTTTTGGACGAGCACCGTTCCGGCAATTCCCCGGCGCTGTTCGGGATCGTTAACGGCAACATCATCATTAATGATGACCATCTCTGTTTTGACCCCTTCTGCCTCCGCCATCTCCTGTGCCATTTCACCATTCATAACGTCCCCATTGTAATTTTTTATGAGAAGCAATACACCTTTTCCTTGATCAGCTGCCTGGATAGCCGCGAAAAACTGGTCTGCTCCCGGTGACGTGAACACCTCTCCGGCGACAGCAGCATCGAGCATCCCTTCTCCGACGTAGCCGGCATGAGCTGGTTCATGTCCACTTCCGCCACCGCTAACGAGGCCGACTTTTTGCGAAGTGAGCGAGCGCCGGGCAATGACATCCGTCCCTTCCAAACGTTGGATCAAGGTATTGTTTGCCGCGACAAGCCCGTCCAGAAAAGCAGACACAATGTTTTCAGGATCATTCATTATTTTTTTCATATAAATCCCTCCGATCGTAATATGCATGATATATATACCCGTTAATCGAGAGAGAAAATCGTGAAAAAACGCGTTCACCTGCTCGATTTCAGTGAACACGCCATAGCCAATGATTACAGTAGCTAGTGTAACGTTTCAAAAGGGATCAGCATTTTCTACCTGTTCGAGAAACGTTAGCCCTTTCAACGTCCCTCAGATCAACAGTTTTTGCCAATTCGGGGGACGTTGAAGCTTTCAGCGTCCCTCGGTTCAACAGTTTTTGCCAATTCAGGGGATATTGGAGCTTTCAGCGTCCCTCAGTTCAACAGTTTCTGCCAATTCGGGGGATGTTGTGGAGCTTTCAGCGTCCCTCAGTTCAACAGTTTTTGCCAATTCGGGGGACGTTGGAGCTTTCAGCGTCCCTCAGTTCAACAGTTTCTGCCAATTCGGGGGATGTTGGAGCTTTCAACGTCCCTCGGTTCAACAGTTTCTGCCAATTCGGGGGATGTTGGAGCTTTCAGCGTCCCTCGGTTCAACAGTTTTTGCCAATTCGGGGGATGTTGGAGCTTTCAGCGTCCCTCAGATCAACAGTTTTTGCCAATTCGGGGGATGTTGGAGCTTTCAGCGTCCCTCAGTTCAACAGTTTCTGCCAATTCGGGGGATGTTGTGGAGCTTTCAGCGTCCCTCAGTTCAACAGTTTTTGCCAATTCGGGGGACGTTGGAGCTTTCAGCGTCCCTCAGTTCAACAGTTTCTGCCAATTCGGGGGATGTTGGAGCTTTCAGCGTCCCTCGGTTCAACAGTTTTTGCCAATTCGGGGGACGTTGAAGCTTTCAGCGTCCCTCAGTTCAACAGTTTTTGCCAATTCGGGGGATGTTGGAGCTTTCAGCGTCCCTCAGTTCAACAGTTTTTGCCAATTCGGGGGATGTTGGAGCTTTCAGCGTCCCTCACCACTAGACGGTCATCGCCCGATACGGAGCGGCTGTCCACACATTCTTCATCAAACATTTGTTTAATAAATCGTATCGACATATTCCCACGCCCTAATGTTACGTGGAAGGACGCGGACTTGAGCACATGGATGTACATTCCACCCCTTCACCTTCGATTTGAATGACTGCGTGTGAGATGTGAAATTCTTCTTTTAATATGTGGTTCGCTTGCCAGAGCAATACGTCGCGGTCCGCCCCCTCTTCTACAACAAGATGGCAACTTAACGCCGGGAAGTCTGAAGTGATCGACCACAAATGCAAATCATGCAACGAATGGACATGCGGCAATGCTTTTATATGCTTTTCAATCTTTTGCAAGGATATGCTCGGTGGTTTCCCTTCCATCAGGACATGTACCGACTCGCTCACAATCCGAAATCCTGCCGTTAAAATTAACAGCGCCACTACGATGCTGATAATCGGATCGGCAAGTGTCCAATTGAAAGATAATATAAGCAGTCCTGCAACCAGTACACCGATCGTACTGACAATATCTCCGAGTACGTGAAAAAAGGCGCCGCGCAAGTTCAAGTTTCCTTTCACATCGCCCCCGCGCAAAAATATCCAGGCAATCAGCAAATTGATGAAGAGAGCAATGCCTGCAAACGCCAGCATTCCTCCCCCCGCAACTTCGGGAGGTTCTTGAAAACGTTGAACCGCCTGCCAAAGAACAAATCCGGAAATTCCGATCAACACGATTCCGTTTACTAGCGCCGCAAGAATCTCAAATCGCCGGTAACCAAATGTTTTGCTTTTGCTTGCTGCCCGTTCTCCGACCCTAAACGCAATCAGTGCGAGACCAATGGCAAAAAAATCGCTCAGCATATGTCCGGCGTCAGCCAAAAGGGCAAGGCTGTTCGTTAACAAACCTCCGATCACTTCGGCGATGACGAGGGTAAATATCAATAATAGGGCTAACAAAAGCGCTTTTTTATTATCGGTATGATGGTGGTGGTGGTTATGAGACATTCGAACACCTCCTAATCATGCAAAGAATGATGAATAGTTTGTTCCAGAACTTCGAGCACATGCCTGTCATCCGGGGAATAATAAACCGATGTTCCTTCTCTTCTCGACGTAACGAGCCGGATATTTTTTAACAAACGTAACTGGTGAGAAACCGTGGACTGGCTTAATGACAAACGTTCGGCTATCGTGTTCACCGAACATTCTTTTATGGAAAGCAAGTGTAAAATACGAATTCTTGTCGGGTCGGATAAAGCTTTAAATGTTTGTGAAACAGTGAACAGCGTTTCTTCGTCGAGATCGTGCATGGGATCCTCCATATTATACTTATTTATATGATCATATATTCATATTATCATGAACGGTTGATCAATATCAACCGGGCGTCGAGAACATTCATGAGGACTGAAACTTGATATTCGCAATCAAAAGGGGCACCACGAAGCGTTTATGAAGACCGAAGTTCGATGATGTCTGACTTGATGTCTGTCCACAGGGGCTCCATAAGATCGTAATCGTATGACAGTTTAAAAAAGCACCATGAAGCGTCCATGTCGACCGTTTACCGTTAATCACTCCCGATACGGACGCCATAACTTAATTTTAAGTGTAGTGTCCAAAAATCCCGTTCACCAATTTTAAAAAAATCCTGCCATACGTTCTAAATCTGCGGCAAACACAGAAAATAGATCGATTGACGCTTTCCAACGATCCAGAATCGCGCCATGCGACTAAAACAGATCGTTAGACGCCTTCAAACGATCTAGAATCAGCGTGGTCGTCTAAAACAGATCGTTAGGCGTCTTGGCCGTTTCCAATACGGGCGCCATGGATCGAATCCCCGGGCGCTCAGTCAAACATCAACGGACGGGCGATTTTGTTGATGGCGCCGCCATCAACCATAAGCGTCTGCCCGCTTACGTACGTGGATTCATCCGAAGCAAGGAATAAACAAGCGTTCGCGATATCTTCCGTCGTGCCGATGCGGCCCATCGGCTGAAAATCAAGCGTTTGCCTAAACGCTTCATCCGGGTCTTCGAGACTTTCGAATGTTTTTTGCAGCAGAGGTGTATCGACGGTGCTCGGCCCTACAGCGTTCACACGAATCTGATCGGCGCCATAATCGAGGGCCATTTGCCGTGTAAGTGCCGTCAATCCACCTTTCGCAGTAGCATAAGCGGCGAGGCGGGGGATCGTCTTTTCCGCGTGCCAAGATGCGATGTTGATGATGGAGCCGCCTCCCCGTTTTTGCATTTCCGGCAACATGTATTTTGAGCATAGAAAAGGGCCGGTCAAGTTGATCCCCAGAAGTTGGTTCCACTCTTCCAAGGACGTTTCGTGCAAGGATTTGCGAAAATTGATCGCGGCATTGTTCACCAAAATATCAATGCCGCCATAATTGTCCACCACCGTTTTCACCAGATCCATCACACTCGCATCATCACTAACGTCGGTCGGCTGAAAAAAAGCGTCCATTTGATTGTTTTGCAATTGTTGAACGGTTTCACGGCCTATTTCTTCATCGACATCGGCGACAACAACTTTTGCCCCTTCCTTTCCGAACGTTCCGGCAATGCCTTTGCCGATCCCTTGGCCACCACCGGTCACGATGGCTACTTTATCTTGTAAACGCATACGCTTCCTCCTTTTTAGTACCTATTCCCTTTTTCCCGCGTGACATAACCTTTGCGGTAATCATCTTTTTTTGCCTCCGGATCGCGATCCGCGGCATTCCCGATGCCGCCTCCGCCGGGCAAGTGCATCGTAACAATGTCTTCCGGCGCTAACGTGTACAACTTCTTTGAATCGCCCACGGGGGCATCATTGATGCTCACTTCCGCCTTCGCCCCATCGCCCCCGCCTTCCAATCCTTTCGGCGCAAATTGTGTGCGGTCAAACATTAAGGGTAAGTGATAAGGTCGATCGGTCCGTACGCCGAAACGAATCGTCTGCCCGAGCCCACCCCGAAATTCGCCCGTACCCCCTGAATCAGGACGAAGTTCTTTTTGATACAGCAATAACGGCGACATATTTTCAATGATTTCCACCGGCGTTCCTTTAACACCCGATGGAAAAGTCGTTGCCGAAAGGCCATCTTTGCCCGGACGGGCGCCCGCCCCGCCGGCATTGAACACAACAAAAGAAAAGGCTTGCCCCGCTTTATCCTCTCCATGCACTTGCAGTGCGAAAATGGCAGCGGACCCTTCTGCCGGGATTTTTTCCGGCATTACGTGATAGAGGGCACCGAGCACGCACATCGGAGCAAAATGGCCGATGATATGGCGCGCCGCCGTTGGCATCGGATGCACCGCGTTCAGCACACTGCCTTCGGGTGCGCGCACGCTCACCGGGCGAAAACTTCCCTCATTGCTCGGGATATCCGGCGTAAGAGTTGCTTTCAATACATAATTCACATAGGCGAGCGTGTAATTAAGGCAAACGTTAATCGCTTTCGAGCTGCCATCCGAAGTTCCGCTGAAATCAACATATACCTCATTGCCCCTGACGGTGAGCGCGCACTTCAACCGCACCGGTTTCTCACTGCCATCACTGTACAATTCATTTTCATACGTTCCGTCAGGCAATTCGGCGATCGCCTTGCGCATGGCCGTTTCCGACAAGCGCATGATTTCGGCACCGACTGCTTCCAAATCCTCAAGCCCAAATTCCGTAAGTGTCTCCCGTAAACGCGCAATGGCCACGTCCTGCGCGACCACTTGGGCACGTAAATCGCCGAGCACTTGGTCGGGCGCGCGTACATTGGCGCGAAGCAACGCCACAAGCGTCTCATCGATCACTCCTTCGTCATAGAACTTCATATAGGGAATAAGGACACCCTCTTCGTAAATGCTCTCTCCCTCAGGGCTGAAACCGCGCCCGCCCACATCGGCAACGTGACAGGTGGAGGCAAAATAACCGATAAATTGCTCTTTGAAGAATACAGGCGTTACGATGGTTATATCCAACAGATGGCCCGATATTTCATAAGGGTTATTTCCAATGAGGACATCCCCTTCTCTTAATGTCTCCCCCGGTATATTTTCCAAAAAATACCGCACACCGGTGGCCATGGAATTGATATGTCCCGGCGTTCCCGTTTGCGCTTGCGCAATCATATCTCCATTTTTATTGAACAAACCGGCCGACAAGTCATTCGCATCGGACAAAATACTCGTAAAGGAGGTCCGGATCAATGTTTTCGCCTGCTCTTCAAGCAAAGTGACGAGACGGTTCCAAAGCACCTCCAATTGAATCGGATCAAACATGCGCCCCCTCCTTTATCATCCATAAGTTGGATAATTCATCTACTTTTAAAAGAAAACCGGGGTTGACGACGAGCGTCGATTCCCGTTCTTCCACGATAGCGGGACCGTTGAACTCCACCCCCGGGGCAAGGGTTGCCCGTTCGTAGACAGGTGTCTGCCGAAAAGATTTATATGTCCGAAAATAAACGTCGCGGTACGCTTTCGGACTAGCAACTGCCGTCGCTTGATTTTCCGACGCCCGGAGATAAATGTGCGGTTCGGGGCCACGCACAACGACCCGCCAATTCAATGCTTCCATCGCCATCTCCTCATTCGCTTCGGCGTAACGTTTCGCATACTCCGTTTTAAAGTTTTCCGTAATCTCGGCAACACTTTGGACCGTAAGTTCGCCGGCGGGAATGGGCACGCTAATCTCGTGCGTTTGCCCGGCGTATTTCATTTCCGCATACCGCAAGATTTCAATCTCTTCTGTCACACCCGCTTGCGCGAGCAGCGTCTTTCCATCACGTTCCATTTCCTCAAACAAAGCCATGACTGCTTTCCAAACCATTGTGTCTAGCCTCCCGTGAAAACTACGGACAAAATCAAACGCGAGGGCTGATGTGAGAAAACCGAAAGCCGAATTCACACCGGCGCCAATCGGCAGCAACACCGTGTCCACACCTAAAATCTCCGCCACGTGACTGATATGCACCGGACCGGCACCGCCGGAGGCAAAAAGCGGATAGTCACGAATATCCTTACCCTTTTCAACAGCATGAATGCGGCTTGCACTCGCCATATTTTCATTCACGACTTCGTGAATGCCCCATGCCGCTTCCACTACACCTAACCCGAGCGGCTTGGCAACTTCCTTTTCAATGGCCGCATACGCCCGCGCTTTATTCAACGGCATATTTCCGCCGAGAAAATAATCCGGATTTAAATAACCAAGGATGAGATCGGCATCGGTAACCGTTGGCCGCGTGCCGCCCAAATCATAACTGGCCGGCCCCGGGTTGGAACTGGCGCTCTCAGGACCCACTTTCAAAAGACCAAGGCGATTGACATGCGCGATGCTTCCGCCGCCGGCGCCGATTTCAATCATTTCCACGACCGGCACTTTCACCGGCATGCCGCTCCCCTTCATGAACCGCTCCGCACGACCGACTTCAAATTCATTCGTCGTGAGCGGTTTTCCATCATCGACGAGGCTTGCTTTTGCCGTTGTCCCGCCCATATCGAATACAAGCAATTGGCCAAGGCGACTGCGCTCGCTGTAATAAGCACCGGCAATCGTCCCGCCGACAGGCCCGGACTCAAGAATGCGAATGGGAAAGCGCGTCGCCGTCTCAACCGTACACGTCCCCCCACCCGAGAGCATCATGAGAAAATTTCCGGAAAATCCTCTCGCTTGCAAGGCATTTTCCAATTTACCCAAATAGCGTTGCACGAGGGGTTGCACAAATACATTCGCCACTGTTGTGGACGTGCGCGGATACTCACGGATTTCGGGCGAAACTTCGCCGGAAAGAGAGACGTACAGATCCGGTGCCACTTCTTCGGCTATTTCACGTACGCGAGTTTCATGCGCCATATTCCGATAGCTATGTAAAAAACAAACGGCTACAGCTTCCACACCATCCTCCCTAAGCCGACGAAAGGTTTCTTTTACCCCCGTTTCATCGAGGGCTTCCATTACTGTTCCATCATTCAAGATCCGTTCTTTTACAGTATACCGTAGTTCCCGCGGAACGAGGGGAAACGGATTTTCTACAAAAAGATCATAGAGGTCGTAGCGACTCTCGGTAGCGATTTCCAGTTGATCCCGAAACCCTTCGGTAGTGATTAATGCCGTTTTCGCCCCCTTTCGCTCAATCAGAGCATTCACTACAAGCGTTGTGCCATGAATGATCGTATCAATGTCTTCATAACGATACCCAAATTTTTGTAAATTATCTTCCAATCCGTCAATAAACCCGTCCGAAGGATCCGGATACGTTGTCAACGTTTTTCCAAACGACCGGTTTCCTTTGCTCTCGAGAAAAACAAAATCGGTGAACGTTCCGCCAATGTCAACACCAACTTTAATCGATGTCATACACGGACCTCCTCTCTGTATGTAGTTTCTCGATGAAAGGTACAAAATCCTTTATTTCAGGCATTAGAAAACTTGGCTTTTCGCCAAGCTTTTATGGCGAGATCCTTCGCCCAACTTATGCAGGTAATAACGTTGATTTACACTTTCTTACCTGCCCAAAAAAGCGCCCAGGATAGAATCGGGCGCCCGATGGTATTATTCTAAACGTTGTAAGCTGCGTGGCCACTCGACCGATGCACCGCCATTAATTGCGGACTTTCGAAACTTCCCCGATCGTGAAACGCGCCTACGATCCAATCCAATTCAATCGCTCTTTTGATTGCATGTGTACGGTCTTTGGCATTGATTTTTTTTATAATTTGACTTACATGATTGTTGACGGTTGATTTGGCAAGATAAGCATTTTCCGCAATTTTTAGATTGCTTTTCCCTTCTAAAATTCCTTGCAAAATACGGCATTCAGCAGGGCTGAGTTTCGAAGAGGCTTTTTCGAAATCAAGCTGAAAGTGCCTTTGTACACCAGTCTTGCGAGTGATCGCCTTATCAAATACCTTAAGAAAATCAATGTTTAGCGCCGGGTCGATATAAGAAGGACCGGATGTCCTGTTTTTAATCTGATATGCTAACGTTGGGATGGGATGTGAACCGGCAATAACATGCGAAACCCCCGCATTCAGGACCTTCTCGAATGATTGCCGGTCCCCGGGATTAACCAGGGCAACATAATTATGTAACGTTCGCTCTCTTAACTGTTCAAGACTTGCCCTTTTTCCCACGACAACATGAATTTGCTCCCGTTCAAAGAGAAGCCTTTTTTGATCCGGATCGAAATACATATCATTATGAAACTCATACAGTTCAGCCAACCGCTGTTGCGCTTCCGTTTCTTCGTAAAAGGTCAAACAAACAATCATCGTGTATCCTCCCATTTTGTAAATATACTTAATAATAGCATATTTTGGTTTCATTATCAAAATATTAAGCAAAGTTTATACTCAGTGTTGAAACAACGACGAACGGGGCGTTGGATCGGAGCAGAGGTAAGTCACCATGATCGACTGGTGGATGGTACCCGAAATACTGGTTTGAACACGATTTGGGGCTTCATGAGCGGGGGGCATGGCGACCGAAGTACCGGTTCGAATTCGGGTTAGGTCATCATGAGCCGCTGGTGAGGTCATAAGTGTGCAACAATGTTTTTCCAGTGCGCTTCAACCCTTCGCCAACCGTGCCATAAGTGCGATGACATCGTCGCTTTGTTCTTCGTCTTCCGCTGTTTTGTTCAGTTGTTCATGACCACAGCGCTGACAAATGTGGACGATTTGGTATCCCTTTTTCGAATGATAGCTCAGATCAACCGGTTTCATGATCCCTCCGCATACAGAAGCACGATCACCGGGGCGCTTATCCAAATGCTTGGAATGGAGGCAAAACGGGCAATGATTTCGATAACTGCCGTTCGTTAACGGTTGCACCTCTCTCCCGCAGTGTTCACATGTAAAACCGGTGTTTTCCGTTGTTTTGCTCAAGCCAATCCCTCCAACTTTCCCACTGATTATAGCAGTGCAAGTAGCAATTGCTTCCATCCTCTCATATCCGTGTTATTTTATCGAGCGCATGGACATCATGATGAAAAAGAAGGAGGCGTTGAACGCATGAGCAAAGATAAAAACGTATGTACGTCCTGTGATGGGACAGGTCTCTTGGCGGATGACGAAGGGTGGCAATATCCTTGCACGATTTGCGGCGGTGACGGGATTTTTGCAAAAGGTGATCCCACACATCCCGAACGCCCCATCAATGTCGACGATATGAATCGTACACTGGAATAAAAAAACAGCTATTGTCGCGGTTAACCAAGGCCGCGGCAATTTCTAGGCAACCTTTTCGCCCATGCATTGATCTTTATCACCCGGAAAAGCTAATTAGAAAAGAAGGACCCTTTGAAAGAGCAAAAATGGAAGTTCCGCTGCCGTTTTCGACAATAACACAAAGTAGGAGAGACCAATGGAAAAAAAGGTTGAAGCCATTTTATGGAGCATCGCCTTGCCGGGATTCGCCCAATTGTTAAGTCGAAACTATGTGAAAGGGATCCTGCTTATCTTGATTGAGATCATCGTTAATGTGCAAGGAAATTTGAACACGTTGATCGTTTTAAGTTTTCAAGGACATACCCAAGAAGCAGTTCAGCAAGCGGATTACTTATGGATTATGTTTTATCCTTGCTTATATTTTTTTGCGATTTGGGATGCTTACAAAAATGCCGGCGGTGACGAAAAACCGTATATGGCTGTCCCCTTTGCCTCGGCCGCATTCATTACGACGATTGGCGTTGCTTATTCCTCCCAAGCGATCATGGGCGTGGTTGTCGGACCGATCTTTTTGCCGATTCTCAGCTCTTTTGTCGGATTGGGACTTGGATTTGCAACCAGGATAATAATTAGGGATTGCTGAACAACTTGCAGCTATCAGCTAAAGCCGGGATGCCGCTTCCATGGCTTCGCTTTCCGCGGACGAACGGGCAAGCCTCCTCGCGCAAAACCGGCGCTGTGGGGGCTTGACGCGTCCGTTTTTCCGCTGGAATCTCGCCATTGCAGCACCGTCCCTCCGTACGTTGCCAGAAGTGCAAGGGTTTTTTTGCTTATAGGATGGATTTCCTTGCATCCAGCTTTGACAACACCAACGGAAAAAGCTTATGTGCCAGTCTTTTTCCGTTAGTCAGCAGTCCCTAATTAAGACGCTCACCTAAAGCCATTATAAGGAGATCGACCATCATGAAGAATTTTTCTCAAACCAATCAAGAGCGTCGCTTCAAAGCATATGTCAGTATTTTAGGCACCACACAATTACATTTACGCAACCCTTACATCGTCGCGTGGTGGGGCGCCGCCCTTCCCGGATTTGGCCATCTTCTTTTATCAAAATATCTGAGAGGCTTCACTTTGTTCCTCTGGGAAATTCTTATCAATGTGATGTCTAATCTCAACCTTGCGATGGTTTATTCGTTTACGGGTCATTTTGAGTTGGCCAAAGAAGCCCTCGAACCAAGATGGGTGCTGATGTATATTCCGGTGTATATTTTCGGAATCTGGGACAGTTATCGAACGACGGTGGATCTAAATAAACAGTATTTGCTGGCTGAGCGGGAAAATGCCCCGATTGCCTCTTTTAATTTGGGTGCGATGGAAATGAATTACTTGGACAAAAGAAGGCCAATCATGGCGGTTCTTTGGTCGCTCGTAACCCCGGGGTTGGGGCAATTATACATTCATCGTGTGCTTACAGCTATTTTTGTCACCACTTGGTTTATTGTTTTCGTTTATTATTCGAAAGTGTTGATCGCCACCCATCTTCTCTTTTTGGGTCAAGTCGGTGAAGCCACACAAGTGTTGGACCCACAATGGCTTCTTTTCTTGCCGTCTGTCTTTGGCTTCGCGATTTATGACGCTTACGTGAATACGGTGGAAAATAATAAACTGTTTGAAAACGAACAACGTAATTTTTTACAAGCAAATTATCAAACGTACCGTATAAGACTGTCTGATCGGAAGGTGTAGATATAAACATGCAAATCTTTGCCACCTTTGAACATTCCATCTATTTAGAACTCGCTTTATCAAGTTTGAACACGATCGGCATCCAAAAAAAGAGTATTCTAGCCGTTCCACTTGAAAATCGCGTCGAGGAGCGCAAATTGTTTGATTCGCTCCATCGTTCGGACGGAGTGAGTTTGTTTGATAAAGGAGTCGCCCTGGCCGTGGTGTTTTCCGTTATCGGAGCCAGCCTCGGTTTCGAGTGGGAATGGGGACCGATCTATTGGGGACTGCTTGGCGCTGCATCTGGATTCTTGTTTGGTTTTATCATCGACCTCCTGATATATAAAGTATTTAGTAAAAGAAAAAGGCTGTTAAAAGGCAAAAAATCCGAAGTAATTTTAATCGTTGCATGTCATCCGGACAAAGTGGAAAAGGTAGAACAGATACTATGGGATCATCACGCCCTTGGGGTGGCAAAAACCGAGGATGCATCCGGTCAATAAAGGAGGAAGGACATTTTGGAACGATTAGTTTTACGACTATTACTCGTGATTGGTTTGGCATGTTTTCCATTTACATTTCAAAAAAATCGCGTAAAAGAATGGGGAATTGTTTTCTTTGCAACAGGGTGGGTGGTCACCTTTTTGGCCCAGATCGTCGTGAAAGGAAAACGATTGAATTATCCGATACGTCCTTTACCGAAGTATTTTGACACGAATGTTTTGTACGAGCACCTTATCCTCCCGCTCTTTTGCGTCTGGTTTAACCAATTCACTTATCACGCCAAATGGTGGAGCATCATTGGACAAGCTGTGCTTTACAGCAGCATTCATACGTTGATCGAATATTTTGTGGATAAAAAGACGGGGCTTGTAAAGTGGCGTAAATGGAAATGGTACCATAATGTTGCTTCCCTATCGATGGTTTTTATCGGCAGCAGCGGAGTGCTTACATTATTTAAATGCTTGTCCGCGCGATACGACGATTAGAGAAAATATTGAGGTCAAAAAACGGTTTTGGCCATGATTGCAGATGTGTGTCGTCGAGGAAATGGCGATCCCGGTTGGATAAACAATCTTAGCAATAGCATTCCCTTTCTTAATGCTGGTCTGCAAAAAGCCACCAATATAATGTACTGAGAAAGCCTAACAAACTTGTAATGCCAATGATGATTAAACTGCTCCAATTGATAATGTTTTCTCCCGTTAAACCACTGTAGAGTGCCGGTATCGCCCATGGAAAATAGTCACCGTGCCCTACAGCTGCAACAATTTGCGAAAAAATAAGTGTCATAATGACAAAGCCTACCGGAGCTAAATATCCACGACTATAACTTGCAAAGAAAGCAACAGGAGTGCTTAGAATAATCGTTAACATGGTAACGATTAGTATGACATAAAGACTCGGCACCACGATGGCTGAAGACCATTGTGGAAGACCTACGATCCACCCAATAAAAAAACCGAAAGTTACGATATAGGCACTTAATGCTATGTTTGTAATAAATGACGCTAAAAATTTTGATATAACAATCACTGCTCTTGAATAAGGAAGGGTCAGAAGGTCTTTTACAGTGTTATCAACGTACTCTCTTCCAAATATCCAACTTGTAACAAAACCAAAAACGAAAATACCGCCTACTGCAATCATCTGGGCATGTAAGTCTAAATAGGACTGCCAGTTAGCCTCTCCAGCAACTTGCGCTTGAGCCCCGACTAATCCGGTACTTTCCGCAAGTGCTGGATCTTTTAATACGAACATAAAAAAACCAGCCATTAGCGGGGCAATGCTGAAAGCTGCTGCGATTATCCAAATGACTTTCGACTTGATGATTTTAAGCCCTTCCATATGCAAGGTAACGAGAAAATATTTCATTGTACTTTTTCCCCTTCCCTTTCGATAATTTTCATAAAATAAGATTCTAAGTTTTCCTCTTTTACAATTAATTTCGTTGGGGCAAACCCTGTGTACACAAGCAATCGGGATATCTCATCGGGATCTCGAATGGCTCTTCCATCGGTGGTTTCAATTAATCCATCGTTATTTATTTTTGAGGCGTACCCAGCAGTTGTTAGTTGCGAAATAGCCGACTTATTATGACGGGTATCAATGACTAGCTGTTGGTTGAGAAGATCACGCAGTTGAATGGATTCAATTTCTTGTATTAATCGCCCATTATGAATGATGCCAATTTTAGTTGCTATTTTAGCTACTTCACTAAGCAGATGACTGCTCATTAAAATGGTAACGCCTCGATTAAACGCTAAATCTTGAAGTAACGCTCTAATTTCTACAATTCCTGAAGGGTCCAAGCCATTCATGGGCTCATCTAAAATCAAAATTTCTGGTGAATGGAGAAGAGCCTTTGCAATTCCTAATCGTTGAGCATTCCCTAATGAAAGATTCCCAGCCTTTTTTTGGGCGTATCGTGTTAAATTAAGCTGTTCCATGACTTTCGAGACGATATCAGGGTTTGACATCAATCTGATACGCCGAAAAATTTCTAAGTTTTCTAAGACAGTAAGCTCAGGATAACAATGGGGAGTTTCAACGATGTGTCCGACGCTTCTCCAAATACGCTGATTAGTGGAAGTTACTTTTTCACCTTTTATATAGCAAGTGCCTTCAGTTGGCTTGATCATGCCAAGTAACATTCTAATCGTTGTCGTTTTACCAGATCCATTTAACCCGATAAATCCATATATTTCTCCTTTACCAATACTTAGAGAAACATCTTTGACAGCCTGAAAACCTTTGTATTTCTTTGATATACGGTTTGATTTAATGACTGTTCGCAATTTACTCCCCCTCCTCTTTTATAAGACCATCGACAATCAGATCAATAAACAGTTTAATGGTTTCAGTATAAATTTCTTCACCAATTTCTTTTTTATGAAGTGTTAGTAAAAATAAAGAACGGCATACACTCGCGATGGTTTCGGGGGCTTCTTCAATAATGAACCCTTCATTCTTAAATTTTTCAATTAAAGGCAAAAATGAGATAGAATCATTTTTAAAATGTTTGTCAAGTAATTCCGGAGATAATTTGTCTAGCATATTTTCCATGTTACGTCCAATATATAATTCTCGAATGAATGGGTTCTGCTCGATTGTATTGACCATTTGCTGTAGTATACGTTTGATTGCTTTTTTCGGTTGATTTTCCTTGAAAATATCCAAATTAGCAAATTGTTCTTTTATTTTATCTTCTTCCATTTCAAGTATCACAAAATATAATTCTTCCTTCGAATGAAAAAATTTGTAAAATGTCCCTTGAGCAATCCCAACGTTTTTAGTGATTTCATGAATACTTGTTTTTTGCAATCCAAATTTGCCGAAAAGAATCTTTCCTTGTTCTATAAGGGAGTTCGTGATGACTTGTTTTTCATCATCATTAAATCCTCGAGCCAACTAAAAACCTCCTTATATGAATGCATGAATAAAAATATTTTTCATTCACAACTATTATAAACCATTATGACAAATGTTCAAAGACAATCCCATCATTCAATTTTCACAGAAAATTTTGGCCATATTGGACATGGTGTAACTTCTATTTATAGCTATCGCGCAGGGAATCCAGAAAAGAACTGATTGTGCGCCACAGTTTTTTGGTGCCTTAGGCGCCCGGTGGCGTCTTTTTTCGATGGGCGCCGTACACATTCCGTATAGATTTGTCTTTAAAAGGAACGATAAGATAAACAAATGAGATGCTCATTATTGTAAGTTGTTAACCACGGGCGCCACCCTTCTGCAAGCCCAATCACAGCATCTCCAAAGGATGATCAATCGTGTCATTCCTTTTTATGAAAAAAAAATATCAACAACAAACGCAAAGAGTGCTCTCCGGAAATCTGGAGGATGCGATTCGCTTTATACAGGACGCGTTGGGGCAGAGTGAGGATTTCGTAACGCGCCGTTTTCATGTTTTCGGGAACTTTTCGGCGGTGATGTTCTATTTTTCGGACCTGGTGGATCATATATCGATCAACACCGATATTCTCAAAGCCTTAATGTATGTGCCGCCCCACTTGACCGGTAAGAGTGTAAAAAAAGAACAGTTGCTGGACGTACTTTTAAACGAAACCATCCACCATAGTGAAATGGAATTGGAAAATCAATTATCCACACTGGTGCAGGAAATGCTAAGCGGGAAAACGATTGTTATCATCGAAGGTCACGATGAAGCACTTCTTATCGAAACAAGTCAACGTGAGAAAAGGGCCATCGACGAACCAAAGACAGAACAAGTCGTTCTGGGACCGCGGGAAGGGTTCATTGAACAATTGGGAACCAATATATCCTTGTTGCGTTATCGACTGGCATCCCCTGCTTTTCGGGTGAAAACCCTTAAACTCGGACGTCAAAGCCAATCAAAAGTAGCGATATGTTATTTGGAAGGAACAACAAAGACGACGCTCGTTGAAGAAGTGGAAAGACGCCTGGACACCATCGATATTAATTTTATTGCCGATATCGGGTACATTGAACAATTCATTGAGGATAACAAATATTCCCCTTTCCCTCAATTGCAAACGACCGAACGCCCCGATAAAACAGTGGCCAATTTAGTGGAGGGAAGGGTGGCGATCCTTGTCGATGGATCTCCATTTGCTTTACTGTTGCCGATTGTGTTCAATCAACTGTATCAAACGACAGAGGATTATACGAATCGATTATTAATGGGAAACTTCATCCGAATCATAAGAATCATAGCACTTGTATTTGCGTTAGTAACCTCTTCACTCTATGTCGCCTTTATATCTTTTCATCCGGAATTACTGCCTACGGATTTTGCCGTTGCGGTTGCAAGCGGAAGAGCCGGAGTCCCATACCCAGCCTTGGTAGAAGTATTACTTATTGAAATTTCCATGGAGGTTTTACGGGAAGCGACCATTCGTTTACCGACCCAAGTTGGTGGAGCGTTATCCATCATCGGCGTACTGATCGTCGGCGATGCAGCTGTCCAAGCCGGACTTGCCAGTCCGATCACCGTGGTTGTCATCGCTTTAGCCACGATTGGATCTTTTGCTACCCCGGCCTATAGCGCTTCATTTGCTCTACGTATTCTACGTTTTCCTATCATTCTTCTGGCTGCCATATTCGGACTTTATGGCGTTGTCATCGGAATCCTCACCATCTTTAATCACATGCTCTCATTAAGATCGTTTGGGGTTCCTTATATGAGCCCGGTTTCGCCGGGAAATGCGCAAGGATGGAAAGATGTTGTGTTTCGCTCACCATTATGGGGGCAATGGAGACGTCCGGACTTTCTCCGATCACCAAATCAAAGACGCGTAGATAGAAAAGAATCCGAACAAATGTCCAATGAATCAAACAGCACACGTGATTAATGGAGCATCGGTGGTTCGACGAGAGGATGGAAGTCATGGGATTACCAAGAAATCTAACCGTTTATCAAACAACAGCCATCGTTATTAACGCAGGGCTCGGCGTTGGTCTGCTTCCTCTCCCGTTAATAGCTGTAAGAGCCGGGGATACAGGGGCCCCATTGGTGACATTTTTGGCCATATTGGTCAGCTTTTTCGGACTTGCGGTTTTAACCATGCTGGGGATGCGATTTCCGGAGCAGTCGATCATTCACTACAGTGAAAATATTATCGGCAAATGGCCGGGGCGAATCGGCAGTTTGTTGATCATCGTTTTTTTCATTACATTAACGAGTCTTGTCGCGCGCGAGTTCGGGGAAGTCGTCATTACGAACATTCTCCCGGAAACGCCATTGGAAATAACGGTTATCGTTATGCTTTTACTTGCTGCTATCTTTTCCCGTAACGATATGATGACGTTCGCATATATTCATGTTTTTTATCTCCCGATTCTCTTTGTGCCTAGTATCCTCCTCATCGCCCTTTCCTTAGAGGACGGGAACTCTCTTTATCTCCAACCATTATGGGGAAATGATGCAAGCGGGATGTTCACAGGGGTGTTAACCATTGCCGCGTTGCTGCAAAGTTCGTTTATCATCACTATGATTATTCCGTTTATGCGCGCGCCCAAAAAAGCGATGAAGGCAACCGTGTGGTCTAGTGTAGTCGCGGGAGGAATGTATGTCTTTATCGTCATCAATACGTTGGTATTGTTTGGGCCTGAAGAAATCAAGAATTTACTTTGGCCGACATTAGAATTGGCAAGGACGGCAACGATTCCCGGGGAGTTTCTGGAGCGGCTTGATATATTTTTTTTAGTCGTGTTTGTCACGGCGGTTTTTACAACGATGTATACCACATACATGTTTATCGTCTACGCCACAAAACAACTTTTCCGGCTCCGTGATCATAAAATGTTTTCTTTTTTTATGCTCCCCTTCGTCTTCGTGATTGCCATGCTTCCGCAAAACTCGATTCAGATGTATGAAATCATTCAAAGGATTGGGATAGCGGGACTTGTATTGACCCTCATCTATCCCATCCTTTTATATGTGATCGCACGATTGCGAAAGAAACAAGGGAGGAGATCCCAATGAAACGGATCGGTGCCCGATGTCTCCTATTTTTACTTATTCCGTTACTCACCGGCTGTTGGGACAGTGAAGACATTGAAAATCGGGCAAACGTGCTCGCAATTGCTATTGACGAGGCAAACCCCGGCACAGAAGAAGAGGAAGACAACATTAGCCATATCGTGGAAACACCGCAAACAGAAATGATTTGCGTGACGGTGCAAATTGCCATACCAGGAGAAGTTCCATTAGGGCCGCCAATGGGAGACGAAGGTGAATCAGATCCGGTATGGGTATTGAGTGTTACCGGATATTCACTGGAGGAAGCCATCAGCAATTTGCAACAAGAAGTTGCCGAACAGTTATTTTTAGGGCAATTACGAGTGATTGTCATCAATGAAAATGTGGCCAAAAAAGGGGTGGATCAATTTAACGAATCTTTGCGGCGCGATCCGCAAATAAGGAGAAATGTCTGGATGGTTATCTCCGAGGAGAAAGCCGCGCAATATATGGATATCGCACCGGAATTGGAGCAAGTGCCAACATTATATCTCGCAAATATGGTTGATAATGCCGTTGGGTTAGGGAAGTTCCCCGAAGATTACCTCGGTTTATTTTGGCGAATGGTCTCAAGCCAAGGTCAAGACGGATTCCTTCCCTATCTCAAGATTAAATCGAGTGAAAACATCCAAATCAACGGCCTCGCCTATTTTAAAGGTGATCAAATGATTGGGAAAACAGAACCACTCGAAATTGGGACCTTCATGGGAATTATTGGATTTTCGCAAGGGGGATATTCTATTTTTGTGCCTGTTCCCGAAACGGATACACGAGTATTAACAGAAGCGATTAAACGGCAAACAAAAATGGATACCACCATAAAAGATGGGGAACCTCACGTTAACGTGAAGATTCGTTATGAATTCGTGATCACTGAAAAAACGAACGAAGATGCCAACTTAAGTGATCCGCAAGTGATTGAGAGCATAGAAAAAAAAGGAAAAGAGTTAACGGCTGATGGAGCTAAACGATTCATTGCGAAAATGCAAGAAGAACAGTCAGATATATTCGGATTCGGAGAATACATTCGTGCCAAGCATCCCCGCTATTGGAATGAGGAAATTGGCACAAAAGAGAACTGGCAAGAAACATTTCAGCATCTCGATGTTGATGTTGACGTTATGTACAATATCCGGCGCGTGGATACACAAGCAAATTGAGGAGGCACGTAATGGAGATTGGATATACAAATTATATGGTGACGTTATTAGTGGTGACCGGGATTCTCATCTTGTATTTTGATGTCAAGGCTTACGACCGAGAGAAGAAAAAAAAGGAAAGAAAGACAGCCATCATCATTGGCAGGATTAATCTTTACAGTGGAATTTCCTTATTAATTTTAAATTGGATGATTGATCAATGGTTTTGGTGAAAGGAAAAGAGGGGGATATCCGATGGGCATATCCAATCATTGACGTCTTTCTTTAACGATGAGCAATTTCTGGTTTCTGTTGGATTCACAGAGGACGATGTCAATGTGAATACCCCGCGCCTGTATTCTGACACGTTTACGCCGGCGACGGTGCAACGCTCATGATTGACAACGGATGGATGGAGAATCCACCGCAAGCACCCGGCCGCGATGAATTGGCGAAGCCTTAATCTTTCAAATTAAGCTAAGTAGAGCATGCAAAAAGGCGCCCAACGGGCGCCTTCCTATTGATCTTTAATTAAAGCTCTAGTTCATCGTCTTCTTCGTCGTCTTCTTCATCTTCTTCGTCGTCTAGACCGTCGTCTTCTTCGTCGTCAGCATCTAGATCATCGTCTCCTTCATCATCCATACCGTCATCTTCTTCCATGCCGTCGTCTTCTTCAAGACCGCCATCGTCTTCTTCTTCGCCAGCAGGATCGTCGCCAGCAGGATCTTCACCGTCTTCTTCCTCTGCGCCGCATGCTGCTAGCATACCTACGGAAAGGATACCTGAAAGTACTCCATAAAGTAGTTTCTTATTCATGATTAAGTTCCCCCATTAATTGTTAGAGTTTATATGTTAACAGCGCTTCCTGTTAACTGTGCTTATCATAACAACGTCTTGGGTTCTCGTCTATGGGTTGCGGTTGTTTTTGAATGTCTTTATACATTATTTCATATTCTCCTATATTTTCACACCGTCACGGAAGGATACTTAGAATAGATAAAATAACCTCATTACCGCCGGATCCCTGAGCTTTTCATCAAGCTTTCCCATTTTCGTGTTCCACAAGTCCAAACATCAAATCCATTTCTGCAACCACTTCACCGTTGACGGTCGCCATGCCATGGCCTTTTCCGATGGAACCTCGTACGCGCGTCAAAGTCGTTTCCAACTTGAGTTGGTCTCCTGGTGTGACCTGCCCTTTGAATCGACAGTTGTCAATGCCCGCGAAGACGGCTAACTTTCCCCGGTTTTTTTCATCTTTTAACAACGCAACTGCCCCTGTTTGCGCCAATGCTTCAACGATGAGCACCCCCGGCATAACCGGATAACCCGGAAAGTGGCCGTTAAAATAATCCTCATTGGCAGTCACATTTTTCAGCGCGAGACATCGCTTTCCTACTTCAAGTTCTTCCACACGGTCAACCAATAAAAACGGATGGCGATGGGGAATAATCGCTTGTATTTCTTCTGTCGTCAACATCTTATGAACCCCCTGAAATATACTGGTAAAGGTCTTGCCACGTCTCTAAACGTAATATCCGAAACCCTTCGCCGTCGCCAACGGCCGAGTAGCCGAGGACCAAACCGACCATCACGCTTGCGAAAAGCAAAAAAAAGAACGATAAAAAGGCGCAGCCAAATAGACACGAGACGAGCCCTTAATGCGCGTTTTTCCTTTTGATTCGCCACGCTTTTCATTTTTTCCATCTTTTCCTTCGTCACACATGATCATGAATAACCCCTTATCGAAGACTGTTCACGAGCCCCATCATCTCATCTTGTTGTGTAATATTCCGTGCATGCATGCCGTAACTGCGCTGCATTTCCATCAAATTCGTCATTTCCATGGCCATGTCCACATTGGACTGTTCCAGTGCGCCTTGGGTGACTTGGTCAGCACCTGCAACATCGAATCCAAGCACATCGGCTTCATCTACATCAAGCGCTGCCAAATCAGGGAGTTGAAATAAATTATTTCCCATCGCTTCCAACAGTTGCGGGCGTTCAATGGTCGCCACTTCCAATTCGCCCAATGTAGCGCTGCCTCCTTCCATTAGATCAGCAACAAGCGTGCCGTCCGGATCCAACGTAAAATCGCTCGCTTGACCGGGAACAACAAATGGTTCCCCATCACCGTTTGTCAACACGTCCCCTTCCCTGGTCACAAGTTGCCACGTATCAGCACCCGGGACAGTTTCACTTAAATAGAAAGCGCCATCTCTCGTAAACGCTTGTCCGTCTTCTGTTTGTACGGGAAAAAAGACCCCGGCTTCCGCCAACGCAAAATCAAGGGCACGTTCCGTTTCTTGCACCGCTCCTTGATCGTAACGTAGCGCTGTTTGCGAAATGCCGGCACCGTTTCCGACACGTATGCCTTCAGGCGTCAAACGATTGCCTTCCGGTTGAGACACACGCTGATGATCCGTTTGTTGAAAAAGCAAATCGGAAAATGAATCTTCCCGGCGTTGATAGCCAGTACGATTGATGTTGGCCATATTGTTTGAAATCGTATCCATGCTTTGCTGCAATTGGCTCATCGTGACAGCTGATGAAAGCATCATCGTCCTCCTTATTTTCGACATATTTCCTAAGGAATATTAGCCAATGCTTCCTATGTCATTCACTGTTCGTTGCATATTTTGGTCGTAAGCTTGTAAAACCGTTTGATTTGCCTCAAATTGTCGATACGCCTTTGTCATGTCTGTCATCGTTTGACCGACGTCCACATTAGACCTCTCCAGAAACTGCTGTTGTAATTCATAAGGATACGCATCATCACCCACTGCACTCGGCAATCCCTCGAGATCTTCCCCTTCATATTGCAAGAGACCGGCGCCAGTCTTTGCCAATTGCAAGGGATCGGGTGCGTAAGCAACCTCTAATTGCCCGACATATTCACCTGAGTCAGCCGTGATCTCGCCGTCGCTTTCCAGCACAAAGCCCTCATTCTCTACTTCCAATGGCTCGCCGTCCGTTCCCAATATGTAATGACCTTCGCCGGTAGTGAGAAGCCCTTGTCCATCAACGGCAAAGTTTCCGTTGCGCGTGTACTGCACATCCCCGTCCTCATCTTGAACGGCGAATAATAGCATTCCGGGCTCACCGGTATCCGCTTCAGGCTCCAGCGCTCCTTGCAGAAGGGCGACATCGGTTTCCACACCGGTTTCGCGCAAATCTCCCTGCCGGACATCCGGTATTCGTTCTTGCATGTATACCCCGGTCGGAATATCCCCGATGATTCCATTTGTTCCGGCATCCCCGTTGTCCATCGCTTGAATCAACATGTTCGGAAATGTCCGCGTGGCGCCATGATCGCTTTTATGGCCGGGGGTGTGCATATTCGCGAGATTATCGCCGAGCATTTCTGTCTGCCTTTGCCCTGCAATCATTCCGGAAGCTGCTTGGTAAAAACCTCTGATCATTCCGGTGTCCCCCTTGTTAGGCGCGTACTTTGCTGGATATTTTTTCTAAGTTTTCCAACATAACTCCGGTACCATTCGCTACGCACTGCATCGGTTCTTCGGCAATAAAGACAGGGATTTTTAACTCCTCGGCGAAAAGTTCCTGCATCCCGTGCAACTGTGCACCGCCTCCTGTAATAAATGCTCCCTTGTCAATAATATCAGCCGCAAGTTCCGGAGGCGTTTGTTCCAATACAATCCTAGCCGCCTGTGTGATGGTAGCCACTGATTCTTTCAAGGCATCGTTTAGTTCTTCCGAGTGAATCGTGATCGTACGGGGAAGGCCGCTAACCATATCACGTCCACGGATATCGAATGTTTCTGCACGCCCGTTCGGCGAAACACTTACGACCTCTTTTTTTATGTCCTCTGCTGTGCGCTCTCCAATTAATAGTTTATAATGCCGCTTGATGTAATGATAAATATCATTGTCGAATTGGTCACCTGCCGTTTTAATCGACTTCGATGTAACGATCCCTCCCATGGACAAAACAGCAACGTCCGTGGTACCTCCACCAATATCAATGACCATGTTGCCACTTGGCTGGAAAATCTCCATTCCTGCGCCAATAGCAGCTACTTTGGGCTCCTCTTCCAAATACACATGCTTTCCGCCACTTTTTTCAACCGTTTCACGAATTGCTTTTTGCTCTACGGAAGTAATGTCTGCCGGGCAGCAGATCAAAATTCGCGGTTTCGCAAAAGCTGAACGGACATTAATCCTTGACAGAAAATGACGCAACATCGATTCCGTTAAATCAAAGTCGGCAATCACCCCATCTTTCATCGGACGCAACACTACAATATTCCCAGGTGTGCGACCAACCATTTGAAAGGCTTCTTCCCCCACTGCCATCGTTTTGCCGGTCGTGTTATCAACGGCAACAACGGATGGTTCTTCCAACACAATGCCTTGACCTTTGACGTGAATAAGCACATTGGCGGTCCCCAAATCGATTCCGATATCTCTTCCGAACATGTTGCACCTTCCTCTCAGCCGTGAATGATAATTTATTTTATCCCGAGGGAGATTGAAAATTCTCTCTGGGTAGAAAGTTTCTTTATTATTATATGTACGAGCTGTCTTTGCACTCATAATTGCCACACTCAATGCTTAATTTTACCACACTCGAATCAAAATATGAATCTTCCTATCGATATTTGTTAAATTTTGTGACTTGGAAAGGAATTGATCAGAAAGATGCACATACATAAACCGGCAAGGGGCATCCCCCTTGCCGGTTTTCTCATTCATTCCATATATTTGCCAACAGCTCATAGCTGCGTCTTCTTTTTTCCTGATCGTAAATGTCCGATGATACGATGAGCTCATTGAACTTTGCTTCAGCGTGGAAATCTTCCAGTTCTTTTTTCACTTTTTCCTGATCGCCTACGAATGAGTATTTTAACGATTGGAGTACCTGTGCTTTTTCAAATTCTGTCCAATGTTCATCCATATTATCGACCGGCTTCGTATCGATTTCCGCCTGGCCCCCGCGAACGATGCTTAAAAACCGTAAATAGTTCGTCGTCGCCAGTTTTTCAGCTTCCTGTGTCGTATCAGCCAAAGCGGCATTGACCGTTACCATCGCATACGGCTCGCTTAAAAACTTCGAGGCTTGGAAACGTTCGTGATACAAGCGCAAAGCATTAAACAGTTCACCCGGCGCAAAATGACTCGCGAACGCAAACGGCAATCCTAAAGCTGCCGCAAGTTGCGCACTGTAAGTACTCGAGCCTAGCAAGTAGATCGGCACTTCAAGGCCATGGCCGGGGATTGCTTTCACCGGTGCGTCTTCTTTGCTGAAGTAATTCAGCAATTCATTCACGTTATCGGGGAAATCATTGACACTGCTCATTTGATCGCGGCGTAACGCACGAATCGTCATCGGATCCGTACCGGGCGCTCGTCCCAGACCTAAATCGATGCGGCCCGGGTACATCGCTTCCAGCGTGCCGAATTGTTCAGCAATGATTAAAGGCGCGTGATTCGGGAGCATTACGCCACCTGAACCGACGCGAATATTCTCACTATGGCCGGCTAAATAACCGATCAGCACGGAAGTAGCTGAACTGGCGATCGCTTTCATATTGTGATGTTCAGCCACCCAATAGCGATGATACCCGAGCTTGTCCGCATGTTGGATCAGTTTTTTGCTATTTTCAAATGCATCTGCCGGCGTCTGTGTCGCATGGACCGGCGCCAAATCCAATACGGATAAGGAAAACTCTGCATTCATGCCCTTTCACCCTTTCTTAGTCCTATACATGAGGATGAACCTATACAATAGAAACAATACAAGGGAATTGTCTTCATGAAAAGAAAAATGCTCAATCACTATGGGCACGAAACGTTTATCCTACAAAACCATGGTTCGGTTATGGAGACCGAACATAGGGGGCGGTCATGGTGTTCGTACGCGCAAAACGGTCGTCCTTTTGGGCGCCATGAAGTCCAAAACGAACAGGCGAACGCCGATATTGGCGCCATAAAACCATTCATTTTCATCGAAAATAAAAAGACGAATACGAAGCACGGATCACGAGCCTTCGTCATTCGTCTTTTTGCAAGGTTTTCGATCGCGCTATGTTCATGTTTAGTTGCTTCTGCTTTTGCATCAGCGAAAAAACACGAATTTTTCGACAGTAATAAAGTTGCTACGAGTGAATGATTTTTTCCCCCTTATTATTATATTTCACTTTTGTTGCTTCCCCACCACGCAAATGCCGGATTGATTTATGATAATCCAATATGCTTTTTACTTCGTGTGCCAGTTCGGGATTAATGTCAGGAAGCCGCTCTGTCAAATCTTTATGCACGGTACTTTTCGAAACACCGAACTCTTTGGCGATTGTTCGGACAGTTTTCCGGGTTTCCACCACATATCTTCCTATCTTGATGGTCCGTTCTTTGATGTAGTCATGCACACCCCTCGCCTCCCAGTCTGGATGGTTTGTTACAGTTTATTATCCGAGACCGGCATATATACCAAAAACTCAGGCAGGACAAGGGTTTGAAGCAAAATCTTCTGCGGAAGTTCGGGTGTAACAGGCACTCCCGCTCACAGTTCGTTGATCGTTAACATTGTCGAATCAAGGTAAGCGATCAAAAATAAAACTCATCGGCCTCTTGAATCGAATCCATTCAATGAGTTGATGAGCTTAATGTTTTTTATGATTGTTCTCTATGTATTCTTGGACATGGCCGCTTCCTTAATAAAACGTCGAATCTGCTCCTTGCTCAACCCCATATTCCGGGCTTCTTTCATCAGCTCCATCCATTCCGGGTCTACATTATAATGGCTTGCCTTCTGTCGAATCAATAATTTTTCCTGTTGCATCCCACGATCGACGAAATACAAATTATCGTGCAACGTGCATTCCCCCCTATGCATTTTATCCACCGCTTACACCTCATACTATAACTATAGCATTATACAGTGTTACAAAAACCTATCTAAAGTTATGCTTTTAGCCACAAGGGAAAGAAAATGGATAAAACCGAGCTTCGGTGTTTCCGATTATTGATCCGAGTTGCTCATTCGCCATTTATTGAAGTTCAAAAATTCTCGAAATTGCTCTTTGCTTACCCCTGCGTCCATCGCTTCTTCAATAAGCTTTTGCCATTCGGGATCAAGTTCACGATCATCCTGATTCCCTCCCTCATGCAAAAGATAATCAATGGATACGTCAAGCACCTCGGCAACTTTTCCTAAAAATTGAATAGACGGATTTTTTTGCAAATCCCGCTCAATCGTACTTAAATAAGATTTAGCTACACCTGCACGCTCGGCTAACTCTGACAATGAAAAACCTTTTTCAGTACGGAGCTGTTGAATGCGTTCTCCAATCACATTAGATCTCCCTATTCTTATTCGTATAGTCAATCGCGTCCGAAGCCAACACCTTACAGATATTGTATCTTTCTATATCACGAACGTCAAATTCATTTCTGGGTCCACCGCTTTACTAAAGAGGCGCAATCATTAGGAAAACAGAGGGTATGCTTTATAAAGAACAATAATCGTTCTTTATAGCGAATTTTTGTCTGAAATAGCATTTTCCATTTTGCTTATCATGTTCTATACTTAATGTGCAGTTCGTTAAAAAGAACATAAGGAGGATATACATTGAAAATAGCAAAAATATTTGTTTTCGGTGTTATTTTATTATTTTCTTTTGTACATGTTGTCGATGCCGCAAGTACACTGTTCACGGATGAAGAACACTCACGCGCGAATTTTAAAGCCGACTGGGAAAGCGAACCTGAAGAAGAAACAGAAGAAAATAATGATGTCAGTGAGGAAGAAACAGAGCAAGAAAAATTAGATCTGGAAGAGTCTGAAGAAAATGAACAGGAAAAAACAGAAACGGAACTACCCCCCGAAAATGAATCCATCGAGAAAAACCATGAAGAAGAGCCTTCCGAAGAGGATAAGAGTGAACAGACGGATGCTGACATGGAGGAAGAACAACCTTGAGACCAGAGCCTACCGACAAACAACAACGGCCGATCAACAGACAGCCGTTGTTTTATTTTTATGCCTTGATGTTCTTTTTTTGTCTTTTAAGCAAATAAATGCCCATAATGATCACCAGCAAACCTAATATAAGAAGAACAAGCCAATGCGAAGCCGTTTCAGGTAATAAACCTCCGGAGCGTGAATCGCTTTCACCCATACCTGTCCGAGTTACGAGTGGTTGAATAGCATCCTGGAAGGTATCTTGGATGTCTTCCCAGGATTTTTCAATTGAAGAACGTGTGTCCATTCCTGATTCTTTAGTGGCAGAAGAAGTGTCATCAGATGACCATGTGCCACGAGGGTCAGGGTCAATTCCAGGGGGTTCTGTCGGAGACAACGGCTCGTCATCGTCCCCGGGTGCTCCCTGTGCAACAAAATCAAAAGCAGCCACCGCTTCTAAACCTTGATACTCATTCCCCGCGTGTAATGGTAAATGAACAGTGACATGCAAATGATCTTCATCACCGCTTTTCAATACACCCATCCCTACGTCCAAATCCTTTAATGGCCCCGCAAATATGATGCTGCCCTCATGTTCAATTTCCACATTCAAAATATCATATAAGCGTTCCGAACCGTATTCTCTATAGACCGTCATGGTGTACTCAAAATCATATTGGCCTCGATTTTGGACGTCAATGCCGGATTGAATCTGATCGCCGGGAGCGAAATTACTCCCTCCGATAAATGCCGAGGAAGGAAAAGTTCCGATGTCAATCTCAAAAGTCGAATCTATTTGCTCTTGCTGATCTGATGCCTGCAAATCGCTTGAAAAAATAGCCATTAATAGAACGAATATTAAATCAATGAACAATAATATAAATAATCTGAGATGATATTTTTCCACATCACTGCCCTCCTCACGCACGATGGCTGCTAAAACCTACACCGCGACAATCGTTGCCGCGGTGTATTCTGCCTACGCATTCTTATGAAGCATCTTCATTCCAGGAGTTTGGTCCATCGCCTGCATCATTGTTGTCAGCCTGCACGGCATCAAAGTGAAAATCTGCGATACCTTCTCCACCCTGATACTCATTTTCTGCTTCAAGTGGAAATGCCCAATGTACAGTGAATGTTTGCTCTTCACCTGGCTCAAGAAGCACAGGATCTTCATCCACACCAAGCGCGATCGGGTTGTCGCCACCGAAAAGAACACCGTCAGTTGTGATGTCGCTAAGCTTCACCCAAGCATCCATAGAGCCATCGTTAACGATGGTAATTTCACCTGGATCATGAGTGGTTTCGTCTACCGGTGGGTCTTCACTACCATCACACCACGGTAACCATGGAAATACCGAACACCCTATGGAATTAGGGCCGATTTCACCTGCGCTCTGTGCTTGAACTGCAGAATGGGACTCAATTTGTCCGGAGGTATTATCCCCGGGTGCTAATCCTCCCAATTCAATAGCCGCGCTCCCGTCCCCATTCGTGATGTCCTCAATGCTCAACGTCCCTGCTGCAAACGTATTCCCCGCGTTTGTTGCCCTGTCCGTAAAAAGGGCAAACGTTCCAGCGCCTATCAATAATGCCGCAAGAGCCAGCGTGCCTATAGCCCCCAATAATTTTTTTCTCAATTTGCATCCTCCTTATAGCAATAAATATTTATGGACACTCTCCTCGATCCCTTAATCATTCACCTCCCTTTTGCCAGACATCGAGAAGAGGTTCAAACGTATCTATGGATCATCCCGTAGTCTCATTGTCAGTTCCCATTGCTGTCACTTCCTGATACTCCGTGTCACGCACAATTTTCCATACTTGAATGAATGATGATATTAGAAGCAAAAACCCCGGAACCATCAACATGAGCACAATCCCTTGGTCACTTTGCACATAATCAAAAACGTAACCGGCATACGGCACCGACATCCCGTTATAATGTCCGATAATTTGTGTGGCCTCTACGAGTTCTAGATCAGGTGTACGATTATTATCGCCTTGTGTCGCATATTGGATCTCACCTTCATTTGGCTGGACGTCAATCACTCTGTGTGTAACGTACGTTTCCGGATCATTGGGCATATGGTACGTAATGACATCCCCAACCTCGTAATCTCGGGCCTGATCAACTGTTTCAATCGCAATGACAGAGCCGGTTTCAATATCCGGTTCCATAGACCCTGATAAAACAGTCAAAATTTCATGATCCAGAACTTGAGCTTTCCCCCCGGTTAATTGCGCCTGTACAACGAAAGCAACGGTAACGATGATAAAGACAGTGAGAAGAAAAGATACGGTGCTTTTCAATATCTTTAAAGACCTTTTCATTTATTCACACCTTTCGTTGTTCTATATAACGAATAATAAACAACTTCGTTCGGAAAATAAAGCGTCAAAAAAGAACATTATTCGTTATTATGAACGATTAATGTTCTTTATATAGAATTATGGCCCGTAATCTTACTTTCCCTTTAAATTTCACGCTTTGCTTGTTCTTTAAATGGAACAAGAACTCAAAAATGCACCTTGGCGAAAATCAACCGGGATGGTAAGAATGTTTCATTGCAGCGGCAGTTTAAAATAAAAGCGGCTTCCAACGCCGAGTTCACTTTGCACGCCGATCGCCCCGTTATGCTGCTCAATGATTTCTTTGCAAATCGCCAATCCGATACCGAATCCATTTGACGATGTACTTTGATAAAATCTGTCAAAGATGAAAGGTATCATGTCTTCTTCTATACCATCACCCGAATCAATAATGCTAATCACCGCATTTGCCTTCTCCTTTTCTAATTTAACGGTGATCGCTCCATTTTTCGGGGTATGTTTTCGGGCATTGGAAAGGATATTGGAAAACACTTGCTCCATTCTGATCGTGTCTATCTGCGCCACAGCATACTCATCATTCAACGCGTCGTTATAAATGAATGTCCGCCCGCTTTTGCTTATTTCCGGTTCATATTCTTCGTATAAATGCTGCAAAAAAAGACAAATATTTTCATCTTGAAAAATAAATGAAAGCTGTCGATTTTCCAATTTGCTCAAATCGTGAAGATCCCCGATAAAGTGGTCAAGCAACAGGGTTTTATCATAAACGAGTTGCATGTATTTATCGTCTCCGCGCGGAAAAACTCCATCCAGCATCCCTTTGACATAACCTCGGATAGAGGTTAGCGGCGTGCCAAGCTCATGAGAAATATTCATCAGCAGCTGGCTCCGTAGTGTTTGCATATGGTTAAGATCTTCATTTTTCTCCCGGAGTTCCCGCGTTCGACTTTTCACCTTCTCATCCAAATTGGTATTCAACAAGCGTAATTGCCCGGACAGATCTTCAATCCGTGTATAAGACTCTGCAAACAACACCGACAAATGAAGGGCTTGCATAAAGATATAAAAAAACATTCCATAGTAAAGAAGAGGCTGCCCGGAAACGACCTGATTATAAAAAAGGATATCGAACATCAAAGCAACGGAAAGGACCGAAAAACCCAAAATATGGAATGCAGCTCCGCGTCTACGGTTGATAACCGCGCTGATAAACACATAAATGAGGTAAAAAAACGAAGTAATAATCACAAACTGGAAAAAAAGCATCGTATATGAAAAAATATGCGGATGTGTGAGCCCAACAAACATACCATAACCGCTACAGAATAAGAGGATAGCCCAACATGCCCACCTGTTCATCTCTTGCGGATATAAAGTGCGAACGAACAGAGCGAAGCTCCCCCAGGCCATCAATTGGGCCAGATACTCCAGTTTATATCCGAGCATCCAGCTCCAATACGGCTTTTTGTATGAAAACCATTTTGGGCTATAAGGCAATAAGAAACTAGGCCCTAAAAATTCATTTTGTAGGACTAAAACGTAAATATCTTATTCGATAAGATCTATTTAAGCTGTTTCTGGATCAGAATTCGAGATCGTGTAGCCTTTCTTTTTGAGATATTCGATCATTTTGCGTTCTTTGTTTTGTTGCTTTTGGTGAACGTATTCGGGGCCTAGTTCCTGGTACGGTTCACCCGTTTTTAAGATGTTGTACGCAATGGTTACGATTAAATGGGCGGAAGCGAATTGGGCTTTTTTCTTGCCTTGCCGTTTCATAATTCTTTTCTGGTGTGCGGAGATTCGGTTGTTTTGCCTTGCCGTAGATAGGGCACACTCTACCGCCATGGTCTGTAATGCCTTGTTCCCTTTTGTGGTTTTACTCCCTTTTTTTTTACCAGCACTTTCGTTGTTTCCGGGACTCAATCCGGCCCATGAAGCAAGGTGCTTGGACGATTTGAATACGGACATATCAACGCCCATTTCTGCGATGAAAACGGCTGCGCCCACTTGGTTTACACCAGGGATGGTGTCTAAAAGGTCGACTTCCTTTCGATAAGGCGCTAAGCATTGGTCGATTTGCTCTTCTAAGTCTTGGATCATTTTCTCAATATACAGCATATGATCCCAGTGATATTGCAACATATCACGGTGATGACGGCGTATCCGACCATTGATGGCTTCGGCATTGTCAGCGAGGCTAGCTTTTGTGCGCCAATGAACTATTTCTTTGAGATCCTTTATTTCGATCTTTTCGCCATTCATGATCGCTTCAAGGATCCGGCGTCCAGATAGACCAAAGATATCGGAGAGAACCGAGGTCAACTTGATGTTGGCATCTTGAAGGATTTTGTGGATGCGGTTCTGCTCGGCTGTACGCTGGTGAGTCATCTTTTTTCGATAACGTGTCAAGTCTCGCACGTCGCGAATATCCTCCGGTGGAACAAAATTGCTTTCGATCAAGCCACTCCTCAAGAGTTTGGCTAACCATTCCGCATCTTTGACATCGGTTTTGCGACCGGGGACATTTTTGACATGGTTAGCGTTGGCAAGGATAAGCTGAAAATCACTTTCTAAAATGTTCCATACAGGCTTCCAGTAAACGCCGGTGCTTTCCATGACAAGGTCTGTGATGTTCAATGATGCGAGCCAATCATTTAATTCCAACAACCCTGATGTTGTGGTTGAAAATGATTGAATGGATGTCTCCGGTTTTTTGTCTAGTGGACCAAATAAAGCACAAGCGACAACAGTTTCTTGGTGTACATCTAGGCCTGCACACCTTTCAATCATAGCTTCCATGGGAAATCACCTCATGCATGAATGAACAATACAAATGGCAGTCGATCGGTTTCAAAATTTTTGTATACGTGCTCTCTCGGCACAATAGATGGTTCTTTCATACTGCCACAACCAGTTTCTAATCCAGGGTATCCTTTTCAAGATCCACCAAAAAGCATTCAGTCTGGTTGTATTGTTAGTAAAGATATTGCCAATCCATGAAGGGGACATACGCCCATTTTGAGAAGAATCCATTTTCATGCTAGATGGTGGCTACGGGAACGTAGCCACATTGTTTCTAAAGAAGAAAACTTGTCCCCTTGCAAAAAAGTTTGCAGCGCGACTGCAATGCACAATATGCCAAAGTAGAGTGGGGAACGGTTTTTTCGCCGAAATAGATAAAAACAAATGAAAACGAGCCCCATTGTGATTAAGCTTCCCACGAAAAACGTCGTCTCCGTGACATTGTCTTCCCGATAAGCCGATATATCTTCTTCAGTTCCGATCATAATCGGACCCCATATTCCCCCGGCACGTTGTGTGAAATTAGAGACTTGAAGAATAATCTCAAGCTGATCACTGTCGGTTTGAAATGGTAATGCCTGGCTGTATTCATCCGGCTCCATATCTGAACGATCCACTCCGACGACACCTTGCTCATGCAATAATTCATCATTCACCCAGGTCCTGTGGGCACTATAAACCCTCGGAATGTAAAGAGACATAAGCTCGTTTTGGTCGTCTTCATGCAAGTCAACGGTCAACCGATACGTGGCATACCCTTCATGGGGAAGATTATCTTCGTTCATGGATGACTGATACCAGGCGTGGGGAACATCCAGATAATAAGGAAGGGGGGACGTTCGCCGCCAGCAAAATCTCCGGGCTCCAGTAATTGCTCCCAATAAAATTCCCATTCACCGTCAAGATTGGTAAGACCATTTTGCTGAAAATTCCACTGGTCAAATGAAAGATGACCTTGTTTAGCGATCGGAGGTGACTTCCCTTCGGACATCTCCACGCTGAGGACAAACATAACAGCAATATGGGTGAACATGAATAGCAGTTTCCCGTTCATCGTTCCCACATCCTTAGCCCGGCTTTACATGATTAAAGCAAACCGAGTTCTCTGGCCAAATTCACCGCTTGCGTACGATTTTTCACTCCAAGCTTATGAAAAATTGTATTATTATACCCTTTTACCGTCCCCTCTGACAAATACAGACGATGAGCAATATCTTTATTCGTCAGCCCCCGATTAATTAGCATCAACGTTTCAACTTCCCGCTTCGTCAGTACGTCAAAAAGATGCCGTGATTGTTCGGAGGAATAACCGCCGGCCGTATAAAATTGCCTGCGTATGTTGGCATTTACCCGAGCTACCAAAATTTCCGGGTCGAACGGTTTTGTTATGTAATCATCCGCCCCAACATTCAAACCTGTGACTACATCGTTCATCTCGCGGCGACTACTTAAAAAAATGATCGGGACTTTTGATTGTATACGCATTTCCCGACAAACCTGAAGGCCGTCCATATCCGGCAACATGATATCGAGTAAACTTAAATCTACATTATTTTTTCGGAAAAGATCCAGAGCTTTTTTTCCATTTTCTGCAACATAAATTTTATAATCTTCTTTCTCCAAATACCCTTTAACGAGTTCACGTATCTCCAAATCATCTTCAACAACGAGTATTTTCCCTTTATTCATTGAAGAAAACCTTCTTTCTAGTACGTGTATACTGTTAATATAGCGTACGTTCAATTAAAAATCAAACATTTCACAATTTTTATGAATATATTAGTGTAGTTTCAGTTTTTAAACTAGGAACAGCAAAGGAAATGCTCTAAGAGAATAATATTGCAAAAACTTGGGGTTTCCAGTCAACCAAAAACTTCCCCCCGGAGACGGATTGCTTGTTTCGCAGAAAATGAATAATGCATGCAGACGCATTTTTAGCTGAGAATGCGTCTACATAGATTCGATTAGTTTTTTCAAGGCATGTAAATCTTCATCGATCACTTTGCGAATGGATGGATTATAAAAGACAGCCGCGGGGTGATAGAGCCCGAAAACCGCGTACGTTTCGGCGCTCCATTGATAGGTATCTTTTTCACGCTTTTGCACGTGTGAATAATGGGATTTCCCATGCATGGCAGAGAGCGCTGCTGTTTTTCCTAGCAGACGTTTAAGCGCGACGTCTCCAAGGCAAACAATGATGCGCGGACGAACTTCGGCAATTTGATAATCAAGAAGGGCTGCGTGGGCAAAAAGTTCTTTTTCCGTCGGTTTCCGATTTATTTTTTTCATGACGGGGGTTCCGTTTGGACGGCGCTCCCCCCATTTGAAAGGGCGACTGCGCACCGCGCTCGTGATGTAGACGTCTTTGCGCGCAAGACCAAGCGCCGTTAGATAGCTGTCCAAAACGTTTCCTGATCGGCCGCAGAACGGCTCGCCGGTTTCCGCTTCTTTTTCGCCCGGAGCTTCGCCGATAAACATAATATCAGCAACTTCATTTCCCGCCCCGGTTAGGAATCCTTCAAGTTGATGGCCTTTGAGGTCGGTTTGGCATTGCTCTATGATGTGCGCGGGGAACTCCATCAGCGCTACTCTCCTTTTTTGGCATCTCTAAATACTTCGCCATCGCATATAAGCTCTGATTGACCGGTGTTTCTATGTTGCATGATTGCCCCATTCAATAACTTTTTTGCGAAATAGTCATTTTCTGTTTTGCGCCCTTTTGCAATAACATGGCATACACGGAGCCGACTGCACCGATGCCTACCATGCAACATTCCTTATGTTTGTCATATTGTCCCGCCTTTTTGTCGTTGTTTTTTAAAAAATGATAACTTGTGTTTTTGTCAAACGTGGCATATAATGGTGGTAGATAGAGTATGACTAAAAGGAACCACGATGGGTTAACATCGAGGTTCCGATGAGCTACACCGCATAGAAGTGGCGGCGGCATCAGGAAAGTAATCCCCTTCCTTATCCCAAATTCACAGGTGAGGGGATTACTTTTTTCTAGTTATCAGGATGACGACTGAAACAATCCCGACCACCATTGTGGTGAATGAGATCATCAGTATCAAACCTTGATACAAAGTAATCACGTGAGGCAACACCTCCCCTCATGCCAAGGGACGGTCAACGAGATGCCACCACCTCATCCTGCTTATGTAACTCAAATCTATTGTATCATATCTGTATATTTATCGGTAATAGAACCTTTAACAATACAAATTTTTAAAAATTACAAATAATATGCTGGAATACTGGCAACTTTAATTGTATTAACCGTGGAAAAGCTTCTTATTATATTGACTGACGGGCTACATCCGGCTACGTCCGTTACGGCATCTTCCGTTAGGGCATCATCCCGGACGGTCCGTGGTGACCTAACACCTTTCGCCTACTTCCGTTAGGGCATCCTCGTCTAGCCGTATGCCTTCCCCACGAAAAAAAAGCCCTCCTACGAGGGCGTGCCAATTATATTGCACTTCTATTGTTCGTCGTCGTTGTCTGCGTCTTCTTCGTCGTCTTCATCGCCGGCTTCATCCGACTCAGCAGCAGGGTCTTCGTCTTCCGAAGGTTCTTCTTCATCGTCCTCACGGTCTCCTTCGGATGGATCCGTCTCTGCATCGAGTCCTTCTTCCTCATCGAAGATCATTTCCGAAATGGTTTGGTGCAACATCTCTTCAGGATTGAACGCGACACCGTCTTGACGGACTTCAAAGTGAACGTGAACGCCGGCATCTCGGTTATACGTATTTTCTCCGGCTGTGCCGATAACATCTCCTTTTGCAACGACATCACCTTCTTCAACGTCCAAGTCCTCCAAACTATGATAGGCAGTCACGAGTTCATCTTCATGACGAAGTTCAACGACATTCCCCAGCAATGAATCTTGCTCTGCTTTTACGACTTCACCACTGAGTGATGCGGCAACTTCAAACGATTCGTTATCCGGATGTGCTAGATCAATGCCTTTGTTTTGATAGTAAATCTGGTTGTAGTAAACGAGTGCAGCTTCTTGTTCTTCGGCAGAAGCATCATGGTCATAGAAATAACCGACAACATCAACGACGTCTTCCTCTACTACGGGTAGTTGCATCTCTTCAGCTTCGGCGCCAACCGGCAAGGCTTCTTCTTCCTGACCGCCTTCAAAGCCGATGCCTTCGCTATCATCGCTTTCCTCCGCAAACTCTGTATCTCCGCCTTGGAACGCGAAAAAGGAACCGAGCAACACCGCACAGACTGTCAAATAAACCGCAGGCCAGAACCAAGGTTTTTTCGACCATTGTTTTATTTGACCCCCCGGATTTTCTTTTTCTTCCCGGGATTCAGAGGTTCTTTTCTCCTCATCTTTCATCTTATCACCACCTCAGCAACCAGTTTGATCAAAATGATAGAAAGATATACTCCGATTAGAAAATTTTTTCTGAATTCATGGGAAAAAATGAAAAAACCACCCCTAATTAGAGGTGGTACCGGGTGCTGCCGATATAGATCGTGGTCCGCCCGTAATGAGTAGCTTTTCCGATTTTCGGGCGCCATGAGCCTTTCATGGTGACCGGAATGACTCATTTCCCCGGTTTTAGGCCTTCATAAGCCTCTCATGGCGACCGTAACGCGCTGTCTTCCCTTCATTCGATCGCCAGACCCTCGCTTTTCAATCATCTATGATTCTGTTTCTTCCTCTTCTTCTTGATGATGGACAAAAGCTTCCGTATGGGCTTGGTCCTCGCTGATCTCTACATCATGATAATAATGTTCAACGATTTCACGATAATTCATTCCTTCTTTCGCCATGCCATCAGCCCCGTATTGGCTCATGCCGACGCCATGTCCCCATCCTTTTGTATGAATAACGATTTCATCGCCTTCCTGTTGCCATTCAAAATCACTGGAATCAAGATCAAGTGCTTCGCGAACCTCTCTTCCCTCAAACGATGTGTCGCCAATAGTGACCGTTTCCACCCGGTCCCCTTCGGTTTTTTCTTTATTGGCGCTTAAGTCTTCTCCCTCGGGAATCTCAACCCCTAACTGTTGTTCAACTTCTTCGACGGCATAACTAATCGTATTTGTATAGCGTGGAGAATCCTCATCCCAAGGGCTTTCCACACTTTGCAGATATGGCACCGAATCTTCCCAATAATCTTCCGCGTTTTCCGTATACCCATTGCTCGTCGAGAAGAAGGAAGCCGTAATCGGCGAGTCTTCATAGGTAATAATTTCACCTGCGGTAGCTTCCACAGCTTCCGTAATTTTTTCTGTTGTTTCTTCAGCGTCTGCTCCCCATTCTTGCTCCAATTCTTCCACGCTTTTGTATACTTGATGGTCCGTCGTATCAGAAACAATCGCGTCTCCCGGCAAATCAGCACCTTCGGCAAACTCCATTTGTTGTGCAATAAAGGTTCGCGCCACCAATGCTTGTGCTTTTAGTGCTTCCATTTCAAAATCCGTCGGCATTTCCGCAGAGACAACACCTGCAACATACGCTTCCAATTCTACATGATCGACTGTATCTTGAGCATCACGATACACGGGGACAATGACTTCACTTTCAGAATCGCTTTCCTGTTCCCCGGAGGTATCCGAAACCGAATCTGTTATTGTCTCAGAAGAAGTAGCCTCCTCCCCCTCCGAACCGGAAAAAAGAAGTACTAGTAAAGCGGGAAAGACGATGATACTGCCTGTAAACATTAAGATCGCTGCTGTCATTTTTTTTAACGGCGTAGCCTTTCCCTGTAATTTCGAGATCCGCAAAGTCTATCACACCTTTTCCGACTTCTAGCTTGTTGCAACTGTATTCTCCTGCTGTAAACCTCTATCCGATATATATGGCAGAAAAGCCGTTACTAGAACGAAAAAGAACCAAATGCCCTCTGCCCTGATTAGTTTAACTAACCATTAGAAGGAGATCCACCCTCTGATGGAAGTTTCACTTTATGTGTTACCATGCTTGCAAGGACATAACCAATCAATGAGAGTACCACGGGAACAACGACAGAATGCATCCCGAATGGTCCCATTTGGCCAAGGGGTTCTCCGATGAAAAGATAGATGGCAATGTAAGAACCGATGCCGAGAATCATCGAAGCCAACGCACCATAACGGTTGCCTTTTGCCCAATACAAACCCAACACAAGCGGCCAAACGAAAGCAGCCTCCAAACCGCCAAACGCAAACAAATTTAACGTAATTAAAAATTCCGGGGGACTGAGGGCAAAAAGAACGACCGTTATTCCCAAAAATGCAGTCACTCCGATGCTAACTTTCCTGATTTTTTTTGCGGTAGCGTTTGGATTAATGTAATTATAATACACATCTTTCACGACAGCGGAACTAACCATCAAAAGTAGGGCATCAACAGTAGACATGATCGCAGCCAACGGCGCGGCCAGAACAATGCCTGCCAACCACGCGGGCAGAACGGTCATCGCCAATGTGGGCATAACGTTATCGGCAACCTCGATCCCCGGGATAATCGGTCTAGCCAGCGTACCGGCCAAGTGCATGCCGAACATCATGAACGCAACGACAATTGTTCCAATAATCAAGGCCCGATGCATGGAGCGTGAATCTTTGTAGGACATGGCACGAACAGCTACTTGCGGCAAGCCGACAACACCGACACCGACAAGAATCCAAAAGGAAGAGACGTAAAGGGGCGTCAAGTTACCCTCAGCACCGAACGGAGAAATCAGGCGCTCGTTTTCAGCGGCAAGATCACCCATGATGTTGCCCATCCCACCGCCGGCAATAATCGTGGCCACAAGCAGCACGAGCGTTCCGAAAAACATGATCACTCCCTGCACGGCATCCGTAACCGCAATTGCCCGAAACCCACCGATAATAACATAAATAAGAACTGCAACGGCAAAAATAAACAGGGCCGATGGATAGGTCAATCCGGTAACGACTTCTATGAGCCGCGCACCGCCCACCCATTGGGCAGCCATCGCTGAAAAGATAAAGACAATAATGCTCCCGGCGCTTATGAGCACAACGAGTGTACTATTATATCTTTTTTTGAAATAGTCAACCAAAGTGACGGCATCGTATTTACGAGCCATGATTGCAAATTTTTTCCCCAAAATCATGAGGACGAAATAACCGGTCGCCACTTGGGACATGGAAAGAAGTACCCATCCGAGCCCTTCATGATAAGCGGCGCCGGGCCCACCGATAAAACTGCTCGCACTTCCATATGTAGCAATCATCGTCATCGCTAAAATCAAGCCGCCGAGCTCACGACTGCCAAGAAAATATTCCTGCATAAAATTGCTTTTGTTAAAAACGTGTTTGGAAGCCCAAAAACCGATCAGGAAAACAACAGCAATGAAAAAGAGCAGCGGTACGATAACTTCCCAATTCATTAAGATCCATCCCCTTCATCATCAAGAGGTACTTCTTTGAAAAATAGCTTCACCATCACCGCTACGAGAATAATCATGATCACAGATCCAATCAAGCAGCTATAAAAAAACCAAGCGGGCATCCCCAAGATAAAATCGTAATTCGCAACCGGTTGGGAACCTAAACCGTAAGCAAATGCATACCACCAGATGAAATTAAAACATGCGAGACCGACGCCGATAAGCGCTTCGCGATTGGCTACTTTAAAGCGCGGGTCCTGATCATTTTGCCCGTTCACATTGGCTCCCTCCCTTTCCTGCTATCTTAGCGAATTATGTCGAGATGGAAAAGAAAAAATTTAAAAAACAGCAAAATGTATGCGTTTGTTGCCATTCTGCACACAAAAAAACGGAAACCGACGGCCGGTCTCCGTTGCTTTTTTTTTAGTGAATGGCCTCGTTGTTCATTTCTACCGGTGCTGCATCAATTGCATCCGTTTCATCCTCGACGGGGACACGTTCCACTTTCGCCCCCAATTGCCGCAATTTCTCGTGAAAGTCGACATACCCGCGGTCAATATGGCGAAGTTCCATTAACGTGGTTTCTCCTTCGGATACGAGCCCGGCAATGACAAGAGCTGCGGCTGCCCGCAAATCCGTTGCGGAAACTTCTCCTCCCGTCAGGCGAGTAGGTCCCGTGACGATGGCTGAGCGGTCCTCAATTTTAATGGAAGCATTCATTCGCCGAAATTCTTCCACGTGCATGAAACGATTTTCAAAAACCGTTTCGGTGACGACGCCGGTTCCTTTCGCTTGTGTAAGCAAAGTCATGAACTGCGCTTGCATATCTGTCGGGAAGCCGGGATGTGGCAAGGTTTTAACGTCCACCGGCCGTAAAATATCCGGGCCGATGACACGCATGCCATGGTCCTTTTCTTCAATAATAACACCCATCTCCCGCATTTTTGCAACGAGCGGACGCAAATGTTCAATAAGCGCGCCTTCTACAAACACATCTCCGCCCGTAATGGCTGCCGCTACCATAAATGTTCCGGCTTCCACTCGATCGGGAATGATGGTGTGGTCAGCAGCTTCCATGTGATCGACCCCATCGATGCGAATCGTGTCTGTACCGGCACCTCGTACAATGCCGCCCATGGCGTTCAAGTAATTGGCGAGACACACGATTTCAGGCTCTTCAGCCACATTTTCAATAATCGTCGTTCCTTCAGCCATGGCTGCAGCCATCATAATATTTTCCGTTGCGCCCACACTCGGGAAATCAAGGTAGATTTTTGCCCCTTTTAAACGATCATCCACGCGGGCTTCAATATAGCCTTGACCGATTTCAACTTTTGCGCCCATTGCTTCAAAACCTTTTAAATGTTGATCAATCGGTCTCGATCCGATCGCACAACCACCGGGTAGCGCAACATTTGCGCGTCCGGTACGCGCAAGCAACGGACCCATAACCAAGAATGAAGCACGCATTTTTCGGACATACTCAAACGGGGCATTCGGGCGCAACGTATTTCGCTCCGCATTTGCTTTGAACACGCCGTCTTCGTATGATACATCCATTTGCAAGTGATTCAATACATTTTTCATCGTGTATACGTCTGCTAAAGGAGGCACATCATAGATGGTGCTGGTTCCTTTTTCGGCCAACAAAGAAGCTGCAAGTACAGGGAGAACTGCATTTTTCGCGCCTTCAGTCCGCACTGTACCTTTTAGCTTCTTTCCCCCTCGAACAATAATTTTTTCTTCCAACGTATTCCCCTCCGCGTCCAGTAATCATTTTTCCGCATGTGCTTATCGGTCATTGACGAACAAACCGTATTGGATCGCTAGGCAACCATTCATTTGGTTTATCCTATTCATTTGCTTAATTAGGCGTTCCCTTTGCCGAAGAGAGAAATCATGCCCATTCCACCCGTTTTCGATGCAATTCGACAAAAACGAACCAATAAGTAATAAAGTGTGTCCCGTAAAATTTGACGACATTGTCCACTAAACGTTACATCTCATCTTCAAAATTTTCTTCCCTTGTCAATCTCTTCCCAGTCCGTTATCCGGTTAAACATTGTGTAACTTTTTGTATTGGTACGTCGATTTCCGTTGATTTATCGTTATTGTTTACAATTGTGCTCATGGCATACTTCATGCCGCTCAATCTTTTTAGAAAAAATAACGAAGATTTAGTGCATGGTTTAAGTAATCAAGGAAAAAACTGCTAACTAAATGGGTGATCGAAATGGCCACCAGGAAAAACAGCATGGTTCCTTTCGCCCCGTGCGGATGTCGAACAAGGACATCAAATTTAAAGGCCTGTAAGCTCCACCAAACGATAACCAACACGAACAGGTTAAAGAAAATATGTAGCAAAGCTTGTTGTCCGAATTCAATTTCACCCGGCATTCGTTTCAACGTTCCTTTCTTTGCTCCGCGCTTTTTGGTTCGCACATATATATGCGAACCCTTATCTATTGCACGTTCGTTAGAATTGACCCCCTGTACGGTTTATCCCGGTGATATGCGAGAGTTAACGGCGACTAACCATCGTGGAAAACCCACCCTCTGATGGAAGTCTCACTTTACTTGTACAGCAATAAAATTATACCAAAAGAAATATGCGTTGTCGACTACGCCTTCAAGCTATTTGTTACAAATCTGTATCCATCTGAATGTATTCGAAAGGTTTGTTTTTATGCAGGTATGCGAAAAATGGAATTCACTTTGAGGAAATAACATATTTTCCGTGGATAATTTGTTATTTCCCGCGGGTATTTACATATTTCCTGCGGATATTCCAGTATTTCCTGTCGATAATGCATTAGAAAACTTTGCTTTTCGCAAAGCTTTGATGGCGAAATCCTTCGCCCAACTTATGCAGGTAATAAAGGTGATTTATACTTTTGTATGAAAACCATTTTGACTAGATGGCAATAGGAAACTAGGCCCTAAAAATTGATTTTGTAGGACTAAAACGTAAATATCTTATTCGGTAAGATCTATTTAAGCTGTTTCTGGGTCAGCACTTGAAACGGTATATCCTTTCTTTTTGAGGTGTTCGATCATTTTAAGCTCTTTATTTTCTTGCCTTTGATGAACGTACTCAGGGCCTAGTTCCTGATACGGTTCACCGGTTTTTAAGTTACGGTTCACCGGTTTTTAAGATGTTATACGCGATGGTTACGATTAGATGAGCGGAAGCGAAATGGGCTTTTTTCTTGCCTTGCCGTTTCATAATTCTTTTCTGGTGTGCAGAAATTCGATTGGTTTGCCTTGCTGTAGTCAGAGCACATTGTACCGCCATGGTCTGTAATGCCTTGTTCCCTTTTGTGGTTTTACTTCCTTTTTTTTACCAGCACTTTCGTTGTTTCCAGGACTTAATCCAGCCCAGGAAGCGAGGTGCTTGGAAGACTTAAATACAGACATGTCCACGCCCATTTCAGCGATGAAAGTAGCCGCGCCTGATTGATCTACACCTGGAATTGTGTCCAAAAGGTCGACTTCCTTGCGATAAGGCGCTAAGCTTTGGTCGATTTGTTCCTCTAAGTTTTGGATCATTCCCTCAATATACAGCATATGATCCCAGTGATACTGCAGCATATCACGATGATGACGGCGCACCCGTCCATTGATCGCTTTGGCAATGTCATCGAGACTAGCTTTCGTTCGCCAGTGGACCATTTCCTGAAGATTCTTCTTCTCGATCTTCTCACCATTGATGATCGCTTCGAGGATCCGGCGTCCAGATAAACCAAAGATATTGGACAGAACCGACGTCAGCTTGATATTGGCATCTTGAAGGATTTTGTGGATGCGATTTTGCTCAGCTGTGCGCTGATGCGTCAGTTTCTTTCGATAACGCGTCAGGTCGCGTAAATCGCGAATATCCTCGGGGGGAACAAAATTGCTTTCGATCAATCCACTTCTCAATAGTTTGGCTAACCATTCGGCATCTTTGACATCGGTTTTACGACCAGGAACATTTTTAACATGGTTAGCGTTAGCAAGAATAAGCTGAAAATCACTTTCTAAAATGTTCCATACAGGTTTCCAGTAGACACCGGTACTTTCCATGACAAGATCTGTGACCTTCAGGGATGTGAGCCAATCATTCAATTCCAACAATCCTGGTGTAGTGGTTGAAAATGATTGGATGGACTTCTCCGGCTTTTTGTCTAATGGTCCAAATAAAGCACAAGCGACAATGGTTTCCTGGTGTACATCTAGGCCTGCACACCTTTCAATCATAGCTTCCATGGGAAAAACCACCTTCCTACGTAATTGAACAATACAAATGACAGTCGTTCGGTTTCAAAATTTTTGTATACGTGCTAGCAGCACAATAGATGGTTCTTTCATACTGTCACAACCAGTTTCTTACACAGGGTATCTTTTTCAAGATCCACCAAAAAGCATTCAGCCTGGCTGTATTGTTAGTCAAGATATTGCCAATTCATAAAGATGGCATACTCCCATTTTGAGCTAACAACCATTTTCATTGTAGATGGTGGCTACGAGGAGCGTAGCCACATTGTTTCTTACCTGCTAAAAAAGAACCGGAAGAGCGATTCCGCTCGCTCTTCCGGTTCTTTTTATTTGCTCTCTGCTACTTTTAGGCGGATTTCTGCGCGTGACAACGCTTGTTGTGCACGTTTTTTATCGATATCTTCATCGTCTTGATTGAGACGATTTTCCGCTCGTTCTTTTGCCTTTTGCGCACGGTCCACATCAATATCCTCAGGGAGTTCCGCCGTCTCGGCAAGAATGGTGACTTGATCGGGCCGGACTTCCAAAAATCCCCCGTTTACCGAAATGCTATCTTCTGTGCCATCATTTTTCACACGCACGGCACTGGTCACGAGCGGCGCAACTAAAGGAACATGCCGAGGCAAGACGCCGATTTCGCCTGATTCCGTTTTCGCCGAGACGATATCGGCGTCATTATCATATACGTTCCCGTTTGGGGTAACGACGTTCACACTCGTTTTCAACGTAATCGTCCTCCTTTACCCACGGGTTTAGGCCATTTCTTCCGATTTTTTCGTCACATCTTCAATCGGACCGACGAGGCGGAAAGCGTCTTCCTGAACATCGTCATGTTTTCCGTCAAGAATCTCCCTAAAGCCACGGATGGTTTCTTTCACCGGCACGTAAGATCCCTTTTGGCCGGTAAATTGTTCGGCCACGTGGAAATTCTGGGAAAGGAAAAACTGAATGCGACGTGCGCGAGAAACGGTCAACTTATCATCTTCGGATAACTCGTCCATCCCGAGTATCGCGATGATGTCTTGTAGTTCACGGTATTTTTGCAGGGTTTGCTGCACTTCTTGCGCCACTTGGTAATGCTCTTCCCCGACAATTTCCGGAGCAAGTGCTCTGGACGTTGAATCCAATGGGTCCACAGCAGGGTAAATCCCCATATCCGAAAGGCTACGGTCGAGGTTTGTCGTTGCATCCAAGTGGGCAAACGTTGTTGCCGGTGCCGGATCCGTATAGTCATCGGCAGGGACATAAATCGCTTGGATCGATGTAACGGATCCTTTTTTTGTCGTCGTAATCCGTTCTTGAAGTTGCCCCATTTCCGTTGCCAATGTTGGCTGATACCCAACGGCGGATGGCATACGCCCGAGGAGGGCGGAAACCTCTTGCCCTGCTTGTGTAAAACGGAAAATATTATCGATGAAAAGAAGCACGTCCTGGCCTTCTTCGTCACGGAAATGTTCCGCCATCGTAAGGCCGGTTAGCGCCACACGCATACGGGCACCCGGCGGCTCATTCATTTGTCCGAAAACCATCGCTGTTTTTTCAATGACCCCGGAGTCTTTCATTTCATAATAAAGGTCATTTCCTTCACGGGTACGTTCGCCAACGCCGGCAAAAACGGAAATCCCGCCATGCTCTTGGGCAATGTTATTGATTAACTCCTGGATTAATACGGTTTTTCCAACCCCGGCGCCGCCAAAAAGACCGATTTTCCCGCCTCTAACGTAAGGCGCTAGCAAATCGACGACCTTAATGCCAGTCTCAAGTACTTCCGTACCTGTCGTAAGCTCCGTAAACTCCGGGGCTTCACGATGTATAGGCTTTCGTTCTACTTCGTCGCCAACCGGCTCATCCAGGTCGATATTTTCCCCTAAAACATTAAAGACACGGCTTAGGGTAGCGTTACCGACCGGTACGGAAATGGGTGCACCCGTGTCACGGACAAGCGCTCCACGCTGCAAGCCTTCACTTGCACCCATGACGACCGTGCGCACGTTATTATCCCCTAAGTGAAGAGCCACTTCGAGTGTTACATCGGACGTTTCTTTATCGCTTTGGTATACGTTGAGGGCGCTATTCAATTCCGGAAGCTCACCGCTCTCAAAGTGAACGTCAATAACCGGCCCCAGCACTTGGGTGATATATCCTTCACTCATCTTTTTACCTCCTTGCTTATCTGGTTGTCACGTTGTCCCGATGGTTACTCCAATGCTGCAGCCCCACCGACGATTTCATTGATTTCTTGCGTAATTGCGGCTTGGCGAGCGCGATTGTAAGACAATTGAAGCTCATCCAAGAGGTTGTCCGCGTTGTCGGAGGCTGCTTTCATCGCCGTCATCCTGGCTGCGAACTCTGCCGCTTTTGCGTCCAGCAACGCACCGTAAATTAAGGTTTCGGAATACTGAGGGAGCAACCGCTCAAGAATCGCATTTTCCGAAGGCTCATATTCATAGTTGGTCGTTGCCCCTACGGTTTCTTCAAGTTGCCCGGCCAAATCCGTTAAAGGCAAAAGTTTTGTCTCCGTCACATCCTGACGCATCGTGTTGACGAAATGGTTATACCAGATAAACAGTTCGTCAATGCTCTCCTCTTCAAACATGCCGACAGCCTTGCGGGTAATCGCTTTTACTTCATCAAAGGACGGGTTATCCGACAAGCCCGTGTATTCCATTTCAACCGGAAACCGCAATCGTTTCACTAGATCACGGCCAATTTTCCCAATGATTATAATCGTGTATTCATCCGTCGATTGATGACGCTCAGCGATTGTGTGCCGTAAAGACCGTATCAGATTGGAGTTATAACCGCCTGCCAATCCTTGATCCGATGTGACGACGAGGTAGCCGGTTTTTTTAACCTCACGCTGCTCCATCATCGGGTGGCTGGCATCAGAATCTCCCATGGCAATACTCGCCACTACTTCCTGGATTTTGTTCATATAAGGCTCATAAGCCTGCGATTTCGTTTGCGCCCTTGATTGTTTTGAAGCAGCGACCATTTGCATCGCGCCCGTGATCTGCTTCATATTTTTTGTAGAGCCAATTCGATTTTTTATTTCACGGAGTGAAGCCAATCTCGAATCACCACCTTTTCACATCGGTCTTTATTCATCAGAAGGGTGGAAGATTTGCTTAAAGTCTTCGATCGCCTTATCGAAGTCTTCTTTTTCCGGCAATGTACCCTTTTGACGAATGTGATCGAGCACTTGTTTATTGTTTTGTTGCATATGCGTATACAACTCTTTTTCAAAACGGCGAACATCTTCTACCGGAATGTCATCCATAAAACCGTTCACAAGTGCGTAAATGATTGATACTTGGTACTCGACGGGTAACGGTTGATTTAAGTCTTGCTTTAGCAATTCCATCGTTCGCTCGCCCCGGTTTAACTTCTCCTGAGTCGATTTATCCAGTTCGGACCCAAACTGGGCAAATGACGCTAACTCACGGTAAGACGCCAAATCGAGACGCAACGTACCGGCGACTTTTTTCATGGCTTTCAGCTGTGCCGAACCGCCAACACGGGATACGGAAGCTCCGGCGTTCACCGCTGGCCGCTGACCGGAGTTAAATAGCCCGGACTCCAAGAAAATTTGTCCGTCGGTGATGGAAATAACGTTTGTGGGGATATACGCGGAGATATCACCCGCTTGCGTTTCAATAAACGGCAATGCGGTCAATGAACCGCCGCCTTTCTCATCATTTAACTTCGCCGCTCTTTCCAGAAGACGAGAGTGCAAATAGAAAACATCTCCGGGATATGCTTCACGCCCAGGTGGCCGGCGAAGCAACAGGGAAAGCTCACGATAAGCAGCCGCTTGCTTTGTCAAATCATCATAGACGACGAGGACATGCTTGCCGTTATGCATAAATTCTTCGCCCATGGATGCGCCCGCATACGGAGCAAGATACAACAACGGAGCCGGATCAGAGGCGTTTGCCGCTACAACAATTGTATAGTCCAATGCGCCTTTTTGGCGAAAGGTCTCCACGAGTTGAGCAACAGTCGATTTCTTTTGCCCGATGGCGACGTAAATGCAAATAACGTCTTCTTCTTTTTGATTTAATATCGTGTCGATCGCCAGCGATGTTTTCCCGGTTTGGCGGTCCCCGATGATCAGTTCTCTTTGGCCGCGGCCAATGGGGACCATCGCGTCAATCGACTTAATCCCGGTCTGCAATGGTTCCTCAACGGATTTACGATCCATGACCGAGGGAGCCGGACTCTCAACGGGACGCGTTTTGTTTGTCCCTACATTTCCTTCTCCGTCCAAAGGCTGTCCAAGAGGATTAACGACCCGCCCAAGAAGTTCCTCGCCGACAGGAACCTCCATGATACGTCCGGTACGTTTAACCTCTTCGCCTTCGCGAATATCATCATAAGGTCCGAGGATAACGACCCCAACATTGTTTTCTTCAAGGTTTTGCGCCAAACCCATAACACCATTTGAGAATTCAAGCAACTCTCCGGACATGGCATTGCTCAAGCCATATACACGGGCAATCCCGTCACCAATCTCGATAATAGTACCTACTTCGCTGACTTCAACGTGCGATTGAAAATCTTCAATCTGATCCTTGAGCAGCGAACTAATTTCATCAGGTTTGATGCTCATTTACTTCACCCCTTCAGTTACCGATTTGTAGAGACGATTTTCCGTTCCATTCGCCGCAACATGCCTTGCACACTGCCATCGTAAACGGTATCTCCGATTCGAACGATCAAACCGCCGATCAGCTCTTCATCCTGATGCTCCGTCACGACGACTTGGCGATTGTTCACTTTTTTTGCAAACTGACGTGCAACCGCTTCTTTTTCTTTATCGGAAAGCTGCCGCACCGCGCGCACGTCTGCCCGCGCAATTTGAAACGCATCGTCCGTAAGATTTTGAAATGCGTGAACGAGGGAATCAATCATCTGGATACGACCGCGATCTGCTAATACGAAAAGCATATTCATGATGAAAGGATGGCTATCGGAAAATCCTTTTTCCAAAAGTGATTGCTGATCTTTCTTTGACATCTTCGGATGTGCCAGAACTTTATACAGTGCCGGCACGGAATGAAAAACGGTTCGCACGCCGTGCAGTTCTTCGTTGATCTGCTGGGTAACACCATTTTCATTCGCCAGTTCAAATAGTGCCTTCGCATAACGATTTGCTACTGCCGGTGTACTCATTCATTACCAACTTCTTTTAAATAGCTATCAATGAGTTTCTCTTGCTCGCCTTCATCCAGTTCCTTTTCGATCACCTTCGTAGCAATCGCTACCGAGAGGCTGGCGACTTGATCTCGGACGGATTCCAACGCTTGTTCTTTTTCTCGATTAATATCTGCAGCTGCCGCTTCTTTTAGACGTTCTCCTTCTGCTTTTGCATTATCGAGAATCTCTTTCGCTTGTTGCTCGCTCATTTTATTCGCGTTATCAATCATTGCTTGCGTATCTTCACGCGCTTTTTTCAATTCTTCGCGTTGTTGCTCAAGATATTGTTCAGCTTCCGCGCGGCTTTTTTCGGCATTATCCAGGTTATCATTGACTTGCTGTTCTCGTTTTTTCATCACGCCGAGAAGCGGTTTTAACGCCCAGCGGCTGACAACCCAAATGAGCAATGAGAAGATAAGCAACTGGTACAATGCATTGCCCCACTGAATATCCGCTATAAATTCCATCATATCCATACCCTATCTCACTCCTTCCAGCGATACATAAGGAATGGCGAAGGTTCCCCCGGGAAACGTCATCGCCATTCCTATAGCCTTATCTGTTATCCGCCGATGCCGAATACCAACATGAATGAAATCGCGATAGCGATAATCGGCACGGCTTCTGCAAGCGGAATACCAATGAACATAAGCGTCTGTAATGTTCCCCTTAGTTCCGGTTGACGGGAAACCCCTTCTAAAACACCTTTTACGATGATCGCGACGGCAATACCCCCGCCAATCGCTGCGAGTCCTGCTGCAATCCCTGCTGCCAATTGAGCCATTGAATAAATCCTCCTTTAATATAGTAAAAAAAATATTGATAACATACCCATAGTACAGAGATCAGATTTCAGAGGCCAGATGACTTGTCTGCCTTCCGGCTTCCGACGTCTGACTTCTGGAACGGGCAGGCGTTATTCACGTCTTAATGCGATTCAACTTTGTGTGCCATGTAAACCATCGAAAGCATGGCAAAAATAAACGCTTGCAAGGCACCGATGAAAATACCGAATGCCAGCCACGGGGCTAACGGAATCCATGCCAGCAAGATGCCTACCGTTCCTAAACCCGTGAGAGAAATGATCAACATCGTGACGAGCTCTTTTGCGAAAATGTTTCCAAACAGACGCAAGCCGAGCGTCAGGAAGTTTGAAAATTCCTCGATGATCTTAAACGGAAATAGAATCGGCGACGGGCGAAAGTAATCGGCAAAATACTCCTTCGCTCCCCTTAGCTTAAATCCGTAAATGTGCGTGAGAATAATCACAAACGCAGCCATCGTAAGCGTCAGAACAGGATCCGACGTTGGTGAGTTCCATAATGCGTAGTGCTCTGTTTCAGTTGCCAACTCGAAAGGGATCCCAAGCATATTGGCCACAAATATATAAAACAAGAGCGTGTACGCCAATGCAATAAATCTTCCACCCTTATCCCAGGCCATGTTCGATGTGATGATGTATTTTGTGAAATCCATGACCCATTCAATGAAGTTTTGCAAACCGGTCGGCCGCATCGCGAGCTTTCTCGCGCCGACAATACTGAAAATCGCTACGATGAGCGCGGCGACAGTTGACATGAATATCACGGAAAAACTAAAATGCAGATCCAGATCAAAACCGCCGATCTCCCAGGTCAAGGTTAAATCCTCATGCACTTTGTTCACCTCTCTTTTTGTAATTGTAAGAACATATCCACCATAATGTAGAGATAAAGACCCGCGTATCCTGCTAATACGGCTGCTAGGTGAAATGTTTCGGAAAAGACAATTGCAAGGGCAACCGCGATTGCGACCAAACCGTATCGAATGACAAGTCCGGATACTGTAACCAAGTATGAAAACACACCGGGCGATTCCCTTTCGGCAACTTTATCAAAAACAAATGCTTTAATAAAAATAGAAGCAAAGCTCAGCAAGCAGGAAACAACACCGAGCAAAAAACCTAACGAAAGAGAATGGTACGATGTCAGGAAGAAAACGAGAATACTTATAAAAGCGGCAACCATCGTAACCAAGCAGTAAAGCTTCATCCTATGTTGGAGAAATGGCATTAATCATCGTCTCCCAAAAAGGGCTTGACCGCACGTACCACTCCATAGAAACCGGCCGATATCCCCAGTAACATGCCTATGATGACAAAGACAGGTGATGTATCGAAGTTACTGTCGAGCCAATACCCGAGCAAAACCCCGCCCACCACCGATCCGACAATGGACGACAAAATGGCGGATACGAGCACTGAACTACGCAAAGGATTACGTTTCCCGTTACCTTTGGGCATGAAGTCTCTCCCTTCGACCGTCTTTTCCATCAAAACTTAAGTGAATCGCCAATCAGATTATCCTTTGTAATCGTACAATAGGGACTACCTCCTGTCAACGGCTCAAATTCGTTAGAAGCGGGAAGCAGCAAGGATTCTGGTATGTTTCAATGTGTCAAAACGATGACAATTGCAATTGCCCCCTAGGAGCTGCTATTCTTCGACAACTGCCATTTTCGTTTCCAACGTGTCCTCACGATCTTTATATTTCGCATAAACGATGACATGGTAGATTCCCGGGTCTAAATCAAGCTCATCAGCGTGGAATTCTTTTTCAAATGGTCCTTCGGGAAGATTTTTTTGACGGTCAAGGGTTCCGACGTATGCGAACGTATCCGGCTCATAAAGAGTGATTTCCAGTTCTTCAGCCCCACCGGGCAAGAAAACTTCATACATCCAATAATCGCGGTCAGGCACTTTGGCAAATTGAAATCCGCTGAGCCGCGGATAATCCGGTTCATCACTAAAGAGAAGAAATGGGAGGGAGACGTCTTGTTTCCCACCACTGACGTTGATTTCACCATCAATGCGCTTAAAGTCGATGATATCCGGTTGGATTTCAACTTTAACGGTTGCCGTTTGTTTTTCTCCCGGATCCAATGTGATCGGCATCGGCATTTTCCAATTTAAACCGGTCCCTAAAGAAGTTGGAACATCGAAAGAATACGTCCGTTGGTGCGCGCTCTGATTCTCAATGGTAATGTCCCTTTCCAAACGCTGATCTGATTCACCCGCTTCCCATACGCCAAAAGACAGGGTTCCGGGGTAAACAAGCGTATCATTTTCAATCGCGGCTCCAATGTCCACACGTCCTGCGCCTTGGACAAACGGTGGATAAATTTCCCCTTCATCGGTAGAGAGAGAAATGGCCGTGTTCATCAGCGTCGCTTTCACCTGTTCCGCCCCCCAATCCGGATGCGCTTGTTTTATCAGTGCCGCAGCCCCTGCAATGTGTGGCGCTGCCATGCTCGTGCCGTTTAATCCTTGGTACCCTTCCGGAACCGTACTATCAATATCTACACCGGGCGCGACAACATCGGGTTTAATATCCCACGTTTGTGTCACCGGTCCGCGGGAACTGAACATAGCCATATGATCGGTTTCTTCTACATAATTGGTTTCAATGACGACTTCCTTATTTTCATTGTCGTTTATCGCTTTTTTTAATTGATTGCCTGCTTTATTATCAATAGCCGCGGCTGTGATGTCCATCTCCTCTTCCATCCCGGCCATCAGCGGCCCCGGTATATTATTCATAAGCAAAATCGCATCAGCCCCGGCATCGCTCGCATTTTCTATTTTGGCTTGGATCGGAATCCCTCCGCGTTCGATCAATACGGCGCGGCCACGTATGTCTGTCAAGTCTTCCGGTAAGCCAAGACCGCCGTCAACGATGTTTAACCTTCTTTTCATATTCCATGGTGAAGCCCCCTGTATCGGTTGCAAGTCCAGCTCACGGTCTTCTTCATTAATTTCGGGTACCGTTAACTGCGGGACTTTTAACGGTGGGGTTGAAGCGCCGACGGAAATTGATTTTTCCGATGTTCCGGGTGACCCTACGCTCCACATGTCAGGACCGCTGTTGCCGCTTGAAGTAACCGTGATTACCCCGGCTTCCGCCGCTTCATCCAAAGCTTTGCTCGTCGGCCAATCGGGCCCGTTTACAGGATTCCCTAATGAGAGATTCAAAACGTCTACACCATCAACTACCGCGCGATCAATCGCTTCAAGAATATGTTCCGTCGACCCTTGGCCTTCAGGACCCAATGCTCGGTATGCATAGAGGTCCGCGTCAGGAGCCACTCCCCGGACACTTCCATTCGCAGCGATAATCCCCGCAACATGTGTCCCGTGAAAAGTAATCGCTTTGCTCTTCACTTTCGTTTCCATCGGATCATGATCGTCATCGATCACATCATAACCGTCCACGTAATTTTTTTGTAAATCCGGATGATTGTAATCAATGCCCGTGTCGATGACGCCGACCTTTATCCCGTGACCGCTAAGCTGAATGCCTAAGTCGTCAAGCTGTGTGCGTATATCTTCAGCGCCGATAAAGGGCACACTTTCCCTTAAGGCATGATCATATTGAACACTTTCGTCGACACGACTTACACCCGGGACGTTTTCCAATTGATCGACACTTGTCTCGGGAAGGGTGTAAGCCATGCCAAGAAAAGCAGATGAAAATATGTAGTCCGGCTCGTAATCGGTACGATCTTGAATTTCTTCTTGGACGATTTCCAGATCATCGTCGACGTGTACGATCACAGTTTTCGCTTCTCCTTGGCCCTGAACATCACTGCCTACGCTTAGAGCCAGGCCAGCGAAAGCCAGAATAAATAATAAACGCCAACGAAATTCCATGTGAGCCCTCCTAGTGTGGGTTAGAGGTGAGAAGTGGGAGGTGGGAGGTGGGAGATCCATCTTCGCCATCCGCTGCCTCTAACTGCTAAAGAATGCCGGACCCTCATAGTTTGTTCGTTCCTTGCAAAATTCATGCAGATGGAATGGAGAGGGGTTTATGACGACCGAAGTGCTCGGCTTCGTTCGAGCTCGGTCACCATGGGCTGCTCATGGCGACCGTAATGCCCCGCTTCGCTCTAGTTCGGGTGCCATGGCCGCTTCATGGCGACCGAAATACCCAACTTCGCTCGAGTTCGGTCGCCATGACCGCTTCATAGTGACCGTAATGCCCGGCTTTGTTCTAATTCGGGCACCATGACCGCTTCATGACGACTGAAAAGAGGCATTCCAGTTTAGTTCGGGCTCCATGGCCGCTTCATGGCGACCGTTACCCCCTGCTTCGCTCGAGTTCGGTCGCCATGACCGACACGCGCACACCAAAAAACCGCCACTTTTCATGGCGGCGAGCTTCAGCTTTCTTATTTTGTTCCGAAGAGGCGATCACCTGCATCCCCTAACCCTGGAACGATGTAGCCTTTTTCATCTAACTTTTCATCCAATGCGGCAAGATAAATATCAACGTCCGGATGCGCTTTTTGAACTTCTCCGACCCCTTCGGGAGCTGCGATCAAGCACATCAGCTTCATGTTTTGTGCACCTCGTTGCTTCAAGGCATCGATCGCTGCCACGGCAGAACCCCCGGTGGCAAGCATAGGGTCAATAACAATGAGGTTGCGTTCTTCAATGTCTTTCGGAAGTTTAATATAATATTCGTGAGGCACAAACGTCTTCGGATCACGGTAAAGTCCTACATGGCCCACCCTTACGTTCGGCATTAATTTAAGTATTCCGTCCATCATACCCAATCCTGCCCGCAAGATCGGGATAACTCCCAGTTTTTTGCCTGCGATCACTTTCGATGTGGAAGGCCCGACCGGTGTATTAACGGTCACTTCTTCGAGGGATAAATCCCTTGTAATCTCAAAAGCCATTAAAGAACCGACCTCATCCACCAATTCGCGAAACTGCTTCGTCCCGGTAGATATATCTCGGATATATGTGAGTTTATGTTGGATAAGGGGATGGTCAAAAACATAAATTTTTCCCAAGCGATTCACTCTCCTTTACGTATCCGCATCTTATATCCTTAGAAATTGTACAGAAAAAAAGAAACAGCATCAAGTAGCGACCTGCCATTTTGATGGACAGGTCGCTCAACTGTACACTTATGCATACAATGGATACTTATTCGTCAAGGCGCTCACGCGATCACGCGCTTCTTTTTGCTTCGCGTCATCATCCATATTTTTTAACACTAAGCCAAACAACGCGCCGATTTCATCCATATCCTCTTCTTGAAAGCCACGTGTCGTGACCGCTGCTGTGCCGAGTCGAATGCCGCTCGTGACAAACGGGCTTTCAGGATCGAAAGGTACCCCGTTCTTATTCGCGGTCAAACCTACATCATCCAATGCTTTTTCAGCTACTTTTCCGGTCAGATTCAAGCTTTGCAAGTCCAAGAGCAACAGGTGATTATCGGTACCGCCGGAAACAAGGTTGATGCCTTCGTTTTGCAAGGCAACGCCTAGACGTTTGGCATTTTTTATAATTTGATCTGCATACGTGGCAAAAGAAGGCTCTAGCGCTTCTTTAAAAGAAACTGCTTTGGCAGCAATCACATGCATGAGCGGACCGCCCTGCATTCCCGGAAATACCATCTTGTCGATTTTCTTCGCAAATGTTTCCTCACAAAGAATTAAGCCGCCCCGAGGGCCACGCAATGTTTTATGAGTTGTCGTTGTAACGAATTGGGCGTGAGGAACAGGGCTCTGATGCTTACCTGCAGCGACCAAACCTGCAATATGTGCCATATCAACCATGAGATACGCACCTACATCGTCTGCGATTTCCCGGAATTTCTTAAAGTCAATTTCCCGAGGATATGCAGAAGCGCCGGCGACGATTAATTTTGGCGAATGTTCACGGGCCGTCTCCAATACTTTATCATAATTGATGCGCTGATCGTCTTCATTCACGCCGTAGTCGATAAAATTGTATTGAATGCCGCTAAAGTTAACCGGACTCCCATGTGTAAGATGTCCGCCATGGGATAAATTCATGCCAAGCACTTTGTCCCCGTGTTCCAAAATGGCAGAATAAACGGCCATGTTCGCCTGGGCACCGGAATGAGGTTGGACATTGACATGTTCAGCACCGAAAAGCTCTTTTGCCCGGTCCCGTGCCAAATTCTCCGCCACGTCCACATATTCACAGCCGCCATAATAACGGCGCCCCGGATAACCCTCCGCGTATTTATTCGTCAAAACCGAACCTTGGGCTTCCATGACTGCTTCGCTTGTAAAATTTTCGGAAGCAATCAATTCGATTTTATTTTTTTGCCGAGATTGTTCATCTTCAATGGCGGCGAAAATTTCCGGATCTTGTTGCTGAATATTCTTCATAATTCTATGTCTGCCCCTTTCAAACTGTAAAATGATGTATGTTTTTCATCAGGTGATAAGCGCCCGCTATTCCAGAGGTCGGACGTCGGAAGCCGGAATTCCGATGGAAGTCCATATGGCCTCTGAAGTCCGTTCTCCGAATGCCGACGTCCGGGAGGAAAGTGCTAGCTTCGGCGTTGCCACAGAAAGTGGCGATCTTAGCCAGCGTTCCTTAAAATCAGAGGGGGGCATAACCCACCCTTTGATGGAAGTTTCACTTTATTTTAACACGGAAAAGACCTTGTGGGCAGATAAGTTTTCTATTCGAATTCTACATACCTGCATCAGGATAACTTGCTCGCGGGCCGCCGATGTATTTCGGACGTGAGCGCGCCATCGTCACGGGAGCTTGGCCAATAAAAGCTTCACTGCCGCGAACCGGAACGGCAACATGCTTTAAATGCATGCCGATCAATGTCGCGCCGATGTCGACGCCTGCATCGGCACGTACAGCTTCCACAACAACCTTGTCATCTTCCTGAGCATATGCATACGTTGCGAGCGATCCGCCTGCTCTCCGGCAGGGAACGACCGACACAATCTCTAAATCATGGTTTTCTGCATAATCACGCGGGACGACAAGGGAGCGGTTAATGTGTTCACACCCTTGATAAGCAACGGTGCACCCGTTGTGTTTACGAAAGCGTTCAATGGCGTTAAAAACATCTGCTGCGATTTCTTCCGAACCCGAGCTGCCGATTCGTTCGCCTGCGATCTCACTCGTACTCGCACCAACGACGAGCAAGGATTTCGGGGACAATTGTGCTTGGGCATTCAATTCGTGCAGAAGTTTTTCCAAAACATTTCCGAGCGCTTCAATGCCCATACGTTCACCCCCTCGGCGTTATTTTTCCGTCTCCATCACTTTTTCCACTCTGTTTGCGTGACGACCACCTTCAAATTCAGTTGAAACCCATTTCTCCACAATTGCTTTTGCCAGGCCGGGACCAATGACTCTCTCCCCCATCGCGAGTACATTTGCTTGATTATGAAGCCTAGACATTTCTGCACTGAATACGTCGTTTACGAGCGCACAACGGATACCGGGAACTTTGTTCGCTGTCATCGACATTCCAATTCCCGTGCCGCAGATGAGGATTCCCGAGTCGTAATTTCCGGCTGCTACCTGCTCAGCCACAGGTCTTGCGAAATCCGGATAATCCACACTTTCTGCGCCATTCGTGCCAACATCTTTATATTCAATTCCTAAATCTTCGAGCAACGGTATGATCTCTTTTTTCAGCGACCAGCCGGCATGATCTGAGCCAATAATCATTTTCATCCTTTACAGCTCCCTTCCCCATTCTATACGTTCCAGCATTTGATTGATTTGCCCGGCGGTCCGTCGATACGCATCAAGGTCACCGCCAACCGGATCCGTTATATCTTCATGAAAGCCGCCGGCGCTTGCCAACGTCGTAATTTTATTTTCATGTTCAGGATATTGTTGTTTTATCTGCAAAGCTTGTGCCTGTGTCATTGTCCATACTAGATCCGCCCATTCCAACAACGATCTTGTTAATCGCTCGGCATGGTGCTCATCCAATGTGGCTCCATGTTCACGGACAACGATACGCGCGGGGGGAGCGGCCGAGCTACCTGCCAATGCCTGCATTCCGGCCGATTTCACTTCTAAGCCTGTCTCTTTCACGGTTAACAGCGCCTCAGCCATCGGACTGCGGCAAGTATTGCCCGTACAAACGAGCAAGACCCGCTTTACGGCCATGCTATTCCTCCTCGATCTTTGCTTTATCCCGGGGATAAGCGCCCCTCTAGTGGAAGCTTCTCTCTATTGTCATTTTAACATAGATGGGTTGCTCATGCCGCGGCTCACATGAATAGGGGACGAATCGTGTTTAACCCATATAATAAAAGGATCATGCCACCGAATAATTCACCCCAATTGCCAACATGAAGGCGCGTCAATCTTGCAAGGATCAGTCCTGTCCATGTTAAGACGGCACTCGATAAACCAAACGCGAAAATGACCGCAAATGTTTCAGCACCAAAGATCCCAAGTGAGATGCCGATGGAAAAACTGTCCAGACTAACGATAAAGGCAAATAAAAATAAGCCTGTGCCATGCAATTTTAAAATTGGCTTTTCTTTACTTTTATAGCTTGAAATCATCATTTGCAGCCCAATCCACACAAGAATAATCCCTGCGATAAAATAAACAACATCGAGGCTGTAGACATTTGCCATCCAATGACCAATTCCAATGCCGGCAAGTGGCATGAGCACGTGAAACAAACCTACCGTAATGCCAGTTTTAACAGCATGAATACGAAAGGCTTGAAAACCGAGTGCCATGGCTATCGAAAACGCATCCATCCCTAATACAATTGCCAATAATAACATACTGATCGATTCGGCCATCGCCGGACCCCCTGACTCTTACCAACTTATGCGGACAAGGGGGCGAATAGAAATCGGAGAGGCAAAAAATTGGGGATGAACAGTGAAGGTCCGGAAATCGGTGGGAGGCCTAAAAACGCCGCCGAAAGAAAAAGTAGCGTTCGACTGGTTGGAAAAAAACGATCTTTCAGCGATTGATGGTTCCATAGCATGTTCATGACGACTGAAAATGCTTCGGTTCTTCGATTTCGAACTCCAAGGCACATTCACGACACCCCGAACGGTCGGCGCTATCCTCGTTTTCATTATGCACAACAGCAACGAGCATCAATCAACTTAAGTATTCATGTGTAACAACCTTGAACAAATCAATCGTCCGCAAGTAATCTGCAATGGTCACGTACTCATTCGGTTGATGGGCGGTGTTTCCTTGAATACCGCTCCAAATCACAATCGGAAAATCTTTTTTATTTTTCATGAATTGAGAACCATCGGTATAGCCACTCATTCCCCGCGGTGTTTTTCGTTCGCCTGTTTCCGATTCGTAAACATCCAATAAAAAATCAACAAAAGCATGATCGGGCGTCGTTTGCATTGGAGGCAAATCATTTTCCACATGGATATCCGCGGATAACTCCGGGAGGTTTTCTTGAACCTCGTCAATGACGCTTCTTATGTCTGCAACGATCTCTTTATGATCCTGGGAAGGGACTGAACGAATATCTATCTTTAACGTACAGGAATCGGGAACAACGTTTGTGTTTGCCCCCGCGAAAATGACATTCATGCTAAAGGTAGGTTCACCAAGAAGTGGATCACGGCGGTGCTTCATCTGAAAACGTTCACTGAGAAGCGCATTCATGATTTCATTCATATGCATCAATGCGTTTACCCCGTGGTGCGGCCGAGAACCATGTGCCGTCTTTCCATAACAAGTAATCGCTACCCAGAGCGCACCCTTATGGGTGACAACGATCTCCGATTTCGTCGGCTCGGCAATGATCAAAGCATCGAGATCATCGGCATACCCTTCCTCAACGAGCTGCTTTGCTCCGACGGCACCGACTTCCTCTCCTACGGTTGCCAATAGCTTCACATCTCCCGCTAGTTTTACGCCCGCTTCTTTTAATTGGATCATTGCCATGACACACGCCATAAGGCCGCTTTTCATGTCACACGCTCCACGGGCATAAATCTTTCCATCCACTTCATCCGCCGCGAATGGATCATTGGACCATTGCCGATCGCCCGTTGGAACAACATCCATATGGCCGCTCAATCCGAGTACTTTATCCGTACTCCCATCCCCTTTAAGCGTGGCAATCAAATTCGTACGCCCATCAGAATAAGGGACACGTTCGGTTTGAATGCCATAATCAAAGAATAGTGCCTCAAGTTGTTCAGCTACCCGTTCCTCATTCCCCGGTGGATTGACCGTACCCGTTCGCAAAATAGCTTTCAGCCAATCGATTACTTTTGCTTGCTCCATTCTATCCCTCCCAATTTTTCTGCATGTTTCACGTGAAACAAAGCAATGAACTAGTGCAGAACGGCGTAAATAAAATGTCACCAACTATAAATTATGGTTCAAAAAAGTGTTGATTGTGCCCTAACGCAAGATTAAGGGTGAGGTGAGGTTAGGTCACGAACCGATCGGAATGGTGCCCTAAAGCAAGAACGCGGAAGCCGCTAGGTCACGAGCCGTGACTTGCACTTTAGGGGGTGAACTCAGGAAATTCAACCACTCAACACTAGTGCAGGGTGGTTGAATCTCTTGATCATACCAACCAAACTTGATTTGTTCTGACCTATTGGCACTTTACTGCCGATTTTCGATGGTCAACTAGTCCACTGCAATAGCTTTGGTTCCATAATTCGAGCTTTCAAAAGCTGTTAAGTCGCCAACGCAAGCTTTTGACGACCTAACTCCAGTAAGCGAAAGCCGTTCGGTTATCAAAGACAGGCTTACGCGTGGTCGGCAGCGGTGTGATCATTTAATTCAACTCTTCTGCACTTATCACCCGATTTATACGCTTCCTAAGCGTGGTGACTCTTCCGTCTCAAACCACTTATGAATGAGCGGCCTTATGCAACCGGTTCATAATCGCCTTGCCGAGCCCTGTTTCCGCAAATGTTTGCATAAAAAGCACATTCACATCCATTTTGTCCACAGCTCTCAAATGATCGTATAAATGGGTGGATATGCCTTGTAGATCAGACGCGTCCCCTAAGATCAGAACCTCGTCTGCGGAAATTTTCCCCATTCGATCCGACGTGATCGCTGCCGCCACTCTCTCGCCACGATTTCTCGCCTCATCAATACGCGCTTGCATGTCCGCACATGAGCCATCCACAAGCTTAACATTTGTATCCGGAGAATAATGACGGTATTTCATTCCCGGCGCTCGCACATTATTTTTTCTTCGCTCCCGACCTTCGGCGGCCATTGATACACCCAGTGCTTCTTCCATCTCTTCTTTCGTAACCCCACCCGGACGTAAAATCCGCGGGGACCTCTCCCCATCACTTACATCTACGACGGTCGACTCGAGGCCATATCCGGTGCTTCCCCCATCAATAATCGCGGCCACACGTCCATCCAGATCCTCTCTTACATGTTCCGCGCGAGTCGGACTCGGCTTTCCCGAACGATTCGCACTCGGCGCCGCTATAGGTACATCCGCTTTTGCAATTATCGCACGAGCCAATCGATGCGCCGGCATACGCACAGCCACCGTGTCGAGACCTGCAGTCACCACCCTCGGCACACGATCACTCGCGGGAAAAATAAGCGTCAGAGGGCCCGGCCAAAAATGTTCGATCAGTTTTTCAGCATGAAAAGAAAGAGGCGCACGTATTAGCGAATATAATTGCGTCAACGAACCGATATGTAAAATAAGCGGATTATCGCTCGGACGCCCTTTGGCTTTAAAGATTTTTTGCACAGCCCGTGTGGATAATCCGTTCGCCCCCAAACCGTAGACCGTCTCTGTCGGAAAAGCAACAAGCTCCTCCGCACGCAGGATGTGCGCTGCCTTTTCCACGTACTCCTGCCAGGTTTTTTCATCAACATAATTATCCACAGTAAAATGTTCTGTTTGTTGACAACTCAACGCTTTTTCTCCTCCATGTCCGTGTAACCCCATTTATACCAGAACTTTTGTCTATATTTCGGTTATCCACACCCAGACGTCTTTTATCCACGCATCTATGTTCTATGCTCCAAACCATTCATCCCAAACTTCAGCAATGAAGAACGAAAATTCTGGTTCCTCTTCGACGTTTTCATCCTTTTCTTCTCCCGTCTCTTCCTCTTCTTCCCCAATGCCCAGATCTGATAAACAAAGAGGCGGAAAAAGCACGCACCACCAGTTTTCCCCTTCGCCGTCCCCGATATCAATGACCAACGCTTCATAATCGCCGGCCGGATAAACGAGCGGTCCATACACACGAGTAGGAAATTCCACGTCTTCTTCCAGTGACACATCCACAGGCATCGAAGCGTCATAAGCATGGACGACTTCTTCCGCTTTTTTTTCAATGGTTTCCAAATGTGCGTCAAATACTTCTCGCGCTTCTTCTTTTGTCGGCACATCATCCATATGCTCGGCGCTATAAATGGCCACTTCATCTCTCACTTCTCGCTTGATTTCCTGTTGAAGCAATGAATCATCATGGGAAAAAATCCGCAGCCGAATCGAATCCTCCGGTACCGGATCCTCTTCTTGCCAATGCTGTTGCTGACTTTCCCAATTCCCCACAACCAAAAATAAACCGATAAAAACATAAATAATAGCTGACTTCATCGCATAATCCCATCCTCTCTACCCGCAAGTCTGGGCAAAGGGAGGGATGGGCTAAACGCTTAATCGTCCGACAAAGTTTGCGATTTTACCCTTTCACATCTACCTTTCAATCACAACAAATCGATCTTTTCCATTGATATCTTGAACAATATCTACATCCACGCCGGGCAACTGTTGTTCCATAAGAAGCGCCACTGCCGGACCTTGCATCTCGCCGATTTCAAAAAAAGCCAATCCATCTGCAGCAAGTACATAAGGGATATCTTCTGCCAATTTTCGGTAAAAAAACAGCCCGTCTCCCCCGCCATCCAGCGCCTTTCGGGGCTCATGGTCGCGCACGAGCGATGCGAGCCCTCGCCATTCACGAGTAGCGATGTAAGGAGGATTGGCTACGATCACATCGATCTGCCGCTCTTCTTCCCGTAAAGGTGCCAGCAAGTCTCCCTCCATAAACGCCACGGAGGAAGCGCCCAGCGCTTCTCCATTCCTCTTGGCAATGGCCAGCGCTTCAAAGGATACATCTAACGCCGATACCGTCGAATCCGGATACTCCAGGGCAAGGGTAATCGCGATCGCCCCACTTCCCGTGCCGATATCCGCAATCGCCGGCCGCTGAAAACGTTTCTTTGCCTTCGCGATCACGAGCTCCACCATTTCCTCTGTTTCTTGGCGGGGAATCAATACGGACCGATTAACGCTGAACCGGCGCCCGTAAAAATAGGCACCGCCTGTAATGTATTGTACCGGTTCGCCCTCTCCGTGGCGCTCGACCCATGCTTCATACTGTTCCCACTGTCCATCGCTTAGATATTCCCTTAAATGAAGATGGTAAGCGACACTTTCCAATTGCAATAAGTCTTGCATCAGATATTTTGCAGCTTTTGTTTCCAATCCTTTTTTTTGAAAAAAAGACGAAGCCCACTGCAGGGCTTCCAATACACGCGGGGGCGAGGCAGGTCTCCCCTGTCCGTTATTGTTGTGCATTCTCCATCAGCTCCGCTTGTTCCTCCACAATCAACTGCTCGATAATCTCCTCCAGATTTCCTTCCATCACTTGATCAAGCTTTTGCAACGTTAATCCGATCCGATGATCCGTTACACGGCTTTGCGGAAAATTGTACGTACGGATTCGTTCGGAACGATCTCCGGTCCCCACTGCCTGTTTACGATTCTCCGCGTACTCATCTTCCGCTTCTTTTTGATATTTGTCATAAATACGCGCCCGTAACACTTTCATCGCTTTGTCGCGATTTTTTATTTGCGATTTTTCATCTTGACAAGAAACGACGATCCCGGTGGGGTCGTGCGTAATGCGGACCGCAGACATAGTCGTATTGACACTCTGACCACCGGGTCCGCTGGAAGCAAAGGTGTCGATACGAAGATCCTTATCGTGAATCTCCACTTCCACGTCTTCCGCTTCCGGCAATACGGCAACCGTCGCTGTGGATGTGTGAATGCGGCCGCCGGATTCCGTGGAAGGCACTCGCTGTACGCGATGGGCGCCGTTTTCATACTTCATTTTCGAAAATGCATCTTGTCCGTTAATCGTGAAAATAATTTCTTTAAATCCGCCCATATCCGTTTCGTGGGATTCAATCACATCCGTTTTCCAACGGTTCTTTTCCGCATAGCGGCTGTACATTCGAAAAAGGTCCCCCGCAAATAAGGCAGCTTCATCCCCGCCGGCGGCTCCGCGAATCTCTACAATGACGTTCTTTTCGTCATTGGGATCTTTCGGAATAAGCAAGACTTTCAAATGCTCTTCGAGTTCTTCTTTTCTATGGCCTAATTCTACAACCTCATCGTTCACCATTTCTTGCATATCATCGTCCATGTTTTCGTTTAACATCGTTTTCGCTTCTTCAAGCTCTTCTGTCGTCTGTTTATAATTGCGATACGTTTGTACGGTTTCTTCCAAGTCCGATTGTTCTTTTGAATAATCGCGTAGTTTGTCGGGGTCATTAACAATATTAGGATCGCTCAGCCATTCGTTGAGCTGGAAGTAGCGATCTTCCACCGATTGCAATTTTTCGAACACAACATTCACCTCATTCTACTGCTTCACTCAGTATAATATAAGGGGCTGTAAGCGTCAAAATGAGGGTTGCCGCTACCAAGGGTTTCTTTTCATGCGCGAGCGGGAATGATACAGCAGACTGGAGGTATATTATGAAACAATACGTGATCATCGGCGGCGATGCTGCGGGAATGAGCGCCGCCATGCAAATTGTCCGCCGTGACCCTGATGCACCTCAAGTCACGACGTTAGAAAGAGGCGGCATCTACTCCTATGCACAATGCGGATTGCCTTATGTCATTGAAGGCTCGGTCGCCCAAACGGATGACTTGATTGCAAGATCAAAGGAAACATTTCGTGAAAAATACGGCATCGACGCACGTATTTATCATGAAGTCAAAAGCATCGAGCCAAAAAAACAACACGTACACGGCATAGATTTGGAACGTGACCAGCCGTTCACCATCCCTTATGACAAACTGTTAATCGCTACCGGTGCAGATGCTGTCGTCCCTCCTCTGCCGGGAAATAACCTGGAAGGGGTGCACACGCTTAAAACCATTCCCGATCTTGAACGCTTACAAGTTGAGCTTCATCAACCCCGTCACGTAACTATCGTTGGCGGCGGTTACGTCGGACTCGAGCTCGCGGAAGCTTTCGCTACGCAGCATATTCCCGTTCGCATCGTGGAACGCAACGACCAATTGGCGAAAATGTTTGACGGAGATATGGCCCGGCTTTTGCATGAGGAAGCGAGCGAGCAAGGAATCGAAATCGTATTCAATAAAACGATCACGGAACTGAAAGCGGATGCGAATGGACGTGTCAGTGCCTTATATGCAGGTAATGAAGCATACCCAACCGATCTTGTCGTTTTCGCTACAGGGATTAAGCCGAATACATCCTTTTTACACGAAACGGGAGTCAAGCTAAATGAAAAAGGCGCCGTTCACGTCAATGCACAAATGAAAACCAACCTTGCGAATGTTTACGCAGCCGGGGATTGTGCCCTACAGTACCATCGCATTAAAGAACAGCATGACTTCCTGCCTTTAGGCACACATGCAAACAAGCAAGGGCGTATTGCCGGCACAAATATGAGCGGAACAGAAAAATCCTTTCAGGGAGTTGTCGGCACTTCCATCTTTCGTTTTCTTCGCTTGACTGCGGCTCGTACAGGAATTTCGGAAAAAGAAGCAGAAGGACTGGGGATCCGCGCCGAATCCGTCTATTATAAAGGGACCGACATTGCCGGTTATTTCACGAATAAAAAGCCGCTCCATATTAAGCTTGTGTACCGAACTGACAACCATTTACTCCTCGGCGCCCAAATCATCGGAGAATCAGGCGTCGATAAACGTATTGACGTTTTGGCAACAGCGCTTTTTCATCGGATGAGCATGGATGAATTTGAAGATCTTGATCTGTCTTATGCCCCACCCTATAACGGCGTATGGGACCCAGTGCAACAAGCGGCCAGGCGAGTAAAATGAGATATGGAGACTTCTCCAATCCACACTCCTAAGTAGAAAACCCTCTGCACACCGATGTGCAGAGAGGTTGCTTAACGTTCCCCATTGATCCCCTAAGATGTCCAGGATGAGCTCTATTCACTAAGATGCTGGATATCTCCGACATCGATTGCCTGCGGCGGATTTGCCGGTGAACAAGCAACAAGACTCGCCAACAGAAGCAAGCAACAGAGCTTTTTAACCATTCCGATACCCCCTTGTTCAGAGGTGTGTCCCTATTCTTCCCTAGACAAGCGCGTGCAATCATGGAGGTTAATGGAATTAGAAAACTTGGCTTTTCGCCAATTTTTTATGGCGAAAACCTTCGCCCAACTTATGTAAGGACTGCTGAATAACGGAAAAAGATTGGCACATAAGCATTTTCCGTTGGTGTTGTCAAAGCTGGAGACCCTTGCACTTCTGGCAACGTACGGAGGGACGGTGCTGCAATGGCGAGACTCCAGCGGAAAAACGGACGCGCCAAGACCCCGCAGCGCCGGTTTTGCGCGAGGAGGCTTGACCGTTCGTCCGCGGAAAACGAGGCCATGGAAGCGGCATCCCGGCTTCGGCTGATAGCTGCAAGTTGTTCAGCAACCCCTATGTAAAGTTGATTTATACATTCTTATCTACCAAAAAAAGACTGCCTTTGCTGTCACGTTAATGACAACCGGGCAGTCTTTTTTATTAATCCAAGTTGTATTTCTTTTTAAATTTGTCGATCCGGCCACCTGCGTCCGCAAGCTTTTGTTTTCCGGTATAGAAAGGATGCGAGTCAGAGCTGATTTCTACCTTAAGCAGCGGGTACGTATTGCCGTCTTCCCATTCAATCGTCTCTGATGACGTGCTCGTCGAACCGCCCAAAAACTTGAAACCGGTGCTTGTATCTAAAAAGACAACATTTTGATACTGCGGATGAATGTCCGTTTTCATTATTGCGTTCCCTCCTCTTACACGCTTAAATATAAGCGATCGTTTCACACATGTTGTGATTATACCAAGGCCGTTTACGTTTTTCAAGGGGTGTAATTGTGGCCATCGGTGATTCACCCGGAGGAATAACTTCCGGCTTTCGATTTTGTATTTGCTCTTGCTTTGTCTTGCTCCATGCGCTCAAAAAATTCATCGTTCGTTTTCGTATCTTTAATCCGGCGAATAAAATGATCGATGAATTCGGGCGAATCGTTCATCGTTTTGCGCATCGCCCACAAACTTTCAAGCTGGCTTTGCGTAACGAGCAGTTCCTCTTTTCGAGTGCTGGAACGGCGGATATCGATGGACGGGAAAATCCGCCTTTCCGCGAGACGACGGTCCAAGTGGAGTTCCATATTGCCCGTTCCTTTAAATTCTTCGTAGATGACATCGTCCATGCGTGAGCCCGTATCGACAAGTGCCGTTGCCAAGATGGTCATGCTGCCCCCTTCTTCTATATTGCGTGCCGCTCCGAAAAATCGTTTCGGCCGATGGAAGGCAGCGGGGTCAATACCCCCGGATAACGTTCGTCCACTAGGCGGTATCACGAGGTTATATGCCCGTGCCAACCGCGTAATGCTGTCCATTAAGATAACGACATCTTTTTTTTGTTCCACGAGACGCATCGCCCGTTCAAGTACAAGTTCAGTCACCTTCACGTGATTTTCCGGCACCTCATCAAAGGTGGAATGAACAACTTCCCCATCTACCGAACGTTCAATATCGGTCACTTCTTCCGGACGTTCATCAATGAGCAACATTATTAATTCTGCATGGGGATGATTTTCCGTAATGCTGTTCGCCACCTGTTTCAATAGCGACGTCTTGCCTGCTTTCGGAGGTGCTACAATCAGCCCCCGTTGCCCAAAGCCCACCGGGGTAATAATGTCCATAATCCTGGCGGAAAGCCGTCCGGGATTCGTTTCCAAACGCATGCGTTCATTCGGAAATAACGGCGTAAGCGCCGGAAAATGGGGGCGTTCTTTCGCTGTCTCCGGTTCATCCCCGTTCACTGCCTCCACTTGCAACAATCCATGATAGCGCTCGTTATCTTTCGGTTTGCGCACTTTGCCGGAAACACGGTCTCCATTGCGCAAATCAAAACGACGAATTTGCGATGCAGAAATGTAAATATCTTGAGAACTCGGCAAATAATTAATCGGCCGCAGGAAACCATACCCTTCCGTTTGTATAATTTCCAAGACACCTTCCATGAACATAAGGCCATCCTGCTCCGCTTGTCCTTTTAAAATCGCGAAAATCAATTCCTGTTTCGTCAATTTGCTATAATAAGAAATTCTAAATTCTTTCGCGAGCCTGTAAAGATCCCGCAACGTCTTATCTTCAAGCTCCGCTATAGATAAACTCAACATTCATCACCGTCTTTCGTAAATTCAACTGGTTGGCTACAATTTCTATTTAGGAATACATATAAGGAGAGGCAAAGCAACAATATTCTCTCTGTGAAGGAAGCGAGGCAGGGTCCATTCATTAAGGATAGATGTGATAACTGTCTCTATGGTTAACTTAAAAATAACATATGAAGCCGCTTAAAAAAACCACTACGACAACATAAGACAAAAACAGAGGCCGGGACAAAACCGTATGTTCTGTTTTTATATTATATCACGTTTCTCGCCAAAGCTTAGAAAAACTTGGCTTTCGCCAAGTTCTATGCATCATGCTTTGAACACAAAAGCCGGTTTTTTCTCGACATTATGTTTCCCATCCACAAAACGAACGGTTCCGGATTTTGCCCGCATGACAAGCGATTGCGTGGACGCCCGTTTGCTTTTGTAGTGGACGCCTTTCAACAGTTCCCCGTCCGTGATACCCGTAGCAGCGAAAATACAGTCATCCCCACCGACAAGGTCATCCATGTAAAGAATTTTCGAAAGGTCCTCAATGCCCATCCCTCGGCAACGATCAGCTTCTGCCTCATCTTTCGGCAATAAGCGGCCTTGCACTTCCCCGCCGAGGCATTTTAAAGCCACAGCCGAAATCACACCTTCCGGCGCGCCGCCGGCACCGATTAACATGTCCACTCCCGTTTCATCAAAGGCGGTATTAATGGCGGCTGCCACATCTCCATCTTGAATAAGCTTGATCCGGGCACCTGCTTTTCGGACGTCATTAATAATATTCCGATGGCGTTCTCGATTTAAGATGCTGACGACAAGATCATCGACGTCTTTTCCCCGCGCCTTCGCAACCGCCTGAAGATTATCGGCAACAGATGCATCCAAGTCAATCACACCGACCGCGTCAGGACCAACGGCTATTTTATCCATGTACATATCGGGAGCATGTAACAATTTCCCGTGATCAGCGATCGCGATGACAGCCAACGCGTTCCATTGGCCGTTTGCCACAATATTTGTTCCTTCCACCGGATCAACGGCAACGTCAACCTGGGGGCCGGAACCGGTTCCTAGTTTTTCCCCGATATAAAGCATCGGCGCTTCGTCTTTTTCCCCTTCGCCAATTACTACTCTTCCCTTCATCGGAATCGTATCGAATACATCACGCATGGCACTTGTTGCAGCATCATCCGCTTCCTCTTTGAGTCCTCTTCCCATCCATCTGGCGGATGATAAAGCTGCCGCCTCGGTTACACGCACGAGTTCCATCGTTAAACTTCTTTCCATCTGCTTTTCCCCCATTACGAATGTTTCAATTGTTCCTGTTCTTCCTCTGTCATTTCTTCCCGCCAAAGCCTGGCTCCCAATTGTAGGAGTTTCTCTTCAAAAGCTTCATATCCTCGGTCAATATGGTGCACACCGGTAATTTCCGTGACACCGTCCGCCAAAAGCCCCGCGATAACCAAGGCTGCTCCTGCCCGCAGATCACTCGCCTTCACGCGCGCGCCTTCCAATTTTATTCCGCCGTTAACCATTGCGGAACGGCCTTCAACTTTTATATCGGCACCCATTCGCCGTAACTCATCTATATGTTTAAATCGGGAATTGTAGATCGTATCCGTAATGATACTCGTGCCTCGGGCCTTGGCAAGCAGCGACGTCACCGGTTGTTGTAAATCCGTCGGAAAGCCGGGGTGGACAAGTGTTTTAATATCCACCCCTTTAAGATCATTGTTTGAGCGTACAACTACCGAGTCATCTTTTGTAATCACTTCGACGCCCATTTCCTGTAACTTTGCTGTCAGCGATTCTAAATGATCGGGAATGATATTCTCAATCGCCACGTCCTTGCCCATTGTAGCGGCCGTTATCATGTACGTGCCCGCCTCAATTCGATCGGGGATAATGGTGTGGTTGCATCCTGTCAGCTTTTCTTTTCCCTCAATTCGGATGACATCCGTACCCGCGCCTTTAATAACTGCACCCATGCTGGATAAAATCGTAGCAACATCAATGATTTCCGGCTCCTTTGCCGCATTTTCAATCACCGTTCGCCCTTTCGCACGTGCGGCCGCGAGCATAATATTAATCGTGGCCCCTACACTGACAACATCCAAATATATTCTTGCTCCCCTAAGTTCATTTGCCCGTAAAAAAATCGACCCTTGTTCATTGGATACCGTGGCTCCCAATGCTTCAAAACCTTTAATGTGTTGATCAATCGGCCGTGGTCCAAGGTTACAACCTCCGGGCAACCCTATATCGGCCTTTTTATATTTCCCCAACATGGCACCCATCATATAATACGAGGCTCGCATTTTTTTCACGTGACCGTTCGGCAACGGCGTAGGTGTAATAGTACGCGGATCAATGGTGATCGATTCACCGTACAGATCAACATCAGCCCCGATGTGCTGCAACAAATCCGCTAAAATTCCAACATCTGAGATCAGCGGCAGATTATCGACATGAACAGGTGCGTCCGCCAGGATTGCCGCAGGTATTAACGCTACCGCACTGTTTTTCGCCCCACTGATGTGAACGTTGCCGGATAGCGTATGTCCACCTTCTATCATTAGCTTGTCCATCGTCTGTCACTTCCTCATTTGGCAATTGTCTCACCACTCGCAAAATTATTGACAAGGAAAAATGCCGGACTTCAATATACCAGCCAGCACATTTTTAGAAAACTTGGCTTTTCGCCAAGCTTTTATGACGAAAGCCTTCGCCCAACTTATGCAGGTAAGAACGTTGATCTATACGTTCTTACCTGCCCAGTGTAGACATCCCTTCATCTTTATAGACGCCTGTCGATAACCGTTAAAACGCTAAGCTTTCCCATTCATTTTTTCCCAATCGGCAAGGAAAGCATCCAGCCCTTTATCTGTTAACGGATGCTGTACAAGTTGATGGATCACCTTGGGCGGGATCGTTGCAATGTGTGCGCCTTGTTTGGCTGCTTCTGCCACGTGCATGGAATGACGGACGGAAGCGGCGATGATTTGTGTATCGATGTCATGTAACGCAAAGCTGTTCGCGATCTCTCCGATCAGGCTAACGCCGCTATGGCCTATGTCATCAAGACGGCCGATAAATGGGGACACATAAGTGGCTCCGGCTCTGGCTGCCAAAAGCGCTTGCACACTTGAAAAAACCAAGGTTACGTTTGTTTCAATTCCATCCGCTTTTAAAGCCTTTACCGCTTTTAGGCCATCCAGTGTCATCGGAACTTTAACGGTAATATTCGGCGCTATGGCCGCTAATTCTTTTCCTTCTTTATACATTTCTCCAGCTTCCGTGGCAATTACTTCCGCACTTACGGAACCCTTTACAACCGAAGCGATTTCCTGTAACCGAGACGTGAAATCCACCCCTTCTTTGGCAACAAGACTGGGATTGGTCGTTACTCCGCTAAGAATGCCGAGGTCATGGGCAAACTGAATATCATCCATATTTACCGAATCAACAAAAAATTTCATCGTATTCAACAAGGATGCTGCTTAGCTGTTTGCTAAACCGAACGTCCTTGCCTTCCCCCCTTTCGAGATAGTTAGGCAGTTGTATATGGGTGGTTTGAAACCTTATTAATCCAGGGGGATTTTGCTCTTGCGCATACCCCCTGAACAAGCTTTTTCATTAAGACCAATGGCATACTAAATATACAATTAATATGACATATAGATCCATATTTCGATATACCATTCACTACTTGCGTATTATAACACAACTCTTATGATTTTTTCCTGCCCTCTGTGGAGAAAATTCGTGTGCCGGAAATGAGTTTGCTTTCTTGCCGATCGATATTATGTAAGTTACGATGATCAATCTCCTCGTTTATGGCTGTCCATGTACTGATTTACCTTTTCCAAAACGTCCTGAATATCAAATGGTTTTGATAACAAAGCAACGATCTCCAAGTTTGTTAAATCCGTTTTCGTATTGATCTCTTCATAGGCAGTCACAATGATCACGCCTGTTGTGATCCCCTCATCCCGTATGGTTTTCAATACATCAATACCGTTTAATCCGGGTAATTTTACATCTAAAATGATAAGGCCATAATCAACCTGCCTGATCCATCCCAGCGCTTTCCATCCATCATGGCTCTCTTCAACCACGTAACCTTCTGCCTGTAAAACTTCTCTTATTAACGTACGAATACCCTCTTTATCATCAACAATTAATATTTTGCGCATGGTTCTCTCCTTTGCTGTAAAGGGTATGCGGACTTTATCCATATTTGCTTCTCCTATGTTTATTTCTCTGTCAAAAACGTAAATCCTTTTAATCATTGCCCGCTTTTATGGTATTTTTGATGTTGGGTAGGAGGAAAGGAGACGATTCCATGATAAAGAGTTATACAACACAATTGCAACATGTTTTCCATACGATCGGCAAGCAAGAGGAAGCGATTGCAGACGGCGCACGCCTTTTAGCACAAGCGCTTGTAGGCGAGGGGACAATATATGTAATAGCGAACAAGCGCTTCTCGGCACTTGCAGATACAATGGTTCAGAACAAAGACACACCCAAGCGGATACAGCGCATGACCCAACAACAAAAAAAAGCGCTTACCACCGCTGACCGTATGCTTGTTCTGAGCGAAGGAACAGAAACGAAGGAGGAATTATTACACCTTCAAGATTTGTTACAGGCGCATATTCCTATCGTTTTTTTGGGACCGGGATCCCCCGGCCTATCGTTTGAAGAAGGCATGGAGGAACCAATGGTGATTACTACCCCTTCTTCTCCCATCGTGCCCGCTCCCGACGGAAACAAATGCGGATACCCGACAGAGATCGCAATTATTTATGCCTATCAAGCGATGATGTTCGAATTGTCGGAGATGATCGCTGATTAAGTGGCTCAGCTGTATAACGGGGATGTGCCTAATATTAGTCGCCATCCAATGGAGCATGAACGCTCGCAACCGTTCAACCTTAGAAAAATTGGCTTTTTCGCAAAGGATGGCGAAAGTCAGAGTCTTTCTTATTCTATCATCCGAACAATTTATACTTTCCGATAGTGAAAAAAAGCCGAGTAAACGGGCACTCGACTTCACGTTTCCGGCAACGTCGCATGGATAAACTCCCGAAAAAGCGGTTGGGGGCGTGTCGGTCTCGACACGAATTCCGGGTGGAATTGGGTGGCGACGAAAAATGGATGGCCACTCAATTCGATAATCTCCACGAGCCTGTTGTCGGGACTTTGTCCGGAGAACCTAAATCCTGCATTTTCAAAAGCTTCGCGATAGGCGTTATTAAACTCATAACGATGGCGGTGGCGTTCATATACAATTTCTTCTTCGTCATAGGCCGCTTTTGCAACCGACCCATCTTCGAGTTTGCAAGGGTATAGCCCGAGGCGCAGGGTGCCGCCTAAGTCTTCCACATCTTTTTGCTCCGGAAGCAGATCAATAATCGGATGTTCCGGCTGCTCTACGAATTCCGCCGACGCTGCTTCTTCGTGACCGAGAACGTTTCGGGCGAATTCCACGGACGCCAGCTGCATGCCGAGGCAAATGCCGAAAAACGGCACATGATATTCGCGGGCATAACGGATCGCACTTATCTTCCCTTCAATTCCACGGTGCCCAAAACCATAGGGAACGAGAATACCGTCGACATCTTTGAACTGATCATAAGCATTATCCCAAGTGATATCTTCGGAATTATACCAACGGATAGTTACATCTGCATCATAAACGTAACCGGCATGCTTTAGCGCCTCTGCGATGGAAAGGTATGCATCCGGAAGGGCCACATACTTGCCGACAATGCCAACCGTAATTTTTTTGGAAAGATGGCTTACCCTGTCGACGAGCGCTTTCCAATCCTCCATATCCGCTTCAGGGTTTGGCGTCTCCATGTTTAAGTGATCGCACACGATGGAATCCAATCTTTGCTCTTGTAAGTCGAGCGTTACCTGATAGAGATTATCAGCGTCTCGGGACTCGATGACCGCGTGTTTATCAATGTCACAAAACAGTGCGATTTTTTCTTTCATCGCATCGGGTACAGGTTGTTCGGTACGAACAACGATAACATTTGGCTGAATGCCAAGGGAACGTAGCTCCTTTACGCTATGCTGTGTCGGCTTCGATTTCATCTCCCCTGCGGCTTCTAAAACCGGAATCAGCGTACAATGGACATACAATACATTCTCAACGCCGACATCGCTTTTGATTTGGCGAATAGCCTCAAGAAACGGCAAACTTTCAATATCTCCGACGGTTCCTCCGATTTCCGTGATGACCACATCGACGTTGGATTCTTCTCCCGCCCGATAAACCCGGTCCTTAATCTCGTCCGTTACGTGGGGAATGACCTGTACGGTCCCACCTAGATAGTCTCCGCGCCGTTCTTTTCGGATAACGGAAGAATATACTTTTCCTGTCGTTACGTTACTGTTTTTGTTCAGATTAATATCAATGAAACGCTCATAGTGTCCGAGGTCCAGATCCGTTTCCGCACCGTCATCTGTGACAAACACTTCCCCATGTTGATAGGGGCTCATTGTTCCCGGATCGATATTAATATATGGATCAAACTTTTGAATCGTCACGTTCATTCCTCTATTTTTTAACAGCCTTCCAAGAGAAGCAGCTGCAATCCCTTTCCCGAGGGAAGATACAACGCCTCCCGTAACGAATATATATTTCACAGACATGCCTTATGCCATCTCCTTTTCTAGAGGTGAGAAGTGAGAAAACATTCTTTTTCGGCAGGTAAGAACGTATAAATTAACTTTATTACCCGCATAAGTTGGGCGAAGGTTTTCCCCATAAAAGCTTGGCGAAAAGCCAAGTTTTCTAATAAAACAAAAAAAGTGTGTCCTGCCACCGACGGGGTGGGGCACACTTTTTAGGTGTCTTGACTTTACATCTATGAAACAAGCCCAAAATTTATTGTATCTGGGGCACTATAAAAAGTCAAGATCGGCGAAAAGGAGAAGGCTTATTGATCATCTTCCTTATCTTCCTTATCTTGCTTTTCTTCAGGCTGGCCATCATTGCCAAACCCATCGAGTTCTTCTTTATCTGAGTTGTCGGCATCATCTTCACTGGCCAATTCGTCAAGCTCATCTTTCAAATCTTCCAGATCATCGTCCTGATGTTCCGATCCTTGATCGTCCGGACTTTTCGATGAGGCTTGGATGGTCCGGCTCAAATCCTCCTCTGATTGATCAACAGGATACCATGCTTTCAAACCCCAATGGTTTGCCCCTAAGTGAACAAAACTACCGCCAATATTTAAATCCGTGAATAATTTCGTCCGGCGATCATCCAATTGTTCCTTCTTTAATTGCTTGATATCAGCAATCTCCGCGAACAAGTCTTTATAGTGAACAGGTTCACGTTTCTCCTTTAATAATTTGTAAGCAAGCTCAACCGCTGACTTTTCCAATACTTCATCCTGATCGAGTTCACGAGTCGTCACAGTGGCTTACACCCCTTCATTCAGAATACATTTTTTCTCGTGTGCATACCCACCATTATAAACATATTCCAAAAGTTTATGCCACAAAAATGATGAAGCAGGGGATCTTTTTTTAAAATATTGCCCGCCTATGTGGATAACAACGCATCCAGTTGCAAGCGGGTGTATTGTTCCAAGGTATAATGCTTTCTTAATGACCAGCGCCTAAATGTCCACATATGTCCTTTAACCGTTATATTTTCAGCCATAAGGCGGGCAGACGCTTCATTCATCGTCAGATAACCTTCTTCGCGGCATTCATCAATCACGTTTCGAATGTTTGCAGTCATGCTTTCGTCTTTTTTTAAAACGTAAGAAAGCGATTCTTTCGGTAAGGATTTTGCTTCCTGATACATGACAAGCACTTCTTCTTGCATGTCATCCATCACTTGAAACAGTGCAGTTACCATTTGTTCAAATCGTTCAGCCGCAGGCAAGCTTTGATCCAATAATTGATTGAAACGATCGGTCACTTCATCGTAAACGGCATCACAAACGAGATACAAGATATCTTCCTTGGAAGTGACATATTCATATAGCGTGCCAACGCTAAACCCCGATAAACGAGCGATTTCACGGGTTGTCGTGCGATGAAACCCTTTTTCCTGAAAAAGTTTGACGGCACTCTTCACCATTTGATCGCGCCGTTTTTGGACTAGCTGCTCATCTTTCACCATCGCAGGGACATGTCGTTTCTCCATTGAGGCGCCTCCCGTTAGTCAGCCAACAGCATTTTCCCGATGACAAGACGTTGAATTTCATTTGTTCCTTCGTAGATTTGCGTGATCTTCGCGTCCCGCATATACCGCTCCACCGGGTATTCACGGATATATCCGTACCCGCCGAACACTTGCACAGCTTCTGTTGTTACTTCCATCGCCGTGTCGGCCGCATAAAGCTTCGACATGGCAGACGCCTTTCCATAATCCAACCCTTCTTGTTCGCGCCACGCCGCTTGGTACGTCAACAGGCGGGAAGCTTCAATTTTTGTCGCCATATCCGCAAGTTTGAAGCTAATGCCTTGTTGACCGCCGATCGCTTTTCCGAATTGTTTACGCCCTTTCGCATAAGCCGTCGCTGCATCAAGGGCACCTTGGGCAATTCCTAATGCTTGCGCGGCGATTCCGTTACGTCCGCCGTCTAATGTCTGCATCGCGATTTTAAATCCTTGACCTTCGTCCCCTAAACGATTCATTTTGGAGACGCGACAGTTTTCAAGACGAATTTCTGTTGTGGGCGAAGAACGGATGCCCATTTTTTCTTCTTTTTTTCCAACAAAAAAACCCGGGGAGTCTTTATCCACAATAAATGCCGCGGTGCCTGAATCCATCCCCGCAAATACGACATAAACATCGGCTTCCCCACCATTTGTGATAAAGATTTTCGATCCGTTCAGCACATAGTTCTCCCCTTCGAGGGCGGCCGTTGTTTTCATCGCGCCTGCATCAGAGCCTGATCCCGGCTCCGTAAGGGCAAAAGCGCCTAGCTTCTCGCCACGTGCAAGCGGCCTTAAATACGTTTCTTTTTGCTCTTCCGTCCCGAATTTATAAATAGGCCAACTTGCCAACGAAATATGGGCGGAGAGCGTAACCCCTGTGGACGCGCACACACGGGATAACTCTTCGATGGCAACGACGTAACTTAAGAAATCGCCCCCGATGCCGCCATCCGCTTCCGGCCAAGGGAGTCCCGTAAACCCGAGTTCAGCCATCTGCGTGAAAAGGGAGCGGTCAAAACGTTCGTCCGCATCCCTGTCGGCGGCCGTTGGTTCAACCTCATTTTTCGCAAAGTCGCGAACCATTTTTCGAATCATTTGTTGGTCTTCCGATAGTAAAAATTCCATGCTTCTCGACTGCCTTTCTGAAGATATTATCCGTTTTACACTTTCAAAAGCACAGCATCGCCTTGGCCGCCACCACTACAAATCGCTGCGATGCCGAGACCGCCTCCGCGTTTTTTAAGTTCGTAGGCAAGTGTAAGCAATATGCGGTTTCCGCTCGCTCCGATCGGATGTCCAAGTGCCACAGCCCCGCCGTTAACATTGATTTTTGTTGCATCAACCCCTGATAGTTGTTCACCGAGAAGGGCGACAACGGCAAAGGCCTCGTTCATCTCAAACAAATCAATATCTTCTTGGCTGTACCCGGTTTTTTTACAAAGTTGATCTATAATAAGCCCCGGGGTTTGCGGAAAACGTTCCGTTTCAACGGCGATTGCCGTATGACCGACGATTGTCGCCAATGGTTCCACATTTTCAGCTTGTGCCGTTTCTTTTTCCATGAGCACAAGCGCACTGGCGCCGTCGTTGACGCCCGGTGCGTTCCCGGCTGTGATTGTCCCGTCTTTTCCGAACGCAGGCGGCAATTGTCCGAGCGTATCCGCCGTAACGTTTTCACGAATCGCTTCATCCCGATCTACGACACTATCTTCCCCGCGCCTTCGCGGAACGGTTACAGGTGCAATCTCTTCTTTAAAGCGCCCACTCTCTGTCGCTTCTTGTGCTCTTGTATGGCTGCGAGCTGCCCACTCGTCTTGGGCTTCGCGGCTAATGTCAAACTCTTTTGCATTCCGGTTTCCGTAAACACCCATGTGGACGCCTTCAAACGCGCATGTCAATCCATCATGGACCATCGAATCAATCAGTTTGGCATCGCCCATTTTTTGTCCAAATCGAAAATTCGGCACAACATGCGGCGCCCGGCTCATCGATTCCATGCCCCCTGCTGCGATTTTTGTTGCATCGCCGCTGCGAATGATTTGATCGGCAAGGGTGACACTTCGCATGCCCGATGCGCATACTTTGTTGACCGTCTCCGTTTTGACATTCCACGGGATATCTGCTGCTCTTGCCGCTTGCCGCGACGTTAACTGCCCTTGACCGCCTTGGAGAACGTGACCCATAATGACTTCGTCCAACTGACCTGCTTCAATCCCGGCACGAGCGATTGCCGCTTTTAACGCATGTGCGCCCAAATCCATCGCCGACAACGAAGCTAAGGACCCGCCCATTTTGCTAAAAGGAGTTCTTGCCCCTGATACAATGACTGTTTCTGCCATTTTCATCCTCCATTCTTCCAATTTGTAGAAAAAACGGAAGAGAATCCTCTCCCGTTTTTATTTCCCTTCTTTACGTTTTACGCCGTTTTTTCTTTTTCACCGGCCCCTACAACGGAACGCTCTAAAATTTCCACAACATCAAGCGTTTCAATATCTTCTTCAAGGCCTTTGTCTTTCGTGCCGTCACTGAGCATCGTCAAGCAATACGGGCAAGCGCTTCCGATCATCGTCGGATCAACTTCCATTGCCTGTTCCGTACGTGCAACGTTCACTCTTTGTCCGGCCTCCTCTTCCATCCACATCATGCCGCCACCGGCACCGCAACACATGCCTTCTTCACGGTTCCGTGCCATCTCGACCACGTTAAGGCCGGGAACAGCTCTTAAAATTTCACGCGGCGGATCGTAGACTTCGTTATAACGGCCGAGGTAACAAGAATCATGGTACGTGATCGTTTCGTTAACGGCTTGCGTCGGCTTCAGTTTTCCTTCTTCCAACAATTGCACAAGGAGCTCCGTATGGTGATAAATTTCTACGCCTTCCAAACCAAACTCCGGATACTCGTTTTTAAACATGTTGTACGCGTGCGGATCAATGGTAACAATCCGTTTCACTTCATTTTTCTCGAATTCCTCGATATTTTTGGTCGCAAGTTCCTGGAAAAGAAACTCATTGCCGATCCGTCTGGGAGTGTCTCCGGAGTTCTTTTCCTTGTTTCCGAGAATCGCAAAGGAAACGCCTGCTTCGTTTAGCAACTTGGCAAACGAAGCCGCTATCTTCTGGCTGCGCTTGTCATAAGAACCCATGGAACCGACGAAAAACAGATAGTCAAATGATTCATCTTTTTTATTCAATTCTTTTACCGTCGGCACTTCAATATCATCACGGCTGTCTCTCCAGTTCTCCCGTTCTTTGCGGTTGATGCCCCACGGATTTCCTTGACGTTCAATGTTCGTCATCGCCCGTTGCGCATCTGCATCCATTTTCCCTTCGGTAAGAACGAGGTAGCGTCGCATGTCAAGAATCTTGTCGACATGTTCATTCGCCACCGGGCAAGCATCTTCACAGTTACGGCAAGTGGTGCAAGCCCAAAGTTCCTCTTCGGTAATGACATCGCCGATCAAATTCATGCTATGAACATCTTTTGTTGCTGCGACTTCATCGTCCCTGTCTTCGCCAGCCAACTGATTCGCTGTCGCACCACTAAATGCATACGCCGGCATCCAAGGAGATTGCGAGGTAATGGCCGCCCCTTTTTCCGTCAAATGATCACGCATTTTTAGGAGTAAATCCATCGGCGAGAGCATTTTTCCGCTACCCGTGGCCGGGCACATATTTGTACACCGTCCGCATTCGGTACAAGCGTATAGATCCATCAGCTGTTTTTGATCGAAGTCTTCAATTTTGTTCTTTCCAAACTCTTCTTTTGTTTCATCTTCAAAATCAATCGATTCCAATTTTCCTGTCGGATGCGTCGGTCCCACAAACACATTGGCCGGCGCCGCGATAAGGTGAGCATGCTTGGATTGCGGGATATAGACAAGGAACGTAAGCAAAAACAACAAGTGCAGCCACCAAAATGCGTAAAATAAAACGCCCGCTGCTGTAGCCCCCAGTGGTTCAATCGCGAGTGCGACCACGGAAGACGCAGGTTCGTAAATGTTTGGCGCACTACCGGCAAACCACACGTTGGCCGCACCTTTTGCCAATAATTTAAACACCATGACGCCACTGAGCAAAATCAAGACGAGGCCGGCTTTCCATCCGCGTTTCAAGCGTACGATCTTCTCTATATAACGGCGATAAAAAGCCCAAACTACTCCGAAAAGAATGATTAAAGCAACAATTTCCTGTGACAATGTAAAGAATGGATAAAGCGGCCCGAACGGCAAGTGCCCTCCGTTACTTAAGCCCTTCCAAATAACATCAATCGCGCTGAATTGAATGATGATAAATCCGTAGAAAAAAACAACATGGATAATCCCGCTTTTTTTATCCTTCAGCAACTTCTTCTGACCAAATACATTGACCATGACCGCTTTCCATCGTTCCTTCGCGGAATAGATGAAATTCGGTTTATCCCCAAGGCGAATGAAATCAACCCTCGATTTTACGAGTCTATAAAATAAAAACAGGGCATAGAGCGTCACCGCTATAAAAGCGATTACATGTATCCAAAAAAATATATCCTCCACTCTCAACTTCTCCTTTCCGTTAAATATATCTTCTCTATTTAGACAAGTATAACAAAAAAATCACTGAATGGCTATTCATTTTTTATGCAAGTCTTTTTTACCTGTAAAAAAGTTCATGAAAAATGCAATTACGGGCATAGTAAAAGAAGTTACAAACGGAGGGATTTCCTATGTTCACGACGAGTCTCATTATCATTATCGCACTTCTATTGCTCATCGCGATTTGGTTCATCATTGATTTTCGCCTCGGCCGCAAACGTCATCAACAGTTGGCTTCGACAGCCAAAATTTATCCCCTTCGCCATAGTGAAACCGAACTGATTAAAGATGGACGGAGATTTTTTCAACGCTTGTTTGCAGATATCGAACAGGCACAAGATCATGTGCACATCTCTGTCTTCATTATCAAAGAACCCGGGATCGGCACGCGACTGTTAGCCCTTTTAGAACGAAAAGCACGGGACGGGATAACGGTAAGACTGCTCGTCGACCGTTTCGGAAGCAGGCTCGCGAACGCTACCATCAAACGATTGAAACGCTCGGGCATTTCTTTCGCCTATGCGCACAAACCTAAATTCCCGTTTATTTTTTACAGCGGAAACCGCCGCTATCATCGTAAAATTACGGTCGTTGACGGTAAAGTAGCCTATCTTGGCGGCTTCAATATTGGGGATGAGTATGTAGGGAAAGACAAATTAGGGTACTGGCGCGACTATCATGTGCGGATGGAAAAAGAAGGCGTCGCTGATTTGCAGGAAGTCTTTCTGGACGACTGGGCAGAAGCAGGAGGCGCGCCCCCCGCAAACCTCATGCCTTCCATTGATATGCAAGGACCCGAACCTTTGCAATTACTCGCGAGCGAAGGCCTCGGTTACGCCGATCATCTCATTGATTGGTTTGACTCCGCAAAAACGTATGCAATGATTGCAAGCCCCTATTATGTCCCGGGCAGACTCATTCAAGATGCGGTTACCAATATGGCCAAACGCGGCGTAAGGGTCGATGTGCTTCTCCCGAAAAAAAAGGATCACCCCCTCGTCCAAGATGCGGCCTATGCTTATTTTCGGGAATTGTTGCAGGCAGGTTGCAACATACATGAGTACACCCCCGGTTTTTTTCACGGAAAAGCGATCATCATCGATGGCAAATTCGCGAATATCGGTTCCGCAAAGTTTGATAAACGCAGCTTTTTCTTGAATGATGAGTTGGATCTTTTTTTTCATGACCACGGGACAATGATCGGAGAAGCAGAAGCCGCCGTGAGAAAAGACATGCAATCGGCCAAAAAAGTCACCATGCAGGATGTTGAAAATCGCACGGGTTTTGAGAATGGTAAAACAAAAGTTGCCACATGGATCTCGGATTTGCTGTAGCATTTCCCAAATTCAAGTCCCCCGTTTTAAGACGGGGGTTTTTTGACATCACCCATAGACCCATGTATATTCATGTTCATTTTGTACTCCCTGCGTTATCAATTGCATATCCTTTATGGATGTGCTAGTTTTAAGATACATTTTATTATAATTTTTTAACAAGAGGGGGAATAAATGTGAATAAAGTATTGTTAAGTAAACTCATTGGCATCGTAACAGCTTCTGCCTTAATTGTAAGCGCTTGCGGAAATGGCGAGGATGAAACCGACGGTGATACGGATGGGGAAGATGTGGATGACTTGTTCGTAACCATTGCTGCCGGAGGGACGGAGGGCGTTTATTATCAGATTGCCAGCGCCATGTCCAATGTCTATGAAGCCGAAGGCATGGACACCTCTGTCCAGGCAACAGGCGCTTCGGTTGAAAACATTAACTTGTTGCAAAGCGACCAAGCAGAGCTTGCCATTGTCATGGCCGATGCCACTGAGCAAGCGTACGAAGGTTTCGGCCCCTTTGAAGATGAGGAGCCCATGGATAACCTGGTCGGCATCAGCGGTTTGTATCCGAATGTTGTCCAAATCATTACAACGGAGGGGTCAGGCATTGAAACATTTTCGGATCTTGAAGGCGCTGATGTAGCAATCGGCGATGCCAATTCCGGTGTGGAATTAAATGCGCGTATGATGTTTGAAGCTCATGACATGAGCTATGACGATATCAATGAAGATTATTTGGATTATGGGGAAGCGATCGACCAAATCCGTAACGGCGTGATCGATGCGGCGTTCGTCACCAGCGGCCTTCCCAACCCTGCCGCCATGGATTTGGCAAGCACCGATGAGGTCACCGTTGTAGAAGTCGAAGACGAGGGAATGGAATATTTAGAAGAAAACTATGAATCTTTCCTGGAATACGAAGTTCCAGCCGATACGTATGACAATGAGGAAGACCTTCAGACAGCTGCTATTACGAATCAATTAATCCCTAACCCGGAGCTGACAGACGAGGAAGTCTATGAACTAACCCGTGCATTCTATGAGAATCTGGAAGACATTCATGCCTCCCACGACGCTGCCGCAGACATTGATACCGAAAATATCGAAGAGGGATTAAATGTGCCTATGCATCCGGGCGCTGAGCAGTACTTCGAAGAAGAAGGCTTGCTCTCCGACGATGAATAAAAGGAAAGCGAGGGGATGAGGGGGCAGTCCGCTCCCTCATGTGCTTTATGAAAAAGATGATAATCGGGACGCTCACGCTTGCTACCCTTCTATTCGTGTTATGGTACTTGCTTCCACATCAAACATATCTCACCTTCTCTTCCCAGCGTACAGATGAAGTTTTTTTACAGGAACCGATCGAACCGGGAGATGAAGTGGAAGTTTCCTGGGTTCATTCCATAGAACAGACCCCATGGATCGAAACATTTCGAATCAATGAAAAAAACGAGCTGGTGAAGACCGAAGCACGGTTTAAATCCTATGGTGCAGGGGCACCGGAAGAAACAGACGGTACATTTATGGTGGAAGATGGGTATATGATCATTACGGATTTACACGAAATATTTGAGGCCTATCGTTGGTTCCACTCCTATAATGTAGATTACACCATCTCGATTAATGACGCGACAACCATTGAGACGACCGCGCTTCCCGATCAAACCTTGCTGGAAATGAAAGTGGAAAGGGAGGTGCCGTTCGTACCTAGTTTCTTCTGACAGAAAGGGTGAACATCATGCATCAGGAAAATGCGCAAACCGATGAACAGCTGGATAAAAACCAGGAAGAATTACTTGAAAAATATGATACGGAATCCCGTCTTCGCAGTTTTAATAACCGGTTTCTCGTCATTCTTGTAACAGTTATTGCCGTGTCCATGTCGCTCTATCATCTTATCACCGCGTTTACCGGACCACCGGTACCGATACTCGTCCATCGTGCCTTGCACGTTTCTTTTGTGCTCATCCTTGTTTTTATGCTTTTTCCGCCAACGAAAAAAGCAAGGAGAGATCGCCTGCCGCTCTATGACATCGGGCTTGCGCTTTTATCCATCCCATCCACCATCTATTTATTCGTCAATTTTGAAGACATTGTTACTCGCGGTGGGTTGCCGATTACAGCCGACCTCATTATGGGGACGTTACTGGTCATTCTTGTTTTTGAAGCCGGCCGTCGTGTCACCGGGGCTGCGTTGCCGATTCTCGCTCTTCTTTTTATTCTTTACGCAATGTTTGGCCAAGACCTGCCGGGTATTTTCACACATCGGGGCTATGACTGGTCACAACTGGCCGAACAGTTTTACATGACGACGGAAGGCATTTTTGGCACTCCGATTGGGGTATCATCCACCTACATTATTCTCTTTATTATCTTTGGCGCTTTTTTATTAAAATCAGGAATGGGACAACTTTTCAATGATTTGGCTATGGCCATTACCGGAAAACAAAAAGGTGGGCCAGCGAAGGTATCAGTTATAGCGTCCGGCTTTCTCGGCAGCATTCAGGGTTCAGCGATTGCGAATACGGTCACCACCGGAAACTTTACCATTCCCTTGATGAAAAAAATTGGCTATCATCGCAACTTCGCCGGAGCTGTGGAATCTTCCGCTTCGGTTGGCGGTCAACTCCTGCCGCCGATTATGGGGGCTGCCGCTTTTATTATGGCGGAAACGTTAGGAGTGCCCTACACGGACATCGCTCTAATTGCCATTTTACCGGCACTCCTCTTTTACTTCGGCATTCTCACACAAGTGCATATGCGCGCAAGCAAAAATCATTTATCCGGAATTCCGCGCGCTGAACTACCAAACATCATCGACGTTCTGAAAGCGCGCGGGCACTTGCTGTTGCCGATCTTCTTTCTCATTTATATGCTGTTCATCGCCGGTGTGACAGTTATTTATGCCGCGGCTTGGACGATTATCGTCACCATCATCGTTAGCTCGTTTCGAAAGTCCACGCGCATGAATCTTAGAGAAATGATTGACGCTTTGGAAACAGGGGCACGCACAACGGTCACCGTTGCCGTTGCCTGTGCGACAGTCGGGTTTATCGTCGGCGTTTCCAGTTTAACCGGTTTCGGCATTAACCTGGCTAATGCGATCGTTGCCATCGGTGGCGAAAGTCTATTCTTGACCCTTCTTTTCACGATGGTTGCCTGTATTGTTCTCGGGATGGGAATGCCAAGTATTCCCGCCTACATCATTACTGCGACGATGGCCGCGCCCGCACTTGTCCAGCTCGGGGTTGAGCCGATTGTTGCACACTTATTCGTGTTCTATTTCGGCATATTCGCTAACATCACACCGCCTGTGGCACTTGCAGCTTTTGCTGCGGCCGGATTATCAGGGGGAAGCCCAATGCGAACAGGTTTCCTCGCTTTGAAATTAGCGCTTGCCGGCTTTATTGTTCCGTTTATGTTTGTTTACAACGATGCGCTGTTATTGATTGACACGACCTTGCTAAATAGCATCGTCGTCATTATAACCGCGACCATCGGGGTCATTATGCTCGGCATGGCTGCAGAGCGATATTTTCTCCACAAACTCAATCTCCTCTTCAGCGGGTTAATGGCGGCCGGAGGGATTATGTTCCTCTATCCGGGCATGATGTCAGACGCTATTGGTTTGGTCATTCTCCTTTTCATCTTGGCGATCCAATTCATTTCGAAAAAACGACAGGAGACACCTGACGTTTCAGCCGCTTCTTAGCATGATTTCAGTCCTGAAAAATGAAATATAGAGGTTATGGATACCATGAATCTACAGCATCTAGCATATTATGGCGTCATCGGATTGTGATGGCGTCATCCAAATGCTTTTGACCATTGAAGATAAGAAAATGACGACCAGGAGTTTCTTCCCTGTTAGAAAACCTTAGTAGCGCTTATGTAGGTAAGAAAGTTGATTTATACTTTCTTACCTACCGAAAAAAGGCTTGCAAGCAACGGTCTGTTGCACGCAAGCCTTTTCTATTCACAAGTGTATTTCTTCAGCCGTTTCCGATTCATCATCATCTCGGTATCGAATGACGGACGGGCGGCAAATGAGAACGATAAATCGTTCATCTTCAGGGCCGGTATATTGCTCGGCCACTTTTTCAGACCAAGCTTTCTTACGATCATCCGGATTTGTCGCAATTTCCGCTTCTGCTTCCACTTCGATAAACGCTTCTCCCCGCTCACGTTCTTCATAACCTAAAAGAATATGCACCCGGGGGTTCTCTTCGATATCCTCCACTTTGTGTGTGTCTTCAGCCGTGGGGGTGAAGAGCGTGAACCCTTCGTGGTGAAACGTCATATAGCGAGCGTAAGGGCGATTATCTTTTATCGTGGACAATACACCGATCCGGTTTAGTTTCAATACCTCGGCGATGCGTTCTTTCAATTCATTGTTTGACACGGGGAGCCCTCCTTCAACACTTGGCTATGATTACCATACCCGAAAATTTACTGTTTTACTCTCGTCCCTATGTTTTGGGTCAAGTTTTACATTCATAAGCATAAGTAAGAACAATGTCGGAGAGGAATGAGCGTTTTGAAAAAAATTAAAACCCATGCACTCCAACCCGGAGGCACCTTGGGGTTGGCAATGCCCTCAAGCCCCGTAAGTATGGAAACCTTGGATAGAGCGACAGCAACCGTCGAGGAACTTGGGTTTTCTGTCCGATTCGCCCGTAATTTTGAAAAAGATAATCCCAACTTTCTAGCCGGTAGCATCAGCAGCCGCGTAGAGGAATTGCACACGTTGTTTGTTGATCCGGAAGTCGACGGCATCCTTTGCTTACGCGGAGGATACGGCAGTGCCGCCTTGCTTCCTTATCTGGATTATTCCTTAATTGCCAAGCACGCAAAATTACTGATTGGTTACAGCGATATCACCGCATTACACCTCGCCTTCCAACAAAAAGCCAAAATGATGACGTTTCATGGACCAATGGCTACCAAACTCATTGATGCCCCTGCTTTTACGGTTGATCATTTCATGCAAAACATAACAGGCGCACGCTGGTCGCAGCGTTTGCAAAACCCTGTCCATGAACCAATCAAAACACTTAACTATGGTGTAGCGGGCGGTATGTTAACAGGAGGAAATTTATCCGTTATCGCCGGTCTGATCGGAACGCCATTCGAAATTGAGACGAGCGGAAAAATTCTTTTCCTCGAAGATGTAGGGGAGGAACCTTATAAAGTGGACCGAGTGCTTACTCAATTGGCATTGGCGGGAAAATTGCAAGATGCTGCGGGCTTTATGCTCGGCACGTGTAAACATTGCGCATCAAAAGATTACCCGAAAGGGGATCACGTCCTTGCCGTTTGTGAACGAATTCTTGCCCCCTACGGAAAACCAAGCGTCTATAATGTGCAAGCCGGGCACGGGCCTTATCAACTGACGCTTCCACTCGGCGCGTATGTCCATGTCAACGCGACACATCAACAGATCGATGTTCTTGAAAGCGCGGTGATTTAATGATTAGAAAAGAGGCTGAACAGTTATTGCCTTGGCTTTCCGGGATTCGACGTGATTTTCACATGTACCCCGAACTGGGAATGGAAGAATATCGCACCATGGATAAAATCGCCGGGTATTTACATGATCTTAACATTCCCTATGAAAAAAACATTGCCAACACCGGTGTTGTAGGGATGATCGAAGGCAGCAACCCTGACGGGAAAACGATTGCACTCAGGGCGGATATGGACGCGCTCCCCATTTATGAAAATGATGTCCCCTATCGCTCAAGGCATGAAGGCAAGATGCATGCCTGCGGCCATGATGCCCATATGACGATTTTACTCGGTGCTGCTTGTATGCTCGCGTCTGCTCGCGACGAGCTACCCGGAAACGTGAAGTTGCTTTTCCAACCCGCCGAAGAAACCGTTGGCGGTGCCGCGCCCATGATTAAGGAAGGTGTACTTGAAAATCCCCGTGTTGATGCGGTGCTCGGCTTGCACGTAGCTCCCGAATTGCCGGTTGGGAGCGTCGGTGTCAAATACGGGCAAATGAACGCATCGTCAGACGCGCTCGTGCTTACCGTGCATGGAGAAGGAGCCCATGCCGCTTACCCTGCCGGCGGAAAGGACGCCATCGTCATCGCCGCCCAAATCATTTCCGCCCTGCAAACCGTCGTGAGCCGCAATGTCGATGCCCGTGAAAGTGCGGTCGTTACGTTTGGCACAATATCCGGTGGCACACAGCCTAATATCATTGCAGACCGCGTTCATCTTCAAGGCACGATGCGGACACTGGATCCGAAGACTCGCGCGGGCGCACTCGATCGCATCCAAGAAACGGTGAAAAATGTGGCAAAAGGATTGGGCGGCAGCGCTGAGCTCGCCATCGAGCCGGGTTACACAGCGCTCATTAATAATGGGAGAATGGTCGATCTCGTCAAAGGGGTAGGTGTTGAGCTTCTCGGCGAAGAAAACGTGACGTTCATCCCAAAACCGAGCCTAGGCGTTGAAGATTTTTCTTTTTTTGCGGCGGAGGTGCCTGGCGTATTTTACCGATTGGGTGTCCGCAATGAAGAAAAAGGAATCATTCATGGCGGACACACACCACGCTTTGACATCGACGAGCACGCATTGGCGGTAGGCGCGGCGATGCAGGCGGGAAATGTATGGCGGTTTTTTCGGCAACAGGGGTGAAGATAACGACCTGGTAAATGAAGACAAAACCACAGACTATGCGATAATATTGTCCTCAAATTTCTTTTTAGTTGACTTATTCAACTGTTTGGTATACCTTCAGCATAAGGGTATGATAATTGCCCTGCCCTCTTTAGAAAGGGGGTGATAATAGTGGACGAGATTGGGCTTCTAACGGCTATTGTTAGTCTCATTACGGCAACCGTCGGCTTTGTTACTGCAAACATGACGGCGTATCTGGAGTTACGTAGCCAAAAAGAAAAGAATCCAACTCCGCGCCAATCGGAGAAGGATTCAAAAACACCAGAGGATAAAGGGGATTAGTTCCCCTTCCTCACCACTATTATATGCTTTATCATACCCTTGCAATACTAAAATTGTCAAGGAGTTGATCTGATGAGCTTTTTGCGTTGTAAGAATTTTTTCGTTTTAGGCGTAAAGACAGCACCAGGTTTTACCTAGCTTTTTTGCTAAAATCGCTTTGAAATTCCCTTACACGAACAATAGTCGGTATTGATCGAATATTGTTCGGTTTTATGCTCTAAAAAGGACACACAGGTATCCTGTTGTCCACAGAGCCTTTTTAAAAATCCGCCTTCTCCACATGTGGATTACTCAGGACACCAGGCTTCGCATTTTTTCCGGTCGCCCTTCCTGGTTATGACCGATAGCCATTGCCAACATGGTGCACAGGGCTAACCCGGTTTTCATTTTCATCTTCTTTTGCCCGCGCGTGGTATGCTGTTCGAAGCCAAAAGAAACATCAAGCCGGCTGTTCACGCGCTCCACGGCCGTTCGTTTCGCGTATTCCTTCTTCCATGTGTAACTGGCTCGATCGATCGGTGTGAATATCCGACGGTCTTTTTTGAGCGGAATCCGAATCCCTTGGGCAACCGGACACTCCGCTTGCCCTTCACAGGTGATGCCATATTGCTTGGCCGGGCAACGCTTCTTGAGGTTTTTCCGATCTTTTTCGAAGCCTCCATTTGCCATCTCGCGCTCTTTCCCGGTCGCTGGGCAGTGGCAGTACACCGTACCTTTGTAATCATGAGTGACATTCTCAATGTCCATTAATTGACGGGTTTCATCGCCATCTTTCCACATGTTCCGGATATCAATCACAGGCTTGATACGATGATCATCCCACAGCCTCTCAAGCATTTTGGTGTCATCGTAACCGCGATCACCGGCAAGTGTTTCTGCTTGCTCCAAGATCCAAGGCCGTTCCTTTGTCAGATCCTTGATCATATCATGACCGGCGTTAATATCGGGAACCGATGCTTTCGTGACTGAATAAGCCACAGGCAACTCATAGGCCGCATCAACGATCAGATGGATTTGATAGCCGAACCATTTAACGACTTTAGTCCAGATCGTCCCGTCTTTGTGCTTCCCCTTATACGCTTTCTTTCCAAAATCGGCATCGGTATCACGGCGCCCGTCGGGGTCCTCATGCTTATTTTTACCCTTTGCAAAAGATTCGACCGCCTTGCCATCGATCGCAAGCGACTTCCCGAAATCAGGAAGGAGATCGCTCAACTGTTCCACCATCGTTTCAAAGATCGCTTCTACCTTTGATTCGTGTGCCAAAAGCTTTTTGAGGAAACGCGTATACACATAAGCAGGGGGAACGTTATGAAGGCCACACAATGCACGTAGTTGCCCATTGCGGCTCAATTCCCGACGTAATGATTCAATCGTTGTATGCTCAAAGACAACCCCTGCAAGCATCGAATTCCAAACCGCGCGAACAGGGTAGTCATTGCGGCCTTTATATCGTTCTTTCTCCAACGTTTTCATCAACGCTTCATCCGGCAAATAGTCCAGCACCAAACGTAAACGTTCTAAATCTCCGAGATCCTCAAGATCTTCCTACGAAAATAAACTCATTTGTGGTATAATAGCCATAACAGGTGACCCCTCCATTCCAGTGTTCAATTGTTTGGCTATAACCATTGTAACCTACTGGCGGCGCGGTTTCACCTGTTTTTTATGCTTTGGGGTCGATTTTTCAAACATAATGCTTTTGGACGTCGCTAAGCCCATGAGTATATTGAATTTTGGGGGAAAGTTTATTTTCTCCTTACCCTTAGCCGTTACGTGGCAAGGATTCTGGAACAGCGCAATTAGCTCCTGATGTATATGGCGACGATTACTATTTCCATTGTTTCCATGCTGATCAGCCTGTGGACATTTATGATTTTATATAAAACACGCTGGAAGCGAAAGAAAAATAGCTAATGTAACCGAGGTGATTTGAATGACTTCAAAACAACCTGTGCAATACTATGGACTTAAAGAATTTGCCGACTTTGCTAAAGAAGAAGGATTGGAATACAGTACAAGGCATTTATCCGTATACAAAGGAAGGGGGATGCTCCCTGAACCGACCGTATTGATTGGAGATAAAGCAGGATGGACCAGAGAACAAATTAATGAATGGATCAAGCAGACGACAAACGCAAAAGAATGGGGCGAAAAATAAACAGCGGAATATTGTGTACTTCGTTTTCATCTTCAGTCGGGGGTCACAAAGCGTCATGCCTGTTTTGAAGGGAAGACAGTATACGACCAAGAATAGATCGTATCCACCACAAGAACAATTCCCCAGAGCATGGAAACACTATACATGAATTCATTTGCATACGGGGATGTATGATAATGACCGCTCTCCAACCAGGAAAAATCCGTCAAATAAACGGTGGCTTCTTCAAAACTCCCTACACTTAACCCCCAGAAAACGATTTGCACAAGCAAGAAAACAACAATGTGGGCGAGTGACGAATAGCGGTATTTTCGCGCGATGTGAACAGGGTCCTTTTGTTTTGCCATCTGCTCTCGGTCCCTACTCGTTAATAGGTCTACGCCACGAAAATCACCGATTTTACCTCGCATCCACCGATCAACCTTTTTGAAATCTTGAATGCCGAAAGTAATGGCATATAAAACGAAAATGCTGATAATGATCTGAAACTGAGAAATTTCACCGGTTTCCCGGTAAAGGGTCCACGCTAACACTGCTTCAAACCCGGTTAATCCCACAAACAAAAATAGAAAAAATAAACTAAACGAACGCTTATTAAAGAAATAACGTATCACGCCAAAAAGCAAGATAGCCAGCAACGACAGAATTTCAGCAGTAATAAATAAATGCCATTGATATGTTACTAATACATCGATCATCGGTTCACTCCATTACTTATCATGTTCCTGCTCATAAACATCAAAAGCCCGCTCAATAAATTCCAGAAATTCACGATCCATCGGATATAGCCCCATTTGTTGCGACTGCTCAGGGGATTTGCGAACGTCCCACACTTTGTCCAGAAAATCAGGCACATCTCCAAATGCTTCTTCCGTTTTTTCCCCCCATCCGCCGTATAATGCGTTGTACGGAAGAGGCCCTCGCCCCCTTTGGCATATGCCGTTTCAATTGTCCCAACAACGCCACCCACTCCAGAGAATCGGGATCATCCTTGTTCACATTCGGGAGACGATCCAGCAGGTTCATTTCATTTTCATCGAAGCGCTCTTCCCGAAAAGACTGTTTTTTATTTCCGGTTAATTTAATCAACTGTTCGATCTTCGCTGGGCTCACTTCCCCTTCCATGGCAATGACGTGCATCATCCCCCGTATGGAGGATTCCATTTTCTTTAATTTTTTCTGCTCGTTCCGGACATGCGCCATCTGATTTTTTAACCCGGTCACCCAATCCCATTCCGGATTTTCCAAGATGTCCTGAATCTCTTGCAACTTGAAACCGATGGTTTTAAAAAACTGAATTTGTTGCAGTTTTTTTAACTCTTCTTTACTATACACTCGATGCCCACCGGACGTTTTAGTATAAGGTTTCAATAAACCAATATGGTCGTAATAGCGTAATGTACGGACGGTTATCCCCGTTTGGTTCGTCATTTCTTGGATAGGGATCATGGAAAGCTCCTTTCTCATCTTTATAATAAAGGATGACGTTGCGTCATTTTCAAGCTTTTTTATGTATAAAAACCCCGCATTTTTTAATGAAAGAATGCGGGGCGCCGATATTTATTTAACATTTTCTTCTTCAATTTCTAACGCATAGCGGCCGTTTTTTTGATGAATGTGAAGCGGTGCCCGACAGAAATCGGAAAGCTTTTCTGACGTCAAAAGGTCGTCGGTTTTTCCCGCGTCGAATACTTCGCCGTCCCGAATAAGTAGCGTTTTCTCGAACACCGGCAAAATTTCGTCCACTTGATGCGTGACATAAATAATCGTCGTTTCCCGGCGTTCCGCAAGCTGTTCAACCGTATACAACAACTGGGCTTTCGCAAAGAAGTCCAATCCGTTACACGGTTCATCCAGCAACAGGATGTCCGGTTCAGCCATGAGCGCGCGTCCGATAAGCATCCGTTGTTTTTCCCCTTGGGACATGTGGGCATACGGTTGTTTTTCCAGATAGCCTACCCCCAAATCACGCATGATTTTCTTTGCCTGAGCCATCTCCTCATCTGTCGGATACTCGTGCAAGCCAATCGAAGCGAATTTCCCGCTCAACACGACTTCCAAGCCGATATTTTGCAATTGATCATGCATTTTTTCGGAAAAAGAAAAACTGACCCAACCGATCTTTTTGCGAAGCTCCTGCCATGGGTAACGGCCGAATTCTTCCCCGAGTACACGGACAGTGCCTTTTGTCGGGAATACGTATCCGCAAATCACGTTTAACAGAGCTGTTTTGCCGGCGCCATTCATCCCGAGCATCGCCCAATGCTCCCCGGGCCGAACTTGCCAATTTACATCTTTAAGAATGTATTTATCTCTTTTCAACGTTACATTTTCAATGTCTATGAGCATCATTTTCACCCTCCGTTTTCCATTCTATGGACAATGGTAAAAGAATCCAACCATTTGTCAATCGCCGACGTTCTTCGCAAATTGGCGTAAAATCGCGTTTAATTCATTTGACCGTTTCGTCGGGACTTGGTGGCCGACGCCATCAATGTACACAAATTGAACCGGCACCCGGGTTACACGGGAATAAAAGTCTTCCTGATATGATTTGGCATAAGGATCACGTTTCCCATAGATGAGTAGGAGCGGAGCGGATAGTTCAGGTAATGACTCGCGATAATCCGCTTGTTTTCCCAATTCAAACCAACGCTTCAATACGTGTGTCTGCACGCTTTTGACGGAGGTAGCGATCTTATTGCGCGTCGCTTTATTGGATGTATGTACCCGTGATAATGCAAAAGCAATCAACGACTTTCCTTGAAGCGCCAACGTCCATATCTCTAAGCGCAAAAGCAATTGCCCCCAGACCTCTTGCGAGTAACCGCAAATAATGGTTCGATCATCTTTTTCATGTTTTGCAAGCGCACATGTGTCACCTGCCCATTGATCAATCGTAAGCAGTTGATCCCTGAGCTCAGCCCGTGGCCACGCGCGTTTAACGCAACAATTTTTCTATTTTGCGCAAGCGGCAGTTGTTCTCTGAAAATTGCTGCTCCAACCCCGGGGGATGAAAAAAGTAAAGGGATTGGCCATCCCCTTTTTTATCATAATGCAAGTGAGTGTCATCAAAACTTTTGAACAAAAACAAGCTGCCACCCCCTCTCCATAAAATCTTCGGGAGTGGTAAACTTATGCGAAAATACTTATTCATTTTCATTTTCTTCATCGCCACATGGATAATCCTGCATCTATTGCTTCTTGTGACGTATTTCCAAAAGTTTCCGGGTCCAGAACATTTACTACGCATGTTAGCTCCCCGGAAATGTGAGATCAGCACACAAGATCAATTGACGTTTCCGAGATATACCGGAACTTTCACCTGTCCATCCGTCAGTGTATGTAGGTGTTGCCTCATCTCAAGAGGATAAATATGATAATTGAAAATATCCGCGATGGGAAGCCATTCAATGCCTATTTGATTTTTGTCTGGGACTTCACTATACACATCTTCAATTTTCTTGTATGGGAAGCACTCAAAAATAAATTCAATTTGGTGAACGTCTATATCTTCGTCAAGCCACTCACGAACAAACATCAATTCACCTATCTTCACATCGATGCCCAATTCCTCTCGACATTCACGCGGAAGATTTTTATGCAGTGGCTCGCCAGCTTCTTGACCTCCCCCTGGCAAAGCATAAAATACCTTTCCGTCTTCCTGATATTTCACGGCAAGGATGTGATCATCCTGGATTAACAACCCTCTACTTGCTGTCCTAATCATCTGAATTTCCTCCAAATCATCTCAAGAGGGTTGGCACCAAAAAAGGGATTGAACCTTTTCATCCAGTTCCCTTTCCATCATTCTTTCTTCCTTGAGTTATTTTCAATCCAATCTGCAATGTCTTTCATGAATTGCTCCGTGTCAATATCTTCGGGCTTGATATCTGCGATTTCAACGGTCATGTTTTCTGCATCTTCCTGCGATGCCATAAACTCATACCCGTTTATGGCAAGCATTCTTATGAGAGACATAAGTGCGGTTCGCTTGTTGGCGTTATGAAACGCATGATTCTTAATCAGCGCGTGATATAACGCTGCACATTTATCATAAAGCGTAGGGAATATTTCTTGACCGAATGCCGTCTGCTTCGGACGGTTGACCGCTGACTCCAAGAGTGATTCATCTTTAACGCCTTTTTGCTCCTTCGGGGAATAGGTTGAAATCAAATAAGAATTAAAGAGAATGACTTCTCGAATAGTAATATACTCCATTAACGATCAACGAGATTTCTCATGGTTTCCCCGTACTTCTCATCTGTTTCTTTTAAGAATTTCAGAAAGTCGTCATCAAGCGTTTGATGCTCTTTGACAGGTTTCACGAAAAATCCGCCATCTTGAATATCAATTTCCAACTCCGTATCTTCGTCAATATCTAATATCTTTCTGACATGAGCAGGGATAGTCATTGCATATGTGCCACCATAAGGATGTATTTTCGTTGCCACTTTATTCCCTCCTTTTTCTCTCTCCATTTTATCACCTGGTATATATTTTTGTATATACCTTATTCTGTCCATGCCATTTCTGTTCTATTCATGAACACCCCCCTGACCCCTTACGCAACGACTACACTTCTGTAATAAAGTCGAGAATCGCTTCCACTAGGCTGTAAATGCCAAGCGCGCTGACAATCAGTACGATAAGGCCGCCGATAATGTTAAGCTTGATTGAATTGACGTATTGGCCGAGTAAATTTTTGTTATTGACGACGATTAACAAGAAAATCGCGATAATCGGTAAAATCAGGCCATTTAATGCTTGGGCAAACAAAATAAGTTCCAACGGCTCGAAGCCTGTCGCTGAAGTGATCACCCCGATCGAGATGACGATGATAAACACTGTTTTAAAGCGGGGGTTATCAAAGCCCGTGCCCCAATTGGCAACGCCTCCAATCGTATAAGCTGCACCCATCGAGGCCGCGAGTGCCGATGAAAATCCGGCAGCAAGCAAGCCGATGCTAATAAACACCGTTGCCCATTCACCGAGCGTTGGCTCAAGGGCAACCGCCAACTGTTCGATCCCCGTCACGTCCGTGCCGCGCATCACTGCCGCCGATGTAATCAAAACTGCGGCGGTAATAAGCCCTCCGACGCCAATCGTAATCACAATATCTAAACGGGATTTATTTAGATCAGCCGGACTATTCCAACGTTCATGCGCACTTGATGCGTGTAAGAAAAGGTTGTAGGGGACTACGGTTGTCCCGATCAGGGCAACAATAATCACGATAGAGCCGCTCGGGATCGAGGGCGTGAATGCACCTTCAAAAACCGCAAGCACATCCGGCTGAACGACCACCATTGTCGTAATGAATGTGATGCTCATAATTCCCACGAGAACGATCAATATTTTTTCGAAAAATTTGTAAGTTCCCAAAAGCCCAAGAGTGAGAATGATGATCCCGAGCACCGGTGCGATATAGTTTTGCGGGATACCGGTGATCAACGTGAGCCCGAGCGCACCGCCTGTCAAATCCCCGGCCATATATGCCGCACAGCCCGTAGCAATCGATATGCCTACAACCGTCACCGTTATGTATTTCAACACCGGCCGTTTGAATTGATCGCGAATCGCTTCTCCCAACCCGCTTCCGGTAACAATGCCGATTTTTGAAGCCATCCCCTGTAAAATCATCGTGGTAACAAGCGAAAACAAAATCGCCCAAATTAGGGCATAACCGAACGATGCCCCCGCTTCCGTCGCGGTTGATACAGTCCCGGGACCGATGAACGAAGCGGCGATGATGGCCCCCGGCCCGATCACTTTCAGTTTTGCTATAAAGCGGGCGACTAACGTATTATTTTCCATACTGGCACCTCTCCGTTTATACATCGTAGAATTCAGCATACCTTAGGGTTTAGTGGGGAGCAAGAACAAATTTAATGAAAACGAGTAAGGGCTCGGCACCGGTTTGCCAAGCCCCCTTGTTTTAAACTAGTGGATAATACGGTTCATAACGAGGGTTCGTATAATAAGGCGGTCGCTCACCGATTTTAGGCATTGCCCACGTCTCCGACATATACGCCATTGTGACCTCTTCATCGGATTCATCCACAAGCAGCAGTTCTACCTCAGGGTTAAATTCATAGCGCAAACGATCGCCTCCTTCTACCGTTATATCTATGCAAAACATTCCGATGGGAGCATGTCATGACCACAAATATCTCAAGACATGCACAAGGGCATTCGCCCAACCATAAATTGTTTTGGAACATATAACATATTGGAGGTCATCATGACACAACATGACGATAAAAGTTATCCATCAGAAGAAATGAAAGAGCTGCAAAGATGGTTCGAAGAAAACAAACAGACAAAGCCTTACCCCTTATATCCTAATTACGGAAAAATAACACAGTATGAAGAAGTTCCTCTCGCGCAGCCCGAACAGCGTCAGCTACGGCAACCCGGGCTTGAAGCGTTTATGGTTCCTAAACCGATCATTGAAAATCCAAATTATAAAGGAAGCGGAAAACTAAAGGGAAAGGTCGCGTTGATTACAGGGGGAGACAGTGGGATCGGGGCAGCAGCAGCCCTCGCCTTTGCCAAAGAGGGTGCGGATGTTGCCATCGCTTATCTCGATGAGCATGAAGATGCAAAACGGACGAAAGAAAGGATCGAATACTTTGGACAAAAATGTCTGTTGCTCCCCGGTGATTTGGGCACAAAACGGCAAAGCGTTGCGATTGTTGAAGACACAATTAAGGAATTCGGCTGTCTTGACATCCTCGTTAATAATGTCGGAATACAATTCCAACAACTGGATATCGAAGACATTTCCGATGAGCAATTTGATGACACGTTTAAAATAAACATCTATTCTCACTTTTACACAACTCGGGCTGCGCTCCCTTATTTAAAGGCAGGGAGCTCAATTATTGGAACGACGTCTGTCACGACGTATGCCGGCGAACCTTTATTGGTTGATTACAGCGCCACAAAAGGCGCGATGGTCGGTTGGACACGGTCGCTTGCCCAGAATATTGCCGATCGGGGCATTCGTGTAAACGCCGTTGCGCCGGGGCGGATTTGGACGCCGCTCATTCCGGCGAGCTTTTCCGCTGATGAAACCGCACTGCACGGCGGAAATCTTTTTGACCGTATCGGGCAACCCTTCGAAGTTGCACCGGCCTATGTTTACCTGGCCTCCGATGATGCTCGCTTAGTCACCGGGCAAGTACTCCACGTGAACGGCGGAGAGACAATGGACTCATGAGCGGAATCTAATCCTAGCTTGAACGGCTTACGGCAACCTACCTCGAAGTGTTAGGAGCAGCGGACACGGCTTTAGGCACCCATTTTTCATCACACCTGTCCAGCCACGCACGAAAAAGCCCGGATACACGAAGTATCCGGGCTTTAAACTCACATTCACATTTGATCAGGTGCATGCACGCCGATGAGCGCGAGGCCGTTGGCGAGCACCATTTGCGTTGCTATTGCCAGCGCTAACCGCACTTGTGTCAAAGCGGGTGCGCCCGGGTCCACAATTCGCTCTGCGTTATAGTAACTATGGAACACAGACGCCAGTTCATGTAAATAATTCGGAATGCGGTGCTGAGTATATTGTTCCGCGGCTCCTGCCACAACGGTCGGGAACTCACCGATTTTTTTCAATAGCTCATACGCTTTTTCAGATTCGATCAACGTTAAATCGAGGGTTGCTTCCGAATCATAGGCGACACCTTTCTCTTCTGCCTGGTGAAATAAACTGCTCACCCGGGCGTGGGCATATTGCACGTAGTATACCGGATTCTCATTGGATTCCTCGACGGCCAGATCCATATCAAAGTCCAAATGTGTGTCCACACTGCGCATGGCAAAAAAGTAACGGGTGGCATCCAACCCCACTTCCTCGGCCAGTTCTCGCATCGTTACGGCGTTCCCCGTTCGTTTGCTCATTTTTACGCGCTCGCCGCCTTTGACGAGATTGACGTTTTGCCCGACTTGAAAATCCAGCTTCTCCTTCGCATATCCAAGCGCTTGAATGGCCGCATGCATGCGAGCGATATAGCCATGATGATCGGCGCCGAACAAGTCGACAAGCTTGTCAAACCCGCGGTCCAGCTTATCTTTATGGTAGGCGATGTCCGGGAGCAAGTACGTGTACGAACCATCATTTTTTACAAGGACACGGTCTTTGTCATCGCCATACCGTGTGGATTGAAACCACGTCGCCCCATCTTCTTCGTAGACTTCCCCGTTTGCCCGCAACGTCTCAAGCGTTTCCTCCACCTTCCCCGTCGTATAAAGCGAAGTTTCGGAAAACCACGTATCAAATGAGACACGGAAATCGTTCAAGTCTGTTTTCAATTTTTCAAGCAAGTAGTCAAGGCCGAGTCTACGAAATTGTTCTCGTCTCTCTTTTTCCGGCAACGAGACAAACGCCTCTCCGTGATCTTGCACCACCTGCTCTGCGATACCGACAATGTCAGGACCTTGATAAGCATCTTCGGGCATGTCTGCTTCCCGGCCGAGTGCTTGCAAATAACGGATATCCAATGACAGTGCCAATTTGTCGATTTGGTTGCCGGCGTCATTAATATAGTACTCGCGTTCGACATTGTAACCGGCCATATCGAGGATATTGCAAAGAGAATCGCCGACGGCAGCACCGCGTGCGTGCCCGAGATGCAAGGTTCCCGTCGGGTTCGCCGACACAAACTCCACCAACACGGAGGTTTCTTTGCCGGCATTGGATCGTCCGTACGCCGCACCCTCACGAAGAACCGTAGGGAGGACCTGGCGGAGGAACGCCTGATCAAGGAAAACATTAATAAACCCGGGACCCGCCACTTCAAGGGTGCGCACGGAGGCCTTCTCCTTATCGAAATGCCGGGCAATTCCTTCCGCAATTTCCCGTGGATTCTTTTTCGCCACGCGCGCAAGCTGCATGGCAACGTTTGAAGCGTAATCGCCGTGGTTTTTGTCTTTGGGCGTTTCCAATATAATATCCGGGATCTCTTCTTCTTTTGCAAAACCATTCGCTATTACAGATTCTCTTAACGTTTCTCTAATCTTTTGTTTCGTTTCATCCAAAATGTTCATTTTACGACGACTCCTTAACATCAATCGCCACATGGTAACTTCCGGCGAGTTGTCCTTGTAATTCCAGATCATAATCCAATGTAACATGTATCAACGATTCATTTGGATAGCCCACTTGCACATGCTTTGTTTTCGCTAATGTTTCAAACGTGCCGTAAGGAGTCCCATACGATCCTGCTTTCTCCTCCCCTTGCACATAAGCTTGCCGCATGGACACTGCTCCTGAGCGAATAATGGTCAGTTCGGATGCCCGCTGAATTTTAATAACGGTTTTCACTTCCCCGATATCTTGCAATTGTTCCGTAAACGTCACATATGTGCTGCTTTCTTTTTTCACTAGCTCTCCTTTTCCATTCACGTGGATCTCTTTTCGTTCTCCGCCTTGTTGAACTTCGGTTTTCATTGACACTTGAATAGGGATGCCTTCCGCCGTCATTAACGTTTCCCCTTTCCTATTGTAGAGTTTATCCTCTCTGTTGATCGGTTGCAACAGCCGAACATTTGCTATTGATATGTTCGTCGAGACCCGTCCGTAAATCCTGCTCTCCGGACGAAAAAAATAATAAAAAACAAATCGACAAAGCATGTCAATTTCGGTAGAATAACAAATGGAAAGGCACTTGCAAAAACGTATGATGTTTACGATCAATAAGGCAACGGCGGGGAGAATCCTTTCGTTGTTTTTTTCTGGCGGGAACCAAGGAGGCTCTTTCGTTTTGTTTAAAAATATCGGCGTCGCCGTTATCGTCTTCTCTGTCCTCATCGCTTTTGTACATATGATCAGTGGCATTATCCTATTCGGAGCGGCGCTCTGTTTACTCGCCATCCATTATTTTAAACAAACAAAACGGGATTGGTTTGTCGCCATCGTTTATGTATTACTCGGAATGACATTGATCGTTTTATCCTTCCTTTACTTGTAAACGAAAATAAAAATTTTTCCTCGAATTTTGCCGTGATGAACGTACATGTGCTTTTTTATCAGCCTCCCAAAACACAATTTGTAGTATCCCATGTTTCATACCCCTACTATATGTGGTATAATTGGTATATAATCGAAAGATTGGAAGTGGCGATTCATGACGACAGTTACAACGAAAATTACAAAAGACAGCGGCTCGCGCTCCATGCCGTTTGACCGCGACCGCTTGTATGCATTTATCGACGAAGTCACAAGTGATATCCGAATTCCGTCTTATATTGATCAATACAAAGAAAAAATCATAAAGACGATTGAGGCAAAAGAACAGTTTTCCGCCGAAGAAATCACCCAGCTTTTACTCTTGACAGCCGCGGAGAACAACGACGTCGACATGCCGGAATGGACGTATGCGGCCACGAAAATTTTCTTGCGGGATTTGTACAAAAAAGCAGCGTACAACCGCAGCTACGACGCCGAGCAAAAATACGGCAGCTATTACGGGCTGCAAAAACGACTCGGCCATTTGGGCATCTATGACCCTACCATTCTGCGGGACTACACGCGTGAAGAAATTGAAGAAGCCGCTTCTTTTATCGATTCTGACAAAGACCACCTTCTTACATACGCCGGTTTGCGTACATTAAGCGACCGCTATCTCGCAAAAGGCTATGACGGGAAGGAGGTCTACGAGTTGCCGCAGGAACGGTGGCTCACGATCGCGCTCACGCTCATGTCCCAAGAAGACCGTTCCAAGCGTATGGAACTTGTGAAAGAGGCCTATTGGGCAATATCAAATCTCTATATGACTGTCGCGACACCGACACTTGCCAACGCCGGCAAAAAAGCAGGACAACTTTCCAGCTGCTTTATTGACACGGTGGACGACAGCCTGCAAGGCATTTACGACAGCAATACCGATATCGCCAACGTCAGCAAATACGGCGGAGGCGTCGGCGTTTATATCGGCAAAGTCCGCGCCGCCAATTCTGACATTCGCGGGTATAAAAACACTTCTTCAGGCGTGGTTCCCTGGATTCGCCAAATCAACAATACAGCCGTGAGCGTCGATCAGCTCGGTACACGCGCAGGAGCCGTCGCCGTTTATCTCGATGTGTGGCACGCGGATATCTTTGAATTTCTCGATTTGCGTTTGAATAACGGAGATGAGCGCAAGCGGGCCCATGATGTTTTTACCGGCGTTACCTTGCCCGACGTATTTATGGAAGCAGTCGAGGCACGCGGCGACTGGTATCTTTTTGACCCTCACGAAGTACGCAAAGTCTTCGGGTGGTCGCTGGAAGACAGTTATGATGAGGAAAAAGGCAACGGCACGTTCCGGGAACGCTATGAGCAATGCATACAATCCAATGAACTGACAAGCCGTAAAAAAGTAAACGCGATCGATGTCATGAAACGCATCATGCAATCGCAGTTGGAAACCGGCACCCCTTACATGTTCTATCGCGATGAAGTAAACCGCATGAACGCGAACAAACATGAAGGCATTGTTTACAGTTCCAACCTTTGCACGGAAATCATGCAAAATATGTCGGAGACCGTTGTCATCGAGCAAATCCAAGACGACGGGGAGATTCTCGTTCGCAAAAAACCGGGCGATTTTGTCGTCTGCAATCTTTCATCGATCAATCTGGGACGGGCCGTCAGAGCCGATGTTCTTTCGCGCTTGATCCCGATTCAGGTACGGATGCTTGATAACGTCATCGGCATCAACCAGCTTCCGGTCGTACAAGCGCAAATGACCAATCATAAATACCGGGCCATCGGCTTGGGGACGTTCGGATGGCACCATCTTCTTGCCCAAAACCATATCGCGTGGGATGACCCGGAAGCGGAAAAACTCGCCGATCAAGTTTACGAAGATATCGCCTATCGGACCATTCAGGCAAGCGCGGATCTTGCCATTGAAAAAGGGGCATATCCCGCCTTCCCGGGTTCCGAATGGGAGAGCGGGCGCTATTTCGAACGGCACGGTTATTTTGACCAAGATGAAGATGCGGCGCTTGGAAACAACGATCATTGGAAAGAACTGGCCGAGCAGGTCCGGAACACCGGCATTCGCAACGGCTACTTGATTGCAGTTGCCCCAAATAGCAGCACAGCACTGATCGCCGGCAGCACGCAAGGCATTGATCCATTCTTTGGGGCAAGCTACGTGGAGGAGAAAAAAGACTACCGGGTAACCGTAACGGCTCCTGATATTACAGGAGAGAACTACAAATACTATGAGAAAAACGCGTTCCAACAAGACCAATTCGCGAGCATCCGCCACAACGCCGCGCGGCAAAAGCATGTGGACCAATCACAGTCGTTTAACCTTTATGTCCCGGCTTCCATCAAAGCGAAGACATTGCTTGAATTGCATTTAACGGCCTGGAATTCAGGTTTGAAAACAACGTATTACGTACGAAGCAGCAAAGTGGACATCCGCGAATGCGAATGGTGCCAAAGCTGATGGCACCCCGAAATGCATTGATTTTGTATGAATCGTTAAGCGGCAACACGGCACAACTCTCCATGTTTATTCAACAAATGCTTGAATACGATGGTGCAAACGTCGAACGCATGCCTTTACGGTCTTTTCTCGACCTCTCCATTGCAGATGCCGAAGCGATGATTGGGCCATACGGAACCATCTTGATTGGCACGTACACCGATGACGCCCATCTCCCTCCGGAACCGATTGAAGAGTTAATGGAGACGTACGCGTTTCCGAATGAGCAAATCGCTGCTTTCGGTACCGGGGACACGCAATGGGGAGACACGTATTGCCTGGCCGCACACACGGTGGCTACACATTATCAAAGCCCCTATCCGGTGTTAGAAATTGAACAGATGCCCGCGAGAAGCGACGAAGAAAAAATCGATAATTGGTTGGAGGCGATTGATGATGAGCAAACTCTTGGAAAAAGTAGCGATTATGGAACCGGCAAATCCGGTGCGATCCACCGGCATCATTAACGGACAATCGAGCGGTATTCTGAACTGGAACGACATTCCTTATCCATCTTTTTACCGCACGTATCGAGAACTGCTATCCAATTTCTGGATCCCACATGAAGTGAATATGAGCCCGGACAATAAATCCATCATGGAATTATCCGATGAAGAGTTACGCGCCTACAAACTCACGATTGGCCTCCTTGCCACCCTGGACACTCCCCAAGGACGTCTCATTCATGGCGTCAGCGAATATGTCAGCGATGACAGCGTGCACGCGATTGCCGCCGTCATTGCGCAACAGGAAGTCGTTCATAACGAAAGCTATTCTTACGTGCTTTCCAGTTTGTTCGGCTTCGAAGACCAAAAACAAATTTTTGAGGACGCAAGAACGAACCCGACGATTGTCGCCCGAAATGAACGAATCATGCGCGCGTATAACGACTTTATTGAAAACCCGACGGAAGAAAAACTGGTCAACGTCATCGTTTATTCGCTCATCTTGGAAGGCATCTTTTTCTACAGCGGCTTTGCCTTCTTTTATAACCTGGCCAGACAGCAAAAGATGAATGCGACCGCACAAATCATCAGCTTTATTAACCGTGATGAGCTCGTGCACGGCAAATTCATGTCAGAGTTATTGCGCGCCATCCTTGGCGAAAACCCGCATTTGAACACGCCGGAATTCATGGACTTCGTTAAAAGTGAATTTCAACACGCCGTTGAAGCGGAAATCGCCTGGTCCAACGAAGTCCTCGACGACATTATCGGCATCGACCTCGATGAAATGCATCAGTATATTCAGTATCGCGCCAACAAAATGCTAAAAATGCTCGGCTTGGATCCGATTTATCCGAACGCTCAGGAAAACGCCATGCCTTGGATCAAAGCCTTCGTCGACAACTTCGACGAAACAAAAACCGACTTCTTCGAAGCCCGCAACCGCAGCTACGAGAAAGTCGATGCAGATAACGGGTTTGATGAATTGTAAGCCCCCCCCATTAGGGGGGACATAATGGTATATAAAGCACAAAGCGAGGGAGCACATGGAATATATTCTTTATTGCGATGAATCAATTAAGCGAGGAGATAGATTCAGTTATTTTTATGGAGGAGCCTTAGTAAAATCTATCCATCTTGAAGAAGTGAACGAGCGCCTGGGGTTTTTCAAGATTCAAAAAGATATAAACACAGAAATGAAATGGACACGTGTGTCAGCATCTTTCTTAGAAATCTATAAAGCATTTATAGACATCTTCTTCGATTTAATTTTTGAATCAAAAATTAAAATGCGGGTAATGTTTCAACAAAATGAATTCAGTGATAAGATTATAACAAAATTGCCTAGTGAAAAACTCGATGACTCTTATTTTAAGCTTTACTATCAATTTATCAAACTTGCGTTTGGCCTTATTCATGCCGGCATTGGTGAAAAAGTATATATCCGAGCTTTTTTTGACCAATTTCCTGATAAAATAGAGAAGGTAAGGAGTTTCAAGGATTATATATATAAATTGCAATTTTCAGATGAATTCAAGAGGGCAATGCTCGCAATAAGATACGAAGACATAGTCGAAGCCGATTCTAAAGAACATTTAATCCTTCAATGTGTTGATATAATTACTGGTGCAATGAACTTTAAACTAAATCGTTTAAATTTAATTAAAGATGAAAGTACAAACAGGCGAGGAAACAGGACCATTGCTAAGGAAAAATTATATAAACACATTTATTCAAGAATATCAGAATGGAAACCTGGATTTAATGCAGGAGTAAGTACAGGGATTGACAATGATTTTTCAAATAACTGGCTATATCCATATTCACATTGGAGGTTTATGCCGAAGCAATAAAATTAATTGCATCTTATTCTCTTTTTGTGTATACTATAAAAAATACCACTCTGTCAATCCGAAGGCTTGCGTTAAAAATGTGAGCTCCTTATGTAGGAAAGATGGGGTGGTTTTTTATTGTTTGCCGCTTAGCTGCATCCATCGAACTTGAACAGTTGAGCAAACGACTTCCTCCTCGACTATAGCTATTCCGAGCAATCACAAGAACCGCTCATTTGTTTATGCACTTCACGAACAGCTGAGTAGAACGAAAAAACACGCCCTCCGAATCCCTCCGTGAATTTCTCCGCCTGTTCTTTTTTTTCAAAGGCTAGAACCTGGGGAGAACAGCACCCTAATATCTCATCTGCTTCCAAAAGAAAAAAAGCATTTTTCCCGCTGATCGTCGTCCCCCTCAAAAAATCCCTACAAATAAGTTGATCAACCTTTTCCGCTTGATGGTGATAACCCAACAAAACGCAATGGGGACAACAAAAATGTTCAATCTGTTGATCGCCATATAGCATTTGTGCCTGATGAATACGGTTGTTTGGCTTCAGACAGTATGCACAATGATCAGGCGTTGGTTCACGCTCTCGAAGCACAATACCCCCAGTTATGCGAGCGATGTCTCCTTTTTCCACGAGCGGTTTGATATCACGGTAAACGGTCATCTCCGAAACGCCAAGCCTATAACTAATCGTTGCAATACTTAAGGTTTTTTCTCTCTCTAACCAATGCATAACAGACTCTTTTCTCTGATAAGGCATCATTGATTCATGCACTCCTTTCCCACTCTATAGTGTAAACCTTCCTTGAAAAATGGAACAAGATGAATATTGTGTGAAATTGTTATAAGATGTGATTATATAACATATCTGTATGTTATGGTTAGCCTGGTAGAAAACGCTTAATCTTTAGACATGCTATTGTTAAGATAAATTTGGGAGGGAAAATGATGAAATATTTTTTCGTATTCATAGCTACAGCTCTTTTGTCATTGGCTTTTGCGTCCACGACTTTCGCGCACGCACATATGGAAGATTCCGACCCCGAAGACGGCGAAACCGTTGAAGAAGAAGTTGAGACGATCACGGTTTTCTTCGATTCAGGCATTGAATCAGCGACGACGTCAACGGTGACCGATGAAGAAGGAAACGAACATGAACTTGCGGATGAAACGATTGAGGGAGATGATTACATCGCTACCCTTCAAGAACCGTTAACATCGGGGGATTATACGGTTGAAGCGACAGTGCTCGCGGAGGACGGACATACGACCGAAGAGGCATTCACTTTTAGCGTAGATGCCGATGAAGCCAGTGAGGAAGAGGAAGCTACCGAAGAAGAGAATAATGGTACAGAAGAAGCTGAAACGGTTGAAGGAGAAGCAGCCACAGAAGAAACCACTGATGAAGAAAGTGCTGCAGCCGAAACAGCTGAAGGCGGCGATGACGGAGGCGCAGGAGGACTTTTGATCGGCGCCATTGGCGTGATCATTGCAGGCGCTTTACTTTTCTTTATCTTCCGTAGTAGAAAGGCTGCATAAAAACCGATGGTCATCATTGCGAATACGGTATTGTTCATCGCCCTGGCGCTTTTTATCGGGATTCACATTCTCGAAGCTATATCTGGCGATCAGCGGCCGACATTACGCATTCCAAAATTTCTCCTGCCGGCTCTTGCCATCGCGATGATCGTCTTTAGCTTCATTCCAATCGGCCTGATCGCGGAACAGACAGCCGCCATTTCCTCGGAACCCTTTATCTCTGTCCTTGGTTCCAGCTTATTTGAGTTTGCTATCGGACAAGGGTTCGTAGCGTTTGTATGCTTTCTTGTTATTGTTTTCGTTGGTCGCTTCACATTAAAAGGGCCGGGGAAAGGACGATCCCTCCTTCTGCTTCCCATTCTTGGCATGATTCTGGCCACGAGTTGGAGTTCTCATGCCGCATCCCTTTCCGATCAAGGCTATATCTTTGATGTCTTGCATACGACATCAGCGTTATCCTGGACGGGAGTACTTCTCATTGCCAGCTTCTTCTCGATCGGTGAAGATCATTGGTTCCGCTTTTTTCAATGGTTCACTCCATTTGCAATTACGATGGTGCTTCTTCTCTTCGTGAGCGGGATCGGGATGCTCATGTTCATTACACCGGAGTACACGAATAGTTGGCTCCTTCCGTACGGTCAATGGCAATTACTGAAACATTTGCTATTCATTCCGATTGTGTTCTATGGATTCGCCCATGGCTTTATCATGAAAAAAAGACTGACGGATCCCATGAAATATGGCAACAAGCGAAAACCACGCTTCTCTTTGCAAATGGAAAGCATTGTGCTCGTCATCGTTTTTGTCGTCACGGCCATCATGACTGAACAAGAACCGCCCCATGAAGTGGCAGAAACATTGGAGTTCACGGAAGTATCGGGACTGGCGAGCCAAATGATTGCAACGGATTTGCTTTCAGGTGAAATGGTCTTATGGACTCCAAACATCCCTGCCATCCTGCTGGCCGGTTCGGCGATCACTATTCTCCTCTTTTTCATCTATAGTATCGGTACTAGTCGTCCTTTTTGGTTCGCGCCGATCTATATTGCCTTATTCATCATGACGGGGTACACAACCCTTATGATAGGTGCGGATGTGGAAACGATAGCCGAAGATACGCCTGAAGATCTTTCTACCGAACCGATTGAAGTAGAGGTATTAAATGATTCAGAGGCAACGGTCGGTGATGAATGGACGTTGCAGGTTGAAGTCACCCAGGAAGATACACCGGTCGAAGATGCTGACGATGTCATTTTTGAAGTTTGGCATGATGAGGATGAACAAAGCATCATGATTGATGGTGAGCACACCGGAAACGGGATATATGAAGCCGCTTATCAATTCCGGGAAGCCTCAACGTATTATGTCCAACCGCATATGACCGCAAGAGGGATGCATCGCATGCCTGTGCACGAAGTGGACGTTATTGATGAGTAATACGGGAGCGATTGTTCCGTAAACAATCGCTCCCGTCTACACCTATGTAAGCGCCAGCCAATCATCAAATATACAATGTGCCCATTCTTTTGTTTGGCGCAAATGCTTATCAATATTCGTACTTGGCCAATTCGGTTCAATGTTCTCGATGGTCTCTTTTTTTTCAACAAACCAGCGTTCCACGATGGAAGCGTTAACTTCCGGATGGAATTGAACGCCATAGGTTTTTGAGCCGATTCGATACGCCTGATTGACACAATATTCACCGGTTGCCAAGCGTTTTGCACCAGGTGGCATAGCAAAAGAATCTTCATGAAACTGCATAAATGAAAAATACTCAGGTAATCCGGAAAATACAGGGTCCTTTCTGCCTTCTTCCGTCTTCGCAAGGGTTGTTATCCCAAACTCTGTTTCCCCCATTTTCCCCACGGTAGCCCCAAAGGCCTTTGCTATAATTTGCGCCCCAAGGCAGATTCCAAGGATAGGTTTCTCCGCAGCATGAAACTTCTGCACAGCAAACATACTCTTGTTAATAAAAGGAAAATCGGCCATATCGTTTGCACCCATTATTCCCCCGAGAATGACGAGAGAATCAAAGGCTTCCAAATCGCCCGGGAGTTGTTCATTTTCATCGACCCTACAGATTTTTGCCTCTTTATCAAAAGCCTGGATTCTGTATAGCAGTTCACCCGCCGGGACCATATCCATTGGTTGAATAATTAAAATTGCCATGATTCTTCTGCCCCACTTTCTCTTTTCGATATTCCCATGTGATCACCCGTACGCTTTATACAGACTGTATGGAACAATAAACCCTCGTTAAAACCCTAGCATTTTTCTTACATGTTTTACATATGTTTGACTTACGATGAGAGGCGGATGTCCGGTTTTTTTTAGTGAGATTACTAAATTAGCAGACATATCACGAAAGATTTGTTGAATAAATGAAATATTTACAATATAGGAACGATGAATACGCAGAAAAGAATCCGGCAAATGTTGTTGTAACGTTTTCAAAGAATAGATGATGCTGTATTGGTTGTCTGCCGTATAAATCCACGTTTTCTTTTGATAGCTTTCGATGTAAGCGATCTCTTCAATCGGTATTGGCTTCCATATTTCACCACTTTTACCGGTTAAATAGGAAAACTGTTTTTTTGAAAAATAATCCGGCGGGAGAATGACTGTTACAATAACTTCGTTATTCTTGCTTTCTTCAACCGGATACCCGATACCGTAATAGGAAAGGCCAAAGACCGATTGATCCACGAATGCTTCGACACGCCTTTTTTTGCGGGCTACTTCATATGAAATGCTTCCATACGGAACCGGTTGCTCAGGATATAACTTAATATCATGGGTGCCTGCATAATAATCGAGATATTTATCTGCACTTGCAATGGCAATTGACGCTTCATCGGGTGTCCAATCTTTCATGTATGTGGTGATTCGCTGAATATTAATCAGGCTCATCGTGTCGCTCCCTTATTCCTATAATATGTAAACTTATCATAACACTATAACACGGTTAATCGTCAATTATTATTTTCTATAACTAGATATCATGGTTTGTCAAAAAATAACCACAAGATAGTTTACCTGTTCTATAATAGCAAAGTGTACTACTCTGATCTAGATCATAGTTTTAAAAAGAAGTATGTAAGCGTTTTCTATTGATGCCCTTTTCATGTTGAGTTCGCGACATATATCTATTTAGAAGGAGGGTTTTTATGGATGTCGAAAAGTCATCTGAACATCGTCACGGGATGAATTATGAACGGGTGGATAGAAGTTCATCGTTCAGGCAATTGATTTCAGAAAAAAAGAAGTTTATTATTCCTTGTTCCATTTTCTTTTTTCTCTTCTATTTTTCTTTGCCAACGCTCGCGTCTTACACAACTGTTTTAGATGGGGAAGCCATCGGCGTCATCACTTGGGCGTGGGTGCTGGCGTTCGCGCAATTTGTTATGACTTGGACGCTTTGTATTATGTATACACGCAAAGCTGCACGTTTTGATCAACTCGCCCAAGAAGTGTTGGATGAGGAAGGAGAGCAGCAAAAATGAACTTTACCGTTATCACACTATTCCTTGTTTTTGTAATAACAACACTCGTGATTACCTATTTTGCGGCGAAACGCACGAGTACAGCCAGTGACTTTTACACGGCCGGCGGCGGGCTTACCGGCTGGCAAAATGGGTTGGCGATCGCCGGAGACTATTTATCCGCAGCTTCTTTTCTCGGGATTGCCGGGGCAATCGCGCTTGATGGATATGATGGTTTTTATTACAGCATTGGGTACCTTGTCGGATTTCTCGTGGTTCTCTTTATTGTTGCCGAGCCGATGAGAAATATTGGAAAGTATACAATTGCTGACATGGTCACGGCTCGCTTTGATTTTAAAAAAGTACGCGGAATTGCCGCTTTGAGTACAATTACGATTGTCACGTTTTATATGATTGCCCAGCTTGTCGGTGCCGGAGCATTAATCCAATTACTATTTGGCATTGATTACTGGTTGGCAGTCATTATCGTCGGAGCTATGATGACGACATACGTGATGTTCGGCGGAATGACCGCTACGAGTTGGGTACAAATCATTAAAGCCGTTTTGTTAATGTTCGGAATGATTGTTCTCTCCTTTTTAGTTCTCTTTTATTTTAACTTTAATATTGTAGAACTATTTTCATCAGCGAGAGACGCTTCCCCGCATGGAGATGCTTATTTAAATCCGGGCGTTCAATCGGATCTGCCTTTGGACACGATATCTTTAATGCTCGCGCTTGTATTGGGGACTGCCGGTTTGCCTCATATTTTACTTAGGTTCTTTACGGTAAAAGATGCAAAAACGGCACGGACTTCAGTAGTTGTAGCCACTTGGATTATCGGCTTTTTCTATCTCCTTACGGTATTTTTAGGCATGGGCGCTCTGTATTTCGTTGGACACAGCGATATTATTGAGACGAACCCAGCGGGGAATATGGCCGCTCCAATGCTCGCTGAAGTACTTGGCGGAGACCTTCTCTTCTCATTTATTGCTGCGGTATCTTTTGCGACCATTTTAGCCGTTGTAGCAGGGCTTGTATTATCAGGGGCGTCAGCTTTTGCCCATGATTTGTATGGCCACATTATTAAAAAAGGACAGGCAACCCAAAGACAACAAGTAATCGCTGCCCGTTCCGCGACTTTTGGTGTAGCAGTGATGTCGATTATTTTAGCGCTTGCAGCGGAAAATTTAAATGTTGCTTTCCTCGTCGCGTTAGCGTTTGCTGTTGCTGCCAGTACGAACTTGCCGGTTATTATTTTCACTATTTATTGGAAACGATTTAATACGACCGGAGCGGTCACAGGAATCTTGTCAGGTTTGATTACAGCGCTTCTTCTCGTGATTGTCAGCCCGAGTGTGCTATCCCCGGAGGGAGACGCAATTTTCGTCGGTACGCCGCTCTTTCCACTTGAAAACCCGGCAATTATATCTGTCCCGGTCGGTTTCTTAGGTGCGATTATTGGGACCTATCTTGCAAAAACACCATTGGATAAAGAGAAATATCGAGAAGTTAAAATTAAAGCAAATACAGGCTATTCAGACTCAGACGAACAAGCGTAGATGCTTCTTTAGTTTCACAAAGCAAAAGGATTTAAAGGAAAGGAAGATAAATGATGGAATTGCAATCACTCCCACCAAAAAGTGGAGACTTCAATCTTAAAAATTATGAAGAAGCTGCTCAACATTTTGACTGGACAGAAGTCGAAAAAGCCTTTACTTTTCATAGAACCGGGAACGTGAACATGGCTTATGAAGCGATCGATCGCTTCGCGGAAAAAGACGGCAAGAAAGATCAAGTTGCCTTATACTATAGCGATGATCAACGCGATGAGGCTTACACGTTTGCCGAGATGAAGAAAATGTCCGATAAAGCGGCGAATGTTTTTAAAGAAGCCGGGATTGAAAAAGGGGACCGTGTCTTTATTTTCATGCCGCGCTCGCCTGAATTATATTTTGCCGCACTCGGGGCCATAAAGCTTGGCGCGATTATCGGGCCTTTGTTTGAAGCCTTTATGGAAGGCGCCGTTCGGGACCGTCTGGAAAATAGTGAAGCAAAAGCGATTGTAACGACGCCCGATCTCATCGGCCGTGTGCCTGTTTCAGAGCTGCCGGCGTTGGAAAACGTCTTTATCCAAGGCGACGATGTCCGGGAAGAAGGAAAAACGCTGGACTTTAAAACACGGATGGAACAGGCTCCCGAAAGCCATGACATCACCTGGGTAGACCGCGAGGACGGACTTATTTTGCACTACACTTCCGGTTCAACGGGAACGCCAAAAGGAGTCCTCCATGTGCACGCAGCCATGATCCAGCATTACCAAACGGGGAAATGGGTGCTGGATTTAAAAGAAGACGATGTGTATTGGTGCACAGCTGATCCGGGCTGGGTCACCGGAACGTCTTACGGCATCTTTGCCCCATGGCTTAATGGGGTCACGAATGTCGTTCGCGGCGGACGATTCAGCCCCGAATCCTGGTACGGAACATTGGAAAAATACAATGTCACCGTGTGGTATAGTGCGCCGACCGCGCTCAGAATGTTGGCGAGCGCCGGAGATAACATCGTGAAAAATTATGATCTCTCAAGCTTGCGGCATATTCTTAGCGTCGGCGAGCCATTAAATCCTGAAGTCGTCCGTTGGGGCCATGAAGTGTATGGACTGCGCATTCATGATTCTTGGTGGATGACGGAAACGGGCGCGATTATGATTACGAACTTTCCGTCCTTGACAGTCAAGCCCGGTTCGATGGGCAAACCTATCCCCGGTGTGGAAGCGGGTATTGTGGATGATCAGGGCAATGAACTGCCTCCGAATCGAATGGGCAACCTTGCCATGCGCACGGGTTGGCCGTCGATGATGCGGTCCATCTGGAAGAACGAGGAAAAATATAATGGCTATTTTGAATTTCCGGGCTGGTATGTCTCCGGAGATTCCGCCTATAAAGACAAAGATGGTTACTATTGGTTCCAGGGCCGAGTCGATGATGTGATCCTGACGGCCGGTGAGCGCGTAGGTCCATTTGAGGTAGAAAGCAAACTCGTGGAACACCCAGCCGTAGGCGAAGCGGGTGTCATCGGCAAACCGGACCCGGTACGTGGTGAAATTATTAAAGCCTTCGTCGCGTTGAGGGACGGCTATGAAGAAACAGATGAACTAAAAGAAGATATCCGTGTCTTCGTGAAAAATGGCTTGGCTGCACACGCGGCGCCACGAGAAATGGATATCAGAGACACATTGCCGAAAACCCGAAGCGGCAAAATCATGCGCCGTGTTCTTAAGGCTTGGGAACTTGACTTGCCAACCGGCGACTTATCTACGATGGACGATGATTAATACAAAGTAAAGCTTAACCCGCAGCAATGGATCGCATTGCTGCGGGTTTTTTATTGAAGCAGGAGCAACAGCCTTCTAAGCTGTAGGCCGCAGGTTCGAATCCTGCCTGGGACGCCATGCTTAAACAATACGCTAGCGTGAGGTGAATCAATAATCGAAACAATGTGCCCGATGACATTGTCCATATAATTCTCCATTAAATAGTGCGTTCTTCTTCTCGTTTCAATTGCTAGATAGTCTACTGCCCTCTCTTGCTGAAACTGCTTCATCGGGCATATCGTCAAAATTTTGCTCTTTCCTTTCAATCCACTCTATTTGTTATCATGAAATTGAAGAAAGGCAAAATAACGGAATTTCATCGGCTGATTCTGTTATCGAAATTCCTACTACGATACCATTGAATAAGAAGGGGGCACCCCCTCTTTTGTATGGAAATTAGTGTATTATCATAATAAATTTTCCCACGGAGTCCAAAAAAGTATGATAAATAAAACACACAGACAAAGGTATAAAATAGCCCTTCTACTTTTTTTCATTGTAATCATTTTTATTCCTTTGATAACGAGGACTAGAGGTAAGAGAAGGTAAAAAGCATATACACTTATTATTTCAATGTTGTTAGATCCTTCAGGGATATTTGTATTAAAAAAAGAAGCAAACGAATATACAGTCAATACTATCCATATGAGAATCCATACTCCTACTTCCGGGATAAAAAAAGCGCTTCGTTTTTTTGAAGTAGGCGTTGTTTCGTTCACTTAAAACACCTCTTTCATAGAAAACGTCATCATAATGTTTTTACATTTTAACGGATGGGAGATAATCAAGTCTTCCACAAAAACGTATTTATACGTTTTCGAAAGATGATAGCTTCGCTTATGGAGAAAATCACGCCGTTGGTTCGCCACTTTTAGGTGCAGCTGCTGTACGTTTTGAAGCTGTTTCCTCCAGTTATTTGAACCTTTCTTCATGCGGAAAAGTTTCTTTTGCGATCGTTTCAATTTCTTTTCTGCCTTCAACAGGAACCTCGGATTTTCGATTTTGGTTCCATCCGATAGCACGACAAATGTATGAAAACCAACATCAACGCCTGTTGATTGAACAGGGAATCAACCGTTTCGTTTACGTGTCTTTCGACACTGAAGATCGCAAACCAACGATAACCCTGCCGTTTGATCGTAACCTGTTTCACCTTTCCTTCCAATGGGCGATGAAAGTTGACATACACGGCTCCGAGCTTTGAGATTAGAAGACGATTGTTCTCGTCTAACGAAGCAGCATAACGAACGTCGTGTACGTTGACATTACCGGTTTTCTTGTTTTTTATCTTTCGTTTTTCAACCCCAAATTGTGGTAACGTGCACGCCCTTCGAAAAAGGTCTTATACGCTTTTTCTAGGCGGAAAAAATACCTCCTGCAAAGGTTCCGACGGCATTGTTTTAAGAAGGGCAAATGTTCGTTTATCCTTTGATTGCTGTCTTTGCAATTCATGTCGGGATAGGCCGGCCTTATTCTTTTGGTAAAAACGCTGTTTGTCTAAAAGGGCGGAATTCTACTGTTGACGACAAATAGACAACCAATGATCCATCTTTTGCATCTGATCTTCGTTTGGAAACATTTCGTATTTATAATTCATGTTTACCTGCATTTGTTGTCACCTCCCAAACCTTTGATTCCCTTTCATTATACCAAATGTAAGTTCTTGACCGAGCTTTTTTTCCTATTTTTCTAATAAAAATAAAAAAAACCGACAGTAAGCCTATATGAATAGGTGAACCATCAGCTTTTTATGAATTCCGTTCCTGAATTATTTTAAAACAACTTTATTTTTCACCTTTTTATTGACATACTCGTTTACTTCCTCGGGAACAGTACGTTCTAAATAAATACTTCTAGCGATCACTCGCAACATTTTTGCAACATCATTTTTTCGATGATTACCGTGTGAAGGAAAGTAACCATCTACTGTCTTTTTTACTTTAACAGGGTTTAAGAACGGAGTTACTTTTCTCACCGTTAAAGCAACATCTAACGCCATTTTTGCTGTCTGTTGGCGATAAACTGTCTCACCATTTCGATGATATTCAAGTTCTTTTTTTAACTTATATATAAATTCATCAAATGGTAAATCCTTTTTAAAAGGTTCAGGCATTCAGAACAACTCCTTTTGTTCAGTTTAACCTCATTTCCATTATTATATGCCTTTTTCTTCAAAAATGCGATCTAACTGATGAATGTTCAAATCGGGATTAGATGGATTTAAAAGATATAACTTATATTCCTTTATCATTTTTAACAGCTTTTCCTTGTCACAACTGTTGATCCTCCTTTAATAGCTCCAACATTAAGAAATTCTTCTCTTATTTCACCAATGTGGAGTTATGTCAATAATACGAGCACAAAAATTGGTGCCTTTTCAGTCTTCAAGTTTCAAGCGACTCTTCTCCAAATCCGCCGCCTTTGACAGCTGTTTCGGTTCGTGGTGTGCATCTGATGGCGGCTGGAAGAAAAAACTCATGTTAGCATCAGCCGCATGCTTAGGATACCACGAACCGATCGATTCACACGATCCTGCGGCCGGGGGCCCCGATCCCCAACCGTCGGATCGCGGAATCGGGCACAGCTGTCAAAGGTAAAGTTCACGGCTCCCAGCAATAACGATCATGCTTGTTTTCCGCGTTTTTCGTTACGCCGTCGTATCGCCTCCTTGAGCTTGTCTATACTGCCGTTCGAATTGGTTAGGCGACACATAGCCAATGGTGGAATGCGTGCGTTCTTCGTTGTAAAAGCAGGCAATATACTCCCAAACGCTCATCTTAGCCTCCTCCCGTGTATCGTAGGTTTCATGCGCAAGCAGATCTTTTTCGATGGTTGCATGAAAAGACTCGATGCACGCATTGTCATAACAATCGCCTTTCCGGCTCATACTTGTGCGCATGCCGTGTTCCCGGAGAATGGCCTGGTAGTCATGGGACGCATATTGGCTCCCCCGGTCCGAATGATGGATGAGTCCCTCTTGCGGCGGTTGAAGGCGCATAGCCCGATGTAGGGCAGTCGTAGCCAGTTCTTTCGTGAGACGGTGACTGATATTCCAGCCAATGACCTTTCGAGAAAATAAGTCCATCACTGATGCTAGATAAAGCCAGCCTTCCCGGGTCCAGATATAGGTGATATCCGCCACCCAAGTCTCGCCGGGCTGCTCCGTATGAAAATCTCGTTTAAGCAGGTTGGGATAAATCGGTTGATGATGATTGGAATCCGTTGTCTTTTTCCCTTTCTTACTGGCGCTCTTTGGACGAAGCCCATATTCTCGCATATAAGTCGAGACCGTTTTCTGTGTGACCGTTAAGCCTTGTTTATACAGTTCCATCGTTATCCGCGGACTCCCATACGTTTTTCGGGATTGAACGAAGATTTCTTTTATGGCTTCGACGATGGATGCCTTCCGCTGTTTTTGCGAGCATTGCGCACGGTTACGCCATTCATAATAGCCGCCTCTGGAAACACCTAAAACCTTGCACATCTTCGCCACACGAAACTCGTGTCGGTGTTCCTCGATGAAGGCATAGATTACGCCTGGTTTTTGGCGAAGAAGGCCGCCGCCTTTTTTAGAATCGCCACTTCTTCTTCCAATTCCTCAATTCGTTTCATATCCCTTTGATGCTGCTCTTCCGCTGGCGTGAGATAACCGTTTCCGAAAAGGGCGTCTCCCTTGTCCTCCCGATAATTTCTCACCCAATTTTCCAGCGTGCTATCGGAGATCCCATGCTCTCTCGCGACATCCGCTCGCTTTTTCCCCTCCTGAACGATGAGTTTCACCGCATACCGCTTAAATTCTATATCATGATGTTGCACTATCGGCACACTCCTTTAGATCCATTGTAACAACGCACCAATTTTGTGTGTCCAACTTTTATTCTACCTCCAAATGACTCTTTCGAATATCTTTGGATCAACGTTCAATTCATCGACCACAGCTTGGTAATCAAAAAACCTTATATTTTAAGCCAAATTGATCACCCACATCGCCTTCAACCCATCAACACCGAAAACCCATAAGCGACCAAAATAATAAATGTGAGAAACACTAGCGCGAAAGGGATGTTTCGCTTAATGATCGTGTACGGACTTACTCTTAATTGCATTGCAAGGATGGTCGGCGTAACATTGAGCGGTCCGATCATGATCGTGCAAAGGCCTGCGCCAATCAACAAAACGCTGACCCCATATGGATATGCCGCGACGACATCACCGAGAAATGGCGTGATGAGCGCGATAGAAATCAATGGATGGAAACCGATCAGGGCAAGGCCGAAAATAATAAAGCCGATAATCGAGTAAAAAAGCAAAACGGTATAATTTTCATATACATGTTGGAGCATCGTTTGCAGCTGGTCAAACACACCGGTATACGGAAAAATCTCCACAAAAAAACCGGCAGATAAAAACAAGAAAAACAGACCGTGCATTTGCTGAGCATTCCCTTTCACCCGGGAAAAAGCCAACGTACGGAATCGCTTCCCCCTTTTCAAAAATAACGCCCATCCGAACGTAAAAGGCACGATTAAAATTGTAACGGTAAATAAAAAGGTTTGTCCGCCGAAACTGTTAAACAGAAGCACGAGCAAAATAAATACCGTGATCGCGAGTGCCATTTGCCTAAGTTTTTTCGCTAACTGCTTTTGCCCAACCCCCTCCCCTGCTTCCAGCGCTTCAATGTGAACACCTTTGTAGCGCTTGCTATGCAAATACCAATCAACACTCATGAACAGCATGCTAATCACAAGCAATGTTGGCAGCAACGTCAAATAGCTTTGCCCGGTAATGTCAATGCTCGCGGCAACGAGTATCTCCGTTGGACTCCACAGCAACACGAATGCATAAGCCCGCAGCAAACTGTGGGAAAAAAACTGCTGAATTTTTTCTTTACCTAGCGATTTAATCTTTTGATTCACTGCTGACACGACAACCGGTATCGTTGCCACGTTCAAAAATAAGGTAAGCATATAGGTGACAAGCGACGTCCGCTTGTAAAGAGTCGTGGCCGTCGGCCGCGGGCCATTGCTGATCATGTTCCCGAGCGCCTGATCATAGTGGCCAATAGACACCACCACGCTCATACAAGGCAATAGAAACAGCAAAGATAGCAACCCAGCCAACGATCCAAACAACGACAAAAAAGGCTCATCAATCGGAGCAACAGTACTATAAGAAATAACCGCGAGCACCAAGAAAGAAAGGCCCACCCATCGATACAGCGGACCTGCCTTGTTTATCGTTAATAAAATAATCGCAATTGAACTGATGCCAATTACATAATCCAAAAACTCCAATGCAACGACTTCACTCAATAAGTAACTGATCACTAAGATAAAAAATAAATAAAATATCGAAAACACCTACTTTATTAGAGGTGAGATGTGGGAGGTGGGAGGTGGGAGCTTCGCTTTATTCTATGATTATGATTACATATTCCGCTTTAGAATACGAAGAACTTGCTCAACGTCTGCGGTAGGGATTTGTCCTGGTGCTGAGGATTGCGCGCCAGAGGCAAACGTAAGTGCCGAGCCGAACAGTCCTCCTGCCAAACGTGATATCATTCCATTTCTTCCCATGGCCATCGATATGAGAGGAATCGGCATCGTGTGGCTCATTTTTTCAGTAACCTGCAAGAGAGTAAGTACGTCCATTTTTGATTGCGGCATCACGGCTATCTTGGCAACATCGGCCCCTAATACCACAGCTTCACTTATCTTTTCTTCCAACAATAGTGCCGAAGGCGTCTCCGTAAAATTATGATAGGAAAGAATGACATCAATTTTCTGATTCCTCGCTTGCTCGATGAGATGATGTATATTTTTTTCCTGCTGACGCAATTCTATATCGACCCCGTGCACAGCATCGTTTGCGATGACTGCTTCATAAAGTTGCACAACCTCATTCTCATTAAGAGAAACCGCTTGTCCTCCTTCTTCCTCGGAACGTTTCGTAAACAATAGCGGACGTTTTGTTTCTCGTTGAATCTCTGTCGCGATATCAACAATCAGATCCACGTCTCGAATGTTTTCAAAGTAGTCCACGCGCCACTCCAAGAGATCCACTGTCTTTTCTTTTAACTGTTTCCATTCATCCTGTAGAGCCTCACGATTCTTTCCCATTAACGGAACACAAATCTTTGGATGAACTGTTTCGTCCCCTTTTCGCGTACGTAGTTGTAATCCCTTGTTCATATTCATCCCATCTCCTTTCCTACCATTTTCCCCTTTCAATCGTTACTTTTCAATCATGGTTTGCTACAATGACAATCAAAGATGATAGGAAAGCGAGGTTATTTGCGTGGCAACATCGATAGACGAAACGATTTTACTCACCGGCTTCATGGGATCCGGCAAAACAATGATCGGTGAAGCGTTAGCAAAAAAATTAAACAAACCTTTTGCGGATATTGATAAAATCATTGAGGAAAAGGAAAGCATGCCAATCACGGAAATTTTCAAAAAGGAAGGTGAAGCAGCGTTTCGCGCGAAAGAAAAAATGGAAATCGCCAACTATCTATCAGCGTCTTCCGCTGGAAACGCCATCATTTCTGTTGGTGGAGGGGCTTTTCTCCAGGAAGAGGTGCGTGACATTTGCATGAAAAATACGACGGTCATTTTTTTACATATCTCTTGGACCGCGTGGCTCGAGCGATTGGATATGCTCGTCGAAACCCGGCCGGTGCTACACGGCCGCACCATCTCAGAAATCCGAACGCTTTACGATGATCGCCAAACCATTTACGACCAACATCATTATCGTGTCACCGTCGATGGACTCGACCCTGAAGAGGCGAGCGATAAGATTATTTCAGCTCTTCAGGGTAAGTCTATCTAAGAACTATATGAAACGAAGAACTGCATGCAGGTATTGTACTCAGGGTTGCAAAAAAATAAGTCCACTCCTAAATAATCAATTTTACGAAAGCCAACTGTCCAACCTTTGCTTCTTCATTGAGGTTGGACATTGGGCGAACTAATAAAAACCTTTAATTTTATTTTCTTCAGCGACTTGTTTTAATTCATTAAAGACTGCTTTAGTTAATGGGACTCCTTCTTTTTCTCTCTTTTCTTGTTGAATGAATTCGAGCTCACCCGGTAAATAAATATGATCAAATCCTTTGGCAAGTGGCGTGTTTTTGATTTCACTCCTCATTTGAATCATTCTTGTTTTAAATGTTTCAAAGTCAGTAAATAAATCAGCTTTGAAAACTAAAAAGAACTGTCCAACGTTTTGCTTTTCGTCTGTATACAAGCTGCCTATATGCGGTCCGAAACTAGCCCCGCTTAAAAGACTTGATAACACCTCTACAAAAAATGTTAAACCATACCCTTTTGGTCCTCCAACAGGAAGCACTGATCCCCCGTCCAGTGCTACATTTGGATCATCGGTTTCCTCCCCGTCTTTAGAAATAGCCCAACCGACCGGGATTTTCATTTCATTCTTTTGTGCAAGGCGTATTTTACCACGAGCAACAACACTTGTTGCCATATCGAATACGATGGGGGGGCATTCCCACTAGGAATGCCATAAGCAAATGGATTGGTCCCAAAGAAACTTTCTGTTCCACCCCATGGCGCCATACTTGATGGTGCATTTGTAGTCGCAAGTGCGATACAATCATTATCCGCAGCGTATTTCACATAATCTGCAAGCATTCCGCAATGATTAGAATGATTAATCGACACAATGCCGACGCCTGTATCTTTGGCTTTTTCAACAGCAATTTTTATACCTTCAGTGGCAAGAAGTATACCCATACTATTATTTCCGTCTATTAAGCAACTAGAGGGATATTCTTTATGGATGGTAAAGTTTGTACCCTTTGAAAACAGGCCCGACCGAAGACGTTCTGTATAATTCTTTACACGGCTTACACCATGTGAATCAATACCGCGAAGGTTTGCTAAGGTTAAATGCTTTGCAATGGTATGAGCATCATCAGACTCCATACCTTCAGCTTGGAAAATATTCTGTACAAGCTGTTTTAACTCTTCTTTTGGCATACTGACTGTAGACATAGCGGTTGCTCCTTTATTACTTTATATCAATGATTTTGTCAATAACGGTTTCCCATTTTTCAGGGCGATCTCCCCCAAATTGTTCTCGAACATTTAGTTTAGACACGTACTCTAATTTATCCTTTACAGCTGCGGTCAGTTTTGATCCTAATTTTAGCTCTTCTAACATGATAAGGGAGCCCTCCAGTTCTTCGGCCCTTCTTTCAGCATGAATTGAGGTTCCTGTGACCAATTGGTTTAGTGTTTTTCTAAATGGTGAAGCAGCCATTGTTTCCTCGAGAGAATAGATGACGGGTTCTTCAACGTTTAGAGTTCTTGCTGCTTCCAGTAATTCTATTAGTAATGCTGCAGTGCCTTTCATGTAAATGCTACGTAATAGTTTGATAGAAGAAGCATCTCCGGCCTTTTTACTAACCTCTTGAATGTTCATGCCGTATGGTTCCATGCGTTCTATGAAAGTTTGAGTCCCACCCCCACTGGCCACCATTGGGACTTTATGTTGATGTACAGTTAATGGTCCGAGCATTGCAGCATCAACAAATTTTCCGTTTGCGCATGTGACCAGTTCATCAATTTCTTTCTTAATATCAGGGTTTGATGCTGAGACATCTACATAAAGAATATCTTCATTAATTCTCTCTTTTATTTCTTTACAAACTTCTAAAGCGAATTGAGTAGGAACAGCAACAAAAATTGTATTGGCTTTTTCTACCACGTTCTCTGGTCTATTCACCAAGTGAACGTTTGCTTTATCCGCACGGTTTTTCACTTTTGCACCAAATTTAGGGTCATCACAGAAAGCATCATATGCTACAAGATTATCTATACTTTCACTATCTAATCCAGATGCAAGCTCAAAACCGGCCTCTCCAAATCCTATGAAACCTACTTTCATTCTTAAAACTCCTATCCCTTAAATTGATCTATTTTTTCCTCGAGCCAATCTGGCTTTATACTGCTCGTAACATAACCGTCTCTTCTTTCTTTTTCGTATATAGCAATGGTTTCCAGACGTTTCCCTTCATATGATTGTTTTTTCTCCGCTCGCTTAAAAACATATTCGATTTCTATTCTTGGTACAACAACAACCCCATCATTGTCACCGACGATCAAATCACCAGGTTGTACAACTATGCCCCCACATACGATGGGGATATTATAGTTTCCGGGCCCTTCCTTGTAAGGGCCGTTCGGAACGAATCCCTTTGCATATATCGGAAACCCTAATCTTGTAAGGTCGTTTTTATCTCTAACTAACCCATCGATGACGATACTCTCCAAACCGACGGCTTTAGCTGCTGCAGCCATTAATTCTCCAAGATAAGCATTTTTTTTATGATCCTTTCCATCTGCAACAAGCACATATCCCGGCTCACCATCATAAATCGCCTGATGCAAAAACAGGTTATCACCGGGTTTCATAGATACCGTGACAGCAGTACCAACAAAATCCATGTCTTTGCCAACTGGTTTAATTTCATGACTCATGGTATTGGCACCATCCATTGCGTCCGCAATAAGGGAACTATTAAGAAACCGAGCTCGTTCAATGATCTCTTTTGATAATTTTTCGGGATATTTATTTTCGCTTCTCATTTTTCCACTCCTTTATTTTGATCAAATTTTTGATGTTTCTTCTTACGTAGATTAGGAAGAATGATGGAAAGTACAGATAATATAAGTAGTGTTATGATTAAAGGATTTTGTAAAAATACCATCACATCTCCGTTTGAGATGGTTAAAGCCATTCTGAAGTTCTCTTCCAAAAGCTCACCCAACACAAAGGCCAAAATGAATGGAGCAGCTGGGAATTTTAAACTTTTAAGGACAAAACCAATCACGCCAAACAAAACAAGCAGATATAAATCAAAAGTGCTGAAACTGATTGCGTAAATCCCGATCAAACAAAAAGTCAAAACCAAAGAAATCAAAAGTGGTCTCGGGATCTTTAAGACCTTTGATATATAGGGGATGAGAGGAAGGTTTAAAATAATCAAGATTACATTCCCCAAATACATGCTGACGATGATTCCCCAAAATATTGAGGGTTCTTCCGAGACAAGCATTGGACCTGGTTGAACACCTAATACTAAAAATGCACCTAATAATACCGCAGTTGTACCAGATCCGGGAATCCCTAAGCTCAATAACGGTACAAAAGATCCTGTAGAGGCTGCATTAGTTGATGTTTCCGGTGCGGCTAAACCTTTTACAGACCCTTTCCCAAATTCTTCAGGTTTTTTTGATACTCTTTTCTCAGCAATATAACTCATGAATGATGCAATTGTTGCGCCTGCACCTGGCAAAACACCAATGATGAAGCCGAGTACTGATTGCCTGGACATAGGCCCGGTCATCTCTTTAAAGTCTTTTCTCGTCAACTTAATGGATCCAATATTTGACATTTTCTCAATAGAGCGATCATGACGATTAATAATTAATGAACTCACTTCCGCTAAAGCAAAAAGACCGAGTGCGACTACGAGAAAGTCAATCCCTTCTAGCAAATTCACGCTTCCAAATGTAAAGCGACTCGTTCCCGTTTGTGAATCAATACCTATGGTAACAGCCATAAATCCTAATACAGCAGAAATAAATGCACGAACTGAGGAACCTTCAGAAAGACTAGCGATAGCAGTCATCCCGAATAACATGAGCGCGAAGTATTCTGCTGGTCCAAATGAAACAGCTAAACTCGACAACACCGGAGCAAATAGCATGAGGAGAATCGCTGCAACTGTCCCTCCGACAAAGGAGGCCATTGCCGCGATCGCAAGCGCCTTCCCCGCCTCTCCTCGTTGGGCCATTGGATAACCATCAAATGTTGTGGCAACTGTACTTGCTGCCCCCGGTGTGTTTATCAAAATGGAAGAAGTTGAACTCCCGAATATTGCTCCATAATAGACACCAGCCATCATAACCAAAGCAAACGTTGGATCCATGCCATATGTAATAGGGATCATTACAGCAATTGCAGTAATTGGTCCAAGCCCTGGCATAATACCAATTGCAGTTCCAACAATTACACCGATTGCCACAAAGAGCATTCCTTCTAGACTAAAAGCAACTTGAAAACCCTCTAAAATTCCACCAAAACCATTCATATTTGCACCTCAATTCCTTATGAAGATAATCACGATGTCTAAAATGGTAAAATACCCTCTGGTAATGCAATCATTAAGTATCTCGTAAATAATAAATATAAGCTGATAGGAACGATAATTGAGACAATGGCATTCGCTATATGATTTCGATAGCCGAGAAATAGAGAGCAAATAAAGATAAACAATGTTGTAATAAACACAAATCCAAGATGCTCTAATAGTAAAATATAAATGAGAAGCATGCCTAGAACAGTGGCAATAACTTTAAAATCTTTTTTTGCTACAAAGAGACTTGCACCTTCGTCACTCTTCGTGAAGAACAATATAACTGATAAAATAATCAGTAATGATCCTAGAAGAATGGGGAACGCATTAGCATCAATAATGATGTACTCATAGGTTGGCAAGAGAATACTTGCTATTATATAGCTCACAGCAAGTACTAATAGAGGGATACTAATTTTTTGATTCATTGTCATGCGACATCCACTCCTCCCAGGGTTATTCATCTAAAAGACCAAGTTCATCCATTATCACTCGGTTTTCTTCTACTTCTTCTCGGATAAACTCTGTATATTCTTCGCTTCCCATAAACATTTCTTCCCATCCAAATTGATCGCGAATATCGGCAAATTGGTCTGATTCACTAACTTGTCTCATAATGTCCTCGTAATACTCTACTTGGGCATCCGTCAAACTGCTCGGGCCATATACTCCGCGCCAATTTATAAACACGGTATCATATCCTTGTTCTACTGCTGTCGGAAAATCGGATACATCTTCGGCTTCCAGACGATCTTCAGATAACACGGCCAAAATTCTAATGTCTCCCGCACGATGTTGTTCTATCACACCACTACCGAGTTTGGAAGTAAGTACATCTACATTCCCACTTAGTAAATTCGGGATTCCTCCACTTGATTGATCAGCCACATAACTGATATCTTCCATTGGGATACCTGCCTCTTGTGCTAAGTCAATGAATTGAACATGATCAAAACCACCAGGCGTATTTCCTCCAGTGACTGTAATGTCTTCGGGATTTTCTTTATAATCTTCCATTAATTCGGTCAATGTATCCCATGGTGCATCTTCTCTTACCGCGATAATCCCATAATCGGCTGCTAAGTTTGCGATAGGAGTCATATCATCCCAGTTGTAATCCGAATTGCCAGCCAACATAGAAAAAACCATCGTGGTTGATGTAGTAAAGATATTTTGAGGGTCTTGAACATTTTCAATATATGCCCAGCCTACTGCACCTGTCCCCCCGGGTTTATTGACCACACCAATATCTTGATCCATTAAATTTTGTTCCATAATGACATCAGCAATCATTCGTGCCGATGTGTCCCATCCCCCACCAGCTCTTGCAGGGGCGACCAACTCAACATTTGCTTCAGGTTCCCAACGCTCTTCCTCCTGACTGGTAGTAGAGTCCGTTTCATTACAAGCTGACAGAAATAATCCTAATATTAAAAATGGAAGTAACTTCTTCATTTGAATTCAACTCCCTTCTATATTCTTTTATTCGGATGTTAGCAACTTATTGAATTCGGTTTCATCAATGAGTGAGCGACTTTACGAAAAAATTATTATTAAGAGAAACTTTTCGAGTTATGGAATCCCAATGCTTAATTATTTCTAAAGCAGGGGTTTAGAAAATTTACCCGTTTGAGCAATACAAATTTAGCATTTGAATATCGTCTTAATCCCATAGATTTAATAAAATAGTCTGCGATTTCCATTTTATAACGGCATATGAATGGATAGAACTAAAATTACCAAATAGATTGTAAAAATTTACAATATCTATTAATATTTAAGATAATAGACAGAAAATTATAAAGTGCAGAGTACAGTAACGTCACCTGCCATTTATAGGTCTTTTATCTTTGTCTTTATCCCATCTTTTTTTGCCTTTTAGGCTTCACATGCAGATCTTTGTTTTGTCCTGCTTTTAATACGAAGCTTCCTCCGTCATGACCGAAGGTTTTTGCAACACCGCTTGCTGCATCTACAAGCTTATCTACATCAATTCCTGTTTGAATGTTCATCTCATGAAAACCGTGAACGAGATCCTCCGTTGCAATATTTCCCGCTGCATTTGGTGCGTAAGGACAACCACCAAGCCCAGCTGTAGAACTATCAAATGATGTCACCCCTTGTGACAAACCTGCCAAGGCATTGGCAAACGCCATTCCTCTTGTATTATGAAGATGCAGCGTGAACATGGAATCAGGAAATGTTTTTCTTAGCTTCCCAAGTACTTCGTATACTTGTATCGGGTTACCCATGCCAGTAGTGTCAGCAAGTGACACCTCCTTGATGCCCATTTCATTGTAGCGCTCGATTAACGGTATAATCTTATCGACCGGAACCTCACCTTCATAAGGGCATCCAAATGCAACCGTGAGAGAACCGCTTACCTCAACATTTTTTGTGGTTGCAAAATCAACAATAGGAAGTAATTTTTCCTGCGCTTCCTTGACTGTGCTATTGGAATTATTCAATGAGTGAGAATCAGTTGATGACAAAAGAAGCTTTAGTTTCCTCACGCCTGCATCAATCGCTCGTTCCGCGCCTTTTAAATTGGGAACTAATGCTCTAAAAGTAATATTATTAAGATCCTGAACACCTTTAATGACAGACTCAGCATCCTTTAACTGTGGAATCGCACGCGGATGTACAAACGACGTTGCCTCAATGTGTTTAATTCCTGTTTGAGCCAAATGGCGAATGATACGAATTTTTTCTTCTGTTGGTATCCAATCACTTTCCATTTGAAATCCGTCACGCGGTAAAACTTCCCAGATAGTGACTTCGTTAGGTAGTGTCCAATCAGCCATTTTAAATGATCCCCTTTTCCTTAAGTTCAGTGATTTTTTTGTCTGTCATTTCAAGTTGTTGTCCATAAATCTTCTCATTATCTTCTCCCAAATCTGGTGCTCTATGTCGAATTTGACCGGGGGTTTTAGAAAACTTCGGTACAATTCCAGGTACTTTGATTGAACCAAGACGTGGGTGCTCCACTTCTACAATGTTTTCTCGAGCTTGATAATGAGGATGCTTGAAAATTTCTTCAATACTTAAGATCGGTGAAACCGGTACTCCATAATGGTCAAGGATTTCTGTTAATTCTTCTTTGTCCCGATTTGCAATAAACTCTGTAACCAGATCTTGCAAATCTTGATCATTTTCCATACGTTCTACGTTCGTTAAATAGCGAGGATCATCAATTAAATCCTCTCGATCTAATGCCTGCGCTAAACGTTCCCAAGTCCGTTGTGTACTACATACCATGACAACCCAATGATTATCTTTGGTTTGGTAAGTACCAGCTGGACTTGAATGACCGTGTAACATTGGTGCACGTTCTCTCACTTCCCCGAGCTGGTCATGCTCAGCCACAAGAAAATCCATCATCCGAAACATCGCTTCATACAACCCCATTTCAACAACTTGCCCCTCGGAGTCATTGTTCGTATCGCGATTGTATAGTGCACTTACCGTACCAAATGCCATGAAGATACCAGAAATATAATCAAGCAGTGAAAAGGAAGGGCTCACTGGATGACGATCTTTAAAACCTTGCAAGTAAGTATAACCGGAAAAAGCAGTTCCCGGTGTACCAAAACCGGCTTTTTCAGCGTATGGCCCTGTTTGTCCATATCCTGACTGACGGGACATTACCAGACGACTGTTAATTTTTTTCAAGTCCTCATAACCAATTCCCCATTTTTCAAGTGTTCCTGGTCTGAAATTTTCAATTAAAACATCCGCTGTCTTGATTAAATCTTTAAAAATATCTTGCCCCTCTGGTTTGCGAATATCGAGCGTGATAGATTCCTTGTTACGTGACATTCCAGGCCATCTTAACGGTTCTTCATCTTTATATGGTCCCAAACCTCTTAAAGGATCACCTTTTTCGGGGAGTTCTATTTTGATCACTTCAGCCCCCATATCCCCGAGTAAACTGGCAGTAAACGGAGCTGCTAAAACCGTTGAGGCATCAATCACACGTATACCAGATAATGGTCCTGTTTGTGTCTCTGACATGTATACTACCTCCATGTATTGTTTTCTTAGATGAATTTTTGTTCCACATAATAATAATTAAATATCAATTATCGGAACTTTTTATTAGTCTACCACATTATTTTCATAAAAAAAAGAAGCAAGCCAAAATCTGACTCGCATCTTTAATCAATTTTTTTACTCGAGTTTCGCAACCCAAATAACAAGGGATTAAGCGTATATATATCTTCCTAAATCCTTGTATGAAAGTGTTTCTGCCTAAATTCCATTTTCGTCCTTTAAGCGACATTATTGCCGTCAAATAGCTGATGACTCAAAAATGAGTCTTCAAAAAGCGTTTTGATATATTGGTATTCCTCGGACTTCTTAAAAGCATGAATGTCGACCGTTCCTGATTTTGAGATGGCCATGATAACCACGTCCAGGAGCTCATCAAACATGCCCCATAATTGTTGCGCCATATTTTTCTCTACCATGTCGCCTTTCATCTCTTCAAATAGCCCTCCCAGGATTTCGTAATCGTTGACTCGTCGGTAATAAGACAAAAAGGCATACAGGATGTAAGTGGTCGTTACATGGGCAATTTTAGCGTCAAAATCTTGGGATTCGCATTTTCCCAGCTGAAGGTGCTGTTTCGTTTCTCTGAAAAAGATCTCGATGGTCCAACGAACCGAATAAATTTCCATGGTTTCAATGAATGATAAGCTGAGATCTGTTGAGAGATACAATCGCCAATCTTTTTGGTATGGAAAGCGACAAGAAACAATGGGACGGTTTCATCAATCCCGAGATAATAACGGTGACTTCATAATACCGGATAATTGCGTTTGCGGCAACGTTTTTTAACCCTCGTTTTTCAAGGTTTTCATCAGTTCCTTTGCATTCATGTACTTCCCTTGGTATCGGCACTTTCTCTCCAGTCCTTACTGACAGCACAAATGTCTTTCTTGAATCCGACCTTCTGACAAAGAGAACGGAAGTTGTTGTTTCATCCAATTTCATGGTGTTTTTTAATTGGCTTACCAGGGTGCGAATACTCACGTTTTTACTTCAGGTTCATAACCCGAAGAGCTTGATATGGAGGCGGCATCTTTTTGCACCCGCGATCCCCACCTGTCCATTTTCTCTTTTGTAAATCTTACACTTGGTCCGGAAACACATAGTGCAAATTTGACTTGACCTGTCATATTATAAATCGCAGAGGACACAGCATTCACCCCTGTTCCACGCTCATCATAGCTTTTTGTAATATTCGTTTTTTTGATTTCTTTCAGTTCAGACCATAGCCGTTCCATTCTGCCATAGAATTCCTGTCTTTTTAGTATTTTCTCAACAAAGAGATCATCCTGAAACGCGAGCAAGGCTTTTCCTGCAGAGCCTATATCAAGGTCCAAACGCGTACCGACCGTGACATTATGACTGATTGGTTGATTGCTTACAAAACGTTCGAGACAAATTCTTTTATCTCTTTCAATCTTATACAAAGTAACTGATTCTCCAGTATCTTCCCTAAGTTGTTTCATAAAGGGAGCAGCCAATCTTACAATATCATTTGATTTTTCAGCTACTCGACCTAATGTGTATACGTTATGGCCAAGTTTATATTTGAAATTATGGTCATTTCTTTGGAGCATTTCTGTTTCAATTAATGTTTCAATAAGGCGCGCTGTTGTCGACTTTGGGAGTTCAAGCTTAGTACATATTTCTGTTAAAGATAATTCAGTTTCATCCACTGTGAAACAATTAAGCAATCGAATTGAGCGATGTACCGTGCGTAAGCCTTTTACACGTTCCTTTTCCATTGTATACAGTCACCTACCTCTTCTACATATGTTCATTTCTCCCTGGAAAATATAACATAATTCATCAGACAATCCTTCCCGCATCATATTTTCGCAATGGTCCCAAAACAATATATTCATAGCGGTTCGTGTTTCGGTGATAACTTATAGATTATTCTATTTATCGTTATCAACTAATTAGCATTTCTGCTGCTGAGGGTGTAGTATGGTGACCACCTACGGTAAAGACGGCTGTTGTAGCACTTTTCTCGGAAACAGTTTTATTACATTTATAACTTTATATTCTATAAATGCTTGAGCGTTTTTACGAAACAAAAAGGCATTTCTAAATTATTATACTAAAAGACATACCATATTTGAAGTGATGTCATATAAAATATCTCGTGTATGTTGCATCCAATTATGTTAATTAAGATCCTCTCTCCTTTCTACGTTTATTTTCCCCTCAAAAAACCGACACTGCTAACAGACTCATATATCAATCATAGATGGGGGGCTGGCAGTGCAAACAGCAACGAGGCGTCAATATAAAAGGAAAAAGAGCAAATTTCATGTACTTTTTCGGCTAACGATTGGGATGGGGGTCCTTGGTGCGTTTGGTTTGCTCGTCATTTTTGGCATTGCTTATGCACTTGGACCGCCGCCGATGGAACTTTCACAATCAACGACGATTTATAGCAGTGATGATGAAGTCATCAATGAGCAGCATCAAGGACAAGAGCGGGAATGGACGGATCTGGAGGACGTTTCTCCCCATTTGGTCGATGCTTTTATCGCTGTGGAAGACCGTAAGTTTTTCGACCACCATGGGTTTGATTACACGCGCATCGGGGCAGCTGTTTTGAATAACATTCAAGCGACGTCCATGTCGCAAGGGGCCAGTACGATCACACAGCAATATGCGCGTAATTTATTCCTAAATCATGATAAAACATGGGATCGAAAAATCCGTGAAGCGCTTTACGCCCTCCGTCTGGAATGGCATGTTCCGAAAGAAGATATTCTGGAAGGATATGTTAACACGATTAATTTCGGCCATGGTGCTTACGGCATTGAACAAGCTGCACAGATGTATTTTAATACATCTGCTTCTGATTTGAATGCCGCCCAGTCTGCTTTGCTTGCCGGCTTGCCACGAGGACCTTCCTATTATTCTCCTTACGTCTATCCGGATCGGGCAGAGAACCGCCAACAAATGATTTTGGAGATGATGCATGAACAGGGAACGCTTGAGACCGCCGAATACGAGGAAGCACTTGACGAGACCATGACGTACGAAGCAGCAGAGGAAGAGGCGCTTGAAACGACGGCACCCTACTTTCAAGATACTGTTGAACAAGAACTCGTGGACCGCTATGACCTCGATCCTGACGTTCTTGAAGCAGGTGGGTTGAATATTTATACAACCATTGATCCGGATATGCAGGAAAGCACGGAGCGTTACGTGGAAGCAGAGTTGCCAACCAATGATCCGTTACAAGGAGCTGCCGTGTCCATAGACCCAAGAACCGGCGATGTAAAAGCAATGGTTGGAGGTAAAAATTACAGCGAGAGCCCTTTCAATCGCGCAGTTGATGCGCACCGCCCTCCAGGCTCTGCATTTAAGCCGTTTCTTTACTACGCGGCACTGGAAAATGGGTTTACCGCGGCAACACCGCTTAAAAGTGAACCGACCTCTTTTCCTAACCCGCATGGGGATAGCCGTTATGAACCCGGCAATTTCAATGAAGTATATGCCGATGACTTTATCACACTAGCACAAGCAATGGCCTATTCCGATAATATCTATGCCGTGAAAACCAATGTCTTCCAAGAACCGGAATCCCTCGTTGAAACTGCGAAAGCGGCGGGGATTGAAAGTCCACTATCGGCAAACTTGTCCCTTGCGCTCGGCACCTCGGAAGTCAACGTGTTGGAGTTGACAAAAGGTTATAGTCCGTTTGCAAACGGAGGCGAGCAGGTGGAACATCGCTTGATTGAACGTGTGGAAGATCACGAGGGCAACGTATTGCTGGAAACCGAGCCGGAAAAACAACAAGTGTTTGAACCGGAACTCGCCTATATTGCGACCGATTTAATGAAGCAAACGTTTGATCCATCCATGAATGATTACGCGGCTGTCACCGGCCATTCCATTGCCCATTTGTTGCAAAGACCGGCTGCGGGAAAAAGCGGATCTACCCCCTCGGATAGTTGGATGGTTGGATTTACGCCAGAGCTCGTGACCGGTGTATGGGTTGGTTATGATGACAACACCGAACTTGATCACGGTGAACACGGGCAGATTGCAAAACGCATCTGGGTTAATGCCCTTGAAAGCGGATTGGACGGCCACCTCAAACAGGACTTTTCCACTCCTGATGGGGTCGAAGAGGTGGACATAGATTTGGAAACCGGATTGCTAGCTGACGATGCTTGTGGTCCATCCTATACCGTATCTTTTTTGGAAGACACGGCACCAAAAGAATCATGCGTCACGTATCTTGATGACGAAGAAGCGGAAGAAGAAGCACGGGAAGAGCGAAATAATAAAGAGAGTGAAAAACTTATGGATAAATTAAAACGCTGGTTTGGCAGTGATGAGGCAGAGATGTAGCCTGGCACGTGCTCATGGGAAAACAATATGTAAAGTGTCCAATCTTTATAAGATTGGACACTTTTTTATTTTCTAATAAAAAAGCCGTCTTATTATATGGTCAATTTGCAGGATTTCAGCTACAATTAGGCGAAATAATGACAAAAGGCGGTGAATAACATATGAACAATGTAATACATAACAGAGAAAAGCCGCGAAGACGCCTATTGCGCTTTCGGAAAATCATATTGAGCATTGTACTTATCTTTACTTTATTGGCAAGCGGAACCGCTGTTTGGGCTTACCTCCAACTGACGAGTGGACTTCCGCAAGTGGAAGGAGAATATGAAGCTTCAGGCCTAGCGTCCGAAGTAGATGTGTATCGGGACGAAAACGGCGTGCCCCACATCGAAGCTGACAATGACGAAGATTTGTACTATGCTCAAGGATTTGTAACCGCACAGGACCGCATGTTTCAGATGGACTTGAGCCGCAGGCAAGCATCCGGCATGCTCAGCGAAGTCGTTGGTGAAGATGCGCTTGATTCGGATCGTTATTTTCGTACTTTTGGCCTGAGGCGAGCTGCAGAAGATTCATTGGATGCCTATGATGAAGAGACCCTGGCTGTGCTCGAAGCTTATGCAGATGGGGTGAACGACTATATCTCCCATATGCATACGGAAAATGAACGCCCGGTGGAATTTCAGTTGCTCGGCTATGAACCGGAACCATGGACCGTGCTCGATTCGTTAACGATCGGCAAATTTATGGCTTACGATCTGGGCGGCAATTGGCAAGGACAGGCTTTTCGACATTGGCTCGCCAACAATGCAAGTGAAGAAGAAGCACTCGATTTAATGCCTACATATCCAAATGATGGCCCTGTAATTATGGACACAGCCAAAAATATGGATATAGACATTGAGGAATCTTTTGCCGATGCCGGCAGTTATCAACCGAAGCCTTTTAACGGCAGCAATAATTGGGTTGTTTCCGGCGAACATACGGAATCCGGTGCGCCATTACTGGGGGATGATCCTCACCTTGGGCTTGATACCCCTTCCATCTGGTATGAAACCCATTTGAACTCCCCATCGGTGAACGTTACAGGGGTGATCTTTGCCGGTGTTCCCGGAATCATTCTTGGCCACAACGAAGACATCGCGTGGGGAGTGACAAATGTAGGTCCAGATGTCCAACAATTGTATATGGAGCAGCAAAATCCTGACGACCCGAATCAGTTTTTATATGAAGATGAATGGTACGATGCGAAGGTGGTGGAAGAATTTATTGAAGTAGACGGATACGACAAGCCATTCCTACACGAAACAATTATTACGCGACATGGACCACTAATCTCTGAATATTCCCATGAGAAAGGTGTAATCGGTGATGAAGCACTCGCTTTAAAGTGGACGGCACATGAATCGTCCACGGAAATGCAAGCTTTAATCGGCATGAATCGGGCAGATGATTGGGAAAGTTTCTCAACCGCTTTGGAACATTTTCATGCGCCTGCGCAAAACTTTGTATTTGCAGATACAGATGGCGATATCGGATACCGGGCGAACGGAAAAATTCCGATTCGTACGGACGATGACGATGCCCTCTTCCCTGTCCCGGGATGGACTGGAGACCATGATTGGGAAGGTTATATTCCTTGGGATGAATTGCCGACGATCGAAAACCCGGAATCGGGCATGATCTCTACCGCCAACAACCAGATCGACGATGAAGGCTACGACTATCATCTATCACACACGTGGGCGCAACCTTACCGCCATGAACGCATTCTCGACATGCTTGATGACGACGGTTCTTTCGCCGCTGATGACATGAAAGCCATGCAAATGGATGTACAAAATATGCATGCGGAAGAGTTTGTTCCAATCTTAACAGCAGCGGTCGCGGATGAGGATTTGCGAGAGATCGACGAAGATGCACTGGGGGTTCTAACGTCTTGGGATAAAGTGGATGACAAAAATGAAAGTGGACCGCTCCTCTTCCATTTATGGATGAATGCGATCCCGCATGTGCTATTTGCGGAGGACATTCCCGAGAGCATTCTGGATATTTTTGAAGGAGAGGCGAATGTTGTCGATCAATTGATCCGTGAAGCAGCTGAAGGAAGCCCGGGACCGTGGATGAAAAAAAACGGAGGACTGTCTGTAGTAGCGACGGAAGCCTTGCAGCTCGCCGTTGATTATGCCTCCGATGCACAAGGAGACGAACCGGAAGCATGGCTTTGGGGGAATTATCACCGAACGGCTTTTGACCATCCCCTTGGGGATGTAGCACCCCTTCACCTTCTCTTTAATCCCTCTCCCAAACCAGTGGACGGGAGCAGTATTACCGTGATGGCCGCCAGCTATAACGACGAAACCGGGGATACAAATCATGGGGCAGGTTGGCGAGGCGTCATAGATCTGGCTGATTTAAGTGAAAGTGAGCACATCGTGGCGCCGGGACAGTCCGGTCACGTCATGAGTGACCATTATCACGATCAACTCCTAGATTGGGTAGATGGAAATTACCATACCACTTCCATGGTACCGGAAAACTATCAATCGGAGAGCACGCATTTGCGATTGGTTCCGAACTAGATTCCCTCCTTGAGAGATTTTAACGGATTTCTCATACTTTTCAAAGCAGTACTTCTTAATTTTAAGGGATCACTTAGGACTTGGATTGCGTGCTAATGATGATGTTAGGTAGATTGCAAATTTCGAATAAAAAACGTTACAAAACCTAGGAATGGGAGGGGGGATGAAAATTTAAAAAAAGATCTTTAGATTGTTCCCATGAAATCCTTGTTAGTTTCAATCGTTTTATTTTTTCAAAAAGGAGTTTGAATGAAAAATGATGAAATACCTACAGAATCTCGGTCGCTCGTTGATGTTACCGGTCGCGGTATTACCTGCTGCAGCGATTCTTGCCGGTATCGCCCACTGGATTCTCAACTTCGCGGAAGATAGTGTAATCGCTAATTATATGATGGCTGGTAGTGATGCCATTCTTGGCAGTCTCGGCATTTTGTTTGCTGTCGGTGTTGCCATTGGCATGTCGAAAGATCAGCATGGAGCCGCCGGATTAAGTGGTCTTGTCGCCTTTTTGGTCACCACACAAGTGCTTGAAACCGAATCTGTTTCAGCTTTACTAAGCATTGATCCGGAAAATGTCAATATGGCTTTTGACGAGGAGATCATTGAGAATGTGTTTATTGGAATTTTGTCCGGGATTATAGCTTCGATCATGTACAATCGTTTCAGCCATGTACGGCTGCCGGACGCGCTTGCCTTTTTCAGTGGCAAACGTTTGGTTCCCATTATGAGCGCGGGTGCCATGTTAGTCATATCGGCGGTATTATTTTTTGTATGGCCGATCGTCTATGGATGGCTGGTTACCTTCGGTACCTGGATCATGGATATGGGTGCAACCGGCGCAGGTTTATACGGCTTCTTTAATCGACTGCTCATTCCAACCGGACTTCATCATGCGTTGAATAATGTTTTCTGGTTTGATCTCGCGGGAATTGATGATATTGCTAGCTTTTGGAACAGCGAAGGGGAACAAGGCATTACCGGCCGCTACTTGGCAGGATTCTTCCCGATTATGATGTTCGGTCTTCCCGCCGCCGCTTTAGCCATGTATCACACAGCAAAAACGAAACGGAGAAAACAAGCAGCATCCCTATTGATGGCTGCCGGATTCGCTTCCTTCTTTACAGGGGTGACGGAGCCGCTTGAATTTTCTTTCATGTTTCTAGCCCCGCTTCTCTATGTGGTGCATGCTGCTTTGACAGGACTTTCCCTCTTCATAGCAGCTTCGTTCCAATGGACCGCCGGGTTCAGTTTCAGTGCCGGCTTCGTGGATTATACCCTGAGTTTGGCGGTACCGATTGCGAACCAACCGTATATGTTACTCGTCCAAGGTTTGTTCTTTGCCTTTCTTTACTACTTCCTGTTCCGTTTCTTGATTCAGAAATTCGATTTAAAAACACCTGGACGAGAAGACGAGGAAGTGGTCGCCCAAACAGAAGGCAGTGAACCTGCAGCCGGAGGCGCCGCTCCTACTTCCCAAAGGGATAAAACCACCGTTATGGCAGAAGAGATTTATGAAGGCCTGGGCGGAGATGAAAACGTTACATCCATTGATAACTGTGTTTCCCGCTTACGGATTGAAGTGGGCGATATGGATAAAGTAGATCAAGAAAAGATTAAAGCAACCGGTGTTCCGGGCGTCAATGTCGTCGGCCAGCACAATATACAAGTCGTCGTCGGGACACAAGTCCAATTCGTAGCCGATGAAATGATTAAAATTCGAAACCGGGAATAATGCATGAGAAAGCGAACAGCACCCTCACTGTTCGCTTTCTTTTTCCTAGTACTGCCGGAAGACGGTAACGGGTAACGCATTAATGACTAAAAAGCCACAATGTACCTGATATACAAAAAAGCGCTACTCCGGGGTGTGATAACAGGGTTTTATTCTATCTCTAATTGGCCCTTTCAATGCACCTCGGATCAGCAGTTTCTTCCAATTCGGGGGATGTTGTGCCTCTACAACGTACCTCGGATTAGCGATTTCTTCCAACTTGGGGTGTGTTGGGCCTCCACAACGTACTTTTGATTAGCGGTTTCTTCCAATTCAGCGGACGTTGTGAACCCTAAAAAGACCGTAACCACGGCTCGGAGGTGCGATGGGTGTTAAACCGCTTTATCAATCTATCGGTGAAACGTGAAGAGGGGTTTGGAACTTCTGATATAGACCACTAGCCCTCCATAAAGCAAAAACGTTCCCCTTCATGCAAAACATTCAATATCGGAAGATCTTCTGCCAATACGTGCCCGACAACATTCACCTTCTCATTTGCCGAGAGATCGGTTTTTGTGATTTGAAGCTCCCCTTGGTAGCGCCCGTATTGTTCATTGTCTATTGTAATGCTCCCTGTCGGCCTTGCCCCGCCACCATTCGCTGGTATTTTCACGTTTCCGCGCCTCGCATAAAGACGAGACGTTTGTGAGCGCACCACATAATCGGCCTTATCCATCCGCTGTTGATGCGTTTGCAAAACAAGCGCCTGAACCAACTCATCTTCAAAAGAACCTATCCTGGCCATAATGGGCACAACCGCCTCATTTTCAAAGTTTTTAAATGCTTGAATGCTTTTTTCGGAAATGCCCGGATCCCCAATCAGCACTTTATCGGTATCCGTCATTCGCCTCAGCACTAGCGCTGCGGCAAACGGATGTACATAGCGTTGATCTTCGACCGTCGGCATCCCTGCGTGTATGGGTCCTCTTTTCTCGCCATCGCCTGAAACGAAAGCCACCGTTCGGATTCCAAAGGAATGGAACAACGCATTTTTTTGTTTAACATTTTTTAACGACAATCCCGTTTCCGGGCGTGGGTAAAAGTTATGCCAGGCTTCTGTATTCTCTACACGAAGCCCCATGTTCAAATAGTTTTGCAGCGTTTCCCGATCAACGGTACTTGCGTTTAGCGCCACTTTCATTCGCTTGGAAAGAGAAGCAATTTGCTCGACCGAAAAACCAACATCCGCTCTGAGCCCACGCACACCCCATTGCAAAATTTCCTCGGCTTGTTCCCAACGTAACCCCAGATGGGAAAGAGATGCAGGTGAGGCATCTGCAAAAAGTTCCATTTCATGTTCGCCCACTTGCTTTCCTAACACACGCAAAGCAGTTTTATATGTATCGGGATTATCTTCGGGGATGTGCAGCGACGTGAAAACAGACTGAAAACCCGCCCGTTTCATCATTGAGAGTAACCGTTGCTGTTCTAATTCCGATTGCTTCCCTAAATACACGGAAAAGCCTATCATTCTCTCACTCCTAAATGAGGAGGTCCCGGCCGGGACCTCCTGTTGTTCTACTCCAAGTTTTTGACCATTTCTTCCTTGAAACCAAACCAATACGTGAAAAGGAACCCAAACGCATAAGCAAGCACCAGACCGATAATATAGGAGAGATACTGCCCTTCCGCGATGATTGGGATCATGGATAAACCGGAAATGCCGATCCCTGTAGCCCCGGTGCCCGCGACGGCCTGGAAAGCTCCGCCGACAGCTGCTCCTAAACAGGCGGTCACAAATGGGCGCCCGAGGGGCAAGGTCACCCCGAATAATAACGGCTCCCCGACTCCGAGAAAACCGGCAGGCACTGTGCCTTTAACCCTGTCTTTTAATTTCTGGCTTCTCGTTTTCACATAGACGGCAAGAGCCGCACCTACCTGACCGCCTCCGGCCATGCCAAGAATGGTAAGAATCGGCGTGTATCCGATCGTTTCGATAAAGTCCAGGTGAATCGGTGTCAATCCATGGTGCATGCCGATCATGACGAGCGGAAGGAAAAATCCGGCAAGGACAGCCCCCGCGATCGGACCTCCGATCTCCAACAGAAAGTTAATGCCCATTTGTACCATATCAGAAAAGGCAGCAGCGATCGGTTGCAACACGATAAGAGTCGCAAATCCAACGACAAGAACGGTAATAAACGGCGTTAGAAGAATATCCAAAGCCGCGGGCACGAATTTGCGCACGGTTCGTTCCACCATCGCCATTACCCAGGCCGCTAACAAGGCAGCAAATACCCCGCCCTGACCGGCGACAAGCTCCTCTCCGAAAAGTGTGATGGCTTCCAGTTCAGGATTGATAATTATAATACCGGCAACGGCACCGAGCGCCGGTGTCCCCCCAAATTCCCGAGCCGTCGTCCAACCGACAAGGATGCTCAGAAAAGCAAAGAGACCTCCCCCTATGACTTGCGCCATTTGCAACCAGGTCGTCTGTTCATCTACCCCGAGATTTTCCGCGAGACCGGCCCCTCCATTAATAAGCCCGGACGCGATCAACGCCGGAATAAGGGGAATAAAAATATTTCCGATGCGTTTCAGGAAATTTTTAACCGGCGTTTTATTTTTTTGTTTCATGTGGTTTTTCGTATCCTCGGCCACGTGCTCATCTTCGTCTTCTCCTGCAGTTAAACCCGTCGTTTCCGAAAGCGCTATGGCCACTTTATTGGCAGTGCCGGGGCCAAGGACAATTTGCAATGTCTCATCTTCCACAACGCCTAGTACATCATCCATGTTGCGGATCTCTTCAAGTTGAACCTTTTCGTAATTATGAAAATTCAACCGTAGCCGCGTCATACAGTTGGATATGGAGATTATGTTTTCTTTTCCGCCCAAGTAGGATATCAGTTCTTGAACAATGGCTTCCTCTTTCTTCATTTTAATCCCCGCCTCTCACTGCCTTTTTAATAAAACCGTTCGCTTGTGAAAGCATCTGCCGGGCATCTTTTTCCTGTACATCAGCGATAATCATTACGATCGCCGTTTTGATGTGTTGGCCAGCCTCCTCAAATACTGTAACCGCCGTGTCCTCATCTACACCAGTCGCTTCCATAATAATGCGGTGAGAACGCTTGTATAGTTTTTCATTCGTGGGCCTTACATCTACCATTAAATTTTCATAGACCTTTCCTACCCCGACCATTGATGCGGTGGAAATCATGTTCAATATCAATTTTTGGGCAGTGCCGGCTTTCAATCGTGTAGAGCCGGTAAGTACTTCCGCTCCCGTATTCACCTCGATCGGGTAATCCGCATGTTCACTAATTACAGCAGAGAAGTTGCAAGCAACACTTCCGGTGACAGCCCCACATGAATGTGCATATTGCAAAGCGCCTGCAACGTAAGGTGTTCGCCCACTGGCAGCTAGACCAACCACCACATCATTTGCCTTTAAGGAAAGGTTTTTTAAATCGCGCTCCCCTGCTTCCTGTGAATCTTCCGCTCCCTCCTTTGCTTCAGTAAAAGCGGCCTCGCCGCCTGCCATTTGTCCAATGACGGTAGATGTTGGCACACCAAACGTAGGGCGGCATTCAACGGCATCAAGCAACCCGAGCCGTCCGCTCGTGCCTGCTCCAACATAAATGAGTCGACCTTTCGTTTGCAAAGATTTTGTAACCGCTTTCACTAATGGCGCAATCGCAGGCAAAGCATCCCTTACCGCTTCCGTCGCATGTTGATCCTCTTCGTTCATCGTTTGCAGAATTTCATGGACGGACATTTCATCCAAGTGCTCACTTTTAGGATTTCTTCGTTCCGTTTCTAAGCGGTTGAACATAAATGCTCCTTCCTTTAACAAATGTACAAATTCCCTTAAATATGAATGCAGTTACACAATATCCCAAATCTAGTGCAATATCAATAAAAAAATACTATTTTCCTAAAAAAAATGGCCCGGTTATACATAAACCAAATGCTGTGTTATTTTTTCGATAAAAATTCACTCATATGTTACACCATCTCATCTTTTCTTTTTGGCGAAGATTACTTCCGTTTGGGTCAAACTCCCATTTTCATGGTAGATGGGGACTACGGGCAGCGTAGCCACATTGTTTCTTATCTGCCAAAAAAACACTAAAGTGGGCAAAGGATGCATTATCCCCTGCGCACTTTAGTGTCTCGGAATCTGATGCCTAACATTTCACAAATCGCTCACGAATCCGCCAATGTTTCTTTGAGTTGATCATCTGAATTGTTCCAGTATTCTTCACTGAACCCTTTCAAATATTCCCGCAACATGTACAGGGATTTTTCATCCATAAGATCCACAACGATCCGGCCTTTTAAGGCTTTATCCATGTTGTTTACATGTTCAGGCATGCTTTTGTATCCTCTGCGAAAACGACTGCCTTCCGGAGGCTCAACTTCCCGATAAAAACGGCAAGCCCCGACGCCGTCATACTTCGGTTCCCCATCTTTCGTATGGCCGGTCGTCACCCAAATCATCCAATATTCTCTCGGGTCATTCAGCTCCTCTTTATTTTCGAGCAGTTTAACCTTCTTCTCAATTTCGGAACGGGCGTGGATGGCTCCCATGTCAATAAACACACGTTCATCAACAGGGTCAATAATGATCGGCGTTAAATGATCGAGACTTAAGGAACCTACCCCGAATCCGCCGTCTCCGTCTGTCGAATCTCCGCTTAATATATTAAAACCTGAACCTGTGCGTTTCTCTTTATTCTTATTAAAAAGTTCCACGATATCCTCTCCTTACTGAAGACATTCTACTTTATTTTAGTGTATCACAACACCCCCGTCCATAAACAAGCAAACGTTTTCGCGATCTGATCGCAGAGTAAAAATTACCCCTTGGAATAACGGTTTTAACGTTATCCTCAAGGGGTAATGATAACTAATCCATTCTAATTGTGAAGCTTAGAGGCTCCCAGCTCCGATGTACTTGTCGCCCCAATAATGAGGGTCATCGATGCTATCGATCGTTACGCCGTTTGATGCACTCGCATGAATAAATTCACCATTTCCGATGTAGATACCCGCGTGGGATACACCGCCGCTAGTGTCAAAGAATACGAGATCGCCTTCGCTCGGATTCGATACGGATGTGCTCATGTTATACAGAGAAGATGTGTCTGCGCGATGATCAGGACCTTGTCCGTTTTGATCAAGCACGTAGTTGATGAATCCGCTGCAATCAAATGCGCCTGGACCGTTAGCGCCATAACTATATGGAGTTCCCATCTGTGCCATAGCAGTATCGATCACGCCGCTAGCGTCACCACCATTGTTATCAGTCGAGGCACCATCGACGACTTCTTCGGTATTGTCTTCTTCATTTGTAGCGTTGTCGCTACCGGAATTCTCGGATTCACTGTTGCTTTCGTTCTCTGAGCTGCTTTCGCTTTCGGAACTGCTTTCTTCAGTGTTATTGCTCTCGGAAGCAGTGTCTTCAGTACTGCTTTCTTCAGTGTTGTTGTTCTCGGAAGTGTTGTCTTCAGTACTGCTTTCTTCAGTGTTGTTGTTCTCGGAAGCAGTGTCTTCAGTGCTGCTTTCTTCAGATGAGTTATCTGATGAATTATCTTCGGAGTTATCATTGTTGCCGGTATTCTCACTTGGCTGTCCTTCAAGGGAGCTTAATGTTGCTGCTCCTGCTACTCCAAAGAAATTCCCCGCTTCTGAAGAAATGCCGTGATCTTGTTGAAAAGCTTTTACGGCACTTTCCGTTTGCGGACCGAAAATAGAATCGACATTACCGTCGTAGTATCCTAGATCTTGAAGTTGTGCCTGAAGATCACTTACGGCTTCACCAGTATCTCCATTGGACATGGAACTTGAATTTCCTTCGGAACTAGTGCTTTCACTAGTACTTTCATCTGAAGAAGAAGATTCTTCAAGTGAACCGATTGTTTGGGGCCCTGCAACCCCAAAGAAGTTCCCCGCTTCTGAAGAAATGCTATGATCTTCTTGATAAGCTTTTACAGCGCTTAGCGTTCTTGGACCGAACGTGGATCCTGTGGAACCTTCAAAGTACCCGAGATCTTTTAGTTCTGTTTGCAGTTCGTTTACGGAGTCATTTACGTCTCCTTCGGACATCGAATCTGCATCTACACTAAATGCGTCTGCTGCGTTTGGTGCGAATAGCAATCCTACTGCCACGACTGTACTTAAAGCATACTTTTTCATAATGATATTCACTCATATATTGTTCGACATTTATTCATCCGTAACTGGTTTTTCATCGGTGGTAGATATGTACCAGATCTTTCTAAGACGAACGTACTAACTGAGTGAATCGTCACCTCCTAAAATTGTGTAATTAGTATTATCTTTCATCTGTCTGTGATGTCATATATTGCATTATAGATTCTAAACTTGGAAGTGACAATATCTTTTACCGTTTTGTATTTTAAATGTAATGTGGATAGACTATTATGCTATCCTACAGTTTTTTCAAAATTTAATAGATAGGCGTCATGAAGGGAATATTTGCATAGATGTGGTTTGATGTGGAAATGGCTCGAGTTCTGTCGTAATCTTTTTGTAATCTTTTTGTTAAAGCCCAAATGCTTCTTTTCAATAGAAAAGACTTATCCTCAAGAATCACGAACAGCGAAAATCAAAGCCCTTTTTATCCTATCATCCGAACAATTTATACTTACTGATAGTATTAAAAAAACTCAAGGACCATTTTCGCTGTCCTTGAGCTTTACTTTAGTAAGTGCCTGTTAAGCTCCCGCTTCACCCTCGTAAGCGAAGAGATAACGGCGACTAACACCCCAATTCGTTCAACTAACCATCAAAAGAGGATGATACCCTCCCCTCTGATGGCAGTTTCACTTTATTAAGGTGTTGCCTCCAACGTTCAATATGGGCATAGGCATGTTCAATATCCGCTTTGGAGTAGTTTTGCGTCTTCTTTAACACATGTACTTTCCTGATGATTTCTTCTTGATTTGCAGGTTCCAAAAAAAGGATCGTGGCGGTCAATTCAAGAAACTTGGATGAGCAAACATTCATTTCTTGAATGACATTTTTCTGTTGTTCAAATGTTTCACGATTATTACCTTTTGTTTTCAGAAAATGTTCGCCATTTGTAGCCACCTGATAGCGATATTGATGATACCCTGCCATCTCTTCTTTAATTTCCGATATAAATTCAAATTGTTGCAGTTCTTCAAGGCGAAGGTTCAGTTCTTCGGAATACGGACCATAGCGATGAAAATCGTACTTTTCATGAAACGGCATTCCTAATTTTTTGCTGATAAAAACGATTTTTTGAAACTTCTTGCGTCCGGTTATTTCTCCAACCGTCTGCAATAATGACAAGACATTGACATGTTGGTCCAACACACGGCCTTCCTCCTCAACCTGACAAAATCTCCAGTATTTCACGCTTCTCGTTTTCTTGGCCGGGCGTGTGCAAGATATCACTGGGATAATACAGCTTATGATCCGTTCGTTTTTTGCCGGAAATCGCCTCGACGACATCTGATTGCCGTGATAACTCGCGGAGTTTCCGATCATTCATAAGCAAATGGATCGGCATCCGTTCTTCCTCTTCCCCTGGCCGGTAAAAATCATAGGGGAGGTCGGATGAAAAATCAATGACCAAATAATAATCCGGATCTACCCCAATGGCTTTAAATCGCTCTTGCAACCCTGCCCACTCATTCATAATAAAATGTTGATTGAATTCAACGTATTGAAACAACCGCCGATGTAAAAAACGGCCGCATAAATCAGCAAGAATTTCATCCTGTTCCTCTTCCCACACTTGAAAATAATAGAAAATAATCATTTCATCAAGCTTTAAATAGTCTGCGATCGAAATATCTCCGTCAAAAAAAGGCTGAAGGTGCATCGGGAATTGCTTGAACGTGAAGCCATTCAAGTACAGGTATTTTGCCCTTCGTAATATTTTGTTTAAAATCACTTCCGCACTTCGTGTAACCGGATGAAAATAAACTTGCCAATACATCTGATAACGGCTCATGATATAGTCTTCCACCGCGTGCATCCCAGTGCTCTTAATGACGACCTGATCATCCAACGGCCGCATCACCCGCAAAATCCGCTCCATATCGAAATGCCCATAACTGACGCCTGTGTAAAAGGCATCGCGTTGCAAATAGTCCATTCGATCCGCATCAATCTGACTGGAGATCATGCTGACGACGAGTTTGTTCGGGTGTGTCTTTTCGATCACTTCCGAGACTTCGCGCGGAAACTCATCCCCCATTCGCCGCAAGACGGCATTTACTTCGGTTTTCCCCATAATTATCGCCCGAGTCCAACTTTCATGGTCCGTATCAAACACTTTTTCAAATGAATGGGAGAAAGGCCCATGCCCTATATCATGAAGCAGCGCCGTCGCCAGGCAGAGCAAGCGGTCTTCCTCATTCCAGTGCGGCCGACCCTTAAAAACTTCAATCATTCGCCGCATAATTTCATAGACCCCGAGCGAGTGGTTAAAACGTGTATGTTCCGCTCCATGAAAAGTGAGAAACGTCGTTCCGAGCTGCCGCACCCGCCGCAACCGTTGAAACTCTTTCGTTCCGATCAAATCCCATATCAACTGATCGCGGACATGAATATACCGATGAACCGGGTCCTTAAACACTTTTTCTTCTTTTAACATTGTATTGCCTCTGCTCATACGGCAAAGCCAACCTTTCCATCTCTTTTCTTTCATTATAACGAAAGAAAGAGTCCAAGCAAACGAGAAAAGGATAAAGTGGAACTTCCATCAGAGGAGGGCGCCTCATCCTCCTCTGATGGTTAGTTGAACCAATCGGGGTTTTAGTCGCCCGTTAACTTTCGCTTACGGGGTTAAAGCGGGAGTTTTACGGGCGCTTGCCACCGGGATAAATAGATTATAACAAACAAATGTTCTTATTTAAAGATGGGTGCGGAAAATGTCTCCCCTTGGAGCAACTGCATGTTATACTGGGAAGGTCTGAAATTTTTTGAACGGAGTTTAGGTGGAATGACAAGTTTACAAACGTTTCCGGGGAAGCAATGGCGTTGGCTGAACCATTCGGAAAAGGGCTTGGATTATAGCCCGCTTCATTCCTTCGCTTATGATGATACCCTCTGCGAAAGCGTCGGCAAAGAAAACTCCTTTCCGATCGTGCATACATGGATTCACAAGCCGACGATTGTGCTCGGCACACTGGATAGCCGTTTGCCATCCATCCATCGCGCAATTGAACAACATAACAAAGACGGTTTTCATATAATCGTACGTAATTCCGGGGGGCTCGCTGTTTTTCTTGATCCGGGAATTTTAAACATTTCGCTGATCGTCAAAGATACAAAAACCTTCACGATCAATGCTGCTTATACGTTCATGTGGAACGTTGTCCGGGAAATGTATCGTGACGCAGCGAAAGAAATATTGGCAGGGGAAATTGTCGGTTCTTACTGCCCGGGCAATTATGATCTTAGTATCGGAGGAAAAAAATTCGCGGGCATTTCCCAACGTCGGCTTCGCGACGGAATTTCCATCCAGGTGTATCTCGCTATTACAGGGATCGGCTCCGAACGGGCAGAAGTCATCCGCCGTTTTTATCAAGTAGCCGGAGGAGAACACAGCCCCTCAACACCAACAGTTAAACCTGAATCGATGGCGTCCATATCGGAATTGTACAATCGGGAAATGACAATCGCCGACAGTGAAGCACGCATGCAACGGGTGTTCAATGACCACGGGAGCTCGATCACGCCAACCCGTTTGTCCTCCAACGAAGAGACTCGTTTCCAAAAAAGATTAACCCTCGTTCATGCGCGTAACAAAAAAATATTGGGATACGAACAGAAAACCCGTTGACCTGTGCGCAACGGGTTTCTTATCATGCCAATGCCAAAATCATAAGACATGACAGTTAAAAACCCAATGACATTCATCGTCCTTTTTTCCGTTAAGGCAAAATAATGGACATATATCTTCGTCTGTCAATATCCGAATTTGGTGATTTGGCTTCATTTGGCGTGGTTTTATCTGGTCAGGACACACGCAATTTTATGGAAATATACGGTGAACGAAAAAAAGACTGTATCTTCGAAAAGAACGAACCGAAACGAACTGACACAAAAAGACGCTGCCCCTCGAACGATCATTGAACACATTTTTGGTATTATTAAAATGTACCGTCTCCGATGTGTTCACAATCGGGGGAGACAGGCGGTTGAGACCCATGTGGATCGATGCATGATCACTATACCGTTTCTATCAGCATCGCCCTGACACGCGACCGCGAAGAGAATACGTATGTCTTTTCATTTTTGACGCCATCATAATCAATTGTAAAAACTTTTATGGTGTCATTGTTGCCAAATGGACGCCATTAAACATATAAATGCGTTTTTTTATGGCGTCATAACTATCCGATGACACCATAATATGCGAGATTCTGTAGATACATGGCGTCAAACGATTACAATCTGACATATATTGGAGGCACACTTTTCATTGACGCCCCCCTTGCTCTAAAACTTAATTTTAATTTTGACAGAGTCTTATCATTCGACATTACATTTCCTGATGCACAATGAATATTTTACATATTACGGGGAATCTCGAAAATTTCCCTCGAGCGAGAGATTGACAAATGTGTCACGTTTATTGAACCCTTTCGTGCGCCGTTTTCTTTCCCCCTTTCCCGTGTGTTAAAATAGGACTTGCATCATAGGAAAGAGAGAAAGGAGCAAACTGAATGCCTGAGCCTGCAGAAACCATTGATGGCTGGTATTGCCTGCATGATCTCCGTTCGATCGACTGGACATCATGGAAACGCGTACCGGTAGATGAACGACAAGAAATACTGGCTGAGTTCACGGCCATGGTCGAAACGTGGATCGACAATGAACAAAAAGAAGAAGGAAGTTATGCCTTATATTCCATTGTAGGGCAAAAAGCGGACCTCATGTTCATGTTGCTCCGTCCAACGATGGAAGAATTGGAACAAATTGAAAAAGCCTTTAATCAATCGCGCTTAGCTGAATATACGATTCCGGCTTATTCTTATATCTCCGTTGTTGAATTGGGCAAATACATGTTCAAAGGCGATGGAGACCCCCTCGAGGACCCTAGCGTACGCGAGCGCGTATTCCCGATTTTACCTAAATGGGAACACATATGTTTTTACCCGATGGACAAAAAACGCGAAGGAGACGACAACTGGTACATGATGCCCGCAAAAGACCGAGGGCAATTGATGTATGGCCATGGAATGGTCGGCCGCAAGTACGCGGGATATGTCAAGCAGGTCATCACCGGTTCCGTCGGTTTTGACGATTGGGAATGGGGCGTTACCTTATTCGCCCACGACGTTCTCCAATTTAAAAAACTTGTTTATGAAATGCGTTTTGACGAAGCATCCGCACGTTTTGCCGAGTTTGGCCCTTTCTATGTAGGAAATGTATTGGAAAAAGATAAAATTACAGGTTATTTCCAAGTATAATCATCGGAATACACCTTGACAAATGTTGTCGCTTCTTTTATCTTTTAAAGTATTCCAGTAAGTAAGATAAGGTTGGGCAATGGATATTTTCCCCTTCCATTGAAGGTGAAAATATCCTTTTTTTACTACATGTACAGGAGGAGATACAATTGAAAACGAGTTTATTGGGATATCCTCGCATTGGAGAAAAGCGGGAATGGAAAAAAGCGTTGGAGGCGCATTGGACCGGGAATTTAAGTAGCGAAGATCTTCATGCCGAAATGAAGCACATTCGCTTAAACCACTTGAAAAAACAACAAGACGCCGGCATCGAAATAATTCCGGTTGGCGACTTTACGTATTATGATCATATTCTTGATGCAACCGCCATGTTCGGATTGGTCCCGGAGCGCTTTGAATACGACGGCGGAAGCGTTTCTTTAGAGACGTACTTCTCGATGGCCCGGGGAAACAAAGACGTACCTGCCTCCGAAATGACGAAATGGTACAACACGAATTACCATTACATCGTTCCCGAAATCGGAAACAAAGCACCAGCATTATCCGAAAACTACTTGCTCGCTGCTTACAAAGAAGCAAAAGAAGAACTGGGAATAGAAGGAAAACCGGTCATCATCGGCCCTTATTCATTTCTGAAATTGGCAAAACATTATAAGAACGACGCGTTTCCCGAATTGCTTTCTCAGCTCACCGACGTTTATGTTCAACTTTTTCAAGAACTTGCCGATGAAGGCGTTCAATGGGTGCAAGTGGACGAGCCTTCCCTCGTCACGACAATTCCGGAAGAAGACCTTCCACTGATTCTCAAAACCTATGAAACGTTGCAAAACGAAGTGCCGCAACTTAACGTTTTATTACAAACGTATTTTGAAGCGGTCAGCCATTATGAAAAAGTCATCGAACTCCCGGTTGCCGGCATCGGATTAGATTTTGTCCACGATCAAGGCAAGAACTTGCATGCCTTGCAAACGCACGGCTTTCCGAAAGATAAAGTGCTTGGGGCGGGGGTCATCGACGGTCGCAATATTTGGAAAGCAAAACTTAAAGATAAACTTGTGCTAGTAAAAGAAATTCAAAAATATGTAGGCGACGATAAGGTTTGGCTTCAACCATCCGCGAGCTTGCTACATACCCCGGTGACCGTGGAAAATGAGCCGACGCTTGATGAAACCTTGAAACAAGCCCTTTCATTTGCCGATGAGAAAATGGAAGAGCTTCGTACGTTGCAACAATTGGGGATCGGAGAATCTGAAGCAAATGACAAACAATTGGAAGACAACGAAGAAATTTTTGCTGCGCTTAAAACAAAGGGTTGGCGCAAGGAAGAGCCTGATCCCACGACCTCAACTGACGTTGGCCGCTCGCTAAGCTATGAAGAGCGCCGCAAAAAGCAATTGGAAAAATGGCCATTGCCTAAGCTTCCCACGACAACGATCGGAAGCTTTCCGCAAACACGAGACGTTCGTCGCTTACGTGCCCGTTTGAAAAAGGGAGAGCTTACACATTCGGAATATCAATCCGCTATTCAATCCCATATTAAGACGTGGATTGACCACCAAGAAGAGATCGGTTTAGACGTGCTCGTCCACGGTGAATTTGAGCGAAACGATATGGTCGAATACTTTGGCGAGCGTCTGGAAGGCTTTGCTTTTACAAAAAACGCATGGGTGCAATCCTACGGCTCTCGCGGGGTGAAACCTCCGATCATCTACGGGGATGTGCGTTTTAAAGAACCGATGACCGTGGAAGAAACCGTCTATGCCCAGTCGTTGACGGACAAACCTGTCAAAGGCATGCTTACCGGTCCTGTCACGATTCTCAATTGGTCCTTTGAACGGGACGATCTACCGAAGCAACAGGTTGCTTTTCAAATTGCAGAAGCGATCAAAGAAGAAGTTAGCGCCTTAGAGAACGCCGGCATCGAAATGATTCAAATCGATGAACCCGCCTTGCGCGAAGGGCTGCCGCTTAAACGTGAAGACTGGTCAAGCTATTTGGAATGGGCCGTGCAAGCGTTTAGACTAAGCTCTTCCTATGTAGAAAATACAACCCAAATTCACACCCATATGTGCTACAGTGAATTTCAGGATATTATCGATGCGATCAGCGCCCTTGATGCCGATGTTATCTCCATTGAAACGTCCAGAAGCCAAGGCGATATTCTGGAAACGTTCGAAGACAATGTGTACGACAAAGGCATCGGTCTTGGGGTTTACGACATTCACAGTCCTCGAGTCCCCTCGGAAGAGGAAATGCTTCACATCATCCGTCGCGCGCTCAGCGTCCTTCCTGCCGACCTTTTCTGGGTCAATCCGGATTGCGGCTTAAAAACCCGCAATGAGGAAGAAACCGTTGCCGCGCTGAAAAAAATGGTGAATGCCGCTCAACAAGCACGTGCAGAAGTAACAAGCTAATATGGGGCAGAAGAAAAAACAAGCCTCCGGCGTTATACGCGGGAGGCTTGTTTTTTCGCATGGATGGCGTCAAGGATAATATGACTATCATGAATAATCAAAAGTCTATCCTGCTAGGATTAAATGGTTCTTTAATATTACAGTTAGACAACAAAACTATTACTAGTATTGAATGATGAAACTACTGCTACTATAATCCAGTACGTAGATCATAATAATTTAGGAGGTGTACATTCACTTCATCACGTACCTTTAGACGTAAGCAATTGGTCAGCAAGTTTGCGATACGTAGATGAGTGAATGAATCTTTATGAAAAAATATATATTAAGTGTAGTGAGCGCAGTAGTAGCCGTAGGTTTGATTTCAATACCCAACGAAGCAGATGCTGCATTCAGTGAATCATATCAGATAACGAGTGGAGATGTAGGTGAAGACGTCAACGAGCTTCAACAAACATTAAAAGAACAAGGTTATTTTAGTGGATCAACCGGGAATACCTTTGGGCCGAGAACGTTAAGTGCAGTTCAAGATTTTCAACTAGATAACGGGATTTCTTCTCCCGAAGGCAACTTCTATGGTGTAACAGGCCCTGAAACGCAAGAGGTGCTTAATAATATAACTCCCGACGAATCTACCGATAATGCCGATGGAAACAACGAAACAACTGAAGACGAAGGAACGGAAGAAACAGCAACCGAAGAAGACACTGGATCTGAAGAAGGTTCTACTTCAGAAACGGATGGCGATAGCTTTACAATGGAAGCAACTGCATACACGGCGGATTGTGAAGGCTGCTCCGGGGTAACAGCTACAGGAATCGATCTTAATAATGATCCTAACGCAAACGTTGTAGCGGTTGACCCTAGTGTTATTGAACTCGGCTCAACGGTACATGTTGAAGGATATGGCGAAGCAATTGCCGGAGATGTCGGCGGAGACATCAACGGAGAAAGAATTGACCTTCACGTTCCAACTACAGAAGAAGCCCTGAACTTCGGAAACCAAGATGTTGAAGTAACGGTGCTGGATTAATAATTGAGCAAGAGGCAGTGGCTAACTGCCGGCTTCGGGTAGAATGGCCACCAATTGGTGGCCTAAACCCCATCGAGACGAATGTTTAACTTTGGTAAAGTATAAGTAACATCAAGGCTTCCTCCATAAGGACTTGATAAAATCCAAGTTTTTCTAATGCTCACCCATTCCTCGTGCTTTCGGTCATGAATTTCCGAGAGCGATAAAGTTCTTGAGTCTCACCTTTATTTATTTTCCTCTACTCTGGATACCGAATTTTCTTGTCTCCCCTAAACTTCCCATTATTTTTCTTAATATTAAAATAATTTTATCGCAATCATACGATCGCAAATTTCGCGATTTTAGAAAAGAAATGCGTCGCTTGATTTTGTTCAAACGAAAAATAAAACATATATGCCTTCTTGAATCATACAGTGTATTAGTGCGTATCGGAAACAAGACACCACTTGGGGGTGGCAATGCATGGCAGTCATAAAGGCTTCAGAACAGGATGTGCAAGTACTCGCCCGTTTAATGCGAGCGGAAGCGGAAGGGGAAGGCAATTTGGGAATGCTCAATGCCGGCAATACGATGGTTAACCGTGTACGTTTTCACTGTTCGGATTTTGAAGATATCCGTACAATCGATCAGATGGCCTTTCAATCTCCGGGGGGGTTTGAAGCCGTTCAAAAAGGGCCATTCTATCAACGTGCACGGGATCATGAAATCCAACTTGCCCGCCGTCTTATTCAAGGTGAACGCTTCCATCCCGCTAAACGGTCTCTGTGGTTTTTTCGGCCACCCGGCGATTGTGACCCTGATTGGTTTGGCCAACCACTCATCGGCCGCTATAAAGCGCATTGTTTTTATGAGCCTTTGCCCGAAGAATGTCCGGAAATGGTGTGAGGGAAACCTTTTTAAAATAAAAAGGAGGAAAATTTCATGTACGTAAACCCTTGGTATGGGTACTATCCGTATTACCCGCAACAGTATGGCATGCCTGTTTTCGATCAAGACGGGTTTCGACAAGAGCAAATGAACCAACAGCAACAACAACAAATGCAACAGCAGCAAATGGGAGAGCTTCCGCTTGAACAATCGTACATCGAGAATATTTTACGCTTAAACTTGGGCAAGGATGCTAAGGTGTATATGACGTTTGGAAATGGCGGCGATCAACAGTCCCAAGTGTTTGAGGGCAGATTGGAAGCGGCTGGCCGTGATCATATCATTATCGTCGATGATGACACCGGCAGACGCTACCTCTTGCTTATGGTGTACCTCGATTATGTCACGTTCGATGAACCTCTGAATTACGAGTATCCGTTTGCTAATGAAGGAGAATCCCAACAACAGTTGGCTCAATATCCCCCCCGTTAAAATGAAGGCGGCCAAAACGGCCGCTTTTTACATATAAAAAGCTTTTTTTCCCGGTTTTTGAAGACAAAATGGTCGCTTATTCTTCATTTTTGTCTACATCCTCTCAATTATCGCAAACATTCTCATAGTTGTCGGTGAAAGAATTTATGAAATAATGCACTAGCCTGAAAAGTTATGTAAAAGCCCTAGTATGGTTACATTCCACTTTCTTTCTTTTGACAGTTAAACTTCTTTTCAGCTAATGTATATGAAGGAAGATCGGCGAAGGTCGCCACCACTAACACTTCCTGTGCCGATTTTTTTAACAGATAAGAAAGTATACATCAACTTTCTTACCTGCATAAGTGCAACTAAGGTTTTCGCCATAAAAGCTTGACGAAAAACCAAGTTTTCTAATCGAAGGAGAAGTGCAATGCGCGAAAACACTTTGGATGCAAAACCACGGAAACAAAGCGTGCGCCAAATGTTTAAGGACTTGTTTTCACGAGTTCGGCCGCATTGGCGTTTGATTTTGATTGCTATCATTGCTGTACTGTTCGTCGCCTTAATTGAGTTTGCGATTCCCCAATTTATCCAATATACGATTGATGTCATCATTCCCGAAGCACAATTGGACATGCTCGTCTGGATTATTGCCGGCATTGTTGGCGGGGCTTCCCTCCTTATTGGTTTTCAATTTGCGGGAAGTTATATTATGGCCATCGTCGGACAACGGGCCCTTTACGATCTTCGAAATGAATTATACAGCCACATGCAACATGCCGATGTTTCCTTTTTTGACAATAACCGCACTGGAGATTTAATGTCGCGGATGACCAATGACGTTAATATGCTTCAACAATTGCTTGCTTCCGGTCTCTTGAATTTATTGACCGATATCTTCATTTTCATCGCGATCTCCACTTATATGTTTTATGTAAATTGGCAGCTAGCCATCCTGATCTTGTTAACGTTTCCTCTTCTTTTTTATCTCACGCGTTATTTCGCCAAACGTATTCGCATCGCTTACTGGTGGGTCCAGGGAAGCCTTGCCGAAATGAACAATCATTTGCAAGATACATTTTCAGGCATTCGTCTCGTCAAGTCTTTTGCCATGGAACGCTATGAAGAAGAACGATTTTCAAACCGGAATGAAGCAAATCGAAAGGCAAACATCAACGCAGCGAAAAACTTTTCTTTATTCGGTCCCCTCGTTAATTTCACCAATTATCTTGGAATGGCCATCGTTGTTGTGTTTGGCGCTTGGCAAACCATTGGCGGGGAGATGACGGTCGGAATGATCGCTACCTTTATCGTGTATGTGCGTCTTTTGCAAAATCCAATCCGCCGGGTCAGTCGACTAATGAACACCATTCAACAAGCAGCCGCTGCCTATGACCGCATTATGGCCATCTTGGAGACACAACCGTCCATTCAAAATCCGGAAAATGCGGGAATACTTTCCATTCGTGATGGAGATATCAAGTTCAACCAAGTTTCTTTTGCCTATGAAGATGAAGCCGTAATCAAAAATATCGATGTCCATTTTCAACCCGGAAAAACGACCGCGATTGTGGGGCCGTCGGGTTCCGGGAAAACGACCTTAACACAATTGATCAGTCGTTTTTACGATCCAACTACAGGCACAATCACCATCGACGATATACGCATCGATACCGTCACGCTTTCATCCCTTCGTTCTCAAATTAGCGTTGTTAGCCAAGACGTTGTGTTATTTAACGGCACCATTCGTGATAATATTGTGTACGGTTTGCCGGATGCCTCCCTTGCTGATGTTCAAGAAGCAGCGCGTATCGCTGACGCGGAAACGTTTATTAACAAGCTTTCGCACGGATATGACACTACTGTCGGCGAAAGAGGCGTTAAGCTTTCCGGAGGACAAAAACAACGAATTTCCATCGCCCGTGCCCTTTTAAAAGACCCGGCAATCATTTTGCTTGATGAAGCCACCTCTTCTCTGGATACAGAAGCGGAGAAAACGATTCAAACAGGCTTGGCCCAGTTATTGGAAAATCGAACTGCGCTCGTGATTGCCCACCGGCTTTCTACGATTCAAAATGCCTCCCATATCGTCGTTCTTGATGACGGACAAGTGGCAGAGCAAGGAACGCATCAGGAATTACTGGAAAAAAACGGACGTTACCGACGGCTGTACTATTCGCAGTTTCATCAGCAGGCGTTTAGCTAATTTTTGACACCCATGTCCCCTTTTCCATAAAAAGATATGTTACAATACTGGGCAACACTTTTTTATTGATGGCTATCAATATAGGCATTTTTGCTATAAAGTGTTTTATTCCATTTCATTTATCCGTTATAATCACAATAGGGAGGTGAGATACAGATGCCATTCGTCATAACGTCACCATGTGTAGATGAAAAAAACGGATCTTGTGTAGAAGTTTGTCCGGTTGATTGCATCGAAGAAGGTAAGGACATGTTCTACATTGATCCGGATATCTGTATAGATTGCGGGGCATGCGAACCCGTATGTCCGGTGGAAGCCATTTATCCGGACGACGAAGTGCCAGAAGAAGAAGCCCAATATATCGAATTAAACCGCGCATTTTATGAAGAATAATGGCCGGTACCAAGGCGCAGGTGTTGGCCCCTTGAGGGTTAGTCAGCACCTGCTTTTTTTCCGCTATTCGAAACGATAAGAGGAAACGCTCATCAGAGGGGCATCCCCTTTTCTACAATGTCGGCATTTTTCTATGGAATTTTTAATACTCCCATGATATAACGATAAGAGTTAGGGGGAGCTATACATATGGGAAAGATTGATGTCCACAATCTTTGGCGCGGGTTGATTATGGGAGGCGTTGAAACGATTCCCGGCGTAAGCAGTGGAACGATCGCCGTGGTACTCGGGATCTATGAGCGTTTAATTGCCGCTATTAATGGGTTATCAACAAGAGAGTGGAAACAAAGCCTGGCTTTTCTTGTGCCGCTCGTTGCCGGTATTTTTATAGCCGTGTTTTCCAGTGCCCAGGTTCTAAGCTGGCTACTTGATTATTATCCGAATCAACTTTCTTTCTTTTTCCTCGGATTAATCATCGGCATTGTCCCTTTTTTGCTGAAAAAAATTGAATTTAAACGAACGTTTTCCGGTATTCATTATTTCTTTTTACTCCTATCCCTTTTGTTGATTGCACTGTTTGGAATTATGCAGGACCCTGTGCAAACGAGTATACTCGGTTCGATGAGCGCGAGTGACTATATAGCCATCTTTTTTCTCGGCTGGATTGCGAGTTCAGCCATGATCTTGCCCGGATTAAGTGGATCTTTTATCCTGTTGGTGTTTGGTTACTATGAGACAATTATCGATGCGCTCAAACTTGTTCATTTTCCGGTTTTGCTCACACTCATTGCCGGCATAGGGATCGGTGTGCTCATTACAAGTAAGATTGTCCATTTCTTTTTACACCGGTTTCCGGTTGGAACGTATGCCGTCGTCACGGGTATGGTTTTAGGGTCCGTGTTTGTAATCTATCAGGGAATGCCCGCAGATATTGGCGGACTCATCGCTTCGCTCTTCGTGCTTGTCATCGGCTTTTGCGTCGCCTTTTTACTTGGAAAAGTAGAGCACAAACAATAAGGGGGCCATAATGGATTATTTGATTTATTTCATTCTCGTATTTTTGGGGGCGGCTGTTCCCTTCATTGAATATATGACCGTTATTCCATTAGGGATAATTATAGGGCTCCCCCTCGTGCCTACCATCATTTTTGGGTTTATTGGCAACCTTGTTACCGTGTTTCTCGTCATCGTTCTCGTGGATAAAATACGGGAAGTTTTAAGGAGAAGGAAAAAGAAATATGTAAGCCTCCCGGATAAAAATGAAGAAAGCGTCCCCAACCCCGAGAATGAGATCAGTGAAATCGAGGAAGCAGACACAACCGAAATGAATTGGGAGGAATCTTTTACAAGCAAACGCAGTCAACGGGCGCAAAAACTTTGGGATAAATACGGATTGCCCGGACTCACAGTGCTCGGCACCGGTCTGTTCAGCAGCCACTTAACAGCATTAATGGCTTGCACATTTGGGGGAAACCGCACGTACGTCTTTCTTTGGATGACGATCAGTCTCGCACTATGGTCGATCATTCTCGGTGTCGCTGTTCAATTGGGAATGGACACGATTTTTAGATAAAAAAACCCGTGGATAAGTCCACAGGTCTTCGTCTCGATTCGAAATTACAGCTTAAATGCAGCGATCATCAATAATATCCAGCCCGCGATAAACGCGACCCCTCCGATCGGCGTGATTGCACCAAGCCAGGTCATTCCGGTCAGCGCCATCGTGTATAGGCTTCCGGAAAAAACGATAATTCCCAAGAGCATTAAGCTTCCTGCCCAACCGAGAAGCGCACTGCCCCCGATGACCGCCGCTGTCAAGCCAACAGCGATGATTCCCAGCGCGTGAAACATGTGGTATTGCACACCGGTTTGATAATTTTCCAACATGCGCTCACTTACGCTTCCTTCCAAACCATGGGCGCCGAAGGCGCCGATAGCGACTGCGAGTGCTGCCATGATCGCGCCGATGACCAATAATGTTTTCACCATTTCTATTCACCACACTTTCAAATGTCGTTTAAAATTCCAATAAATTGCCTCGCCCGGAAACCTCGTGCTCCTCTCGATTCCGATGAACGGCTGCCGAAGGTTTCGCTTGTGTTTCTTCTCCTTTTGCGGCGGCAACCGGGCGGTCCACTTTGCCGGAAGCAACTCCGCTTCCTTCTTCAATCAGTTCGCTAAATGCACGAATCAGACGAGCATGTTCACGGATTTCCCCTTCCGACTTCCCTTTTCCCAGTGCACGTTCAAGACTTGCCGTTTCCTGCTTTATTTTCGCTACAATCGTCTCTGCAGATACATGCATCGAATTCCTCCTATCTGCTTTACCATAACATAAGGCAGGACTTATCCAAATCACGCTTTCGTGCATTATTCTGTCCATTTCATGAATGTGCCACGATCATATAAACACCAAGGCTTCCCACGCGGGAAACAGATCGACGAAGCTGTCATCATTTTCTCTTATATCATTCACCTGCCCCGGCGTTGCTTCATCTCCGCCATCAAAATCAGTGTTTAAATAGGGACTGCTGAATAACGGAAAATTACTGGTACATAAGCATTTTCCGTTGCTGTTGTCAAAGCTGGATGCAAGGAAATCTATCCTATAAGCAAAAAAACCCTTGCCCTTCTGGCAACGTACGGAGGGATGACGCTGCAGTGGCGTAGACATCAAAACGGACGCGTCAAGCCCCCGCAGCGTCCGTTTTGCGCGAGGAGGCTTGACCGTTCGTCCGCGGAAAGCGAAGCCATGGAAGCGGCATCCCGGCTTTAGCTGATAGCTGCACGTTGTTCAGCAATCCCTAAATAATAAAAAGGCCTTATAAAGGCCCTGTGTCGCTAATCTATGATTCATCGGTTGATGGGTTTGGATCGACGCGGTCATATCCAAAGCCCTCTATTTTAGGATAATTTTCATTATCCACAATCCATACGATTCCTTCATTGTCTTTCACGATGATCTCATCTCTTTTTAAAGCATCGCGGGCTTCTTCAACATCGTTATAACGTTCAGCCGGTATTTGCATATCATCGATTTTGATCATCGTCTCACCTCCGGAAATGATGTATATAGCTTTTCCCGGAAAACGGCCACCGTAAACAAGCGATTTAATTTGCACGCTCCTCGTTATCGATCCCGGTTTCACACCATTGGATCGTCTCCCTGCCCATATGTTTCAAAAACGCATTCGTTTTTGAAAACGGGCGGCTGCCAAAAAAGCCTTTATGTGCAGAAAAAGGACTGGGATGGGGCGATCGGATAATAGCATGTTGGCTTTCGATAAAAGAGACTTTCGCTTGAGCGTGACGACCCCATAAAATAAAAACAACCGGATCTTGTTTTGCGCTCACACTTCTGATCACTTCATCCGTAAATACTTCCCATCCCATGCCTTGATGGGAAGCCGCTTCCCGGGCGCGAACGGTCAACACTGTGTTAAGAAGCAACACTCCTTGTTTGGCCCATCCGCGCAAATCCCCGTTTTCCGGCATTTCACAACCGACATCGTTCACAAGTTCCCGAAAAATATTTTGAAGCGAAGGAGGCCGTTTAACTCCCGGTTGAACGGAAAAACTTAATCCATGTGCTTGCATCGGACCATGGTAAGGATCTTGTCCTAGGATCACCACTTTCGTATTTTCATAGGACGTATAATGAAGCGCATTAAAAATGTCATGCATATCCGGATAAATGGCGCGATGGCTATATTCTTGCTTCAAAAACGATCGAAGTTGTTGATAATAATCCTTTTGAAACTCCTCTTTAAGATGGTGTGTCCAATCATTGTGCAAAGGGATATTCATCTCCGGTCCCTCCCATTGTTTCACGTGAAACATTTTCCCTCACTTATGATAAGGGGTCCCTTTTTGAATTTGTGTAAAACGATACACTTGTTCCATCAGCATTAAGCGTATCAATTGATGAGGAAACGTCAGTGACGAAAATGACCAGCGCAAGTCGGCTCTCTGTAAGACATTATCGCCTAGGCCGAGAGAGCCTCCGATCATGAACGTGAAGCTACTCTGTCCGTGTACAGCAAGCTGATCAATCTTCGCAGCCATTTCTGCAGAACTAAACATTTTGCCTTTCCGATCCAATGCGATGATATATGTTTGTGGCTTCACATGCTGCAACAAGCGATCCCCTTCTTTATTCATCACTTGCATAGCTTGTTTTTCACTGAGATGTTCAGGTGCACGCTCATCCGCCACTTCTTTCACTGAAAATTTTATGTCCTTTTTTAACCGTTTTTCGTATTCATCCATGCCTGCCAACAAGTATTTTTCCTTCATTTTTCCAACCGCAAGCAACTGAATGTTCATAGAAACCCCCATTATCCACAAAAGTTATCCACATGTTCACAATAACTTGTTGGTTTCTTGCAAAAACCTATCCACGACTGGGGAGCATTTCACTTCCCGTTGTGAATAAAGTGATACTTCCAGCTGAAGAGGATCTTCATCCCCTTCTGAATAAGGAAATCGGCTAAAACCATCATTTCCTATGGTAATACCGGCACTAGCCCGTTCTGGGCGTCGGAACGAATCGTGGTGTTAGGCGCCAGCTATTTTAGGGACTGCTGAATAACGGAAAAAGATTGGCACATAAGCATTTTCCGTTGCTGTTGTCAAAGCTGGATGCAAGGAAATCTATCCTAAAAGCAGAAAACCCTTGCACGTCTGGCAACGTACGGAGGGACGGTGCTGCAATGGCGAGACTCCAGCGGAAAAACGGACGCGTCAAGCCCCCGCAGCGCCGGTTTTGCGCGAGGAGGCTTGACCGTTCGTCCGCGGAAAGCGAAGCCATGGAAGCGACATCCCGGCTTCAGCTGATAGCTGCAAGTTGTTCAGCAATCCCTATTTTAGAGGTCTTTTTCAGGGTCTTGCGATTTCCGGTTTCCGATGTCTGACTTCCGGAATAGCAGGCGCTTACCACCGGCATAAAGTTGAAGGAATCCTCAGCCCTATCCGAGGATTCCCATGCTTGCCTTTCCTTACAAGCTATCTTGTTGTTCTTGCAGTTCAATCGTCGTTTCTTGCAATTCACCGTCACGATAAAAAGATACGGTTACTTCATCGCCGACATCGAGCTCCGTATAGAGATACATGCGGAGATCATGGGCAAAATCAATCTCTTGGTCATCCATAGCAACGATCACATCATATTCTTGCAAACCATCTTCCGCTGATGAACCAGGTAATACGTTCGTGACAAAGACACCCGAAGTTACATCTTCTGGCAAGTTAAGCGTTTCTTGCCAATGGTAGCTTGGAATATCACTAACGGAGCCCATTTCAACTCCCAGTTCAGGCCGTTCGACTTCACCAGAATTCTCGATGTCTTCAATGACAGGCAAAACAATAGACGTTGGGATCGCAAAGCCCATGCCTTCACTTTGTGCAATTTCCATGGAATTAATGCCGACCACTTGGCCTTGGGCGTTCAACAACGGGCCGCCGCTATTGCCTTGATTAATCGCAGCATCTGTCTGGATCACTTCTGCATTCCAATCAATTTGGCCATCACCGGTTAAATCAACCGGAATGGAACGGTCCGTTGCACTGATAATCCCTTGGGTAACAGTGCGGGCAAACGCTGGTCCCAAAGGATTTCCGATCGCAATCGCCGGTTCTCCGGGACTTAGATTATCAGAATCGCCAAAATCAGCCACCGTTTCAATCTCGTCCTCAATATCTTCGGTAGATACACTTAATACGGCTAGGTCGGTCCAAATGTCTTCCCCGACAACTTCGGCTCCAACTCGTTGTCCTTCGCTCAAGCTTATTTCTACTTGATCAGACCCCCGAATGACGTGTTCATTCGTTACGATGAAGGTTTGGTTATCTTCCTCTTTATAAATGACCCCTGAACCGGTGCCTGCTTCAATGCCTTCTCCTTCACCTCCGGGTTGTTCTCCTTGCGGGCCACCGCCATCACCCCAAAAACTTTCTTCTTGCATATTAAAGACCCCGACAACAGCATCCGAAACTCCCTCAACCGCTTCGGTCACATCGGTATGGATGTCAAAACTCACTTGTTCCGAATCACCGGCAAAGAAATCACTATCACCCGTTGATTCTTGCTCCTCCGGAGCTGTCAGATCATTCGTTTGAAAGAGAAGAAGGGCGGCAGCTACTACGAGCGCACCAATAATTGCACCTACAAAACCTGACAATCCCATGCCGCGCCGCCGTTGTTTCTTGTCTCTGTTTTCATTCCTGTAATGCTCATCATAATAGCCCATCTGTTCCGTCCACCTTTCCGTGCTGTTATCGTCGCGAGAACATTGTTTTGATAAGTATACTGCCATTGAATCAAACGTCGCGATTGTGGTCCATCACCCACAAGCCTCAATTTTAATCTACCCGAAATTGATAATTTTCATTAGGGACTGCTGAATAGCGGAAAAAGACTGGCACATAAGCATTTTCCGTTGGTGTTGTCGAAGCTGGATGCAAGGAAATCCATCCTATAACAAAAAAACCCTTGCACTTCTGGCAACGTACGGAGGGACGGTGCTGCAATGGCGAGCCTCCAGCGGAAAAACGGACGCGTCAAGACCCCGCAGCGCCGCAGCGCCGGTTTTGCGCGAGGAGGCTTGACCGTTCGTCCGCGGAAAGCGAAGCCATGGAAGCGGCATCCCGGCTTCAGCTGATAGCTGCACGTTGTTCAGCAATCCCTTCATTAGCAGGAGCAAAAATTACACCAATTTTTGGATTGCTGTCGGCATAAATGGGTCCGTATCAAGGATTTGAATGCCATTTGGCGTGCATTCTATCCCTTGTTCCTCCATGGTTTGCTCCGTCGTCATCCTGGCGAGTTCTTTCATATTATTATCTTGGCTTAAATGTGCCAAATATACATAGCGCGTTTTCTCGCCGACGATTGTCGTTAGCGCCTTCGCCGCGTCGTCATTGGAAATATGACCGGTATCTCCAAGTATTCTTCGTTTAACATTCCACGGGTACCGCCCTATTCTGAGCATATTCATATCATGGTTCGATTCAAAGATCAGTGCATCGGCATCGGCGAGTGTTCCTTTAATATGATCACTGACGTAGCCCATATCTGTAGCCAATGCCAATTTTTTCTTTTCATGATGAAAAACAAAAAACATCGGGTCGGCAGCGTCATGGGAGACACCGAATGATTCCACATCCATGTCGGAAAACGTTCGTACATCCCCCGTTTCCAAGTGAAAGCATTGCGCTTTATCAATCGGTCCAATCGCATCAACCATCTGTTTCCACGTACGCTCATTGGCATAAACAGGCAATTGATACTTACGGGCCAACACGCCGACACCTTTCACGTGATCGCTATGTTCATGTGTGACGAGCAATGCGTCAATATCCGATAAGGAACGACCAATTTGTTGGAACATCTTCTCAATTTTTTTTCCGCTTAGCCCCGCATCAATTAATAGCCGCGTTTGGTTTGTTTCCACATATAGAGCATTTCCCGTACTCCCACTCGCTAAAACGCTAAAAGCAATCCCCATCAACAAAATCCTCCTATGGCTCCCGGATTGTCTCCTCTCCTTCTACGGCAGAAACCAGGTAAACATCCGGCCGTTGGTTTTCATTCTCAAATTCTTCCTGAACCACAAATCGATAATAAGGGGCGTACATCACTTCATTGCTCACATATTCCTCGGAGAGCGCACTATAATACACATATTCAACATTCGTCACGGTGGAATTAGTCGTTAGTGCATTCGCCTCAATGAGTGTATCAATGGCATCCACGGCAGAACTGATCGACTGCTCCGCCAAGTTATCCGTATAAACAAACTGTTGGGTAAACGAATCAATCGCCCCGTCTTCATTTTCATTAACGGTGAGGTGCGTATTTCTCGGAGCAATCAGCGTCCTGTTTTCATGGTTGGCGTAATAATTAATTTCCGTTTCATCCCTGTTCGCAAACCGATACGAATCTCCATCGTATACATACGTGTCTATAAATTCACGCCGCTCTTGCCAAGCGTCATCTTCATCAATCTCATAAGGTTCTTCGAGCCACACGGAGAGCTCACCGGTCTCCGAATCAAATTCAATATCGCTGAAAACATCGGCGTCGTCATAATTATTTTCCGCTTCCTCAGGGAGACTCTCCATAGTGCGGCTACGGACAACGGAAAGGGCAACCTCCTCATTCGGGAGCTCCGTCTCGATATCAATGTTTTGATAGTCCAACTGAGCTTCCAGGTTGTCCTCTACTTCAACGTCCCCTTCGCGATTTTCCATGTGATTGAACAATTGAGCGATCAAAAAGCCATTTAAAAGTAAAAATGTGAAAATGAAAATCGTTTTCGTTTTATTCCAATCCACTCAAGTCACCTTCCTGATCCTCGCTGTCCAACCGGATCCAGCTGTCATCGCTTTTTGCATACCAATGGGGAACAACATATACGTACGTCTCTACTCTTTCCATTTCGTAACCGATGCGAATATCTTCGATGTTGTCGAGTTCGAGAGAGTCGCTTTCTTCAATTTCTGCCAACACTTCCTCACCGCCAAGGAGTTCCCGCATTTGACCCTCCGGATTTTCATCCAAAGGCTCATGCTCATCAAACATAAAAGCGGGACGATCATAACTGGAAATGACATCATTTTGCTGTGTCACATTAATGGAGGCATAATCAAACCATGAAGTATTTGTGTCCAGCACAGGCATGCCATCCACATGCATTCGGAATTGAACAGAATCGCCTCCACCGGACACACTCCAATCATAGAGCTGATAACTATTCGTAAAACCGCCATGCGCGTTAATGAACGTATAGGCATCGGAAATGATTTGCTCATTCTGGCCATCGGATATTTCATTTTGAGGATAATCATACTCAATGTAATTGCCGAATCGGCTTAGCCGCATTTGCCGATCACTGGAATGATAAAGCTGATCCCCTTGCGCATCACTCCCCGAATCCGGGGTAACTACGGATTCCCGGTCCGGAAACAAATAAGGAAGAAGCGCTTCTTCATCAATGCTTGTGGAATTAAATTGCAGTTGAGGGTAAGAAACAGGTTCCGACGGCAAATAAACAGGTTTTTGCAAAGAACCATCGTCCTCGCCTACATGTGCTTCGGTTGCGTAGGAAACACTGCTCCCGTCCATCTGTTCCATATACGTATGAAACGTTTCAACATCCATATCAATATACCCTTCCAGGACCTGCTCGTCGTCAAAAGAAACAAGTTGGACACGCAAGGCGCCACCTTCATCGATTATAAGCAATCGTTCAAAATTAAACGTGTTTTCCTCTTGTTCAACAATGGATTGGTCATCTTCAAACCAACTTTCAACGAGTGTTAACGGAAGAGATGTCGGGAAAATCAACTCAATTTTATCTTCTTCACTTTCATAGACACGTTCTTGTCCGACACCCTCCAGCATTTCGAAATTACTCCATTCAGAAGAGAACAGGTCTGTAGCCATATCATCAACGAAATCCAAAGAACCGTGGGTAGTGGTCCACTGTTCATCATCACGATGAAAGGTGACATTTGCCGGACCGACTACATCAGCCATTTCCACTTGGTCAGAGAGTTGTTCACTTTCCTCCACGCTTTCTTCATCCAAAAGCCCCAGCTCAGGTTGATACGTCCATAATTGCCAAGTAAAAATAAGGCTAGTGATCACCAGAAGGCTTAGAAACACCGTTTTCACACGCTCAACCATTGCTTTCACCTCCCGCACCGGAAGACGCCAAAGGCAAGGATATCGTTATTCTCGTCCCTTGGCCCGGTTCACTGGATACCCACACCGAGCCTTGGTGGGCATCAATCATTTCTTTCACGATGGCAAGTCCCAATCCCGTGCCGCCCAAGTTTCTGGCCCGGGCCTTATCCACGCGGTAGAAACGATCAAATATTTTATGTTGATCTTTTATCGGAATTCCCTGTCCTTCATCCAGGATATCAATCAATACCTCGTTTTCTCTTAGCTTCGCCCCGACCGTAATCGTACCGCCCTCAGGGGAAAATTTGAGCGCGTTGGAAATGATGTTATTGAACACTTGGGTCATTTTATCACTGTCCATATATACTTGAATCGGCCAGTGGGAAAAATGCCGGACAAACGAAACGTCCCGATCTTTAACAAGCATCTCAAACCGATCCACCAAGTGTTGTAACCAATAAATTAAATCGTGGCGTTCTGTATAAATTCCATGTTCTTGCACATCCATTTTCGACAATTGCAATAGGTCATTCACGAGACGAATCATACGGTCCGTTTCCACTTGAATGACATTCAAAAACCGCGGGGCAAGATCTTCATCAGCCATGGCACCATCTTCCAATGCCTCCATGTAACTCTTTAATGTCGTTAACGGCGTGCGTAATTCATGAGAAACATTTGCTACGAATTCACGACGCTCTCTCTCCAATTTTTCCTTTTCCGTGACATCATGAAGCACTGTAATCAAACCGGTCACATAGCCGCTTTCGCTTCGGAGAACGGAAAAGCTCGCTTCTAACAGAGAATCCCCTCGTTCATCACTGAAATCCAAAATCAACGGTTCCGTATAATCATAGAGATCACTGGGGGCGACCTGTCCCGAAAGATCCAATATGTCGGGGAGAGGCCGGCCTTTTGCCTCTTCACTGTCTAAAGATAACAATATTTCCGCTTGTTTATTGAGCAAAATAATACGGCCAAGTTCATCCGTGGCGATCACGCCATCTGTCATATGGGAAAGGACAGAGCTAAGCTTCCGCCTTTCCCCTTCTGTTGTGGCATTCGCTTCTTTTAAATTCATTGCCAGCGTATTAAAGGAAGAGGCGAGCTCCCCGATTTCATCATTCCCGTAAACACGAACACGACGACTGAAGTCTCCTTCACTCATCACCGCGGACTGTTTCTGCATATCTCTAATCGGACGAGTAACGGTTCTCGATAAAAGAACGCCGATCATTGCCGTAATCACCAGTGCAATGCCCCCACTCGTCATAAAAATGTTATTAATTTGCGTCACTTCATCGTACATATCTTCCATTGATGATTCCAAATGAATGGCTCCAATGACTTCATCATCGTCTCCATGCAAGGGTTGCGTGATCACCCGCATACGAAAGCCGGTATCCGGGTCCAACAACATATCATTCGACTCTTGATCAAGCAATGCCTGGGAGACACGTATTTCCGTATTCAGCAATCCGCCGCTTTGCGTTCCGTGTTGATTGTGAGCCAGTACATTCTGCTGGCTGTCCACCACTTGAATGGTGGACCCGGTACTGCTTAGCTCATTCACTTCATAACGAGAAATTAAATCATTAATTTCTTCGTTCATTTCATTTTGATCCGTATCATCCGTTTCTTGTATAAGCGTTTGTTCAATATTGTAAGAGAGCAAACTCATTTGGTCTTCCAATGCACCCCGATGATTTTCGACAAATCGTTCTTCAAGACGATCCATGAAAAAGATTCCAATAACCTGAAACGCAATCAGCAAAAGCATGACGTAAATAAATATTAATTTAAATTGAAAAGATTTAAAGAAACCCGCAATTCGCTTCATCCAACTCTACTCCTGTTCGGGATGCCGAAGATAATAACCTACCCCTCTTCTTGTAATAATCCAATTTGGATAACTGGGGTTATCTTCTACTTTCTCCCGCAGTCGGCGCACCGTGACATCAACGGTACGTACATCTCCAAAATAGTCATAGCCCCAAACGGACTGCAAAAGGTCTTCCCGTGACATCACTTGTCCAATATGACTCCCTAAATAATGGATTAATTCAAACTCCCGATGAGTAAGCTCAATTGGAGTCCCCCGCTTACGAACGAGGTAAGCTTCCGGGTCAATTGTCAAATCCCCGATTTGCTTAGTCCCGGTATTTTTTCGTTCTGCTTCGGGGACAACTTGAAGCCTGCGAATATTCGCTTTCACACGCGCAAGCAATTCACGGGTACTAAAGGGCTTGGTTACATAATCATCGGCACCCAATTCAAGGCCGAGCACTTTATCGATCTCCGAGTCTTTTGCCGTAAGCATAATAATCGGCATATCATAATTTTTGCGAACTTCACGGCACACTTCCATCCCATCTTTATTTGGAAGCATAATATCGAGTAAAATGAGATCAGGCTTAAAAGCGTCTACTTTTTCAAGCGCTTCTGTGCCATCATAGGCAACCTCGATTTCAAAGCCTTCTTTTTGCAGTGAAAATTCGAGAATATCGGCAATCGGTTGCTCATCATCGACAACCAGAATTTTTTCATTCATGATTTTTTCGCCTCATTTCGTATTTCTGTAGCCATATTATACAAGTATTGTAACATAGCTACGCGTTTAATGACGCTTATCGATGCATACAAAAAAACCCCGGGGCATTCCGGGGGATATCAATTATAAGCATGGTGGCTCGAGACGGAATCGAACCGCCGACACGTAGATTTTCAGTCTACTGCTCTACCGACTGAGCTATCGAGCCAACATATGTAAATGGCGGGCCTGACGGGATTCGAACCCGCGATCTCCTGCGTGACAGGCAGGCATGTTAACCGCTACACCACAGGCCCTTATTTTTTAGAAAACTTGGCTTTTCACCAAACATTTATGGCGAAAGCCTTCGCCCATCTTATGTAGGTAATAAAGTTGATTTATACTTTATTGGTGAGCCATGGAGGATTCGAACCTCCGACCCTCTGATTAAAAGTCAGATGCTCTGCCAGCTGAGCTAATGGCTCATTAAGCCCAAAGACAGAATTTATCTTAGCACGTTCGGCGTTTAAATGCAATGGGGAATGGCAAATTGCTCGTTGGAAAACCCTAAGCGCATATTTACAAAAGGAGGATCCTATGCTCAAACGGACCACACATCGGCCTCATTCGCTTCCTAAAGGACCTTGGCTAATGACCCAGACATGGAAAAATGTATTATTCGCCCATTGGCCACTTTCGCCGACAACATTGCAAACGAAAATTCCGGCTCCTCTGGAGATTGATACCTATGATGGCCAAGCGTGGATCGGGATCATTCCTTTTGATATCGTGCGATTACGCGCCCGTTTCCTTCCGCCTGTGCCATTTGCGCATGCCTTCCCCGAAGTAAATGTGCGAACGTATGTCACATTTAACGGTCAACCCGGTGTTTATTTTTTTAGCCTGGATGCCGATCACCGGCTGGCCGTGCGCATGGCGCGCTCACTGTTTCACCTTCCTTATTTTTATGCCGATATGGAGGTTAAAAGGGAAAACGGCTTCATTCGCTATCACAGTTATCGGCCAAATGCGATGTTTGAAGCCGCTTATCAACCGACGTCGCACGTTTTCACAGCAGAAAAAGGCACCTTGGATGACTGGCTCACCGAACGGTACCGGTTATATACGACGCATCGGCGAAATTTATATGCCCTTGATATCCACCATAACCCATGGCCGTTACAGCATGCCGAGGCAGATTTTCACAAAAACACGATGTTTCTCGAATTATCAAATACGAAACCTTTGCTTCATTATGCGAAAAGACAAAAGGTTTTCTTTTGGCCGCTTCATCGTTGCACCTGATATACTAATGGTAAGCAACAATCAAATAGGAGCATTACATGATACGATACGCGCAAAAGACAGACATGGCGGAAATTATGAACATCGTGAAGAAAACGGTCCGGGTGATGAATGCAGACGGCAGTGACCAATGGAACGGAAGCTATCCAACATCCCGGCATTTTTTAACAGACATCAACAAGCAATCTCTTTTCGTGCTAGTAGCCGGCGGGAAAATTAGCGGTTTTATAACGGTTGACCAAAATATTGATTCACGATTTCAACAAATGACGTGGACGTATCCCGATCAGGACGCCGGGACCTTTCATCGGCTGGCAGTGGATCCTGACGGGCGTAATCATGGAGTGGCGAGTCAGCTTATCCACTTTGCCGAAGCCAAATGTGCAGCAGAGGAATTGAAAACGATGAAAATTGATACGTACGCACTTAATCAGAGCGCCCGCGCTTTGTTTGAACGTCTCGGCTATAAACTCGTCGGCTTTTCAAGGGAAGGAACCGGAAAGCCTTATCCGTTTTATTATTATGAAAAAATCTTAAGCGTTTAAGGAGGAGAAGAAATGGAACGTTTAGACCGCATCAAAGAGTCCTTGCAAAACCGCACGGTTACATTGCCCGATGGTACCGCTCTTCCGAGCATCGGACAAGGCACATGGAAAATGGGAGAACATCCCGATAGCAAAGATGATGAAATACAAGCCTTGCAACTCGGCCTTGATCTGGGAATGAATGTCATAGACACCGCGGAAATGTATGGGGATGGGCGAGCGGAACAAATCGCCGGAGAAGCCATTAAAAATCGCAGGGACGATGCTTTCCTCGTGTCAAAGGTCTATCCCCACAATGCTAGTCTGTCAAAAATCCAGACCGCTTGCGAAAACAGTTTGCGGCGATTGAAGACCGATTACTTGGATATGTACCTTTTGCACTGGCGAGGGTCTTCTGCAGGGCTTCAGGAAACAGTTGAAGGCTTGGAAGCACTTCGTAAGGAAGGGAAAATATTACGGTGGGGGGTATCCAACTTTGATACCTCGGATATGAAAGAGCTCTTGGATATCAGAAATGGAGGTTATTGTTCCACAAATCAAGTGCTGTATCATTTGGGTTCACGGGGGATTGATTATGATCTACTCCCGTGGCAACGCCAACATCAAATGCCGATTATGGCATACAGCCCCTTGGCCAAGGCGGTTCACTCATCAGCCAATTGATGAACAACCTGACCATTAAAGAAATTGCCGAAAAACATAAAGCGAGACCTCTGCAAATCGCGCTAGCCTGGACGATACGAACAAAAGGCATTCTCGCCATACCGAAGGGCACGAGTGAAAATCATGTCATCGAAAATGCGGAAGCTGCCACGATCGCGTTGTCAGAAGATGATCTACGAAAGATTGATAAGGTATTCCCAAAACCGGAGCGAAAGATGCCTTTGGATATTATTTGAATCCCCCGTCACTAACGGGACGAGATTCTTGATTCCAGCGTCCAAACAATTTCACTTATTTAGGGACTGCTGAATAACGGAAAAGACTGGCACATAAGTATTTTCCGTTGGTGTTGTCAAAACTGGATGCAAGGAAATCCATCCTATAAGCAAAAAACCCTTGCACTTCTGGCAACGTATGGAGAGATGACGCTGCAATGGCGTAGACATCAAAACGGACGCGTCAAGCCCCCGCAGCGCCGGTTTTGCGCGAGGAGGCTTGACCGTTCGTCCGCGGAAAGCGAAGCCATGGAAGCGGCATCCCGGCTTCAGCTGATAACTGCAAGTTGTTCAGCAATCCCTATGTATATTTAACTTCTTGATACGTAACAATATAATAACCACATCATCCCCTAAAGTTGAGCCATCGCCTTCTTACATTAGTTCCCCCTATAAACTGATAATCGTAAGAAACGGGAATGATGATCACGGTGTTCACTTAATCCACTCTTGATGAGCAACAGGAAGTGAATCTGGCGAAAGGCTAAATCGGTGATCTTCCACCGCTTGGCTCTTTTCGCCTTTGTTTTCATGCAGTTTATCAACTCTGCTTGGTCTATTCCGATACCTGCCGATGACATTCACCTTCTCCCCCTTCATGAAACAGGGGTAACGATGCTAACAACGGCTCTCGGGATCACCCCTCAGCAATCCGAATACAACCGCCGAGACAAGAAACCGCGAAGAACATCGCGGCCATAAACGTAAGTCCCGAGTATTCTGCTGATCCTTTCATAAAAATGACCCCGGTATTTAGCCAGGGTCATTTCATTATAGCTTAAGCGAGATAAATTTCGTTTCCAGAAACTCGTCCATGCCTTGATGGCCGCCTTCCCGACCGATGCCGCTTTGCTTCCAGCCTCCGAATGGTGCCTGTGCAGTGGACGGACCGCCGTCATTTAAGCCGACAATGCCATACTCCAGCTGTTCACTCAAGCGGATCGCTTTTGATACATCGCTTGTAAATAAATAAGCAGCCAATCCGTATATAGTGTTATTTGCACGCTCAATCGCTTCTTCCTCGGTTTTAAAGGTAGCGATAGGCGCGAGCGGGCCAAACGTCTCTTCATTCATGCAAGCCATGTCTTCTTTTACCCCGCTAATTACTGTTGGCGTTAAAAAGAGCCCATCTTTCTTTTTGCCGCCGGTAACAACTTTTGCCCCTTGTTTCTCGGCATCTTCGATATGGGAAAGGACTTTGTCAACGGCATCTTCGTCGATTAATGGACCAATGTCGGTATTATCATCGAGACCATCGCCGACGTTTAAGCCTTCAACGGCTTGCTTAAATTTATTCGTGAACGTCTCTTCAATCGATTCAGCTACGTATATGCGGTTCGCACAGACGCACGTCTGTCCTCCATTGCGGAATTTCGATGTCACTGCCTGTTCAACAGCGTTGTCAATATCCGCATCTTCAAGAACGATTAAAGGTGCGTGACCGCCAAGCTCCAGCGATATTTTCTTCATCGTTTCCGATGCGCCGCTCATTAACGTTTTGCCAACTTCCGTTGAACCGGTGAAAGTAAGCTTGCGCACGCGCTTGTCCTGTTGCCATGCCTCGGAAATTTCTCTGGACGAACCGGTGACGACGTTGACAACCCCTTTGGGAATGCCTGCTTCCACCGCCAATTCGGCCAGTTTCAGAGCTGTTAACGGGGTTTGCGTTGCAGGTTTAATGACAGCTGTGCAACCGACCGCGAGTGCCGGCGCGATTTTGCGCGTAATCATCGCCGCCGGAAAATTCCACGGTGTAATCGATGCCACGACCCCCACGGGTTGATGAGTGACAAACAATCGCTTGTCCGGCGCAGAAGCAGGGATTGATTCTCCGTAGTTACGCTTGCCTTCCTCCGCGTACCATTTGATAAACGAATTTGCATAAGAAATTTCACCGCGCGCTTCCTTAATCGCTTTCCCCTGCTCTTTCGTCATCGTTTGCGCGAGCTCTTCGTGATTCTCACCGATCAGTTCAAACCATTTCTCCAGTTTCGCACTCCGATCAGCGGCGGCAAGCTTGGACCACTCCGGAAATGCTTCATACGCGGCCGTCGCCGCTGCTTCTGCTTCTTTCTCGCCACCTTTGGGGATCGTTTCGAGCACGTCTCCCGTTGCAGGGTTGACTACATCGATTTGTTCCAGTTGATCGCCAGTCCATTCGCCGTTGATAAGTATATTCATCGTAGTAGCCGACTCCTTCCCTTTTAAAAGTTGAAACTAACTTGATTATTGACTCATCTTTGCTATATAACTTCCCCATTTTATGCTCGTTAAAACATTTGTTCAGCGTGCGTTTAAGATTACTGGCTAATGAAAAATCAGGCAAATATTCCTTTGTCATTATGTTATTGTGTTATTGTGTTACCTTGCCCCCTATTATGAACATATACGTGAAATGATTTCTGTCCGCCTGTAAAAATATGATACACTTTTCCTAACAACAGGAAACATCCTTGTACATAGGCTGAATACAACGCGAGAAATTCAATGATCATAAACACAGATATGGGGGGAGAAAGTCAGAGAAGCGCAAAATCAAGCAATAGTAAGGAGATTGATCATCATGCAAAGGCGGCAATTTATCGGCCTTGTGCTTGGTCCTTTTTTATTTTCTATCCTTTTCTTTTTACCGGATTTAACAGGGCTGGAGGATTCCCCCGAGCGGTATTGGCCGTGACGGCTTGGGTTGCCAGCTGGTGGGTGACGGAAGCATTACCCATCCCCGCGACCTCTCTTTTACCGATCCTCTTACTTCCGTTAACAGGGGGAACGGATGAAGAAACAGCGACAATGGCGTATGGAGATCCTATTGTATTCATGTACATGGGCGGCTTTACCATTGCGCTCGCGATTGAAAAATGGAATCTTCATAAGCGGATTGCCATGACTATTATTGCCATGATTGGGACGAGCGGTCAGAGGATTGTCTTGGGCGTCTCGATTTCAACGGCGCTATTATCCATGTGGATTTCCAATGCAGCTACCGCCCTTATGATGTTACCGATTGCATTGGCCTTAATTAATGAAGTGAAAGAGAAAAACTTCTTTGATCAGCAATCGTTGAATAAATTTGCCAAAGGTCTTTTACTGACCGTTGCCTACTCCGCATCGATCGGGGGACTGGCGACACTTATCGGCTCAGTACCCAACGCAGCCTTTGCTGCTATTGCAGATAACATGTTGGACACAACGGTTACATTCGCGGATTGGTTTATATTCGGTTTTCCGGTCACAGTTATTTTGCTTGCCATTTTATTTTTCTATATTACCCGCGTTCAGTTTAAAGTCACTCAAAGCGGAGATATCTCCGAGGATTTCGCCAGAAACCAGTTGAAAGAACTCGGACCTATGTCTTATGAAGAAAAAGCTGTACTTACGATATTCAGTATTACCGGTTTCCTTTGGTTATCGACCGGGTTTATTCCGGAAGAATGGCAGGAAGCTATGAATATTACGGATACTACGATTTCTATTTTCGGTGCCATCTCAATGTTTTTAGTGCGCAGCCGTCAAGAACAAGGCGCTTTAATGAGATGGCAGAATATGAAAGAACTTCCCTGGGGCTTATTAGTGCTTTTTGGAGGCGGACTCTCTCTGGCCGCCGGTTTTGAAGACTCAAATTTAACCGAATGGTTCGGGGATTTGCTAGAAAATGTAGAAGTTCTCCCCTATATCCTGATTTTAATTGTTCTTGCAGCAGCCATTTTATTTATGACAGAGATTTTGTCTAATACTGCCCTTGCTAATATGCTAATGCCAATTAGTGTAGGACTCGCGCTCGGAATTGGTGTTGACCCGTTTAGCATCATGGCGATCGTTGCACTTACCGCCTCTTGTGCTTTCATGCTCCCGATCGCGACACCACCAAACGCAGCGGTATTCAGCTCAGATTATTTAAATATGGACGATATGGTCAAAGCCGGATTTTGGATGAACGTTATGGCCATCATCGTTATTGTCATTTTTGTGTACTTCTGGCAACCGATTGTGATGAGTTTTTAGTTGCTGGTTCAACCGGCTAAGCATTTTTCTTTTAATCGAGAAGATCGATGGCCTCTATACCGTGTACGGACAATTTACGAACAGCATGGATGACAAGGTTTTTTAGATGATTCCAGTCACCCTTGAAAAACTTGGCCAAGTAAAGAAATGGAGTCAAAAAGACCTTTTCCTGCAGAGAGTGTCTTAACCCGTTTACTGGTTTCGATAAATCAGTAAACGGGAATGACTTCGTTACATTTTCACCTTCAACCTAAATCCTAAAACCCATACGCTTCTTCTTGTGTTTTGCGCATACTTCTATACGTCTCCATTAATCCGACGGTGTCTTCTACCAACTGATCGATGCGGAGCAAGACATTGTCATTGGTGATCTCTTTTCGATGGAAATCCTTTTCCTCGATAAATACATAATCTTGGACGATTTGTGCTTTCATATACGACAAAATCGGTTTGAGCTGTTGCTCCACGATGAGAAAGTGCGTCAGCGAACCTGCGGTTACCAGGATACTTACCACTTTATCGCGCAACCCGTCTTGAGGGAGCAAATCGAATATATTTTTTAATGTCGCGGGGATGGATGCCTGAAAAATCGGGGTTCCGATGATGATGGCATCGGCATCCATGACGGTTTGAGCGACATATTGTGTATCCCCTTCATAGTCCAAAAAATTGCGCCCATCACTAAACTGCACCTCATAATCTGCTAAATCAATCAAGGTTACGTCCGCATTCGGATATTTTTCAGAAATGGTGTTCATCGTGTAATCCATTGCTGTTCTCGTTTTAGAGCCGACATTAGAGCCGGATAATGTTACAATGTGCACTTTGTCTGCCTCCCTACTGCTTGGCCGTATATTTCTTGATAGCCGGTAAAATTTCTGTTCCGATGAGCTCAATGTTTTTTCGTAGTTTATCAAACGGTACGCCGCCGAAATCCATTTGTGCAATAAAACGCTGATGACCGAATTGTTCATGCTGATAGAGAATTTTTTCGATTACCTGCTGCGGACTGCCCACATTTATTACGGTACGCAGATCGTCACTCTGTGCAAATGCCTGCTTCGGAAATCCCTGCCCATTTGTCAACTTCATCCCTTCATTGATATGAGGATAATATTCTTTCTGTGCCTGCTGAGTCGTTTCTGCTGTGTAAAAAAAGCCGGCGGTTGAAATCGGGAGTTCTGTTGGATCAAAACCACTTTGGGTTGCAGCCTCGCGATAAGCATCAATCGCCCGTTTAAAACTGGCGACAGGTCCGCCTAAATGAGCCAAATACATCGGAACACCGGCATATCCAGCTTTGATGGCACTTGCCGGATTACCGCCGACTGCGCGCCAAATCGGCAAGGACCCATTTTGCGGACGAGGAAGCACCCGGGCATCTTTTAACGGCGCGCGGAATTCTCCTTCCCAATTGACGACTTCCTCTTGGTTGATTTTCAATAATAGCTCGAACTTTTCTTCATAGAGCTCCTCATAATTGCGAAGATCGTAACCGAGCAAATCAAACAACCCCACACGCGAAGCACGACCTGCGACAATTTCCGCGCGTCCCTTCGAAATCAAATCAATCGTCGAGAAATTCTCATACACCCGCACCGGGTCTGACGTACTGATAATCGTAGAAGAACTTGATATTTTTATTTTTTCGGTTGCCTGGGCAATTGCCGATAAAACAACCGCGTGCGCCTGTGTGGCAAAATATTCTTGATGGCTTTCACCGACGCTGAAAAAATCAATCCCCGCCTGCTCGGCTAATTGCGCTAATTCAATGAACTCATGAATCCGTTGTTCTGCAGAGATTCGTTCTCCCGCGATTGGATTCGGCAAGTGATCACCCAATGTATAAAGGCCAAATTCCATGCCTTTAGCCGGATCGATACGATAATTTTCCATTTGGTTTATCCCTCTCTTTTCTCTAAACCTATATGACTATTATAAACGATAACACTGCAAAGTATAAGTACGAACCTTTACGTGGTATAGTATACAAAAAGATACTATGGAGGGGGATAGACATGAATATTGATCCTAAACAATGTCACGTCGAGGAAGCTTTGGAGATTGTGGTAGGAAAATGGAAACCGATTATTTTATTAAATTTGCTAAAATATGGAACGTTACGCTTCAATGAGCTAAAGCGCAGCGTACCTAATATTACACAAAAAATGTTGACAAAACATTTACGCGAATTGGAAGAAGAGGATATTATCACGCGAATGGTTTACCCGCAAGTGCCGCCAAAGGTCGAGTATTCGATCACGGAATATGGAAGGAGCCTGGAACCGATTTTGGAAGCGATGCACGAATGGGGGACGAAACACCAGAATCGCAAACGTACAAAAAGCGTGCGATAACCTGTCAGTTTAGCGCAGCACAGTCAAAATAAGCGTTCACACAAAAAATTTATCAGCTGCTTGGGTGGGTAGGGACAAAGCGCTTACTTATTCACCATTTTTATCTAAATCCCCCCGATGATGATCGCAAACATTCTCGTAATGCGCCGCTCTATGCGACCTTACTGATGCAATATTTGGGACAATTATCCAGAAATTCTGCTCTTAGGAGAACGCTGAATCTTCCGAGCTATTTCCACACGTTACTAATGGGGGCACGATGATAATATTTGCTGTCGTCCCAGTACTCTGCCTGTGAACCATGCGCTTCTATGTTGAATAAGATGACGTAAACCTATCCTAACCTACCTGAAAGGAGCGTCATTTCTGATGAATCAGCACGATCCTCACTGGCAAAGAAATGGCTCCCCAAACCAACAAAGACAGTTTGGCCCTATTTTCAACGGATTAATCGGTGGTTTCTTCGGACCTCCCGGACAGCCACCTACAGAGATGCCAACCCAACCAACACAAACGGGAGCTCCAACTGAGCACCTCCGGGTTTCACCCCGCCAAAACCTAACGGGATCGCCACATTTGCCATTGATCCGGGAGCTATACGGGGATGCTTATTTCGTTTCACCTATGTTTGGCTGACCAATCAACAACAATTTTGGTTCTATCCGATATTTGTAGGTCAAAAACGTCTGTGGCAGGGTTTAGATGGACTGGATTTTCTTGGTCCTATTTTGGCATTGACACACGTTTAATCGATACATGCCAGTGCTTTTGAACCTTCTGATAGCAAAATAAAAAGACTGCCCATCGGCAGTCTTTCATCCTTACAATCCCCACACGCCACGCACTTCATTCGTTTGTGTTCGATCTGGTCCAACCGAGAACACCGACAACGGAATGTTTGTCAGTTGAGCGATACGTTCCGCATAATGCCGTGCCCGTACCGGCAAATCACCTAGACTACGAGCTTCGGTAATATTCTCGTTCCATCCAGGCATTTCTTCGTAGATCGGTTTACATTCGGCGAGTACATTCAAACTTGCGGGAAACTCTTCCATTCGCTCCCCTCGGTATTCATAGGCCACACAAATTTTCACCGTATCAAGCCCGGAAAGCACATCAAGACAATTTAATGACAAGTCGGTAATGCCGCTCACCCGGCGAGCGTGGCGGACGACGACAGAGTCAAACCAGCCGACGCGGCGAGGGCGTCCTGTCGTCGTTCCGTATTCATTACCGATATCGCGAATCCGATCTCCCACTGCATCGGTGAGTTCGGTCGGAAACGGTCCGTCCCCAACCCTCGTCGTATAAGCCTTCGACACCCCGACAACGTGATGAATTTTTGAAGGACCGACACCGGAACCGATCGTTACCCCGCCGGCAATCGGATTCGACGACGTGACAAACGGATACGTTCCCTGGTCGATATCAAGCATTACGCCCTGCGCCCCTTCAAATAAGACGCGCCGCCCTTGGTCAATGGCATCGTTCAAAACAACCGACGTGTCACAAACATAAGCTGCTAAACGTTGCCCATACTCATAATACTCCTCAAGAATATCCTCGACGCGGAACCCTTCCGTTTCATAGATTTTTTCGAGTAGGCGATTTTTTTCTTTTAGATTACGATCCAGTTTATCGGCAAACGCCTCTTTCTCAAGCAGATCGGCGACACGAATGCCAACACGGGCGGCCTTATCCATATACGCCGGCCCAATGCCTTTCTTCGTCGTCCCGATCTTGCTTGCCCCTTTGCTTTCCTCTTCCGCAATATCCTGTTGAATATGATAAGGAAGAATGACATGGGCGCGGTTGCTGATCCGCAAATTGCTTGTCTCGATTCCGCGCGCTTCAAGCCCTTCCAATTCTTCGACCAATGCTTTCGGGTCAATCACCATCCCGTTACCGATGACACAGATCTTTTCATCAGAAAAAATACCGGAGGGTACGAGGTGTAACTTGTAGGTTTCACCGTCAAACTTAATCGTATGTCCGGCATTGTTGCCCCCTTGATAACGGGCAATCACTTCCGCATTTTCCGATAGGTAATCCGTAATCTTTCCTTTGCCTTCGTCCCCCCACTGTGTTCCCACGATAACGATGGATGACAAAAGACTCACCTCTTCCAATTAAATGTTCCGTTTTTTTCTTATTTCCGGCCTTTATTTTACCAAAATAAACACTTCCGGTCAAAAATCCCGAACATTAAACGCATATAAAGTTTATTCATTCGTTTTTAGGCGCCGGGCGGCGCCACACTCTCCTCGTGCTTCCGATCGAGGTTCACAAATTTATTGTACTCTTTAATAAATGCCAGTTCCACGTTTCCGACCGGTCCGTTCCGTTGTTTGGATATGATAATTTCGATAACATTTTGATTCTCGGCTTCTTGATCGTAGTAATCTTCCCTGTATAAAAAAGCAACAATATCCGCATCCTGCTCGATACTCCCCGACTCCCGCAAGTCCGACATCATCGGTCGTTTATCCTGTCTTGACTCCACACCCCGGGAAAGTTGGGAGAGGGCAATCACGGGGACGTTTAACTCGCGTGCGATCGCCTTAAGATTCCGCGAGATCTCCGATACTTCTTGCTGCCGACTCTCGGTACCCCGACCCTGAATGAGCTGCAAATAATCAATCATAACCATGCCAAGGCCTTTTTCCTGTTGCAAACGCCGGCATTTGGCACGGATATCAGCAACTTTAATGCCGGGAGAATCATCAATATAAACACCCGCACGCGAAAGAGTTCCCATTGCCATGGCTAATTTTTCCCAATCTTCTTCCAACAGTTGGCCGGTACGAAGACGGGAGCCATCAATATTTCCCTCTGCGCATAACATCCGCTGCACGAGTTGGGTCGCACCCATTTCGAGGCTAAAGATCGCCACATTTTCATCTGTTTTTGTCGCGATGTTTTGCGTAATGTTCAAGGCGAACGCCGTTTTTCCCATGGAAGGACGCGCAGCAACAATAATTAAATCACTGTTTTGAAACCCTGCGGTCATGCGATCCAGTTCCTGAAAACCGCTCGCGACTCCGGTGAGGGCGTCGCCACGGCTTTGCAACATTTCAATGTTGTCGTACGTCTCCATAAGCACTTCTTTGATGGATAAAAAAGACCCGGATGTCCGTCGATTCGAGACCTCCATGATCATCCGTTCCGCATCGCCAAGCACTTCATCCACTTCTTGCTCTTCTGTATACCCTTCGGAAACAATAGAGGTTGCTGCTCGGATCAAACGTCGCAAAAGCGCTTTTTCCTCAATAATCCGCGAGTAGTAACCTACATTTGCTGCTGTCGGAACAGCATTGGCGAGATCGGTGAGATAGGAAATTCCACCGGCTTCTTCCAGCCATTCGTGATCTTGCAACTGTGACGTCACTGTAACAAGGTCAACAGGCTCTGCCTTTTCCGAAAGGTCTGTCATCACCCGAAAAATCCGTTGATGGGACGCTCGGTAAAAATCTTCGGGCCTTAACCGTTCCGTAGCGGTGATAAGGGACTCTTCTTCAAGAAAAATCGCCCCTAAAACCGCTTGTTCAGCTGCTATATTTTGTGGCGGCGTACGTTCGCCGCTTAAAATATCAGTCAACGCACGGCCTCCTTTCCCGTTCATGTGTTTTTACTTTTGCTCTTTAACATGAATGTCAACCGTGGCAATCACTTGCGGATGAATTTTAATCCCGACTTTTGTTACTCCCAGCGCTCGGATTGGATCTTTCAAATCGATTTTACGCTTGTCTATGTCAAATCCTTGTTGCTTGAGGGATTCCGTAATTTGTTTTGTAGAAACGGCACCGAATAGGCGGCCACCTTGTCCGGCTTTTGCCAAAATCTCAACGGTCGTCTCTTCAAGTTCTTGTTTCTTTTCCTTGGCTTCTTCCAACGCTTGCTGTTCTTTTCGTTCATCGCTCTCTTTTTTCTTTTCCAATTCTTTTATATTGGATTTTGTGGCTTCGACAGCAAGCTGATTCGGAAATAGATAGTTTCGAAAATAGCCTTCCGATACGTTTTTGACTTCTCCTTTTTTGCCTTTACCTTTCACATCTTTTTGGAAAATAACTTTCATCCTTCGTTTCCTCCTTCCAAATACTCATTGATCGCCGTTTTCAGACGGCTTTCAGCCTCTGTGGGCGAAAGGCCTTCCAATTGCACAGCTGCATTGGTTAAATGTCCGCCTCCGCCCAATTGTTCCATAATGACCTGAACATTCACGTCCCCTAAAGAACGGGCACTAATGCTAATCCGTTCGTCTTTAAGTTTTGCAACGACGAATGCACCCTTGACACCGTTCATCGTTAGCAATGTATCCGCTGCTTGCGCAATAAGCACCTGATGATAGGTTTCCCCTTCTTTGCTGCAAGCGATCGCCATTCCGGCCTGATAAATATAAGCCTTCTGAATGAGCCGGGAACGTTGAATATATTGATCAAGATCCTCTTTTAGCAAAAGCTGTACAGCAGTCGTATCAGCACCGTTGGCTTTCAAATAGGAAGCGGCATCGAAAGTACGCGATCCGGTACGAATGCTGAAATTTTTCGTATCCACCATCATCCCCGCAAGCATGGCGGTCGCTTCCAAGGCATCCATTGATACACGGTTCGGTTGATACTCCAAAATTTCGGTGACAAGTTCGGAAGCCGAAGAAGCATATGGCTCCATATAGACAAGTGCAGGATCGTCGATAAATTCTTCCCCGCGCCGATGATGATCGAGAACAACGACACGATGGACACGCTCAAGTAGCTTTGGTTCGATCACAAGCGAAGGTTTATGGGTATCTACGATGACGAGCAGCGTCTGCCTCGTTAGCTGTTCCAAAGACTCACTCGGTGTTAAAAAGCGTGACCATAGATATTCATGCTGTTCAACTTCATTCATCAGTTTGTGAACATCCGGACTTACTTCATTCGGATCCACAACGATGTAAGCATCCTTTTCATTCACTTCAGCGACTTTTAAAACACCGATCCCTGATCCAATTGCGTCCATATCAGGGTTTTTATGGCCCATGACAATCACTTGATCGCTTTCAAGCACAAAATCCCGCAATGCATGGGAAATGACACGAGCTCGTACCCGCGTTCGTTTTTCGACTGCATTGGTTTTTCCGCCATAAAAGCGCACTTGTCCGTTCTTTTCCTTGATCACCACTTGGTCTCCGCCCCGACCGAGCGCCAAATCCAAACTCGATTGGGCAAGCGCCCCCAATTCCCGCGGCGTCCTTTCTCCGCTACCGATGCCTATACTGAGCGTAAGCGCCACTTTTTCCTTCATGGTTACTTCCCGAATATCATCAATGATTTGAAAACGATTATTTTCAATTTCTTGCAGCGTTCTATAATTTAAGAAAGCGATAAAACGGTCGTCTGCAACACTGCGCAGGAAAATACCATAGTCGTTCGCCCATTGGTTGATTTTGGTAAGTGCGCCCCCCCTTAAACGGCTCGTCACCTGATCTTCCAATCCCTGTGTTACATCATCATAATTATCCAGTAAAATGTGGGCGATCACCGGTTGCTCTTCATTGTATAAATCTCGTGTCTCAACAGTCTCCGTCATGTCAAAAAAATACAAAAGACGTTCTTCAGAGCGTTCATACACATAATGTTCCCGACCGTTTAATTGCAATCGATGTTCCAAATTTTTATTTCGGATTAGATCAGGAAAATCATCGGAAAGAACAGCGAGCGATTTTCCGATGTACTCATTCGGCAAATAGGACAAAAGGTATGGGTTTGCCCACTGTATCGTTTCATTTTGGTCATACAGCAAGATGCCGACGGGGAAATTTTTTATTGCTTCTTCTCCGGCACGATTAACCCGATGGCTTAACTTCGAAATATATTTTTTTACATCCGATTCCATTCGTTTGTGTATATGGTATGCAAGATAGGTTAATGCGATTAAAACGACGAAACCAATCACGCCAAGTTGCCAATGAAAAAAGAAAAGCGTGATATTCATCAATAACGCAACGATAAAAACGAGCAATATGGGGTAATCATACCAGTGCTTTCTTAGAAAATTAGGCATCTGCTCACCCCCTATTTATCAGACTTAATCCGGTTTTTTATATCCATTCCGATATCCAAAATCCCAAGGATTCGAACGAACACTTGGACAAGCGGAAGCATCAACCCCGGAAAAAGGATTAGGATCGGAAGTGCTCTCGTTATATTTCGCATGTATACAAATTGGAACATAACCGATGCTCCCTGTATAATCATAGCAAATTCAAGCAACGGAAAGATATTAGAGATAAGCATATGCATCGTCGTTCCCTGATCTTCGATCACTGCCAACCGCATGATAATACCTGCCAAATAGTACCAAAGAAAAACTCGCGGCAAGGACCACTCTCTGAGGGGCGGAAATCGATATGTCCCTCCGATAAGCCTTCGCAAAAATGGATGGGCAATGGTTTGCGTCAAAAACGCATAGCCAACACCGGTCACGATCATGATTAAAGGTGCAATTTGCGGGATTTGCGCAATAGATTCGCGATAAAAATCCAATTGTTCTTCATCGACTTCCTGATCAAAGGAAGTTAGCATTTGTTCTGTAGAGTCAACTGAATCTTCCATTCCGCTTTGAAGCGCTTCAAAGGGATGAATATCAAGAAGGACAACAGATCCGACAAAGAGAAGGACCAGTGTAAAAATATAGCTTAAACTCCCTGCGAAAAGCGTTCGAAATGCAGACCTTTTTACATGGTAACTGACACCGACCACATAGCCGCCCACCCCAAATAAAAGCACGAGCGGGATCGAAAAAGCCGAGGCTATTAAAAAGGTGGCAACAAAACTGACGGCAAGAACCAACGCCCCGGGTTTCGGCCCGAAACGGACCGTGTATAGCAGGAGAGGAATGGGCAGCACCCATACGAATAATATGCCTAAAACCGGTATGTAAACGGTAGCTGCCATTAAAATTGCAAAGAGGGCAACCATAACAGCTCCCTCGGTTATTTTTCTCGATTGATCCATGCCATCCCCCTTCTGGAAATGAGAGGTGAGAAACACTTTTTAGTACCCCGTTTAGTATATTTCACTGATCCATTGTAGCCCATACATCTTCAAAAAGAAAGAACGAACATTTATCGGCGGCCATTGGCGACGATTCGTATGAAGAAAGAACACTGCCGGTGTCATCGGCAGTGTTCGTAAGGAGCATTAATCTTCTTGTGCATATGGGAGTAACGCAGCTTGACGTGAACGTTTAATCGCGGTCGTCAATTTACGCTGATATTTCGCAGATGTTCCAGTTACCCGTCTCGGTAAAATCTTTCCCCGATCCGAGATAAACTTCTGGAGAAGATTAACATCTTTATAATCAATGGTCTTGATTTTATTAACGGTGAAATAACATACCTTTCTGCGCTTGCCTCTGCGGCGTGCCATAGGACTCCCTCCTTCTTAAATTATTTTTCTCGATGGGAAGTGTTTAGAATGGTAAATCGTCGTCGGAAATATCGATCGGCTTTCCGTCATTGGAGATAGGATCTTCATTCAAATCAGCGGATTGACGTTGCCCTTCTTGGCCATATCCAACGTTTCCTTGGTAATTGGACGGCCCGGAAGCAGCTCCAACGCCTTGGTCATCCCCGCCCCGATTCGCGGTCACATTACGGGGCTCCAAAAATTGGACGCTTTCCGCTTGTATTTCAACGACATTCACGCGCCGTCCTTCCCGATTTTCATAACTGCGGCTTTGAACGCGCCCATCAACGCCTGCCAAACTTCCCTTTTTCAAGTAATTGGCGACGTTTTCTGCCTGTTTTCTCCAAACCACGCAGTTCAAAAAATCCGCTTCCCGTTCCCCATACTGGTTTGTAAATGGACGATTAACGGCGATGCCGAAATTGGCTACTGCCACCCCGTTCGGGGTGTACCGCAATTCCGGATCACGAGTGAGACGTCCAACGAGTACGACGCGATTAATCATTCCAAACCCTCCCATTTATTTGAAGAATGCTTTAATCATCATCCCGAACAACGAGCGTTCGAATAACTTCATCGGTAAGTTTTATACGACGGTCAAACTCATTGATAGCGTCAGGGGTTGCCTGCACTTTGAGGATGACATAATACCCTTCACGGAAATCCTGAATTTCATAAGCGAGACGCCGTCTCCCTTTTTCATCAACTTCCGTTACCTCTGCACCATTATCGGAAAGGATTTGGTTCAAACGTTCAATCGTCGTTTTGACTGCATCCTCTTCCAATGTCGGTCTTAAAATGTACAGAATCTCGTAGTTACGCATGCGCGTCACCTCCTTTTGGTCTTAGCGGCCCCCGTATTTTTTACGGGAGCAAGGAGCAAAACGGGACAAACCCTCTATTTACTCACATTATAGCATTGTAACAAGAAGAACGGCCATACACAATAGTTCGGGGAAATTTTGTTGTGTATTCACATAAACTCCAATTAAAATAGGATCATATGTTTGTATTTGCTTATTAGTATAACATGATCCTCGAAAAATGCAAGTAAAAATTTTGTTCTTTCACTAAGATCCGGTCCGACACAACGCCTATTCTTTGTAAATCAATGACCGGTCATTCATAATTAAACTAACATTCATTGATAGGACTGAAACAGACCATGAAGACCAGCAAACCGATGAGCAAAAAAAATATCTTCCTTATTATTGTTTTATTTTTTCTCGTATTAACTGGTTTTAGATTCGGTTGGTTGTTCTATCATGAGCCGCCGGATCATCCTCAGGCAGAACAAGGTGTTGTTGATTTAACAGATTGGGACTTTACCGATGATCAAGCAATTACGCTTGACGGCATGTGGGAGTTCTATCCAAATGAATTTATTGCGCCGAACTCTGATACCTCCGATGAGGAGATGGAATATATTTCTGTTCCCGGTGATTGGAGCAATCATCAAGAAAATCAATCTGCATATGGTTATGGAACCTATCGAGTGAACATTCTTCTTCCTGACGGGAAACAGTCACTATACGGTATTCGCATGAAGAGTGCGACATCAGCCGGTGCTGTATATATTGATGGAGAATTAATGATGGAGTCCGGCACTCCTGCAAAAAATGTCGATCAAGCAGAAGGGACGCGCTTTCCCCTTTCCACAATATTCCCTACGGAATCCAAGGAAATAGAATTAATGATACATGCCTCAAACTATGAAATCCCTTTTTGGGGCGGGCTTGATCAATCGCTTAAAATAGGAACGGAAAATGCTATTTTAAGCGAGGATAACAGACCTCTTATACTACAAATCGTCGTTGGGGCTATTTTTCTATTACATAGTTTGTATGCCTTTTCTATTTATCTTCTTGGAAAAGGAAAGTATTTAAAAGAAATCTTGTTTTTCGGGGTCATGTTATTAGTGCACGGTTTGTCTATTTTAATCTATTACGACACCCCACTACAGCTACCCTTAGATATAATTTGGTACTATAAACTCGTGTATTTTTTATACGTGAGTACACTGTTCAGTCTACTCATATTTTTTAAACATATGTTTCACATAAAATCAGGCGTTTATTCACTGCTCCTGAGCTTATATATTTTTATAGTAATAGGCGAAATGGTTGTACCATTTGATTATTTTATCTATTTAGGCATGGTTGTTGCCATATTTTATATTTTGTCTATTATATTTTTATTTACTAAAACAATTAAAATCATTCGTAATAACGTTTCCTTAGAGGCTATATTTATATTGTTTTTTATTACTGCCTTTACGTCACATGTTAATTGGCATATATTTAGAAACTTAGGAATGGTTAATGCGCCCTACTATCCGTTTGACATGTTTATTTCCATTGTGATTATTGCGTTGCTGCTATTTAACCGACATATACGAGTGGCTCAAATCAATGAACAACAAACAGAGGAACTCCAACAAGCGGATGAAAAGAAAGACGAATTCTTGGCAAATACGTCCCATGAATTGCGTAATCCATTACACGGCATCATGAATATCGCACAATCCGTTTTAGATGATAAAGATGAACATTTATCGGATAAAAACAAAGAAAATTTGAATTTACTCGTGAATGTTGGGCAACGAATGTCATTTACACTGAACGATCTTCTTGATGTTACACGTTTGAAGGAACATCGTATAACGTTAGATAGGACAAATGTAGACCTCCGTATCGTTGCCCGGGTCGTTTTAGATATGATTCGTTTTATGGTTTCAGGAAAGGACATCCGATTTAAGCTGGACATACCGGTTGATTTTCCAAAGGTTCATGCCGATGAAAATCGTCTCATTCAAATTTTATTTAACTTGCTTCATAATGCCGTTAAATATACGAATAACGGAACGATAACACTATCTGCCGACCATAAAAATAAAATGGCCGCGATTTATGTGAAAGATACCGGTGTGGGGATGAATAAGGAAACGTTAAATCGAGTTTTCCAGCCTTATAGACAAGAAGATTCCGGCATAACATCGATAGGAGGTGGCACCGGATTAGGGCTCAACATTTGTAAACAGTTCGTTGAATTACATGGCGGAGAAATTTCGGCAGAATCAACCTTGGGCCAGGGCTCCGTTCTCTCTTTCACACTGCCATTAGCTCCTCGTCCTGCCGATAAGTCAGAAGCTGTTGCCTCTACGGACATTGAAAATAAATTCAGTGATATTGGTGCCGAGCCACCGATGCCTCATAAAATGGACGCTATTGCAAAAGAAGACCAAACTAAACTGTTAATCGTGGATGATGACACGGTCAATCTAAAGGTTTTAAAAACCATGCTGGATTCCGAATATGATGTCTTTACGGCTACGAGCGGTGAAAAAGCATTAGACTTGATTTATGACGGGGAATGGGATTTAGTCATTGCCGATGTGATGATGCCTCATATGTCGGGTTATGAATTAACACAAGTCCTTCGCAATCAATTCACAATTTCCGAATTACCGATTTTGTTACTGACGGCACGTCATCAGGTTGAGGATATAAATACCGGTTTTCTTGCAGGCGCTAATGATTACGTTGTAAAACCGGTGGAGGCAATGGAATTAAAAGCACGGGTAAGAGCTTTAACGAGTTTGAAGCAATCAATCCGGGAACAGCTGCGAATCGAAGCCGCTTGGCTACAATCCCAAATTCGACCGCATTTTTTATTCAATACATTCAATACAATCGCGTCCCTAAGTGAATTCGATACGGACAGGATGATCAAACTTCTAAATGAGTTTGGCAATTACTTGCGAAGAAGTTTTGATGTCAATAATACTGAATCCTTTACGTCACTTGAGAGCGAGTTGGATCTAACAAAATCCTATTTGTATATTGAAAAAGAACGGTTTGGCGATCGATTGAACATTAAATGGGACATTGAAGACGGCGTTGATGTTCATCTTCCGCCATTAACGATCCAGCCTCTTGTAGAAAATGCAGTCAGGCATGGTGTGCTTAAAAAAAGCAACGGGGGCACTGTCACTATACGGGTGACGGACCAGAGCACTCATGTGGAAATTGCAATTAAGGATGAAGGGGTTGGAATGGAACAGGAAGCAATTCGTAAAATACTCGATGATCACCCTCATCATTTAAGTGGCATTGGGGTAACCAATACGAATAAACGGTTAAAGAAATTATACGGAAAAGGATTGGAAATAGATAGTGAGCCGGGCATCGGAACAACGGTGAGATTTCAAATTCCAAAGAAGAAATAAATAAAGCTTTCATATACGTTTATGTATATGAAAGCTTTATTGTTATACGAGCCTATTCAACTGTTCTTCTTTTGCGATAAAGCATTGTGAGTGCTAATCCAACGATTAACAACCCTACGCCGACAAGGAGCATATTAAACAGATTTGTCGCTGTGTCAGGTAGTAGTCCACCTGTATCATCACTTTCGTCTTCTTTCGTTGCACCTTCTCTTTCAGCGTCAGTGGTTTTGTCTGTTTTGTCTTCTTGATCCGGTTTTGTCTCATCTTTTTCAGGATCGGTCGGTTTGCCCGGTTTAGCTTCCCCGTCTTCATCTGTTATAAGCGTGTTCGTGAGATCATAACCGTTAACAGCCGTTTCATAGCCCTCTACAGCTTTCTCTGAAATGCTATAGTCAATTTCTTCGCCAGCTTCGTATTTGGGCAAGTCTGTGAAACGATATTCCCAATCGTCTTCTTCAGTGACTGCCATGTCATCAACAATTGCGCCATCGGCTAGAAGTTTCACTGTAATGGAATCCGGGCGAACATCATCGTTATCGCCATCTTTCCAGGTCTTCGCTCCGGATACGTCTGTTTCTTCCGGTGTATAAGCATTTGTGATGATGATGTTGCCGTGATTCTCATCATTCACTGATGCTTCATATTCCGATTCTGTCAACTCAACGACGGAATAATCAATGGCTTCTCCTGCTGCTTTCGCATCTAATTCATCCCATGTGTACGTCCAGTCGTTGTCTGCAGATAGTTCTACGGAATCACCTTGTTCTTCCCCGTCCGCCGTTAACTGCACCTCAATGCTGTCCGGGCGAATGCCGTCTTGGTTATTGGCATCATCCCAATTCTTCGTGACGGTGGCCGCTGTTTCTTCAGGTGTATAGCGGTTGGTTATATCATAACCTTCGATATCTTGCGTGTAATGCTCTACTGTGTTTTCCGTCACTGTATAAACAATCTCTTCACCGGCTTCATATTTCGGTAAGCCTGTGAAGCTATAAGCCCACTCGCCTTCTTCCGTGACTTCAGTGGAGTCAACAATGGCACCATCGGCTAAAAGATTCACTGTTACGGATTCCGGGCGGACACCATCTTGATTATCGGCATCGTCCCATGTCTTCGTTCCGGATACATCTGTTTCTTCAGGTGTGTAAGCATTTGTGATGATAATGTTGCCATGATTGTCATCATCCACGGATGCGTCATATCCTGGTAGTTCTGTCAGTTCTTCAACGGAATAATCAATGGCTTCCCCAGATGCATTTGCATCTAATTCATCCCATGTGTGCGTCCAGTCGTTCTCTGCAGATAGTTCTACCGGATCACGATGTTCTTCACCATCAGCTGTTAACTGCACCTCAATGCTGTCCGGGCGGATTCCGTCTTGGTTCTGGGCATCGTCCCAGCTCTTCGTTACAGTGACAGCCGTTTCTTCAGGTGTGTAATGGTTGGTGATGTCAAAACCATCAATGGCCTGCGTGTAATATTCGACGGTGTTCTCTGTAACGGTGTAATTAATCTCGTCACCAGCTTCATATTTCGGTAAATCTGTGAAGCTGTAGGCCCAGTCGTCCTCTGCCGTCACTTCTTCAGAATCAACTTGGCTACCATCGGCTAAAAGATTCACGGTTACGGATTCCGGGCGGACCCCATCTTGATTGTCGGCATCTTCCCATGTCTTTTCACCTGAGACCTCAGTTACTTCCGGCGTGTAACGATTAGTTACATCAAATTCTTCAATGGTCGTTTCATAACCTTCTACAGGGTCTTCTGTGATCCTGTAATCTATTTCTTCGCCGGCTTCATATCTTGGCAGGTCTGTGAAACGATATTCCCAATCGTCTGCTACAGTGACTTCAGCATCGTCTATTTGTTCGCCATTTGCAAAGAGATTTACTGTAATTGATTCTGGTCGGATACCATCCTGGTTATCAGCATCGTCCCAGGTTTTTGTTCCTGATACTTCGGTTACTTCCGGTGTATAGGCATTTGTAATGATGATGTTACCATGATTGTCATCATCCACGGATGTTTCGTATTCCGGTGTTTCTGTCAGTTCAACGACGGAATAGTCAATAGCTTCACCAGATGCATTTGCGTCTAATTCATCCCATGTGTACGTCCAGTCGTTCTCTGCAGATAACTCTACCGGATCGCCATAGGCTTCACCGTTCGCCGTTAATTGTACGTCAATGCTGTCCGGACGTATGCCGTCTTGATTATTGCCATCGTCCCAGCTCTTCGTGACGGTAGCTGCTGTTTCTTCCGGCGTGTAATGATTGGTTATATCGTAACCTTCAATATCCTGCGTGTAATTTTCGACGGTATTCTCTGTAACAGTATACGTTATCGCTTCACCAGCTTCATATTTCGGTAAGTCTGTGAAGCTATATTCCCAATCGTCTTCTGCAGTGACTTCAGTGGAATCGACTGGCTCGCCGTCAGCCAAAAGATTCACGGTGACTGATTCCGGGCGAATGCCATCTTGGTTATTGGCATCGTCCCATGTCTTTTCACCTGTGACCTCAGTTACTTCCGGTGTGTAACTATTGGTTACATCAAATCCATCAATGGCCGTTTCATAATCTTCTACAGGGTCTTCTGTGATCCTATAGTCTATTTCTTCGCCAGCTTCATATTTCGGCAAATCTGTGAAACTGTATTCCCAATTGTCTTCTGCCGTGACTTCCATGGAATCAATCGCTTCTTCATCAGCCAAGAGGTTTACAGTGACTGATTCCGGGCGAATGCCATCTTGGTCATCGGCATCTTCCCATATTTTTTCGCCGGAAATATCAATTTCTTCCGGAGTATGAGCATTTGTGAGGATGATGTTGCCGTGATTGTCATCTTCCACTTCTGTGTCATATTCCGGTACGTCTGTTTCTTCAACGACGGAATAGTCAATGGCTTCTCCTGCTTCGTTCAAAGGCAGTTCCTCCCACGTATGATTCCAATCGTTTTCTTCCGACAATTCAACTGGATCACCAACGACATCGCCATTCGCCGTTAATTGCACGTCAATGCTGTCCGGACGGATACCGTCCTGATCATTGGCGTCGTCCCAGTTCTTCGTGACAGTGACCGCTGTTTCTTCCGGCGTGTAATGGTTGGTTATATCATAACCTTCAATATCCTGCGTGTAATTTTCTACAGTATTCTCTGTAATTGTATATTCAATCTCTTCGCCAGCTTCATATTTGGGTAAGTCTGTGAAACCATATTCCCAATGGTCTTCTTCCGTTACGTCAGTCGAATCGACTGGCTCGCCGTCGGCCAAAAGATTCACGGTAATGGAATCCGGACGGATACCATCTCGGTTTTCATCATCTTCCCATGTCTTATCACCTGTGACTTCGGTTACTTCGGGGTATAGCTGTTTATAATGTCATGGCCATCCACTTCCGATGTGTAACCATCAACGTCCACGTCTTCTTCCTCTACCGTGTACGACGTAATTTCTTCCTCATTGTCATATTGCGGCAATCCTGTGAAGCTATATTCCCAATCGTCTTCTGCCGTGACTTCAGTGGAATCGACTGTATCGCCATTAGCTAAAAGATTCACGGTGATGGAATCCGGGCGGATACCATCCTGGTTGTCAGCATCGTCCCACGTCTTTGTTCCGGAGACTTCCGTTAATTCACGTTGGTTCTCTACTGTTATTATTACCGGTTCTCTTTCTTCTGCACCAACTTCTACCTCAATGCTATCTTCATTTGGTTCATAACCAGCGGGAGTCTCTGTTTCTTCCAAGTAGTATGTTCCTGCCCCTGGTAAATCTTCAAACAAAATGTTGCCATCGGCGTCGGTTGTTTCAGTTGCTATTAAGTCATCATCCAAATTATAGAGTTCGAACTCAACTCCGGAGATATTTTCCCCTAAGTCATCGACTTTCGCCAATTCGATAGCAAATACAGGTTCATAATTCTCCACAGTATAGGCATAATCGGTTAGATCTGCATCCGGATCGTATGCTTCATCAATGGTAATGGTTCGGCTTTCTTCCGGTGTGACATAACCATCCGGTACAGTCGTTTCGTGTAGTACATAGTCACCATATAGCAAACGCCCAAAATCAATTTGGCCATCATCGTCGGTTATGCCGGTTTTTAATACATTGCCGGTATCTGCATCGATTAAGTCAAATTCTGCTCCGGCAAGCTTTTCTTCCCCGCCATCTGTTGTATCAACCTTATCGATCACGAGATAGCCGGCTTCACCTGATCCGCCGCCTGAAGATGTTTGGCTAATGGTTACCGAACCGTCACCATCTGTTTGACCATCTTCAATGATATTGTCACCTGTTATGTCATAGGAGTTTGTGACATCTTCGCCATGCCCTGCAAAGAACAATGTGGAATATTCAACGATAAACGGACGCTCTACTGTGTCGTTCCATTCGATCGTAAATGCTTGATCATCTTCATTAAACGTTAACTCATACTCATCTTCGGAAACTTCGTCTCCTCTGGTGGTATTTCCATTTACATCAACGCTTGCATGATACACTGTAATCGTATCTTCAAGATACGCTTGATTGTCAGAGATGGAGTCCTCAAGTGTTAAGTTACTGATTTCTTGTTGCCCAAGGTTCACATCGATGGACCACTGCACTTGTTTTCCATCTTGATCACCGGACTTGTCGCCATACGTAGCTGATTCTGCTATACCTACTGTGGCTTCTAAATTGGATAACGTTTCGTCTCCATCTAATACTTCTGCTTCGTTCACATACTCGCTTTGGATATCACTTAAACCTTCGAGCGATGTTCTGTACTCAATTTTATACGCGTTGTTTGTGTCACCAATGTCGACTTGTAATGTATTTTCCCCTTCGTCGACACTTGCGACATCTTCCAAGGTGTTGCCTTCCGTTATATCACCATTTGGCTCTATGGCCAGTTCTGTGACTTCAACAGAATCCTCGATGATCGCTTGATTACCTTGCGGCGCATCGGTAACAATTAAATCGTTAATGTTATTTTCACGGTAATTGGAATAAACCGTCCACGTAATTTCTTTGGATTCAGGATCGTATGACCCGTTTTTCCAGTCACGTTGCTCTGTTTGCCAGTTTAGCTCGGTTTCTGCTTCAACGTCTCTTGTAATCGAGTCTTCTTCGCCTTCCGGCGTCCACGTGATAGCTGCATGATTTGTTGCCGTATTATCCGGCAATTCGTCTGCAACATAATTGGTTTGATACGTGATAAGGATCTCTTCATCTGTCGTGTAGTCTTCAGGGAACGCAATGGTGAATGGATTTTCGCCAGAAAGTGCATAGTCTGTATAATCTTCTCCACCAACGGTTACCGCCATTGAATCCTCAATCAACGTTAACCCTTCACCCAGTGTATCCTCGATACTGATATTCTCCATTGGGTATTCATCATGGTTAATGCGGATGGTCCAATCAACGGTATTTTCTGCGTAGTCAATTGTTCCGGCTGACTTCGCACCATAGTACGTACCGATACCCGTGCCGGAAGTCTCTGATTCGCCGCCAAAGCCAGCCGTATTCTCAACGCTAAAACCATCCAACACACGGTCTGTCACTTCTGTTTGATACGTGACTTTATATGGGTTATCGGTTGTAATTCCGGTGACTTCAAATCCATCTTCAATCGATTGAAGTTCAGCACCCTCCGGCAGGCCGACATTACCAGTTTCATGTGCACTGCCGTCTTCATCAATCTCCATTTCAATGAAATCGAGACTGTCCTCGACTAATTCCAGTGCCCCTTCAGGCGTCCATGAATCAGACAGGGTGACATCTTCCAAATTCTGCTCATCGTAGTTGAATTCAATTTCCCATTCAATCATCCCTGTTAAAGGATCATACTCTGCGACAGCATTTTTATTAATCGGGTCGCCTCGATCAATGGTTACGGTAGCATTTGCTGACGTATCTTCCAGTTCATCATCTGAAAGTGTCGCGTTATTTTGGAATTCCGTTTCCTCATTGTCCGTGACTGACGTGACATACTCAATGCGGTAAGCATCTTGAATATCGCCGAGCGGGATATTCAATTCACCGTCAGCAAACGTCTCATCGATGCCTTCGACTTCATCGCCATCGCCAATGACATTGCCGTTTAAATCGACGTCTAATTCAACGACATTCAGGCTTCCTTCCTGATACTCCGTTCCTTCGGGAAGGACGTCGGTGACGATTGCATTATCTAATGACACTTGATCCTTATTAATGATTACTTCCCATGTAATTTCATCAGCATTATAGCTACTATTTGGTGTCCCCTCTTTTTCGATCGTTTTCTCTCGTTCACCTAAATCAATAGGGATCCTGATTTCGCCCTCTTCGCCAATGGGTTCAATAATCGCGTCGCCATCGTCGATTTCAACATTTTCCTCATCCAATGTTGAAATGATTTCTAGCCAACCTTCTACATTGCTATGCGTTTCAACAAAATCTGTAAATGTTAATTCGACTTGTTTATCCGTGCCTATTGTATAGGTTGCTACGACTTGACCGGCATCATCCACTAACTCACCAGTCATCTCATCATCGATTGTAATGCCGTTGGGAAGTTCAAAAGTTTCCGTATCCCCATCTTCATAGTTATGGTCATTTTCTAAGTTCCAGCTCAGCCCTAGCCAAAATTCTTCTGCCGGATCCAGTAAATTCTCTTCGCCGTATGCATTGCCATCCAGATCCATCACATTGCCAATCTCTAAGTTAAACCCGTGCTTGTCATTCTGTGTGTCGGCCTGCGTCGCCTCAGCTGATTCTCCGGCTTCCTCAGATTCTGAAGTCTCTTCATCATTTTCAGCCACTTCTGCTTCTTCTTCTGTTTCTTCTTTTGCTTCATTCTCTTCTACTTCTTGTTCTTCTTCTGTTGAACCATCGGTGTCTTCCTGTGCTGCTTCTTCCTCGGTTACCTGCTCGTCTGATGGCTCCTCGTCATCGGCAGCATCCTCTTCAGAACGGCCGTCACTTTCTTCCTGCTGCTCTTCTTCCTCTTCTGCTTCTTGTTCTTCTTCATCCTCTTCCTCTGTTATCAAAGGCTCAAAGGAAATTTCCATTTCCTGCAATTCTTGAGGATGTTGGAATGTAAGGTCCGCTTCTTCGATCTCTTCAATGAGATTAGCATTCCAAGAAGCCTGCAAAACAAGAACACCTTGCTGATCTTCCTCTTCGGGAATCAACGTGATGTTCTGGTTCTCCACTTGATACGTTCCAACTTGCTGGCCATCCTCATTTTCAATGTCCCCGCCGGCATCCTCCAAAATAATTTCTTCTGGTACCGTTACGGAGATAGACTGCTCATCCGATTGTTCCGACCATTGATAAGCAAGTTCTAGTTCAAACTGCTCTTCACGGTCTACTTCATCCTTTTGACTTAGATCGGTTTCTCCATCTAACAACTTGGCTTCCGTTGCAACATCGTCACTACCTTGAGCTGTCGCAGTTTGTATTTGCACCAAATAAGGTTGGAACGCGATTAAAACTGCAATAAAGATCATTCCTAAACGCTTCGCCAACTTAAATCCCCTTTCTTTAATATATAATCCTTTCATTTTTTTAGTTTATAAGATAGGACTCTACAATTTATCTACAAAAAAATTAACAGCTGAAAAAATATAATGTATAATAGTCCTATAGAACCATAAACGGGGGGATCTTGGTGAAAGCAATTCTTGTTGACGATGAAGCTCTCGCTTTAGATTTTCTGGAACACCAAGTAAATAAAGTTGGCGGTATTGAAGTCATAGGAAAATTTAATCATTTGGACATTGAGAAGCATGTTGCTCTTTTAGAGGAAGTTGATGTTCTTTTTTTAGATATAGAAATGCCTGAAATCAATGGACTTGAGTTGGCAGAAAGGATACTTGAAATCGATGCGGATATTTCAATTGTTTTTGTTACTGCTTTTAATGATTATGCCGTACAAGCATTTGAATTAAATGCATTAGACTATGTGCTTAAGCCCCTACAAATAGATCGGTTAAAAAAGACGTTGGAAAGAGTTGAATTAAAGGTAAATCAACGAATACATAAGCCTTTAAGAGAACGTAATGTGCTACGAGTAAACGTATCCAGAGAGCTAAGTTTCAAGTTGACAAATGATAAACTTGATTTCATTCAATTTCGAACAACAAAATCCCGGGAATTATTTCTTTATTTACTCCATCACAGCAACAAAACCTTTCGCAAATCCGAGTTAACCGAACTGCTATGGGCAGATTTCCCCGAAGAAAAAGCATATTCACAGCTATATACAGCGATCTATCATCTACGGAAAACATTGCATAAATATAAAGAGCACTTCACCATAAAAAACTTGGGAGCAGGCTATATGTTATCTACGAAAGATGTCTTCATTGATTTGGTTGAGTGGGAAAAACAAATCATTGCTGCTCCCCGTCTCACGACAGAAACAATTAATGATTATGAGGAAACGATGAAATTATATACAGGAGGTTTTTTAGAGAAGTATGACTATTTATGGGCAGAAGGAGAGCGGTTCCGACTGGAACAGCTATGGATAAAAGTCGCTTATGAAATGGCAGGTTATTATGATAAACAGGATAATTTGGAAATGTCGGAAACGTGGTATATTAAGATTTGTACCGCAAGACCGGAAGAGGAAGATGCTCATTTTTTATTAATGAAGTTATATGCAAAACTGGGAATCGGTTTATTTATCGACCACCAGTATCACCAATTGACAAAGGCAATGAAAGATTTGGGTTTACAAGTTAGACCGAATATAACGCAATGGTACAAGCAATGGAAAAGCGATAAAACAATGTAAAAAAAGAAGCGGGGGTCAACGCGTCCCGCTTCTTGTATTTTCATCGTCTTGTAAATATGGCATTGCCGTCGATGCCGGAAAATATGTCGTCAGTTTCATCTTTTTCCGCCTCGCTGGCTTCCTCATTTACTGTTTCACTTTGTTGCGCATCATCGAACGAAGCCCGGGATTCTTGCTTCGTTCTCGGTTCTTTATTTGCTGTTCTTGTTTCCTCCTCATGCATGAATTGAAGCAATTCCTTCGAGGTTTCAATATCGCGAATATCAACGTTTCCGAAGCGCTCTTGCATGACTTGCACGAGAAAAGAGAGCGAATCGCGAATGTTGGACTGGGCGTCCAACCATTCATTAATCGCATCCGGGTCCCGTTCGGTATTTAATTTCCACGTATACGTCACTCGCTTTTTCGCCATTGCAATCACCTATTTATTATAAAGAAGTTTTTCATTCAAGACCTTTAATCCATTAATATTCATGTTCACTGCGTATTCATCCGGCACCCAAATGACTTCGATTTTTGCCTCGTTGGCATAATCCAAAAGGTCTTCAAAAAGATCGTCATAAAATTGGATGCTTCCTCCACCGTAGACCATAATTTTATCAACTCGGCCCGCTGTATTCATCGCCCGTTCTTGTATATCTTCCAAAATAAGTTGCGCTTGCAAGTACCTTGCTTCGTCCATGCTTTGCACGGCAACTTCATGTAAATTATTTGTATCATCTTGATAGACATTCATAAATTGTTGCCGGTTAAGGGAAAGGTGACCTCCAACCTCGTTTTTCAACAGTTTGATTGCTTCTTGGGTTGCATGCCCAACGCCATGCCTTGCTCCATCACAGAGATCAAGCACCGCATTTTTTTCTTCGGTATAAATGTACTCGGTCGTACCGTCTCCGATATCTGCGTGTAAAATATTTTGATCAGCCATGTCTTTCGGTTTCATTTTAGAATCATATTGATCATCATAATGTTTCAAAATATCATCTTTTGCAGTTAGCAGGGCGTAAAGCGCGGGTACCCCTTCTGTCGTGACATTTACTTCATGAAATGTAACCATAACTGTAACCATTTGGTCTGCGACATATAATATGACCGTATGTGTTTTGCCCTCCAGTCGCTTCTGCAAATGTTCAGCACGTTCGTTGGTATGTTCAGATGCCGGAATCGCTGTCGACAAATTTCCTTCTATTTCTAAAACCTTCGGCAACTCTTCATTCGACTCATAATACGTTTTGACTTCATTACCGGCGATCATGCCAAGACAGACAATTACGGGGATATCGTGTCTGTATTTATTTCCAAGTTTAATATTAATATTTTCTACCATATCATTGATTTTGCTTGCGCGATTTCCGACAAAATACGTTCCATTCTTTTTAATCGCGTCGCTCGTTACATGAATCAGCAAATCTTCTTCAATACGCGCGATGCTTTGTGCAAGATTTGTATCTGCTATTTCGGGTACTCGATTCACTCGCTTCACCACAGATGGTTGCGTTAAAAAACGATCTTCGATGTACATCTTCGTCTCTGAATTTCCGATATCCGCTGCCATTAACATTTCATACCCTCTCCCGTCGTTCATGATAATGAGGTGCTTTTTGGATGCTTTTTGGGTTCTTTATGAATTCCTTAGTAACCCTTTTTGGATGAAAATAAGTATTCTCTTTGGAATCCCCCTGTGCAAAATAGATGAATAAATATCTTTTGGATGCTTAAGTAATTCTTTATGGATTCTTTTATCATTCCTTTCGGATTCAAAATCAATGCTTTTTAGTTAAATAGATTATACTATGGAAAACGAGGTTAAGCAAAATCTTGCCGTAAATTGATAGAATCGTCCCGTTATAAAACGTACTTATCATCATAGACCCTCCCCTCCCCTATCGTTGCAATTTCAATTTAGAAAACTTGGCTTTTCACCAAACTTTATGGTGAAAGCCTTAGCCCATTTATGTAAGTAATAACTATCATAAAAATAGTTATTTGAGCGTATAGCCTTCAGGGTTTGGCAACACAACCAGGCGGATGCTTTTTGGTGACTATTGATGAAAATGCCCTGTATTAACAGAAGCCTTTATTGTGCTGAGGTCACGCAAAAAAAATATTGAAACTGCCTATTATTATCTGTATTGTTCATGCCTGTAATGGGGGCCTTTCTAGAAAAGGCATGAAAAGTGAAAAGACCTAGGTATACACTGAGAGACCGTTGGCGCCTGTGTTTTACTTGAGCCACTATAAAATGCACCCCGATCATGGAGACCGAATCCGAGGGGCGCCGTGTATTTCGGGCACCATGACCGCTCCATGAAGACCGAAACCGAATGCCGACGTGTATTTCAGGCACCATGACCGCTCCATGAGACCTGAATCCGAATGCCGACGTGTATTTCGGGCGTCATGACAGCTCCATGAAGACCGAATCCGAATGCCGACGTGTATTTCGGGCACCATGACCGCTCCATGAAGACCGAATCCGAATGCCGATGTGAATTTCGGGCACCATGACCGCTCCATGAGACCTGAATCCGAGCGCCACCGTCTATTTCAGGCGCCATGCACGTGCTATGATTGATCATTTTCATACGAAATTGATTTATACTTTTCTCCTACCAAAAAAAAGAGAGGGGGCTTCCCTCTCAAACGTTAAATCGAAAATGAATCACATCACCGTCTTGAACGATGTAATCTTTTCCTTCCAATCGAACTTTACCGTCTTCTTTTGCTTTTGCCGTGGATCCATAAGCTTTTAAGTCCTCATATGCTACAATTTCAGCACGTATAAATCCACGTTCAAAATCAGAATGGATGACACCGGCCGCTTGCGGAGCTTTCGTCCCCTTCCGAATCGTCCAGGCACGCACTTCCGGTTCCCCGGCAGTGAAATACGTGTTTAAGCCCAGCAAGTCATAAGCCGCGCGGATAAGACGATCCAAGCCTGCTTCTTCGATACCGAGGTCTTCCAAAAACGATTCCCGGTCTTCCCCGTCCAGTTCCGCGATTTCCGCTTCAATGTTCGCGCAAATCGTGATCACTTCTGCCCCTTCCATCGCCGCTAGGTCGCGTACGCGTTGGACATGTTCGTTTTCTTCTTCAGCCATTAAATCGTCTTCGCTGACATTCGCCACGTACAGGATCGGCTTTTTCGTCAGCAATTGAAAACCTTTCGCGACTTTCTCCTCTTCATCGTCCAAGTTGACGCTCCGTGCCGGTTTTTCCGCTTCAAGCGCTGCCATTAATTTTTCCAGTACCGCCTGTTCGGCGAGCGCATCCTTATCTTTTGATTTCGCCTGTTTCGCCACTTTTTCTATGCGTTTACCTACGGTTTCCAGATCGGCGAGAATCAATTCTAAGTTAATGACTTCAATGTCACGCACCGGATCCACTCGGCCGGATACGTGCGTAATATCTCCGCTCTCAAAGCAGCGAACCACATGCGAAATGGCATCGACTTCCCGGATATGGGAAAGAAATTTATTGCCTAGCCCTTCTCCATGGCTTGCCCCTTCGACAATCCCTGCGATATCGGTAAATTCGAAAGCTGTCGGAACTGTTTTCTTCGGGTTCACTAATTCGGTTAACACTTGCAACCGTTCATCCGGGACTTCCACAATGCCAACGTTCGAATCAATCGTCGCGAACGGATAATTTGCCGCTTCCGCACCGGCCTGGGTAATTGCATTAAATAACGTGGACTTGCCTACATTGGGCAAGCCCACGATGCCTGTTGTTAAAGCCATATTCGGTCACTTCCCTCAACTTTCTTCGCTTTCCAATACTTTTTTCATTTTGCGGGTAAACGTTTTGCGCGGAATCAACACACTGTGCCCACATCCTTGGCATTTGATGCGAATATCCATGCCCATGCGAATAATTTGCCAGCGATTCGTTCCGCAAGGATGGGGTTTTTTCATTTCAACAATGTCATGCAGTTGGAATGCCTTGTCCGACAACGTATCCCGCCCCTTTCTCCGTCATGTATTTTTATAGTTGAAAACAGCGTGAGTTTCAAAAACAACTTGTATTATATCATATTCGCCGGTAAAACACATTCATTTTTGCTGAAACTGCTGAGACAGAAACGGATACAGCAAGACCGCACCCAGCAAATAGAGATTGACGACCCCGTAAAGCGGGTAAAGAAAGCTTACAAGGGTTGAAAAACCAAACACAGTCATTGGTAAAAGGAGAAAAATGATCATGCAAGCCAGTATCCAACCAGGTCCCTTGAGAACGCGACGGAAACGACTCATAAGACCGAGCATATTAATTGCCGCCGTTGTATAGATGGCGGTAAACAAAAGCAATGTCATGGCAAGGACAAGGATAGACGGATAGGTACTCAGAATGGAAAACAAGGGAATTTCATATAATAAGATATCATCGGCCACCACGAGCAACGATTGGTTGTACAAATAAGAGACGCCGCCAAGCACAAGGCCGCTGCCAAACGTAGCAATCCAAATTTCCCCTTCCGTTTGGACTTTCGGGGCAATTGCCGCCAGCACGGCAACGATAGGCAATAAATTCAGTCCCATAAACATAAGGGCCGATGGCCAATTGGACTGCGCTCCCCACTCAAGGACAAATCCACCGTCGCTGGATACTTGAAATAAAATCAAAATCGAAATTAATGCAATGATCAACGCCGGCGTTAGTATATTATTGACCGTCGTTAACCCATCGATATCCCATATAAACAAAACAACAAGGAAAAGACACATGAAAAAAACGCCAAGCCAATATGGAAATTCGAACGTTTCCAACGTTGCGCCGCCGCCGGAAATCATGATCCCCGTCGTTGTAAATAAATACAAGATAATCAGTACGTCATAAAATTTTGCGAGACGCTCTCCCAGTAATGTTTGCAGAACAGACACATAGTTTTGCGCGCCTTGTTGAATGCTTAGCTTTAAAATAACCATAGAGCAGATGGCAAAAAGAGCGCTGAATAAAATAATTGCTGCCACACTTTCTTCGCCAAAAAATTGCCATATTTCACGTCCGGAAGCATAACCGGCGCCAACCATTGCTCCCGTAAGCAAAAACATCCATTTTAACCCACGTCCGATCATAGATGTCTCTCCCTTGTCCAATATTCACTCGTTCGTTTTTTCCTGAGTACAATTGTTCCGGTTCAGGACGTATAGAACGGCAAACTTTCCCTTATACTGGGACTAGTATGAAAAAGGAGCGCTGGGTATGTCTTACAATAGATCATTTTCCATCGAGGAACCGTTTTCCCATCCATTCCATGTGGACGATCCTGCTATGGAAAAGCCGCTTGCAAGCCGTTTGTTTGAAAAAATTCAATTTATCTCTTTACATAGGGAGATCGTCATCATTTGCATCGGAACCGATCGTTCAACGGGAGATGCGTTCGGACCATTAACCGGGACGATGTTGTCGGAAAACAGCCCCATGTCATTCGTTGTTTACGGTACCCTTCAGCAACCCGTCCATGCCTTAAATTTGCAAGAAACACTGGACCATGTTTTGGATAACTACCGGCACCCGTTCCTCATCGCCATCGATGCAAGCATGGGAAAATCCTATAACGTCGGGAAAATTACACTTGCTTCCGGTCCGGTTCGGCCCGGAAGCGCGGTGAAAAAAACGCTTCCGGATATTGGGCATATGCACATGACCGGAACCGTAAACGTAGGTGGAATGATGGAATATTTTGTTTTGCAAAATACACGACTGAACCTTGTCATGAAAATGGCCGAGCGAACGTCTAATGCAATCTTACGCGCAGATCGCCGTCTAAGTCATCCACCATCTCTCACACCTACGAGGCGCCGGCATATGATTCAATCATCTGCGCATGAAATGTCTGCTCCTGCAAAAGAGTAGGGCAAAAAATAATCATCAAAAGAAATAAAGCAATGCCGTTATCATAAACACAACAGGAATCGCCGGCAACAAGTTTGCGACCTTTACATCAACAATACCGAGCAAGCGTAGCCCTATTGCGACAATCATGACGCCCCCGGCAGCGGTCATTTCCGTTATAAACATTTCCAATAGAGGGTCAGGGACGATTCGATTAATTTGTCCGGCCAGTAACGCAATGGCCCCTTGATAGAGAACAACTGGCACAACGGAAAACAGGACACCAATCCCCATCATGGAAGCGAAAAAAATGGCAGAAAACCCGTCAAGCATCGCTTTTGTATAAAGCAAGCTATGATCCAACCTAAGCCCGCTGTCCAGCGCTCCCAACACGGCCATTGCACCAACCACGTAGACGAGGGATGCCGTGACGAATCCCTTCGCGAATAATCCCTCTCCGCCGCTAGTTCCTGCTTTTTTTTCCATCCAATGCCCAAAATTGTTCAAACGCGCTTCAATCCGTCCCCATTCCCCAAGAACGGCGCCGAGAACGAGGCTGCCAATCGTGATCAGAAACTGATCGCTCTCCAACCCCATATTGATACCCAACAAAATCACTGCCAACGCGATCGCTTGCATCACCGTCGTTTTCACCCGTTCCGGAATACGTGTAAAAATGAGTCCCAGCATAGAACCAACGATAATCGCGATCCCGTTGACCAACGTACCGATTAAAGCCATCGCCTTCCGATCTCCTTTGCTGCTTCAGTCTAATTATCCATGATAACAGTTTTTGCAATTCATGGGGATTCAAAAACACTCTGATTAATCGATGTACTATGAATCTTAACTTTGTATGTTATAATGCAAGAATGAATGAATATTCATTTATTGGCGAAGGCGAAAATGTTTAAACATTTAGTAGGAAAAAGTATAAATCAACTTTCTTACCTAGACTAAGGCTTTCGCCGTAAAAGCTTGTCGAAAAGCCAAGTTTTCTAATGAAAAGGAGTGTTTCTGATGTTGGGTGGAAAAACAGCGATTGTGACAGGAGGAAGCAATGGCATGGGAAAAGCGATGGCAGAACGCTTTGCTTCAAAAGGTGCGAATATTGTCATTACCGGACGAAATGAAGAACGGTTGGCAAATGCAAAATCAGACATCCAAAACAAAACGAACGCCGGCGTATTAACCGTTCAGATGGACGTGCGCGATCGCGATGATGTTCAACGCACTGTAGATGAAACGAAAAATGCATTCGGGCAAATCGACATCCTCGTCAACAATGCAGCAGGAAACTTTATTTCTCAAGCAGAGAACTTATCCGAGAACGGTTGGAAGGCCGTCATTGATATTTGCTTGAACGGGACTTGGAACTGCTCGCAACTCGTCGGACAAGAAATGATTGCCCAGGAAAAAGGCGGATCGATGCTAAATATGATCGCTACATATGCCTGGACAGGTTCAGCGGGAGTTGTACACTCTGCCGCTGCCAAAGGCGGAATTTTAGCCTTGACAAAATCTCTGGCCATCGAATGGGGGAAATACGGGATACGGGTCAACGCCATGGCTCCGGGCCCGATTGAAAATACCGGAGGTGCAGAGAAGTTATTTGCTTCAGAATCACAAGTCAAGCAAATCAAGCGCATGAACCCGCTTGGGGAAGTAGGGAAATTGGAGGATGTTGCCGATGCCGCTGAATTTCTCGTCTCCAGTCAATCCCGGTATGTGAACGGGGACTGCATGACCGTAGATGGCGGACAATGGATCGCCAACAGCCGCTATATGTAATTCCGGAAGTCGGAAGCAGGAAGTCGATAGGATTATAATACGAGGGGGAAAAAGAGATGGAACCTTTACTCATCAATACCGAAAAAAGGATACGTACAATCACGCTTAACCGCCCTGAGCGGATGAATGCCATTAATGATGACCTTAGCAAACAAATCGAGGATGCCATCGCTGAAGCATCAGCGGATGATGACGTACGCGTCATCGTTATCACCGGTAATGGACGTGCGTTTTGCTCCGGCCTTGATTTATCAAAGATGCCAAATACATTTGGCACGCGGCACGAACAATTGGATGAACTCGGTTGGGTCGGCCGGCAAGCGCTTGGCATCGTCCGTTGTGACAAACCGGTGATAGCCGCCATCAATGGCATGGCCGCCGGCGCGGGATTATCCTTGGCGCTTGCTTGTGATCTACGTTTTATGTCGGATCAGGCAAGGGTCACAACCGGTTATATTCGACGCGGACTTAACCCTGACGCGGGAATGAGTTATTTTCTACCCCGCTTGGTCGGACAGGGACAAGCCACGCAAATGATTTTCACTGGCCATGATATTAACGCGGAGAAAGCGGAACGTACAGGACTCGTAAACGAAACATTTGCCGATGAAACGTTCCATGAGCAAATAATGGAATTTGCCGCGGACCTTGCCGATGGACCGCCGATCGCCCTGACGTTCTCCAAACGGCTCCTTTCGTCAAACGGAGAGGAAGAGCTTAGCAATCTATTAAAACAAGAGTATGCCTATATTAAACGGTGCTTTGCAACAGAAGATGTCAAAGAAGGCATTCAAGCCTTTTTACAAAAACGGAAACCTGAATTTCAAGGAAAATAGTTCATTGGGAGCCTCGCTTTATCCTTATTATGGAGTTCATTGATTGGATCAAAAAATGCATAGAGTATAAGAACATTAGATAAATCTGTTCGAGCTATCCCTTGGTTAAAACATTTTCTGCTCATATTCACGAAAAATTATCCGAGCTCGAGCGCATGACGACCGAAACTAGTCAAAGCTAGCCTTCCCGAGCACCATGAAGCGGTTATGGTGCCTGGATTCATGAGCTTAGTGCACTTTCGGTCACCATGGAGAGCTTATGGCGCCCCAACTTATTCAAGATAAGGTTTTTCGGGCGCCATGAAGTGACCATACAGGCAAATAAGACGAAATAAACAAGCCCCTGGATCTGATATCCAAGGACTCGGTGACTTAACTTCTATCCTGTCCGAGCAGTTCCAATATACGTGCCAAATCCTCGTCCGATAAATATTCGATTTCAATTTTTCCTTTCTTCTTCCCCTGCTTAATATTTACGGACGTGCCCAAATACGTTTGTAGCGTATTTTCTTGTTCACGGATGTAGGGGGATGGTTCTTTTTCTTTTGTCTTAGCTCTATTACTGAGTGTCCGATTGTTAAGGCGTTGGACCAATTCTTCCGTTTGGCGTACATTGAGTTGTTGTTCTTGAACGGTTTTGACGGCTTTGGGCAATTCTCCTTCGTGTTTGATGCCAAGCAGCGCACGTCCATGCCCCATTGATATTTCTCCCTCGCCAATCGTTTTTTGAATCCCTTCAGGCAATTGCAATAATCGCAAATGATTGGCGATGTGGGGGCGGCTTTTTCCAAGTTGCTTTGCCAATTCTTCCTGCGTGACGCCAAAATGATCCATAAGCTTCGCGTATGCCCTAGATTCCTCAAGGGGATTTAAATTTTCCCGTTGTAAATTCTCAATCAACGCAATTTCCATCATTCGATCATCACTGAAGTCCCTAACGATCGCAGGGACGGTTTCCAGCCCGCACTTCTGTGCTGCCCTGAATCGTCTTTCTCCGGCCACGATCTCATAGCCTTTAATGCTTGTACGGACAATCAAAGGCTGTAAGATCCCGTTTCGTTTGATCGATGCACTTAAATCGCTGATCGCTTGTTCATTAAAATCCTTCCTCGGTTGATAAGGATTCACACGCAATTCTTTAAGCGCGATATGATGAACAGCATCTTCACTCGTATCCATTTCGCCGGGAAACAGAGCATTTAAACCTCTTCCTAAACCCTTAGGCACCTGCAACCACTTCCTTTGCAAGTTCTAAATATACATCCGCCCCGCGTGATTTTGGCGCGTACAAGACAATGGGCATACCATGGCTGGGAGCCTCCCCTAACCGGACGTTTCTCGGCACAATCGTCCCGAACACTTTTTCCCTGAAATATTTTTTTACTTCTTCAATGACTTGCATGCCTAAATTCGTACGCGCATCCAACATCGTTAATAATACGCCTTCTATTTGAAGGTTCGAATTTAGATGCTTTTGGACAAGGCGTATCGTATTCAATAACTGGCTTAATCCTTCCAATGCATAATATTCACATTGAACTGGGATCAAAATCGCCTCTGCAGCAGTCAACGCATTGATGGTCAATAAACCAAGGGACGGAGGACAATCAATGATGATGTAGTCATAATCATCTTGAACAGTGTTTAACCCTTTTTTCAAACGTATTTCCCGGGAAATAGTCGGCACAAGCTCAATTTCCGCCCCGGATAGCTGAATGGTTGCCGGAAGCACAGACAGGTTTTCCACCGGTGAAGGGTAAATGATATCTTTGGCTTCTACATCCTCTGCGAGCAAATTATAAATACAAGCGTCCACGTCCCCCTTCTCAATGCCTGCTCCACTCGTGGCATTGCCTTGCGGATCAATATCTACGAGCAAAACCCGGTGTCCAATATATGATAAACTTGCGCTTAAATTGACGGCACTTGTTGTTTTTCCAACGCCGCCTTTTTGATTCGCGATCGCGATCACTTTTGCCACTTCGGTCACAACCTTTCCTTCGCGGTTGCTCGATCACATTCCTTTGCCGCGGACATAAAAAATGTATACCTATCATTTTAGCATGTTTTCCAGAAAAAAATAATCTATCATTTGTTTTGATGATAGATTATTTTTTCGGAATACGAATCGTAAATTGGTAATAGTCCTCAAGTTCTTCTTCCTGGCGTTCCACTTCCATCCCGGATTTTTCAACCATCTCCAACGATTGCCGAATCGTGTTCATGGCGATACGCATGTCTTTTGGAAAATGTTGTTTCTTTACCGTTTTCTTTTGTTTGGGCTCTTTTGTTCCTTCCAACCATTTTTCTGCATAAGCTTCTGCTTCCTTTACACTCAAGGAATGCTCGATAATTGCATGCAGAAGTTGCAATTGCAGCTGTTCATCTTTTAATCGGATAAGTGCGCGTGCATGTCGTTCAGATATATCTCTGTTTAAGAGTGCTGTCTGTACGTCTTCCGGTAAGGATAACAACCTTAATTTATTGGCAATGGTGGACTGTCCCTTCCCGAGTCGCTGTGCCAAGCTTTCTTGTGTTAGGTTATGCCAACGTATTAACTGCTCGTATGCCCTTGCTTCTTCGATGACCGTTAATTCTTCCCGTTGTAGATTTTCAATGAGTGCAAGAGAAGCTGTCTGGGCATCATTAAATTCTTTTACAATTGAAGGGACTTCAGGCCAACCCAATTTTTGCGCAGCCCGCCACCTTCGTTCCCCGGCAATCAATTCATAATGTCCATCCCGTTCCCGAACGATAATCGGTTGTAACATGCCGTGGGTTTGAATGGTCTGGGCCAAATCATCGATCGCATCTTCTGAAAATATCGTACGGGGTTGGAACGGATTCGGCACAATATCAGTTACGGTTAATAAGCGAACTTCCTCATTGCGGCTTTCGTTGACCACATCTTGGTTCTTATCTGAATCTTCGCTTTTGACCTCATCACCTAAACCGAAAAAACGTTGAATCGAATGTTTCACCGTCTCCCCCCTCCTGATCATGTCTTCTTTTCTTTATTTTATCACGACTGATCGATTTGTCCACGCAATCGTTTATCCTCGAGGTCAGATTTCCAAGGCCAGAGGTCGGAAAAGAAAGGGAATAACGATCTTCCGACTTCCGGTTTCCGATGCCTGTCTTCCGGAAAAACGGGCGACTAAAACCCCGATTGGTTTCGACGCACAGAAGGCACGAGTACAGCATGGCTGAGATAAAAGGTCGCACCTGCAAAGGCCACTGAGGTACGGGTTGATTTGGGTTGTCCTTCTTTGCACAGGCTTCTATCGTTCTAAAATCTAGGTGACCGCCGAAAACAGATCGATGGGCGGCTGCTTGCGGTCGATTGACACGGAGCTTGCCCGATACTGGGTGACCGAGTAATTCAACCACTCAACACTAGTGCCGGCATTGCCAAAGGACGTGGCGGTTTTAGCCGACTTCCTTAATTCAGAGGGGAACTCCCTCTGATGGAAGTTTAACTTAATCCCAATGGCTGTTTCTTAATCGTCGCAGGTTTGCGCGGATAAGCACGAGGAGTGTCGTTTTGCTTGGCGACCACATAGATGTGGCGGTCACTAGCTTCCGTAGGGAGCTCAAAATAATGCTCGTCTACCTTTCCGCCGTTAAGTGCACGGATAGCGGGTGCTGCCATTTCTCTCTCCTCGTCTCCCGCCTTCCCTTTTAAAGCCATCCACACTCCATTTTTTCGAACGAATGGAAGGCAGAATTCTGCCAAAACCGGCATCTTCGCGACAGCTCGCGCAATGGCCACGTCATAGGAATCACGGTGGCGTTCATCTCTGGCCGCATCTTCGGCGCGCATATGTAACAGATTTACGTTTTCAAGTGATAAATGATCTACGAGATGTTCAAGAAACTGAATCCGCTTTTTCGTTGCGTCAATGACGGTTAGCTGCATATGGGGGAAACAAATCTTTAAAGGCACACCCGGAAAACCTGCCCCGCCCCCGATATCAACTAATGAATGGACGTTCTCAAACGGGTAACAACAGGTGGCAAGCAAAGAATCATAAAAATGTTTTTCATAAACTTCATTTTTTGCGGTGATTCCGGTTAAATTCATTTTTTCATTCCACGTAATGAGCGTCTCATAATAGCGCTGAAATTGATCCTTTTGCTTATCATGAAGATAAAGATCAATTTCCTCTAGCCATTTTTCCCATTCCTTCAAAAACACAACCGCCTTTCCATTGATTACAATTGTAGGCTATGTAGGGAAACCGCCATGCTTCATTAGTCGGTTTGAGAACATGACGGTTTGGCTATTACGACGATGCAGCTTCTTTTTGTGACATTTGCCTTCCTTGCTCAATATAGACGAGCAAAATGGAAATGTCTGCGGGATTGACACCGGAAATGCGGGATGCTTGCCCAACCGAAAGCGGACGAACTTCCTCTAATTTTTGCCGCGCCTCCATGGCAAGACCGGTAATTCCGTTGTAATCAATCCATTCCGGAATCCATTTCTTCTCCATTTTTTTCATTCGTTCGACTTGGTCCATCTGTTTGGCGATATAACCCTCATATTTGGTCTGAATCTCTACTTGTTCTTTCACATCGGCAGCCAGCGCTTGTTCTGGCGGTGTAATAGCTTCCAAATCGGGATATTGGATCTCCGGGCGTTTTAACAGCTGAGCGCCCGAGACTGCTTCTTTTAACGGAGCTGAATCTTTATTTTCGAGAATGGATTGAACGTTATCACTCGGTTTAATGATCGTGTCTTCCACCCGCTTACGCTCGGCAGCGATTTCTGCCTTTTTCGTTTCAAATTGCCGGTAGCGGTCTTCTGAAACGAGCCCGATGTCATAGCCTAGTTTTGTCAGGCGCAAATCAGCGTTGTCGTGGCGAAGAAGGAGGCGATATTCCGCTCTTGACGTCAGTAACCGGTAAGGTTCATCGGTGCCTTTTGTGACAAGATCATCAATCAAGACGCCAATGTATGCATCCGAACGATCGAGGATGATCCCTTCCTTATGCTGTACCCGACGAGCGGCATTGATGCCTGCCATCATCCCTTGGCCTGCAGCTTCTTCATAACCGGACGTTCCATTGATTTGACCGGCAGTGAATAATCCGGGTATTGTTTTCGTCTCAAGCGTTGGCCAAAGCTGATGAGGGACGATTGAATCATACTCGATGGCATAACCCGGACGCATCAAACGCGCATTTTCCAATCCCTTAACGGTTTTTAACATCTCATATTGCACATCTTCCGGAAGCGATGTGGAAAGGCCTTGTACGTACACTTCTTGCGTATCGCGCCCTTCCGGCTCCAGGAAAATTTGATGTTGGGATTTATCGTGAAAACGAACGACTTTATCTTCTATTGACGGACAATAACGAGGTCCCGTCCCTTCAATCATGCCGGAATACATGGGGGAACGCTCTAAGTTTTCATTGATGAGGCCATGTGTGCCGTTATTCGTATACGTAAGCCAACAAGGCAATTGATCGGTAATATAATCAACCGTTTCATACGAAAAAGCCCGTGGCCTTTCGTCGCCTTCTTGGATTTCCGTTTTCGAATAGTCGATCGATTGGCCGTTGACGCGCGGCGGTGTGCCCGTTTTAAAACGGACCATTTCGAATCCTAGTTCACGCAAATGGTGCGACAACTTCACCGACGGCTGCATATTATTCGGCCCACTCTCGTATGCAAGATCACCGAGAATAATTTTTCCCCGCAAATAAGTGCCGGTCGTTACAATCACCGATGGTGCCCGGTAATTCGCACCTGTATTTGTGACCACACCCTTGCAAACACCCTCTTCAATGATCAATGACTCAACCACGCCCTGGCGAAGCGTTAAATTTTCTTCATTCTCCAAGGTGTTTTTCATTTCCTGCTGGTATTGGAATTTATCCGCTTGTGCCCGCAATGCACGGACGGCCGGTCCTTTTCTCGTATTCAACATGCGCATTTGAATGTGCGTTTTATCGATGTTTTTTGCCATCTCACCGCCAAGGGCGTCAATCTCGCGAACGACGATTCCTTTTGCCGGACCGCCGACCGAAGGGTTGCAAGGCATAAACGCAACCGCATCGAGATTGAGCGTAAGCATAAGTGTAGAGGCGCCCATTCGTGCCGAAGCAAGTCCTGCTTCGACTCCGGAATGGCCGGCGCCGATAACAATAACATCATAATCTCCATTTTGAAATGGCATGAGTGGCCTCCTTTATTGTCTTTTTATCAATCTTTATTTTCCTAAACAGAATTGTGAAAACAACTGATCAATCAACTGATCCGGTGCCGTCTCCCCGACGATCTCGCCAAGGTGTTCCCACGCCCTCGTCACATCAATTTGGACCATATCGACGGGCATTTCCGCCTGTGCTGCTTCCAGCGCTTCGTTGATCGTTTTCTTGGCTTGGTTTAGGAGCGCAATATGCCTTGTGTTCGAGACATAATTTATTTCCGCACTCTCTACGCCCTCGTCAAAAAACAGATACGCAATCGCTGCTTCCAAATCTTCGATGCCTTCCTCTTTTAAGAGCGAGGTGGTGACGAGGGGGCGGTTACCGACAAGGTCGTGCATCTGTGTTTCATTGATCTTTTTTTCAAGATCGGTTTTATTTAAAACAACAACGGCATTGAAATCTTTAATAGCGTCAAAAAGGGCTTCGTCCTCGGGCGTCAATGATTCATTCGCGTTTAGGACAAATACGACCAGTTCTGCATCGGATAATGCTTGGCGGGATCGTTCCACACCCATTTTTTCTACAATATCTTCTGTTTCCCGTATACCGGCGGTATCGATGAGACGAAGGGGGACCCCATTGACATTCACGTACTCTTCAAGGACGTCGCGAGTCGTTCCCGGGATCTCTGTAACGATTGCGCGATTATCCTGAACAAGGGCGTTCATTAACGAGGATTTTCCGACATTGGGCCGGCCAATAATCGCAGTCGCGAGCCCCTCTCTTAATATTTTTCCCTGATGAGCAGTCGCTAAAAGTTGATCGATTTCTGTTTGTACGTCTGTTACTTGCTTTTCCAGCCGTTCCAATGTGACCGATTCTGCATCGTATTCCGGATAATCAATATTGACTTCCACGTGGGCAATGGCATCCAGCAACCGGGATCGCAACGTTTTAATTTGCCGCGCAAGACGTCCTTCCACTTGCTTCATGGCCACATTCATGGCCCGGTCCGTCTTCGCGCGAATCATGTCCATAACGCCCTCAGCTTGGGATAGATCAATGCGCCCATTAAGGAACGCCCGTTTTGTGAACTCCCCCGGCTCCGCCAGGCGGGCACCTTCGGTGAGGACGAGTTGCAACACGCGATCAGCCGAGACTACCCCACCGTGCACATTAATCTCGATTATATCTTCCCTCGTAAACGTCTTCGGAGCGCGAAGTACCGACACCATTACTTCTTCCACCGTTTCATTCGTAGAGGGGTGTACTAAATGGCCATAATGAATCGTGTGTGAATCCACTTTCATTAAGCTTTCCCTTCCACGGTAGATGCGATCGCCAATCGCAACCGCCTTATCTCCGCTTATTCGAATAATCGCGATCGCGCCCTCGCCCGGTGGCGTGGAAATCGCCGCGACTGTATCCAACTCCATCTCATCACCCCATTTCCGACTCTTTTCACATCACTATAGGATAACTTGAACCTCCCGCCACTAAAGGAACGAGATTCTTGATTCCTAAGAACACCAACCTTACTCGCTGAATTCTCAGCTTGCAGAGGGTTCGGTTATTTTATTAGGCTACCCCCGTGGTTCCCACGGTTGTTTGCTTCAAACCTTCGGTCAAAATATTTTGCGCCGCATTAAGGTCACGGTCATGGACGTTTACACATATCGGACACGTCCACTGGCGAATGTGCAGAGGGTTCTTCCCATCACGATGACCACAATTGGAACAGATTTGAGAGGAAGGGAAAAATCGATCAATTTCTATCACTAACTTCCCATGCCATTCTGCTTTATACTTGAGCTGCCGCACAAATGCTGACCAAGATACGTCACTTACAGCCTTGGACAATTTCCTGTTTCTCAGCATTCCTTTCGTATTCAAATCCTCATACAGATGACATCGTGATTTTTGATGAGATCTGTTGAGAGTTTGTGTAAGAAGTCTAGACGCTGATTAACGACTTTCTCATGCAAACGAGCAACCTTAATCTTTTGCTTTTGGTAGTTCTTTGAGGGATACCTTTGTTCTTGGTTTCTAATCCCCGTCGGGACATTTTTCGCTGCTCCCGGGTAAGTTTCTTTTCCATTGTTTGAGTAAACCGATTGTTATCGACCTTCAACGTTACAGCTGTTTTTGAATCTCACCCACCCAAGTTTCGGTAGCTTAATAAAGTTTCCATCAATCATATGGACAAGAACTTGGTTCTTGCCTTGGATCACAGTCGTATAATTTTGTACAGGATTCTGTTTGGATTTGAATCTCGGGTATTTGGATTGCTTGGTAAAGAACCTTGTGTAAGAATCAGCAAGATCCGAATCGATTTCTGTGAAGACGTGGCGTCCACTTCCTGTAACCAAGGGAGTTTTCCCTTAAGTGCAGGGAGTGCATTTGCGCAAGAATGATAGCTCAAACCTTTCCCCGCGTCCTTGTACTCAGATTCCCACAAGGCACGAAAATGGTTAAACACAAAACGGCTGCACCCAAAGCTTTTGTTCATGAATGTTTCTTGATCCTCCGTTGGGTAAAGGGGCGATATTGATAACTTTTGAATTTCAAATTTATAGCTGAGTTAGCCATTCAGATTTTGCACCTCATTGGTGATCATAATTTAATACGATTATACCACTTCGAAGGTGTGTTCGGAAACCTAAATTCAAGTTAAGACCGATCATTATTCATCTCAAACTGAAATCACTAGTGTTCTACTGATCCTAACATAAAACGCCGCCATGAACCAAAATAGAGAAAAAATCATCACATAGCTATTGCCATTGTTTTGCTTTCCTATCGGTCCATTGCTTCGGACATATTTTTAGGATGCAGCGTTCAGATTGTCCGAAACGGACCCCAAAGGCGCCATCCGATCACCATCCTTTTCGTTCCAGACCGAGACAACTCATCCACCCCGTTCATTGAGAACACCCCCATCGCCGTTGTTCAGGGATGAGGGTGTCTTTCGGATGCTTCGTCCTTTGGCTGGATCACAATGTGTCGGCGCGGTTCTTTTCCGTCAGAGATCGTAACGATTGCAGCATCATGTTGGAGCGTCTGATGAATTTTTTTGCGTTCTTTCGACTGCATCGGCTCCAACACAACTTTGCGTCCCGTGCGTTTCGCTTTTTCCGCAAGGCGATACGCGAGTTGTTCCAACGTTTGCTCCCGGCGTTTGCGGTAATTTTCCGCATCAAGTTCGATACGTAAATATTGTTCCGAGTGGCGATTGGCGACAAGATTCGTCAAATATTGCAGGGACTCCAAAGTTTGTCCACGTTTGCCGATGACAATACCAACATGCTCTCCGCTCATCTCCAAGCGGGGGGTTTTCCCTTTTGTATCTGTCGAATGAATGTCCAAATCAACGTCCATGCCACGCAATACATCAGCTAGAAATTTTTCGGCTTCCACCAAAGGATCGGTTTTTACCGTGATCTCTAAAATGGCCGGTTTACTGAAAAGATTCAAGAATCCTTTTTTCGGTGTTTGGATCTCCACGTAATCAACTTGCTCACGACCGACTTGTAGCTCTGTAAGCCCATTGTCCAACGCTTCTTCAACCGTTTTTCCTGTCACCGAAATGGTTTTCAAGATTATTTCGCTCCTCCCGGATTTGAACGTTTATTTTCTTTTTTTTCCTGCGCTTTCGGACCTGTAATAAAGTAGGTTTGCACAACCATAAAGAAGTTACCGACGACCCAGTACAACGCGAGTGCCGATGGGAAAAAGAAAGCAAACACCCCGATCATGATCGGCATCATATAAAGCAGGATCTGCATCTGTGGATTTGCGTTGTTTACCATCATCATTTTCTGTTGCAAAAACGTTGTTGCAGCAGTGATGAGCGGCAAAATAAAGTCGGGTTCCCCGAGTTGGAACCATAGGAATTGATGATTGAAAATTTCTTCTGTCCGCATAATCGAATGAAAAAACGCGATTAAAATCGGCATTTGTATAAACAGAGGCAAACAACCCGCTAGTGGATTAACGTTGTTCTCGCTGAAAAGCTTCATCGTCTCTTCTTGCAATTTCTGCTGGGTCTTTTGGTCTTTCGCACTATATTTCTCTCTTAATTTCAACAGCTCCGGCTGTAATTCCTGCATTGCTTTCGTACTTTTTGTTTGTTTAATCATTAATGGCAAGATTAAAAATCGTATCATGATCGTGACAATAATAATGCCAAGCCCATAGTTTTCACCGGTCGCTTCTGCAATAGTGGTGATCAGCCATGAAAGCGGAAAAACAAAAATTGTATCCCATATTCCGTCCGGGTTCTCAGTAATCGGTTCTTCAAGATTCATGCAACCGGACATAATCGCTGTTAATGCGACCAGCATTGCTACCAGCCCTATTTTCTTTCGCACCTTCCACATCCTCCTTGATTATATCCAACATTCACTATTTCCCTTTTTTTCTATCGACCGGCTCATGGGGACGACCCCGCCATAGCCCCGCCCGTTTAAAAACATGAATGAAACTCTTGCTTGCCGCATGATATTCCATCGACAATAAAGACTTCCTTGCAATAATAATATAATCCTTGTCCGATTGAACAGCATTTTGATGTTCTTTTATCATTTCGCGCATCCATCGCTTCAATCGGTTTCGTGTAACCGCGTTTCCCACCTTTCGCCCCACCGTTACCCCATACCTAAAATGAACTTGTCCGGGTTTATCAACGGCATAAAGCACAAATTGACGGTTCGCGGTCGTTTTCCCTTCCTTGAAAATTTCAGCAAATTCTTCATTACTTTTGATTCGGTAGGCTTTTTTCATTCCTGACCACCTATATGTGTACTGCTTTTATTAAAAAAAGGAGGTTTTTAAAATCGTTTGCCCAAAATAGTCTACTAAAAGGGAACAGCTAATCCAGTATAAGTATAAGTGTTAGCAAAGTTGGCTTTTCGCCAAATTTTTATGGCGAAAGCCTTCGTTGCACTTATGCATATAAGAAAGTTAATTTATGATCTCTTAATTTGCAAAAAAAGACCACTCGTTTCAGTGGCCTTATGCAGAAAGGTTTTTCCTTCCTTTTTTACGTCTACGCTTTAGTACTTGACGTCCGTTTTTCGTACTCATGCGAGCACGAAAACCGTGATCTTTTTTACGCTTACGATTATTCGGTTGGAATGTCTGTTTAGCCATCGTAAGCCACCTCCCTTTTAATCACCCTATTTAGGCATTCTAAAAAAGTATACAGAGCAAAAGATAAAAATGTCAAGGGCATCTGTGAAACGGCTTAGGCTGTGAATAGATTCCGACATCTTTCTGGAGTTTTCGACATTGTTATGTACAAGCTTTCCACATGTTAACCGCTGTGCATAGTACATATTGTTTACGGTTTTTAAGATGTGAAAAACTGATGCAGTTCCCGTTGATGCCCTCTCTTTTTTTTGGTATGATTAACATGTTTGCAGGATAAGTTGTAAGAGCAAAGAAATTACTCACAGGTTGTGGAAAACTTTGTGGATGCTTTTGCACATGATCTGTATAGATTAATCAACACTTTTGTTAGTAATGCGCATAAGTTGTCGAATATAGGATCAATCATTCACAACTAAGCTGAAATCACAAATCTCCGGCATCCTTAATGCAAATGGACAACCGGATCACGCTTGTGTACATTTGGACATGACAACATGATTGGCTTCCCTCTCTTTCAAATCTTAGGCAGGAAGCCTTTCTTGCTCTTTATTTAATTTAACCGCCGCTTAAAGGAGGGATCTTCCTACATTGAAGGAATTGGCCGAACTATGGGCAAAAACGTTAAATACGATCAAAAACAAAGTCAGCAAGCCAAGCTATGAAACTTGGTTAAAATCAACAGAACCAATAAAACTGGAAAACGACACCTTTTTTGTGGCTGCTCCAAATGAATTCGCGAAAGACTGGTTGGAAGATCGATATGCCGAAGTTCTCGCCAATACGTTGCAGGACATCACCGGCAATCTTTATACCGTAAAATTTGTACTTCCAACAGACGAATACGAAGAAGAAGGGCAAGAAACGGAAACACCGGCTCAACCGCAAAAAAAAGAAGAAGCAACGCAAACGCCGAAGAAACCAAAGAACCATGAAAACATGCCCCGGAAT